>NZ_JBGEHL010000002.1:0-572382 GCF_041403445.1 Aliiroseovarius conchicola
TCGGCGGCGTCTTTCGATGTAGTCGGCTTCTTCGTCATCTCGATCTCCTAATCGATAAGATGAACCAGAAATCCTCCTCTATTCAAATCCTCAAATCTGTCCAACGGGTGCTGACGTCAGACAGCCCCAGAGCTTCCCAGTAGGGGTCCTCGCGCTTGGGCCAGCCTATTGAAGGGTGGATGATATCCACAGCCTCTAGGTACTGGTGTGCGCTCGAGAAGGGTTTCGCCTTCGTGACGCGCTTTCCCGGCTTTGTTCGGCCCTGATCATACAGTTCCTGCTGCCTTGCCGGGGAGCGGTAGCACTGGAAGATTTTCGCGGGATATCCGCTGTCTTCCATTACCTTAACGATTTGCTGGCCGAGAAACATCATCGGTCCATCAACATAGGTGTAGCTGGTTTGGCGCTTTTCCACCTGCATGTTCGTGCGTGGGAATAAGCAGTTCAGTGCTCGGCGGCGTAGTTCTTGCGGTGTCATGTTGTGTTCCCTTTCTGCGCTTTGCTGTCTGAGTCTGTGAAGGGGAGGGGTCTTTCGACCCCTCATTCTGCGGCCTTAGACTTGTCGTCCGACTTAGGCTTGTCGTCCGCCTTGGGCTTGTCGTCCGCCTTCGGTTTGTCGTCCGCCTTCGGCTTGTCATCAGCCTTGGGCTTGTCGTCGACGTCAACAACGCTTTCGGCCTTCATTTTTTTCATGCGCTTTTCGAACTTGCGCTCAATATCGCGCTTGTTCTTTTTCGCCAGTCGGGCGACTTGTAGCTCAAGCCGCTTTTCCATCGTCGAGGCAAGAGTAGGGGTGAAGTCTGGATTCGCACCCGTTGTCACTTGTCCCGGCTCGGCCATGACGACCGTCATACGGCCTTTCCGCCGCTCCATGATTGTGAGCGACCCTAGAAACTGGACCTCCCATTCGGGCTGCATGTCATTCATGAAGTCCTTGGCGTCATATCGCCCCGGAGGTAGTCCCCGGACGTACAGCACCTGGCCGTCTTCATCGTGGACCGTCATTTCACCTCCTGCCAACGCAGCGAAAATGACGTGCTTATTCATATCTTCGTATTTCATGATGTGTTCCTTGCTATGTGTTATGTGCATAGCTCCCGATCTAGAGCTATGCGTTTTTGTGTTGGCTTATTCGTCGTCGTCGCCAAAGATGTCTTGATCTTCAATGGCGGCGAGTTCTTCCAACGGTGTTGGCCCGAAGATGGTTGGTGTGTTGATCACAGCGACTTTCTCAGCGTTGTAGGTACACACCTCCGCGTTTTGATCCGCGAAGGGATAGTGACTGAGACTTTCGGGGTAGATAACGCTGCTAGGGGTCACTGACAGAGGAATAGCAAGCTGCCAGATAGCAGACTTGTTTTCGACTGTCGTTTGATCCAGATGGCGATTGAATCCATAGTTCAGGTACATGCGCTCTAGGTGATTGTTACCCAGATACATAACGCGGGTTTCTTCATCCCCAACATCACAATCTGCATACAGTTCGCGTACTCGCACCGGCACAGGATCTACGGCCATTTCGTCCTTGACGAAGTTTGGCTGTACCCACTCCTTAGACAGAATTGGGTGTGGTTGCGATGCAATCACCTCATCCGGCTTTACAGCCGCGAAGGTAATCACAATGCCGCCAAACTCGGTTGCCGGAATAGGGACTGTAAACGGGACCGAGACCGCCGAGTTGGTTTGCGTAACGTCCAAACTTGGACCGTCCATGCCGCGCACCATGTCTTCCCCGAATTTTACGCGACGCTCATAAATGACCATCGGTTGCCGTCCAAGATCAACGTTCAGGCCATGCGCGTAGCGCGCTACGATTTGTTCGCCATGGACCGGGTTATCATCCACGATCTGACGCATCTCGCGTGTGAGGCGATCACTTTTTTCCGCCGTATAGAAGTCCGACAACTTGATATCAGCGCCTGACGAGCCGAGTTCTCCAAAGATTTTTGGGTGCCCCGGATTGTCTGGGTCTTCGCGGAGATAAAACACCGTTCCGTTGGTATCGGTGTATTCACCAGTGACCGCGCCTTCGTATTCGCGAACACCTGCCCGTGTCAGATAAGCAGCCGCACCGTCATGGCCGATCCCGCGAATTGGAATTTCGCCCTCAAGATTCACCGCACCGTTAATGCGGTCTTCGGGGTCGAGTACGCCATTCATGCGCTCCAATGACGTTTGATCAAGGAGGGCAGGGGTCACGCTTGTGTTGGCGGCGTCCAACTGTGCCGCCTTCACATACTTCCGCAAGCGTAAGTGGTTCACTGCGGCGTTGTGGGCCAAGCGGCCCAACTCGCTAACCACCTTTGTTCCAGCCACCGATCGCGGCATAATACCGAGACGCTTTGAGATTTCGCCCTCGGTTTCCGTGCCGAACAGTGCGTTACCGCTAAGAAGTTCTTGCCGGATCACTTCGGCGTTTCCCGGCAGGTCGGCCTCGGGGTTTTTAAGCGCATGACATGCCGCAATCGGCACAAAGACCGATACGACTTCCGCTGTAATGCTGGTCAACAAGCGGCCCGGAATTGGGTCTAGCTCGAAGTGAACCACTTCTGAGTGGACACCACTTTCGCTGCCCTTGTATGGCGTCGCCATAACCGGGGTCAGCTTACCGCCGCGAAAGCGACCAGCCGATGACTGGGCCTCACGGCGCACAGCGCGTGGTTTCATATATTTTGACAGACTCATAGCGTTTCCTTTCCTTAAGGCTATGTTTTTCATGGGTTTTTCCGGAGGGGCAGGGATGCCCGTCCGTTATTTGGGGAGTGCGCTAAACGGCCAGACGTTTTTTGTCTTTTCGTGCAACCAATAAATCGGGCTATTCTTATAACGCTGATCAGACATGACGTTTAGTTCTGGTTTGCTGATCTTCGGTATGCCGAGCGGTGCTGGCTGCCTATAGAAAGCCTCCGCACGCTCTTGCTGTTTGCGACTTCGATATTTATCGATATTTTCTCGCGCTTTTGTACCGGCGCGATACGCTAGCTGCCACGGCGCGGTTACGGCCACCGTTAACACTTCGTCTATTCCCATCGGCTCGCCGTCCGATCCCGGCACTACCAGTGGACCACCCAGCATATCTGTATATTTGTTGCTGATTTCTGTCAGCATCGACCCTGACGAGTACGGCTGACTTTCCACTTCTCTGCCCGGCGCAACATGCGCCGTTGTGCCTATGGTTCCAGAAGCGCCATTCCCACCGCTAGGAGAAAGCCCATTACCAACCCGCTGACCAGACAGGCCACCAGATACCATTTGACGACTTTGACCAGTGTTTCCACTTACGCCCCCATAAATTCCCGCCACAGGCGGGGTTAGCGATAGGTTCTTCGCTAACATATTGAGGCGGTCGGCTTCCATGTCAAGTTGAGCCTTTTGCATGCTCAACTGGTTTGACGCGTTAATTGTATCGCCGATTCCAGCGATACCTTGCGCGATCATACCGCCGATTGCTGCCCCGTTTCCACTAAAGGGGGCGAAGCTGGCTTGGCCGGAGGACACTCCACCGCCCACACCCCCCATACCCCCGCTAACCGCGAGGAGGGGGTTGAACCCGCCTTTTTCATAGCGGGCACGCATCATGTCTGGATCGATACGTCGCTGCGCGCGTCGTTCCGCCCGGATCGCCATACCTTCGGTGCGTTCGTCGGCGCGGCGCGCCTCAAAGGCATTGTATGCGCGATCTCGGTCGTTTTCTTTCTTGGCCTTATTAGCTCCGACAAGGCTTGCTATCAAACTAAAGACCATTACGGGTTACCACCCGTTAGTAGTGCCACGGGGTCAAGCACTACGGCCAGCACAGCATGTCCAATTGTATACAGTGCTTGCTGTACCGTAGGGTCTGTGATACCCAACATAGCCACCAAGACCGTGACGAGCGATACAATGATACGCTCTTTGACTTTATGGGCCATTTTCCGAATAATTCGCATATTGCTTTTCCTCTCTACCACCGGAGGTGGTGTTAAGGCGCATAATGGTAATTATGTTAAATGGTGTGGTGATGGTGATCGCGAGCCAACTATAGATCGCCCTGTAATGCCTCCAACGCTTCGACATAGCTATTTGTAATTTTCTCGCGAACTGTGTGTTTACTATTGCGTACCACATGCCGACCTGCGCTCCAAACGTCTGTGATGGATGTCTGTCCGTGTCCTCCGAATATCATAGTATCTAGCGCGACATCTTTTCTGCGGCCCATAAGCCGATGATTTAATGTGTTAATCCCGATGAGGTCAGCAAACGCACCTGCTCGAACGACGCCGCATTCCCGGCCAGCGGCCTGACGACCGCCGAGCGTAGCTTGTTCAAAAAGTACACGTCCTGTCGATTTCTCACGCGTCGCCAGAGCTGCCCGGCTACGATCGCGAAGGCGCTGCGAATACTCCAGGACGCGAAGTTCGTCAAACAGGGAAATGTGAACATTCGAATCCGACCCGAAGCCGACAGTTCCACCGGAGGACAAGAAGTCTGTTCCGTTAAAAATCCCATCACCAAGATTGCTTTCCGTGATTGGGCACAGGCCTGCCACCGCACCGGTTTTTGCAAGATTTCGAGTTTCGTCCGAATTCATTTGGGTACAATGGATTAAACACCAATCTTTGTTTACATCGTAGTTGTCGAGAAGCCATTCCGTTGGTCGCGCGCCACGATGGTGCAAAACCTCTTCAACTTCAGCTACTTGTTCCGCGAGGTGCATGTGAATAGGGCCATCGCCCAGACCAATAACAGATGCCATTCCATCGGTGTCTACAGCACGAAGGGAATGCGGCGCGACGCCTATATTGAAGTCGTCCGGCCCCTGCCCCACAGCCGCGCTAGCCGCTTCATGCAGGCGTAAGTACTGCTCAGGGTCGTTGCTAAATCGTTTCTGCCCACCGGCCAGAGGACGTCGGTCGCAACCGCCAAATTGATACAGCACAGGAAGGAGTGTTAGCCCAATTCCAGTCTGGTCAGCAGCGGCAACGATCCGTTCAGACATTTCGGCTAGATTTTCGTATGTTTGGCCACCAACATCATGATGCAAGTAATGAAACTCGACCACGCTGCCATATCCGGCCTCAAGCATCTCCATGAAAACCAATGACGCGATGGCTTCAACCTGATCCGGGGTAAGCTGATCTAAGAACCGATACATAAGCTTGCGCCATGTCCAAAAACTGTCTTTCGGATCGGGTCCGCGCCCTTCAGTAAGGCCCGACATCGCGCGTTGAAACGCGTGGCTGTGCAAGTTTGTCGGCGCAGGTAAAACAAGGTCAAGTGTATGCGATGCTTGGCTTGTTTGAGGTCCCACGGCTGTGATTCGACCATCATCCGAGACTGAAATCTGGACATCGGACTGCCAGCCGTTTTCCGTAAGCGCTTGTTTTGCATGTATATTGAACACGGCCAAGTCTCCGTTGACTTTCATTGTGTGGTCAAAATATTATTATGTACGTACTTAATCAAGGCTTCCGACATATGGCTGCTTACATCCTTACCGATCTGTGCGTCGCCACGATGGTTCCTTCCGCAAGTCCGTATGGCCTGATTGATCAAGGCGCCGTTGTGATTGAGGATGGTTTGATTGCCTGGGTGGGCCATAATCAAGACGTTCCCGCAAGTTTCAAGGGCTACACAAACATCGAGTGCGGCGGTCGTCTTTTGACGCCCGGGTTGATCGACTGTCACACCCATATTGTTCATGGCGGCAACCGGGCAACTGAGTTCGAGATGCGCCTGAACGGCGCCAGTTATGAAGACGTCGCGCGGGCCGGAGGCGGCATTGTTTCCACGGTTAAAGCGACGCGCGGGGCGTCCGAGGATGTCTTGCTCGAAACCGCCCTGCCCCGCGTCGATCAGCTGATTTCGGAAGGTGTCACGGTGATCGAGGTGAAGTCAGGCTATGGTCTGGACCGCGAAACCGAACTTAGGATGCTCCGAGCCGCACGGCGAATTGGCGATGAACGCCCCGTACGCGTGGTCACCAGCTTCCTTGGCGCACATGCCACGCCGCTGGAATACAAGGGGTGCGACGACGCTTATATTGATGAGGTCTGCATTCCCACACTGCGTGCGGCCCATGCCGACGGGCTGGTCGATGCCGTCGACGGTTTTTGTGAGGGGATTGCCTTTCAGCCTGCTCAAATCGCACGGGTTTTTGATGCTGCACGCGAGTTGGGGCTTCCGGTTAAACTCCACGCTGAACAGCTGTCTGATTTAGGCGGCGCGAAGCTTGCTGCCTCGTATGGGGCGTTGTCAGCTGATCATATTGAATATCTTGACCAAACCGGTGTCGACGCGATGGCAGCGGCTGGCACAGTGGGTGTGGTTTTGCCCGGCGCGTTCTATACATTGCGCGAAACGCAGGCGCCTCCAGTCGACGCGTTGCGTACGGCCGGTGTCCCCATCGCGCTTGCGACGGATTGTAATCCCGGATCATCGCCGCTGACATCGCTTCTGTTAACCATGAATATGGGCTGCACGCTGTTTCGTCTAACGCCCGAGGAAGCACTGGCAGGCGTGACCCGAAATGCGGCCCATGCTCTTGGTTTGCAAGACACTGGCACGATCGAAGCCGGCAAACGTGCCGATCTCGCGATTTGGTCCGTCCAGACACCTGGTGAACTGGCGTATCGGATCGGCTTCAACCCACTGCACAAGCGAATTTTCGGAGGTCAGCTTTGACGCAATTGGTCCTAACGCCTGGGCAGGTCAGCCTGTCTGAGCTTTCGCAGGTATTTTGGCACGAAATCCCGGTCCGTCTTGATCGAGATTGCGAATCTGCGGTTAGGGACGCAGCTAACCGCATTGATGCCGCCGCAGCGGGCACCGAGGCGGTTTACGGAGTGAACACGGGCTTCGGCAAGCTGGCGTCGATCAAGATTGCGGCCAAGGATACGGCGACACTACAACGCAACCTAATCTTATCGCATTGTTGTGGCGTGGGCGACGCAATGCCACGTCATTTGGTGCGCCTGATGATGACATTGAAGCTTCTGTCATTCGGGCGCGGCGCGTCTGGCGTTCGGTGGCAATTGGTTGAAATGTTGGAACAAATGTTGGCGCGTGGTGTCACACCTGTTGTTCCGGCCCAAGGCTCGGTTGGGGCCTCGGGTGATCTGGCCCCCCTTGCCCATATGACGGCCGTGTTACTGGGTGAGGCCGAGGCAGAATACGAGAACGAAATCCTGCCTGCTGGCGAAGCGTTGAACCGAGCTGGATTGGCGCCTGTCGAACTCGGCCCTAAGGAAGGTTTGGCGTTTATCAACGGCACTCAATTCTCAACAGCATATGCGCTGGCTGGCCTTTTTCGAGGTTGGCGAGCCGCGCAGAGCGCACTTGTCGTATCGGCCATGTCGACGGACGCGATCATGGGTTCCACAGCGCCGCTTCAGCCTGAAATTCACAGCCTGCGCGGTCATCGGGGCCAAATGGAAGCCGCCAGCGCCATGCGGGCCATCCTTGACGGGTCCGAGATCCGCGAAAGCCATCGCGATGGCGACACCCGCGTTCAAGACCCCTATTGCATCCGCTGCCAGCCGCAGGTGACGGGGGCGGCGATGGATGTGTTCCGCCAATCCGCACAAACATTGATGATTGAGGCGAACGCCGCTACTGATAACCCCTTGGTTTTGACCGAAGCAGGCTTGATCGTTTCCGGTGGCAACTTTCACGCGGAACCCGTTGGTTTTGCAGCAGATATGATCGCGCTGGCACTGTCAGAAATCGGCGCAATCGCACAACGCCGTATTGCGTTGATGGTTGATCCAACACTTAGTTTTGACCTGCCACCTTTCTTGACACCAGAGCCCGGTCTGAACTCCGGCCTGATGATTGCCGAGGTCACGACAGCCGCATTGATGAGCGAAAACAAACATCTGGCGAACCCATGTGTGACCGACAGCACCCCCACTTCGGCAAACCAGGAAGATCACGTCTCAATGGCGGCCCACGGCGCGCGTCGTTTGCAGCAAATGGTCGATAATCTGGACTATATTCTAGGGGTTGAGCTGTTATGTGCGGCTCAAGGGGTTGAGTTTCGTGCACCTCTGGCGACCAGCGCGCCGCTTCAAGCCGCAATTTCGCGCTTGAGGCAGGATGTCGAAACCCTTGGCGATGATCGTTACTTAGCCCCTGACCTTGAAACAGCGCGTGCGCTGATCCGCGATGCCGCCATTCGCGATGTGGTCGATATCGACCACCCGAGCTTGTTCTGATGCAGGTTTTCAATGTCACTCAGGGCGATAGCCCCGTCATTCTGGGCCAGCCTCATGGCGGGACGTTTGTGCCCGATGACATTGCCGCGCGCCTGAACGACAATGGTCGCGTGTTGGCGGACACAGATTGGCATATCACTCGGCTTTATGATGGGCTGCTTGATGGGCTGCTTGATGGGGCCACCGTCGTTTCTTCAAACATCCACCGGTATGTGATCGACGCCAACCGCGATCCGGCTGGTGTCTCGCTCTATCCCGGCCAAAACACCACGACGCTGGTGCCTCTGACCGATTTTGATGGAGAGGCGATTTGGCAAGCTGGGCAAGTCCCCTCTGATGACGAGGTCGAAGCCCGGCGGCTGGCCTACCACGCCCCTTATCATGCCGCTTTGTCTGAACAAATCGAGCGTGTGAAGTCCCGGCACGGGGTCGCGATCTTGTTTGATTGCCACTCGATCCGCTCCAACATCCCGTTTCTGTTCGACGGTGAGCTACCGATCTTCAACACTGGCACCAATAACGGCGAAACCTGCTCACACCTGATTGAAACTGCAGTGCATAATATCGCGCAAGTTTCCGGCATGAGTGCGGTTCTGAACGGCCGCTTCAAGGGCGGTTGGACAACCCGCCACTACGGACAGCCTGCCAACGGCATCCACGCGATCCAGATGGAAATCTCTCAACGTGCATATATGCACGAAACGTCACCATGGTCTTATGACAATGCCCGCGCCGATCAGGCCCGCGCGCCATTAAAAGCCATGCTAGATGCCCTCGCCGACCTTGCCACCTCAGGCGCATTGACCACCGAAAGGAACGCCAAATGACGGACCCTCGCAAAAACACCCGTGACATCTATCCGCCCACCGGGACCGAGTTGAACGCCAAAAGCTGGCTGACCGAGGCACCTTTGCGCATGATGATGAACAATCTGCACCCAGACGTGGCTGAAAATCCGCATGAGCTGGTGGTTTATGGCGGCATCGGGCGCGCCGCGCGCACGTGGCAGGATTTCGATCTGATCGTGGATAGCCTTAAGGACCTAGAGGCTGACGAAACACTCGTGGTGCAGTCTGGCAAGCCCGTTGCCATTGTAAAAACCCATTCAGATGCCCCGCGTGTGTTGATCGCGAACTCCAACCTTGTGCCACATTGGGCCAATTGGGATCACTTCAATGAGCTCGATAAAAAAGGTCTGATGATGTACGGCCAGATGACGGCTGGGTCATGGATTTACATCGGCTCGCAAGGCATTGTTCAGGGCACGTACGAAACCTTTGCTGAGGCTGGTCGTCAGCACTATGGCGGCGACCTGACCGGCAAGTGGATTCTGACCGGCGGGCTTGGCGGCATGGGCGGCGCGCAACCCTTGGCGGCCGTGATGGCTGGCGCGTGTTGTTTGGCCGTTGAATGCAATCCCGACAGCATCGATTTCCGTCTGCGCACTGGTTATGTCGACGAAAAGACCGAAAGCCTTGATGAAGCGCTTGAGATGATCGCGCGTTGGACTGCCGCCGGAGAGGCAAAATCCGTTGGCCTTTTGGGCAACGCCGCCGACATCTTCCCCGAGCTTCATAGACGTGGCGTGCGCCCTGATATTGTGACCGACCAGACCTCGGCCCATGATCCGGTGAATGGCTATCTGCCACAGGGCTGGACGATGGCGCAGTGGAAGGAAAAACGCGAATCCGCGCCGAAAGAGGTCGAGAAAGCCGCGCGAGCCTCGATGAAGGTTCAGGTGAAAGCCATGGTGGATTTCCACAATGATGGCGTGCCCACTGTCGATTACGGCAACAACATCCGCCAGATGGCACTGGAAGAAGGGCTAGAGGATGCCTTCGTCTTCCCCGGCTTCGTCCCCGCCTATATCCGCCCGCTATTCTGCAAAGGCATCGGCCCGTTCCGTTGGGCCGCCTTGTCCGGCGATCCGGAAGACATCTACAAGACTGACCAGAAGATGAAAGAGCTGTTTCCCGAGAACACGCATCTGCACAATTGGCTGGATATGGCGCGCGATCGCATTGCGTCTCAGGGCCTGCCCGCGCGGATATGCTGGATCGGTCTTGGGGATCGTCACCGCGCCGGTTTGGCGTTTAATGAGATGGTCGCGTCCGGAGAACTAAAAGCTCCTGTCGTCATAGGACGTGATCACCTTGATAGCGGGTCCGTCGCCTCCCCTAACCGAGAGACTGAGGCGATGATGGACGGTTCTGACGCTGTGTCCGACTGGCCTTTGCTGAACGCATTGGTCAACACGGCCTCTGGCGCTACTTGGGTTAGCCTGCACCATGGCGGCGGCGTTGGGATGGGGTTCTCTCAACACGCCGGCGTCGTAATTTGTGCGGATGGTACACCCGAGGCCGCAAAGCGGATCGAGCGCGTGTTGTGGAACGACCCTGCATCGGGTGTTTGGCGTCACGCGGATGCTGGCTATGAAGATGCCAAGACCTGCGCACGCGTCCACGGGCTTCGTCTTCCCGGCATCCTTGGCTAGGAGTATGTATTGCCCGAAGGCCTGATACACAGAGCAACCATGCGGTGAGTTTCTTGCGATATCAGGACAAGTTCGCATAGTTTTCTGGTTGCGTTATCTTTCGGTGAAGTGCCCAAGACAATGGAATGGCGTTTCCTATAAAGGGATTGATTGACGTTCACAATCAATAAGTTGACCAAGGGTCGCTCCAACCGATCGAGGTTGTATTTTACAACCTCAAGAAAACTTAAATTGAAATCTGTTCGCCAGCTTACACATTTGATGCATCGCTTTCGTTACGAATGCATCAAAAAAACAGGCGGACATGGGATGCTAAAAAAACAAGCTGGATTGCGCAGCAAACAAACATGCGTTCAGGGTGCTCGGATAACGACCGCCAAGCTTGATCAGTCCGAGCTGTGCTTTCTTTGGAATGGGGCGTTGCGCAGCTATCGCATCACGCAGGACGGCCGCGAAATTACCACTGATCTAACGCGGAGCACCAATAGCTGGCGGTTTGTTGGCATCTGCTCGAAACTGCATCATCTGGAGGCGCTGACCGATTGCGAATATGTCAGTCTAGACGCCAAAGCTGCCGCGCATCTGTTGCTGTCTAACCCTGATCAGCTAGAGCCGGTGTTGTGTCAGGTTCTAGAGAAGTTTGAGCAAAGCCATCAGCAGCTAGAGGACCTAACGTGCAATGATGTGACCACGCGACTTGCCCGGGTGCTTAGCGAGTTGTGCGAGGATTTTGGCGAAACGGACGGCGCGTCTGTGCATCTGACGCTTCCTATGTCTCAGGATCGGTTGGCCAGCATGGTCTCGGCGTCGCGCCCCACAGTGAACATCAGTTTACGTCAACTCCGCTCGCTGGGTTTACTGACTTATGCACAGGGTCGTATCCAAATTCTTGAGCCTGATCGCCTGCGTTCGGTTTGGGAAGACCCGACCGTGATGTGCTGACATGGCCTTACGTGGTAACGTGCCAAACGCCGCGGTCGGATATTTTGGCAGGCCTATTAGCTGGTTAACAGCCCGCCGGTGACCATGCGCCTAACGTGACTACATCTCAGGAAAGGATACGTTCATGCTTAATCCGATCAACGAGGCCCGATCCGGTGTTCTGGCGTTCGACGCCATCGGGAAACTGAATGACGGGGATTACAAGACAATCCTTATCCCCGCGATTGAGGACTACCTAAAATCGGCAGAGAAAGCGCATCTGCTGCTTCGGTTTGGACCGGACTTCGAGGGGTACACACTTCATGCGATGGCGGATGATGCCCTGCTGGGAATGCGACATATGCGGGATTTCGAGCGGATCGCGATTGTCACCGACCACGCATGGCTTGCGCAGGGCGTACGACTATTTGCGCCACTCTCACCGGTGCATATGAAGGTCTTTGGTCTTGCTGAAACCGACTCCGCAATGAGCTGGGTGGCTTGGTAGTCTGCGATCAAGACGTGTATTTGTGTACTATGTCTTACATTCAAAGCTGGCCCGTCGGACCCGAACCGCGCGGTCATAAGGCGTATCCGCTCTGCGCGGGATAAATCACAAGGAGGTCAACCATGTGCCGTTGGGCCGCATATATCGGACAGCCTACACTTTTGGGCGACATCATTTCGCATCCCGAACACTCGCTTATCGCGCAAAGCCAGCACGCGACGCAAAGTACGTTTACGACAAACGCTGACGGATTTGGAGTGGCGTGGTATGGGGCGTCGGATCTGCCGGGTGTCTTTCGTGACATTCATCCTGCGTGGTCTGACCGAAACCTGAGATCGCTTGCCGATCATGTCAGCTCGAACTTGTTCATCTCTCATATCCGGGCCTCGACCGCCTCCCCCACCAGCCGCGAGAACTGTCACCCTTTCACGGCGGGGCGTTGGAGCTTTGTGCACAACGGCCAACTGGGTGATTTTCCCAAGTTTCGACATGAGGCCGATACCGGCATTCTGCCGGAACATTACGCTTATCGCGAGGGCTCAACCGATAGCGAGGCGCTGTTCCTGACAGCCTTGGGCGAAGGCATTGATGATGACCCGAAAGGGGCGTTGGAACGGGCCTCGGGTAAGCTGGAAACGCTGAGCCGAGCCAAGGGTACGGCCCCTTACCTGCACATGAGTGTGGCATTCTCTTGCGGTAAGAAGCTCTATGTTGCGCGCTATGCGTCTGATGGGAACGATCCGACCGTCTATCACCGGTGGTCGCCAGAGCTTCAGGGTCACGCCGTGGTATCGGAGCCCTTAAACCTAAAATCTGGTTGGGAAGAGGTCCCGCCGGGCAGCTTTTGCGTGTTTGATGGCAAATCGGTTGATATTCAGCCGTTCTCACCTGTAGGCGGTTAGGACTGATCCCTAACCCAGCGAATAACCTGTGCCACGCACAGTGCGCAGGGGGTCGTCACCACCGTGACGGCAAAGCGCCTTGCGCAGACGTCCCACATGGACGTCGACGGTACGCGTGTCTACATAGACATCGCGGCCCCAAACCCGATCCAGCAGCTGTTCGCGGCTCCAGACCCTGCCGGGTTTTTCCATAAGCGTGGTGAGCAGACGAAATTCCGTCGGGCCAAGCTTGATCTCTGTATCTGCCCGCGTAACTCGGTGACTTTCGCCATCCAGAACGATGTCCTGATACTCAAGCCGCTGACCGACCGATGCCGGACGCGTGCGGCGCAGTTGTGTGCGGATGCGTGCCATCAGCTCGCTGACGGAAAACGGTTTGACCACATAATCGTCGGCCCCAGTTTCCAGCCCGCGCACGCGGTCAACCTCTTCCGAGCGGGCAGATAGCATAATCACCGGAATGTGGCGGGTTCCCTTGCGGGTCTTGATTTGGCGGCAAATCTCGATCCCAGAAACGCCCGGCAGCATCCAATCCAAAAGAACGAGGTCAGGCATCACCTCTTCGACCAAGATCAGCGCATCATCGCCGTTCTCGGCCATGGTCACGTCATAGCCTTCAGAACCAAGGTTGTAGCGCAAGATTTCACGCTGTGCCGGCTCGTCTTCGACCAAAAGCACACATGGCTTGTCGACACTCATGGTTATGCCTCGTCCTGATCCATGGTGGGAATTTCATAATTGGGTGAATTGCCTTTGGGGCGCGCCTCGTCGGGCAGTTCACCATTCACCAGATAGATCACCTGATCGGCAATTGCGGTTACGTGATCTCCCATCCGTTCGATATTCTTGGCGATGAAATGCAGGTGCATGCACGACGTGATGTTGCGCGGGTCTTCCATCATAAAGGTCAGGAACTCGCGAAACAGGGCGTTGTACATCTGGTCGACTTCGAGGTCGCGATGACGCACATCTTCGGCCAGAACCGCGTCGCGCCGAATATAGGCGTCCAGCGCATCGGTCAGCATCTGCTGCACCTCGCTGGCCATCCGTTTGATCGCGCCCGATGCACCGTCGATGGGCTGCATATGCACCAAAACGCCGGTGCGTTTGGCCATGTTCTTGGCATAGTCCCCGATCCGCTCAAGGTTTGCAGCGACCTTCATCACCGTCAGAACCGTCCGCAAATCCGAGGCGATAGGCTGGCGTAGCGCCAACACGCGCGCGCATTCTTCCTGAATTTGCAGATCAAGCGCGTCGATCTTTTTGTCGTTCTTGCGAACCTCGTCCGCAAGCTCTTCGTCACGGCGTTTTAACGAACGCGCACCTTCACGAATGGCGTCTTCCACCATGCCGCCCATCTTCATCAGATGAGCTTGGATTTCTTCCAGATCGCGGTCGAAGGCGGATGCGATATGTTGGTCGATCATGGGTATCTCCCCTGCCCCATTGGGCGGTCTGTGGGCGGTATGTTGGCCGTCGGGCGTCAGCCGATACGGCCAGTGATATAGCTTTCGGTGCGCGGGTCTTCTGGATTTGTGAAGATCTTCGTCGTGTCATCATATTCCACAAGACTGCCCAGATGGAAAAACGCGGTTTTCTGGCTGACGCGCGCCGCCTGTTGCATAGAGTGAGTGACGATCACCACCGAATAGCTTTGACGAAGCTCGTCGATCAGCTCTTCCACCTGTGCCGTCGCAATCGGATCGAGCGCCGAACATGGTTCGTCCATCAACAAAACCTCTGGTTCCGTGGCCACAGCACGCGCGATGCAAAGACGCTGTTGTTGACCGCCGGACAGACCCGTACCGGGTGCCTGCAGGCGGTCCTTAACCTCGTCCCAGATTGCCCCGCGTCGCAGGGATTTCTCGACGATCTCGTCCAGATCAGCCTTGTTGCGGGCCAGCCCGTGGATACGCGGGCCGTAGGCGATGTTGTCGTAGATCGACTTCGGAAACGGGTTGGGTTTCTGAAACACCATGCCGACCTTGGCGCGCAATTGTACGGGGTCGACCCGTTTGTCATAGATGTCTTCACCGTCCAGCAGAATATCGCCTTGCACCCGGCAGGTCTCAATCGTGTCATTCATCCGGTTCAGACAGCGCAAGAAGGTGGACTTGCCACACCCTGACGGACCGATGAAGGCGGTGACGGTCTTATCCTCGATCTCGACCGAGACATCCTTGATGGCGTGGGTATCGCCATAATGGACCTGAACGCCCGATGCGGTGATTTTGGTGTCATTTGCCATACCGGCCACCCTTTCCGTACGTGTCATAACATTCATTGATGTGGCCTTTTCTACCAGCGACGCTCGAACCGGCGTCGCAAGATAATGGCGATGATATTCATGGTCATCAGGAACACCAGCAGGATGATAATCCCGCCCCATGCCCGTTCATAGTAAGCTGGGTCTGCGCGTTTTGCCCATTCGTAGATCTGCGCCGGCATGGCCGAGTTTGGCGACAGGAAGCCTTCGACAAATCCATCGGGATAGTTCGAGGCAATATAGCCAACCATTCCGATCAAAAGCAGCGGCGCAGTTTCACCCAACGCTTGCGCCAACCCGATGATGGTGCCCGTCAGAATACCGGGCATCGCCAATGGCAGGACGTGGTGAAACACGGTCTGCATTTTCGATGCACCGATGCCCAAGGCGGCCTCGCGGATCGAGGGTGGCACGGCTTTCAAGGATGCGCGGGTCGAGATGATGATGGTCGGCAGCGTCATTAGCGTCAGGACCAAGCCACCAACAAGCGGGGCAGATTGTGGTAGATGCGCGAACTGAATGAACACAGCCAGACCAAGGATGCCGAACACGATCGAGGGAACAGCCGCGAGGTTTGAGATGTTCACCTCGATCAGATCGGTAAACCCATTTTGCGGGGCGAATTCTTCCAGATAAATCGACGCAGCGACGCCGATTGGCAAAGCACAGGCCAAGACCACCAACATCATGTAAAAGCTGCCCAGCATCGCCACGCCAATCCCGGCCTGTTCTGGTCGGCTTTCGGATGCATCAGCGCCCGTGATGAAGGACATGTTGAATGACTTCGACACCACGCCAGCATCGCGCAGCCCGTCAATCACGTCCAAATGCACCGGCGTCAGATTCTTGTCGCGTGCAAGGCTTTCGCGGGTCACACGATCTTTCAGATAACCGTCGACGCGCGATGACGCGAGCAGCCGGAACGTGACGACCTCGCCGATCTTGTCCGGGTTTTCGATCACGAAGGCACGGATTTGCGCGGCCGCGCCCGAGCTGAGCATCTTGCGCAGGTCTTTGCCCTTCTTGAACGGGTTCTCGACCCCGGCCTCCGCCATCGCCTGTTTCAGCGCGGTGTCGATCAACGGGTTATAACCAAACGTCGTGACCTTCTTGATTTTCTCAAGGTCGCGGGTGCCGGACTTGTCCAGCTTGCTTTCCAAAAGCTCGACATTCAATGTGACAAAGCTTTGCTGAAATGCGCCCACCCCTTTGAAGATGATCGAGGTGATCAAGACCAACAGAAACACCAGACCGATCGCGATGGCCGCGATGCCGTAGGCACGGAACCGGGCTTCGGCCGCGTTGCGTTTTTTGGTGCGGGCGTCCAGTGACAGCAGTGATGAGCGGCTCATTCGTATTGCTCCCGATATTTGCGCACGATGTAGAGCGCGAGCACATTAAGACCGAGTGTCAGGATGAAAAGCGTCATGCCAAGCGCGAAGGCCACAAGCGCCTCGGGGCTGGCGAAATCGCTGTCGCCGGTCAACTGGCTGACGATCTTCGCAGTAACGGTCGTCATTGCTTCAAAAGGGTTAAGGTCAAGCCGGGCCGCGGCCCCCGCCCCCATGACCACAATCATCGTCTCACCTATCGCGCGGCTTGCGGCCAAAAGGATGGCACCGACGATTCCAGGAAGGGCTGCGGGTATCACAACCTGCCGTACGGTTTCCGATTGGGTGGCACCCAGCCCGTAAGACCCGTCGCGCATGGCCTGTGGCACGGCGTTGATGATGTCGTCGGACAGTGAGCTGACGAACGGGATCAACATGATCCCCATCACCAGACCTGCGGTCATCACGGACCGCGCGCCTTGCATCCAGCCAAACCCATCAGATCCGAAAATCCCCACAAGCATCGGGCCAACAACCGTTAGGGCGAAAAGCCCGTAAACAATGGTGGGGATGCCAGCCAAAACTTCCAGCAGAGGCTTTGCAAACGCCCGTGTGGTTCGGCTCGCGTACTCAGATAGGTAAATGGCTGCGAACAATCCGATCGGCACGGCAACCAGCAGCGCAACCAGCGAGATATAGATCGTGCCCCATAGAAGCGGCAGGATGCCCAGATGTTCGGACCCACCGCGCCCTTCCGGGCTCCAGGTTAGACCAAACAGGAAGTCACTGGCCGGGAACATGCCGAAGAAGTTGATGGTGTTGAAGATCAGCGACAGGACGATGCCCACGGTGGTCAGGATTGCAATCGAGGCCGCCCCGATGAGAAGCATCCTGACCCCGTATTCGACCATATTGCGGGCGCGGAAACTGCCGGATGTCATACGCAAAGCGGCGACAAACCCGCCCGCAGCAATGACCAGAACAATGATGGTCATCAGCATACGACCCGTCGATGCCTGCGCACGCAGCTCTTGCGCGGCAGTCGTGATCTCTGGCCCCACGTCCGATCCGACGGCAACCCCGACATCACCCAGCATGGTGCGCAAATCGGTTTCGGCTGGATTGATTGAGAGCGCTTCTTTCGCGGTCATCACACCTTGCGAGACAAGCACATCCAGTCCATTGGCCACGCGGCCAACATCGCTCATGATCAGGTTCAGTTGTCCGCCATCTTGATAAAGCGCCTCGGGAATGTGGTGCGATACATTCGCATTGATGACCAGCGGTTGGATCACCACCCAAAGCGCCAAAACCAGCAATGCCGGCACCAATGCCAGCATCGCCACGTTGAACCCGTAATAATTCGGCAGTGAATGCAGCTTGCGCCGATCCCCCCCGACCAATGCCAACGCGCGCGCGCGCCCTGTCAAAAAGCCGACCAGCGCAAACGCCAGGATGATCACAAGAAGCCAGAGTGCGGACATATCATGCTCGTGAATAAATCTTGTGCAAGTCTTTGCCCCGACCTGCGTATGGGATGTGCAGTGCGGAGCACTTGGCCCCGCACTGCCTTATCTTAGTTCGTCAAAACAGCTTCATCTGCGACAGAAGCTTGTGTGGCCTCCAGCTCAGGATCAGCCACAAGACCGTATTCAGACAAAGGTCCATCTGGGCCCGCAATTTCGTCGGCGACGAAGAACTCAGCAAATTCTTTCAAGCCGGGGATAACGCCGATATGGGCCTTTTTGATGTAGAAATAGAGCGGGCGCGACACGGGGTATTCGCCTGTCGCGATGGTCTCGGTCGACGGGCTGACGCCCGACATGGTCGCAACGTTCAGCTTGTCGGTGTTGTTTTCGTAAAACGCCAAGCCGAAGATACCGATCCCGTCTTTGTTGGAGTCGATGGAGGCCAATGTCTCGGTGTAATCACCGTCGATGTCGACTGACTTGCCGTCCGTGCGTACTTTGTAGCACATCTTGGCCGCGGCCTTTTTCTTGGCTTTCTCGCTGTCGCCTTCGGCTGTGGCAAGGAATGCGTCGTAAGCGCCGGTGGCCTTACAGCCCGCTTCCATCACCTTCACTTCAAAGACTTCGCGGGTGCCGTGTTTGGTGCCCGGAATGAAGGCTGCGATTTCGGCATCTGGCAGGTCCGCGTTGAACTCTGACCATGTGTTGTATGTGTTATCAACCACCTTGCCATCGACCATCACCTGAGCGCCCAGGGCGTTGTAGATGTCTGCAGGTTCAAAAGCCGAGAAGTCAGGGCCGTCGATTTGGCTTGCGAAAACAATGCCATCATAGCCGATGCGCACTTCGACGATGTCAGTGACACCGGCATCGGCGCAGGCTTTGACTTCGCTGTCCTTGATTTTGCGTGATGCGTTGGCAATGTCGATTGTGTTTTCGCCCACGCCTTCGCAGAAGCGTTTCAGGCCTGCCGACGAGCCACCCGATTCAACAACCGGTGTCGGAAAGTCGAAGTTTTCGCCGAAAGCTTCGGCAACGATGGACGCATAGGGCAAAACGGTGGACGAGCCTGCGACCTGCACCTGATCACGCGCGTTGGCGGCGGTGGCGGATACGGCAGCGATTGCCAGGGTGGAAGCAGTCAGTTTCACGAAGGACATAGATATCTCCTGTTTGAATAAGTCATCACCCCGTTGGGCGACATGGCGCTGTCCTAGGCCTCTTGCTCAACGCTTTTGTGTAGGTTTTGTAAAAGTAATGTGACAAACGCAAAGTTTGTTGTGATCTAGACGAGTTTTTGCGGTGCGCCATCGACCGTGCCCGACGAGACACCCGTGTACAAAGGCGTTAGTCGCTAGATGAAGATGCAACCATTGGCAACACCACTGTGAACGTGCTGCCTTTGCCGGGTTGGCTTTCAATTCTAAGGCGTCCGCGATGACGGTTGACGATATGCTTGACGATCGCCAACCCCAACCCCGTCCCGCCCATCTCGCGTGAACGATGGCTGTCGACGCGATAAAAGCGTTCCGTCAGTCGGCCAAGATGTTTGGGATCAATCCCCTCGCCTTCATCTGTAACCGTGATTTTCACTCCAGTACCCTTAAACGCGGGAATATCCGTGGCGGATGTTAGACAGACGTGCACCGAACCACCTTCACGGCCATATTTGATGGCATTTTCGATCAGATTGGTCATGACCTGTGTGAGTTGATCTTGATCGCCGATTACTTCGACCGGGCGCTTCAGCGAAACCTGAAAGTCAAAAGAGACGTCGCGGGCCGTGGCGGTCGGTGTCAATGCGTTCATCACCATCTGGACGACTTGATCAAGCTCGACGTGATCTTTGGGGCGCAAACCAGCCATGTCTTCGACCCTGCTGAGGGACAATAGATCAGTCACCAGCCGATTCATTCGATTGGCCTCGGCGTCCATAATGTCCAGAAAACGCGCCCGAGCGTCTGGATCGTCCCGCGCCGGACCACGCAAGGTTTCGATGAACCCGGACAAGGCGGTCAGCGGGGTGCGCAACTCGTGACTAACATTCGCGACGAAATCTGATCGCATCTGCCCGGCTTGCTCGTGCGAGGTCACATCGAGAAATGTCAGGAGCACAACACCTTGATCGCCAACCCGTTCAAGATGCACATCATATGTGCTTTCACGCCCAGCGTCTCCGGACAGCAGTCGCGCGGTTCGAGCATTTTCCGTGGCCATTACAGCTTCGACCGCATCCAATATCGCCGGTTGTCGAATGCCCGTCGCAACATGTCGCCCGACCAAATCTGCGCCGAACAAAGACAGTGCAGCCTGATTCTGTGCTTGAATTCGAAGATCTGATCCAACCAGCATGGCTGGGATCGGGATGGCGTTTATGACGTCACGGGCCATGGGGTGGTCCTTGCTTGGAATCAAACAGGTTCTCGCATGAGATGACCCGTATTCGCCGCAACGTCAAATATTACTCATGTAACAAAAGCGCTAATAAGAGGAATTGAATAATCAGCAATCGCCTTATATGTGTATTTTCACAGGGCTGCACATATGACGGCCCCGGCCCGCAGAGGCCACCTTCGAGCGACAAAAGGGGGCGGAGCCGCCCTCGAAACCCAAGGCGGGACGATGACGAATACAGGCATTGATAGGCCATTGCTGCTTGCGTTGGGCAACGATGCATTCGTTAAGCAAATACAATGCGATATGTACCGGACACTCCCAATGTCACATCGGCAATTCGGGGCATTGGGTCAGGCTGGACTGGCCGAACTTGGCGTCTCGGTTGCGATTTCAGAACTGTTCCACGCCGACATGGACTGTATCGAAGTTGGCCAGACCCTGCACGAAATCGGGTTTGCCGGGACTTATTTGATTCTGGCCGATGACCTTCCTAACCCTGCCATCATCACACGAGAGCTGCGCCAGCTTTACCCCGGCTTGTCATTCAAGGTCTGCGGTCTGGCCGAGCTTCCGTCGGCGCTTCGCGAACTGACGGGCTGTATCAGTATATGAGATCGTGATCTTCGCCTGAAAGCTGATCATAGTGGCGTGCCAAGTAGTTCAGCGCGACCCGCAGCATGTATTTTCCTGACCGGGCGGGCATAGACATGTCGGCCTCGATCCGCTCCATCCCCTTTTCATGGCAGCATACCGCTAAGGCAATTTGCGCCAGTTCAGGCCCCAAAGCCGTGACGGCTTGCGAAAACCGCGAGCGCGCGTCCAGTTTGCGATCAGCCGGGTTGCCGGTGGTTTTGTGCTTTTGCGTAGCTTCCCTGATCCGTTCCCAAGTGGCCGAACCCGAAAGCTCATACTGACCAAGAACAAAATCCCTGTTCAATCGCTCTGCGGCAGCCACCAGATCCGGATCCAAGTACGGCTTTTGGCTTCCCTTGGCGCGTCCAAGGACCCGGACTGGGCTGTCGGCCCCAACCGGTCGCCCCGCGCTTTGGCGTGTCGTACGACTATCGCCTGCCCGCCCTTTGATTGGCGCGCCCGTAAAGTTTGATTGTGCTTCGGCAAACCCGGTCGCGCGCGTTTCGATTTGTGCCAGCATCTTGTTTAGCGCGATCCGACCCTCGGGCGTGATGTGATAGCGGCAGATCCGGGCATTGGTGTTGCCTTCGATCCATCCGCGTAGCGCCATAACTTCGACCACTTCGGTCGGCCCCTTGGCCAGCGTTTTCGGGTCGTCATTGCCGTTGGCCGCCAAAACGACCGCCGTGTCTACACCCTGTCCAACCACCATAACAGCGTTTGGGTTCATCATAGCCCGTAGCAATCGGACCAGATGTGGTGATACGGGATCATCGTCGTCTGCGATCGGTCCGCTTGTGGCCTCGGTCATGTTGGTTTGGCCGTCCCGCACCCCTTCGCCGAGCCGCGTAAGCAATGCGTCGACCAGTGGGTCATCACGGCGCGCTTCGGTCTTTCGCACCTGTCGCATGACGGTAGAAGCATGAACCCCCATATCACGCGCGAGCGACCTGATTGACGCACCATTTTCGGTGTGTTTTAGGTACAGATGAACTTCGTCGGGCAGCCAGCGCAGTACAGTGTTGTGTTCAATCCCAGATGGCGTCGCGTTTTGCATTCAAGCCCCTTCCAATAGGCGTTTCGCGGGTCCGCGATATCCCCACCGCGCAACCGCAGGTTGAATTTGAGCCGAATAGACCTATCATTTGATTGGTTAGCGGTTCGTTAACCTTGCTGATACCCAGTAAGGATTGTTGCCAAGTCGGTAAGAAATCTTAAAGGCTGCGAACGCCGAAAAGAGGTCGACGCAACACCCGCGCTGGTTGAGTGATGATGACGAGGAATCACAGAAAGGATTTCTCATGACCGACGCTCTCTCCTGTTTCAAAGCACTTCAGCGCCCACGCATTCTGGTTCGCGCTGCCAGATTTGGTTTGGTTGACTACAATCGGGATAGGGATTTGAAAAAGCTCATGAAAACCCCTGCCACGCCATCGCCAGAACGCGCTGTAGATGGGCTTCTTGCCGAGGAAGCCAGACTAGAAGACACGCGCAAAACCGGAGACGCGTCTTATTCGATCTCGCAACATGTGGAGGTATTGATCGCCTTGATGTCAGAGATGCGCTTGCTGCCTCAAGGACCACGAGAGGTCCGCTAACTGAGATTATTTGATGCAAAAGTTAAGGGGGCCGTTAAGCCCCCTTACTCGTTTATTAACCGGTATGAACGGATCGGGAACGTTGATCCGTCTTAGGTAAATGCATCCGGCATAGATTCTTTTTTGGTTGCAACATAGTCGCGAAGACCCTCGGCGATCCCGGGATCAAGGCCGGGCTGCTGATAGTCGTTCAACATCTTTGCGACTTTCGCAGTTGCCAGCGCCTGTGTATCGCGCGCGCCCTCTTCTTCCCATGTTTCAAACGGCTTGTAGTCCAGAAGATCGGACCGCCAGAACGCGGATTTGAAGTTCGCTTGTGTATGTGCGCACCCAAGATAGTGGCCCCCAGGTCCGACTTCGCGAATGGCGTCCATGGCCTGAGCATTCTCGTCAACTTGTACGCCCTGAGCCAAATGGTGAAGCGTGCCCAGTTGATCGGCGTCCATCACGAATTTCTCAAAACTCGCAACCAGTCCACCTTCAAGCCAACCAGCAGCGTGCAACATGAAGTTCACGCCAGCAAGCAGCCCCATGTTCAAGCTGTTCGATGTCTCATAGGCCGCTTGCGCATCGGGCAGTTTGGACCCGTTGAACGACCCAGCAGACCGATACGGCAGACCCATGCGGCGGAACAACTGTCCAGCACCATAAGTCACATGAGCAGCTTCCGGTGTTCCAAATGTTGGCGCACCCGAGTTCATGTCGATCGAGGACACAAACGTTCCGGCGATCACCGGCGCACCCTTGCGGATCAGCTGGCTGTAGGCAACACCCGCCAGCACCTCGGCCAGAACCTGTGTCAGCGTCCCGGCAACAGAAACCGGCGCCATGGCCCCGCCGACGATGAATGGCGAAATGATTGACGCCTGATTGTTGGCCGCAAACACCTCCAATGCGCCCATCATCACGTCATCAAACTGCATGGGCGAGTTGATGTTGATCAGCGAGGTCATCACCGTGTTGTCACGCACGAAGTCCTTGCCGAACAGAATCTCGGACATCTCGATGCTGTCTTGTGCACGCTCAGGCGCGGTCACGGACCCCATATAGGGCTTGTCCGACAGCGTCATATGCGCGTGCAACATATCAAGGTGGCGCTTGTTCACCGGCACATCAGTCGGCTCACACACGGTGCCACCAGAATGGTGCAACCACTTCGACATATAGCCAAGCTTCACGAACTTGCGGAAATCATCCATCGTGGCATAGCGGCGGCCGCCTTCTGCATCGCGCACAAACGGGGGGCCATAGACCGGCGCCAGCACCAGATTTTTTCCGCCGATTTCCACCGAACGCTCTGGGTTTCGTGCGTGCTGAGTGAACGAGCTTGGAGCCGTTTTGCACAGCTCACGCGCCAATCCACGTGGAATACGTACGCGCTCACCGTCAACATCTGCACCCGCTTCTTTCCAGCGCTCAAGCGCCGCTGGGTTTTCAACGAAGTTCACGCCGATCTCTTCAAGAACTGTCTCAGCGTTATATTCGATGATTTCCATCGCTTCTTCGTTGAGAATCTCGAGATTGGGAATGTTGCGTGTGATGAATTTCGCAGTTTCAAACGATACTGCGCTGCGCTCTGCCCGGCGGGCGGATCCGCCGCCCCCGCGACCACGACGACGTGCTGGTGCCTCGGTCATGGATGTCCTCCAAATTTCCTGTTGATTTGCTGATAGCGCAGTGACCGGATCAAATCCGCTCTCAAGCGGCTTTCGGGGGGCAAAAACGACATTGTGGCGGAAAAGGTGGAAAAATCCCGGCCCTAGGGCAAATGGCCGGGCCGAAGGACTTGCGTTGGCAGGGTCCCTGCCCTAATCGGTTGCCATGACAGATCAGAGCCACGACCGCCTTCTTATCATCGACTTCGGCAGCCAAGTGACGCAGCTTATCGCGCGCCGCCTTCGCGAGCTGAACGTCTATTGCGAAATTCACCCCTATCAAAAGGTCACGATGGATTTCGTGCGGGAAATGGGACCCAAAGCGGTGATCTTTTCCGGTGGCCCCGATAGCGTGACCCGCGAAGGGTCGCCCCGCGCGCCACAAGAGATATTCGACTACGGCGTGCCAATTTTGGGCATTTGCTACGGTCAACAAGTGATGATGCAACAGCTGGGCGGCAAGGTCGAAAGCGGGCATGGCACTGCCGAGTTCGGTCGCGCCTATGTAACCCAGACGCAGAAGCTTGATCTGTTAGACGGCTGGTATGCCGACGGTGACGAACAAGTCTGGATGAGCCACGGCGACCATGTATCTGAAATCGCTCCGGGTTTTGAGGTTTACGGCACCTCACCCAACGCCCCTTATGCGATCACCGCAGATCAGGGTCGGCACTTCTATGCGGTGCAGTTCCATCCCGAGGTTCACCACACGCCCAATGGCGCCAAACTGTATGAGCAGTTCGTGAAACTGGCCGGTTTCAAAGGCGATTGGACCATGGGCGCCTATCGCGAGGAGATGATCCGCAAGATCCGCGAACAAGTTGGCGACAAGAACGTGATCTGTGGCTTGTCAGGTGGGGTCGATAGCTCGGTCGCCGCCATCTTGCTCCATGAAGCGATCGGCGATCAGCTGACCTGCGTATTCGTTGACCACGGCCTTTTGCGCAAGAACGAGGCCGACGAGGTCGTCGGAATGTTCCGCGACAACTATAACATTCAACTGATCCACGCAGATGAAAGCGATCTGTTCTTGGGGGAACTGGACGGCCAGTCGGACCCCGAAACCAAGCGCAAGATCATCGGCAAGCTCTTCATCGACGTGTTCCAAAAACACGCCGACACGATTGACGGCGCAGAGTTCCTTGCCCAAGGCACGCTCTATCCAGATGTGATTGAATCGGTTAGCTTTTCTGGCGGCCCATCGGTGACGATCAAGTCCCACCACAATGTGGGCGGCCTGCCCGAAAAGATGGGTTTGAAACTGGTCGAACCTCTGCGTGAGCTCTTCAAAGACGAGGTGCGCGCTTTGGGTCGCGAGCTTGGCCTGCCGCAAAGCTTCATCGGTCGTCACCCCTTCCCTGGACCCGGTCTGGCGATCCGCTGCCCCGGTGAGATCACCCGTGAAAAGCTTGAGATACTGCGAGAGGCCGATGCCGTCTATATCGACCAAATCCGCAAGCACGGGCTGTATGATGACATCTGGCAAGCGTTCGTCGCGATCTTGCCGGTTCGTACCGTCGGCGTGATGGGCGATGGTCGCACATATGATTTTGCCTGCGCCCTGCGCGCGGTCACCTCGGTGGATGGCATGACGGCGGATTACTATCCGTTCAGCCATGAATTCCTTGGCGAAACCTCAACCCGGATCATCAACGAGGTGAAGGGCATTAACCGCTGCACTTACGACATCACGTCGAAACCTCCTGGCACGATCGAGTGGGAATGACGCGCAACATTCACATCGTATTGACCGGATATATCGACGTTCCACCTGACCGTCTTGACGAGGTGACGGCGGCGTTGCCAGCCCATATTGCATTAACTCACCAAGAACCCGGATGTTTGGAGTTCGACGTCACAGTAGATCCGATCATCCCTGGTCGTTTCAATGTATCAGAACGATTTGCCACGCGTTCCGATTTTGATGCGCATCAGGCTCGTATGAAATCGAGCCCTTGGGCAAAGGTGACTGAAGGCATTCCGCGTCAGTATGAAATCACCGAGGTCCCGGCGTGACGCCAACCTTGCGGGCGGCCGCGTGGATGACGGGCGCGATTGCTTCATTCTCGACAATGGCGATTGCAGGCCGCGTGGTCAGCGCCGAGCTCGATACGTTTGAACTGATGTTCTATCGTTCCTGTGTTGGTTTCTTGATCGTCACAACTGTGATTTTGACAACCGGGCAGGTTCGCAAGATCAGCTTCGGTCACCTTCGCCTTCAACTTTTTCGCAACGTTGCCCACTTCGCTGGTCAGAATTTCTGGTTCTACGCCATCACTGTGATCCCCTTGGCTCAGGTATTCGCGTTGGAGTTCACGTCGCCCCTCTGGGTGGCGGCGCTTGCTCCCTTGGTATTGGGAGAGCGGTTGACCGCCACCCGCGCGCTCAGTGCTCTTGTGGGATTTGTTGGTATTCTGATCATCGCGCAGCCGGGGTCCGGCGCGGGTCTGTCTGTGGGTCTCGTGACCGCGGCCCTCTCCGCTATTTGTTTTGCCTTTACTGCCCTTTTTACACGAAAGCTGACCCGCAGCGTGTCGACCCTGACGATCCTCATTTGGTTGACGGCCACTCAACTGGTGTTTGGTTTTATTTGCGCGGGCTATGACGGTGATTTTGCGGCGCCAACGGCGCAAACCCTGCCTTGGTTGGTCTTGATTGGCTGTGCAGGTCTGCTGGCGCATACATGCATGACCATCGCATTATCTATGGCCCCTGCGTCGGTCGTTATACCGATCGATTTCACCCGTCTGCCCTTGATCGCGTTGATCGGCGCGGTCTTTTATGATGAGCCCGTCGGCCTGGCGCTGATCCTGGGCAGCGTGCTGATTATCGCGGCGAACCTTTATAACATCCGGGTGGAGGCACGCGAAAAATTCGCGCAAGAATAGCAACGCGTTTTGTGCTAAACTAAGAATTGACGGTGTTTTCTGGCCAAAAAGCGTGTCCTTTGAACATCGCTTAACGCGTTATAAACGACGCTACGTTATATGACCCTAGGTAACGATTGACCAAAGTCAACCGCGACAAATAGCTTCAGTGTCATACAAGTTTATCGGGCAGTTTGTGTCTCAGGGGAGGAATGATGAACAAACTTACACTCACAACCGCAGCGTTGCTGACGGCCACCACAACCACCGCTTTTGCAGGGATTGACCGTTCCGGTCAGGATATCAGCGTTCTGTTTGAAGAGGGTAACTACTTCAAATTTAGCGTAGCGACCACAAACCCCAGCATTACAAGTGATGTGACGGGTACGACGCAGTCAGCTACTCCGTTCTCGAACTTCTCGTTTGGATATAAGCAACAGTTCAACGACAACCTGAGCTTCGCGTTGATCTGGGATCAGCCTTATGGCGCGGATATCGAATACATCGATGGTCCTGCTGCAGGTGGTTATGCCTTTATCAAGAGCAACCAGATCACTGGTATCTTGCGTTATGAAATGGGCAATGGCTTCTCGGTCCATGGTGGTGCATTCGCGCAATCAGTCTCGGGCCAGATCCTAAGCTCCAGCGGCCTGTTGGATGCTTCAAGCGACACCAAATGGGGTGGCGTAGCTGGTGTTGCCTATGAACGGCCAGAAATCGCGCTGCGCGTCGCGCTGACGTATTTCAGCGGCATTGACTATGTATTGACCGGCACGCACAGTATCCCACCCAACCCGCTGCTTCCAACGGGTGGCGCTTCCGCCGCAATTGGTTCGGTTTCTATGCCCGAAGCGTTCAATCTGGATTTCCAAACCGGGATCGCTGAAGACACTTTGCTTTTCGGGTCGGTTCGTTACGCGAAATACGACGGCATCTCGCTTGACAGCACAAGCGCGTTCGGAACGATCAATTGGGTTAACTTCGTTGACGACGTCACAAGCTATGAGCTGGGTGTGGGTCGCCGTCTGAACGACAACTGGGCAGTCGCCATGACACTTGGTTATGCCGACGGCGCTGAATCAGGCGATACGTTCCTTGCTCCGGCAGGGGCTTCGAAGTCCATCGGACTTGGCGCAACTTACACAACGGATAGCAACGTTAAAATTTCTGCAGGCGTTCGCTATACTAAGTTCAGTGAAAAGGCAGTTGTTACGCCCTTGGGCAGTGTTCCGTTCGAAGGTGACGCCCTCTCTGCTGGTCTGAGCGTCGGCATCGGTTTCTAAACCGCCAGACTTCGACTGATACACAAACGCCCCGCCATTGCGCGGGGCGTTTTCTTTTGTGCGAGAAGCATTTGACCCTTTCCTGTCATCAATTTACCAAGGGCTGGAAGTGAAAGGACATGGCGATGCTCTACCAAGGCGCAAAGGACTGGTTGAACGCCCCGCATAAGCGGGTGCTGTTCTTTGGCATGTCCGGCTTGGGCAAGACCTATCTGTCCAATCTGCTGCGAGCTCAGGGCGATTGGTTTCACTACTCCATCGATTACCGTATCGGCACGCGCTATATGGGCGAACATATCGCCGACAACTTCAAGGCCGAGGCGATGAAGGTTCCTTTCCTGCGCGATCTTCTATTGTCGGATTCGATCCGCATCACCTCGAAAATCAGCTTTGATAATCTGACACCTGTTTCGACTTACCTCGGCAAACCCGGAGACGAGGCGAAAGGCGGCATGCCCATCAGCGAATACCGCCGCAGACAGGATCAGTTCAAAACGGCCGAAACCGCCGCGTTGATGGATACCGGTCAGTTCATCGACCGAGCGCAGAATATCTATCGCTATCCGCATTTTATCTGTGACAGCGGCGGATCCATTTGCGAATGGATCGACGCGGCGTTGGGTGAAAACGATCCGTTGATTTCCTATCTGTCCCAACACTGTTTGCTGGTGTGGCTCAAAGGGACAGACGAACACACCCAGCATCTGATCGAACGCTTCGACCGCGCGCCCAAACCTATGGCCTATCAGCCCGAGTTTCTTGCAAAGGTTTGGCCTGAATATATTAATGAATTCAGTGTTTCAGAGGGTGAAGTTGACCCAAATCACTTTATCCGCTGGACCTATGCCCGTGCGCTGGCGCATCGCCAGCCGCTCTATGAACATATGGCACGCTACGGGGTAACGCTGTGCGCCCATGACGTGGCGGCGATCAAAAGCCCTGAGGACTTCGAGCGGATGATCGCGGCGGCTATTGACGCGGCCTGAACCATCCCCATCTTAATCTGATAACTTAATCCAAGGACATCGACATGCCCATCAAGATTCCATCCACCCTCCCGGCTGCAAATGTGCTGACCGAAGAAGGCGTGATGGTCATGTCCGAGGATCAGGCCGCCAAGCAGGACATCCGCCCCATGCGGATTGCTCTGTTGAATCTGATGCCGAAGAAAATCGAGACGGAAACCCAGTTTGCACGTTTGATCGGGGCCCATCCCCTTCAGATTGAGCTGACATTGATCCGTCCGTCCGAGCATACATCCAAGACCACAAGCCAGGCCCATATCGGGGCATTCTACCAGCCGTGGGAAGACGTGCGCGATCAAAAGTTTGATGGCCTCATTATCACCGGCGCCCCGATCGAACATATGGACTTCGAGGATGTCACCTATTGGGGTGAGATCAGTCAAATTTTCGACTGGACCCAGACCAACGTGCATTCCACCTTCGGCGTCTGCTGGGGTGGTATGGCGATGATCAACTATTTCCATGGTGTGAAAAAGCACATCCTCGACGCTAAGGCGTTCGGATGCTTCCCGCAGAAGAACTTGGCCCCGGCCTCGCCCTATCTGCGTGGATTTTCCGACACCTGCGTGGTTCCCGTCAGCCGTTGGACGGAAATGCGCCAGTCCGAGATTGATGCGGCCAATGGTCTGACCACCCTGCTGGGATCGGATGAGGTCGGCCCTTGTTTGGTCCAGGACACCGATCATCGTGCGCTGTATATCTTCAATCATTTTGAGTATGATACAGGCACGCTCAAGGGCGAATATGATCGCGATGTCGCCAAGGGCGCGCCGATCAATATCCCAATGAATTACTATCCAGATGAAGATCCCAAAAACCCGCCCGAGAACCGCTGGCGCAGTCACGGGCATCTTCTTTATGCCAACTGGATCAACGAGATGTATCTGACCACACCCTTTGATATCAATCGGATTGGCGAAACGGTCAAAGACCGCCGTAATTGATTGTTGTGCCGTGATTGCCAAGTGGTGGTTAACGCCCCATAATGGCGTGAAATCAGGAGTTTGCGTATGTCATTGCCCTTCGATGGTGCCATATCGGAATTTTATAAAAAGAGTGCACCTCAGGCCGTGCGCACCGCAATAAAAGAGGCGAGCAAGAAGGATATTCTATCCGACAGTTATCCCTATGACGCCCCGATGAACAAAGATGACTACGAGGCCGAGATCGAGGCCCTGCAATTAGAGCTCGTCAAGTTTCAAGCCGATGTGAAAGCCACAGGAAAGCGCGTGGTTGTGGTGTTTGAGGGCCGCGATGCAGCGGGCAAAGGTGGCACGATCAAGCGGTTTCGCGAAAACCTGAACCCACGCGTGGCGCGGGTGGTGGCACTGTCCAAACCCTCGGATCGGGAGGCCGGCGAGTGGTATTTTCAACGCTACGTACGCGAGTTGCCCTCGTCCGGTGAAATCGTCTTGTTTGATCGAAGCTGGTACAATCGCGGTGTGGTCGAAAAGGTGTTTGGCTTTTGCGAGGATTCACAGCGCGAGGCGTTCTTCAGACAGTTGCCTGAGTTTGAGGATATGTTGGTCGATGAGGGCATCCATTTGGTAAAGATATGGTTAAACGTCGGGCGGGCTGAACAGCTTAGGCGGTTTCTCTCGCGCGAGAAAGACCCGCTGAAACAATGGAAGTTAAGCTGGATCGACGTTGAAGGTCTGAACCGATGGGACGCCTATTCCAGCGCCATCAAAGAGACTTTCGATCGTTCGCACCGCACCCGTGCACCATGGACGATTGTTCGGTCTGATGACAAGAAACGCGCCCGATTGGCGGCGATCAGGAGCGTCCTTCAAGCCGTTGACTATGAAGGGAAAGACGGGAATGTCGCGCATGCGCCAGACGCCAGGATTTGCGGAGGCCCCGAGATCTGGGATGGCTAAGCGCGGGTACCATCATGGCAATCTGCGACAGGCCCTTGTCGACGCCGCACTTGAGCTGATCGAGGCGAAAGGTCCGACCGGGTTCACGTTGTCAGAAGCGGCCAAGCAAGCAGGCGTAACGCCTGCCGCCGTCTATCGCCACTTTGCCGGCCGGGAAGACTTGATTGCCGAGGCTGCGCGTCAGGGCTACGAGATATTCGCGGACCTGATGGAATATGCTTATGACAAGGGAAAGCCATCGGCGCTTGCCAGCTTTGAGGCAACCGGGCGCGCCTATTTGGCGTTTGCACGAAAGTATCCGGGACACTACATCTCGATGTTTGAAAGTGGCATTTCGACCAACCATTCGCCCGAACTCGCCCGTGTGGCTGGCCGCGCCATGGGCGTGTTGGAAAAAGCCGCCGACAGGTTGGCGCGCAATATCCCCGAGGACAAACGCCCGCCCGCCCGCATGGTCAGTGCTCATATCTGGGCGATGAGCCACGGCGTGGTCGAACTGTTTGGGCGCGGCAGCCCGGGCCAGAAAAGCCCATTCCCGCCGGAAGAATTGTTGGAAAGCGGGATCGGGATTTATCTGCGCGGGTTGGGACTAATCAAGGCGGATGATTAATTTTGTCGCATCGCAAGGGGCCAGCCCCTCGCGCGCGATGCGCGCTCACCCCGGAATATTTCTTGAAAGAAAATAGAGGTTGGGATTAAGCCAATAGCCTGTGGCATAGCTCCAACCCGTCAACCAGTCGATCAACTTCGTCCTTCGTATTGTACAGACCGAACGAGGCGCGGGCTGTGGCCGCGACGCCCAGATGTTCCATGAGGGGTTTGGCGCAGTGGTGCCCTGCCCGCACCGCGATGCCTTTTTTGTCCAATATGGTCGAGATGTCGTGGGCGTGCGCCGCGCCCTCCATAGTGAGTGAGAAGATCGCGGCTTTGCCTTTGGTCGTGCCTTGCAGGTTGACCCAGTTCAAGCCAGCGAAGCGCTCAGCGGCGTATGTTGCAATCTCGGCCTCATGGTCCGCGATATTCTGCATACCCAACGACATCATGTAGTCCAAGGCCGCGCCTAATCCGATGGTCTGGACGATGCCGGGTGTTCCGGCCTCGAACTTCAGCGGTGGGTTTGCATAGGTCACGACATCTTTTGTGACTTCGTTAATCATGTCGCCACCGCCCATGAACGGGATCATTTCGGCTTGGCGATCGGCACGGATATAAATCGCGCCCGACCCAGATGGACCGTAGAGTTTGTGGCCTGTGATGGCGAAAAAATCGCAGCCGATATCCTGCACATCAACGGGCATATGGACCGCGCTTTGTGAGCCGTCAACCAACACGGCCACACCCCGGTCGCGCGCACCTGTGCAGATCGTTTTTACATCAACGATCGTACCAAGGACATTTGAACACTGAGTGATTGCAATCAGCTTGGTGCGATCCGTAATCGCATCCAGCACCTTCTGCGGATCAAGCGCTCCATCTGGTTCCGGGTCGACCCATTTCAATACCACCCCCTGACGTTCGCGCAGGAAATGCCATGGAACTATATTGGCGTGATGCTCCATGGTTGAAAGAATGATCTCGTCCCCTGCCTTCAGGCGCGGTGCGGCCCAGCTATAAGACACCAGATTGATGCCCTCTGTGGTGCCGGAATTGAAGATGATCTCGTTTTCGGAGGCCGCGTTCAGGAACAGCGCGACTTTGCCTCGAACGGCCTCGTATTTCTCGGTCGCAAGATTGGACAAGTAGTGGAGGCCACGATGGACGTTCGAGTATTCTTCGGCATAGGCGCGCGTGACAGCGTCAATCACCACTTGGGGTTTTTGGGCCGAGGCACCGTTATCGAGATAGGTGAGCGGTTGGCCGTTGACCTCTCGCGTAAGGATCGGGAAATCCGCGCGGACCTTGTTGATGTCAAACATAGAAGGCTCCGATCAATTTGCGGGCGGTGTGACGGGGATGGTGACAGGTTCGACGCCCAACAAAACCAAAATGAAAGACATCGCAAAAATCGTCAGAATCAAAAATCCAACAATCGCGGTGAATACCAAACCCACCGAGTTGAACCCGTGACTTTCCGTGGTGAAGTGGCTGAGAATCCAAAAAAACAAGAAGACCGACGTGACCATCGCAATTGCGGCAAGACCCGGCGCAAACAGCGTGAGCACAAGCGTCACCGCCTGGATTATCAGAAAGATGAACTCCATCCAGACGACGGTAAGGATCGCATCTGAAAGACCGCCCTGCCCGCCGAACATGCGACCAATCAGGTAGATGCCCCAAGACAGGCCAAACATAAAGACGGCTTCGACCATGCCCAGCATGACCGGGTTGGCCAGAATGGATCCAACTTGCTTTGCATCAAGCGGCATCAACATACCGGCAATAACACCGAGAGAGGCATTTAGGACGACGACCAACAGTAATGCGGTCCAGAGTGTTTGCCGTGACAGCCCCAGATCAAACAAATCGCGTGCGATTTTACGGGGTTGCGGCACTGTTTGGAGCGCCATTCCGAGCAGGTATCCTGGTTCCATCCGCATAACCTAGCCCTTTGTTCCGCGTTCTGCTTCACGCAGATTGATGGACCAGAACATCAGAAATGCCAACAGGGCCAATGCGCCGGTCAAGGCCAATTGTATTCCGTCCCCAATGAAACCTGCAACAAGCCCCCACAAAAGCCAAAGCGGTGTCGCACAAAGAAGCGCCCAAAACAGCGCAAAGCGTGCGCCATAGGCGGTTCCCTTGCCGCCAAAAAGCTTCAACACGATGTGGCTGAGTGTTCCAATCAGGTAAAGGACCAGCGGCATGATAAAGATCCATGCAAGCAGGGTCCCGCCCAAAAGCATGTTCAAATCATCGCCAGTGTCATGGGCAAGGCGTGCGAGCCGAGGCAGTTGGGCGGCAAAAACCAGCAGGCACGCACCCATTAGGACCGCAAGCGCGCGATCCTCGCGTACGCCATCCCCCAACCGATGCCGAAACACCGACCGGGGTGTGCGATAACTTCGCAGGACATCCTCGACCACCGACATACGCCCGTCCTAATCAGGTGCGGTGGCGCGCAAGCCACGCATCCAGACGGTCATTAATCTCGGCTGCGATGGTCTCGTCCTCGATCTCTTCGATTGCGTCGGCAAGGAAGGCCAAAACCAAAAGGTCGGTGGCAATATGCGCAGGTACGCCGCGCGAGCGCAGGTAGAACAGCGCCTCTTCATCGATAGCGCCGGTCGTTGAGCCATGCGAACAAATGACATCGTCGGCATAGATCTCAAGCTCTGGTTTGGCTTGAAAGCTCGCGTCATCATCCAGCAGTAATGACTGAGACTTTTGATAGCCATCAGTCTTCTGGGCACCCTGTTTGACCAGAATTTTTCCCTGAAACACGCCTTTTGCGCCGTTTTTCAGCACTTTTTTGAAAACCTGCCGGCTTTCACAGGCAACAGCATCATGGGTGATGAACACGGTATCGTCGTGCAGAAAGTCACCATCTGCGCCGTCACCAAGCGCAGCTCCAGCCACGTGCGCGACGGCCTCATCGCCCAGGAACTCAATCACACATTCGTTGCGCGTTAGCTTGCCGTTCACCGTCATGGTGAAGCTTTTAAATGCCGAGCCAGCACCCAAGCGTGCGAAAAGATGCGTGACCGCTTGGCGTTCGTGGTCGCGACCTTGCGCGCGGACGTGGTGAAACTCTGCCCCGTCAGCAACATCCACTTCGGTAACCTTAGAGAACCGCGCTGCAGCTGCACCGTTTTCCAGCATTGTCAGCTTTGTACCTTCTTCGACGCGGACGACATTGTGAAGAACCACATCTGATTGCGCGTCCTCATGGCGATAGATCAAGTTGACCGGGCGATCGACTTTGCCCGTCACGCGGATCACGACACCATCAGTCGCCATCGCCGTGTTGAAGGCTGCTAAAGGGCGGGCAACTGGTGTTTGACCACGCGTCTCAAGCACACCGTACAAGTCTCTGGCCCAGTGAATATCTTTCCCCGCCGCCTCAGAAAGGCGTTCGATTTCAATCCCTTCGCCGTCCAATTCGTCGGACGCATCCGCATCGAACACACCGTCAACAAAGACGATTTTCAATCGGTCGATATCGTGAAAGACGGGCGGTTCACCTTCGTAGTCAAAGACTTCCGCCGTTTCGGGCGTGGCCGACGTTAAGCTGTCTGGCCGTGTCCATTTCCAATACTCGTCGCGACGTGTTGGCAGCCCCATTTGTGCCAACCGTCCCGCTGCGTCCGAGCGCGCATCGGACGCCCACGCACCCGATCCCGGGCGATTATCGGCACTGATTTGTGCGTCTGCATGTTGAGGTTGAGCCGTCATGCCTCGACCTCCATCTCGGCCAAGATGTCGGCATATCCGTTGTTCTCAACCTCAAGAGCCAGCTCCGGCCCGCCGGATTTCACGATGCGACCAGCCGCCATGATGTGCACCACGTCAGGTTTAATATGGTCAAGCAAGCGCTGGTAATGGGTAATCACAAGGAAGGCACGCCCTTCATCGCGTAGCGCATTAACACCTTCGGACACCAACTTCATCGCATCCACATCCAGACCAGAATCTGTCTCGTCCAAGATGCACATCTTAGGCTCTAACATGGCCATCTGCAGGATTTCATTACGCTTTTTCTCGCCGCCTGAGAAACCGACATTAACCGGGCGTTTCAGCATGTCGGCGTCGATTTTCAGCTCTTTCGCCTTGGCGCGAATGAACTTCAGGAAGTCTGCGGCTGACATTTCATCCTCGCCACGTGCCTTGCGCTGTGCGTTCACGGCCGTGCGCAGGAACGTCATGTTGCCCACGCCGGGAATTTCCACCGGATATTGGAACGCCAAAAACAGACCAGCCGCCGCGCGCTCTTCCGGTTCCATATCCAACAGCTCTTCACCATCCAGACTGGCGTCACCTTCGGTGACTTCATACCCATCGCGGCCCGACAAAACGTATGACAACGTCGACTTACCCGATCCGTTCGGGCCCATGATCGCATGAACCGAGCCAGCGGGCACTTCAAGGTCAACACCTTTGAGGATACGCTTATCTTCTTCTTCAAGTTTGACGTGTAGATTGTTGATTTTAAGCATTATATCGTCCTTACGAAACAGTGACAGCCGTGCCCGAGGCCGACACCATCAACATGTTGTTTATCACTTCATAGTCAAGGTCCACGCTCTTCAAATGCGCAGTACTCATGCATGCGCCTGCATACAGCGCGGCGATGTGTGAAGTATTGTGAAATTTTGAGATCTGAAAGCGAGCGTCGTCGGATAGGACCGTTACTACGGTCACCGGCTCGGCCGCTACGGTTGTTGAACCTGTGGGAGTTGATTTACTCTGGTCCTGACTTGTGTCGTCGCCTCGCCGCTTCCACCATCCGGCTCGTTCCAGCCGGTGGAACTCGCATCGGCGGCACCTCGATGTTCGGTTTCTGTGTCCAATACAAACGACGTACCCGCTAACAAAATTGAATTTGGGTCTGTCGATGTTATGACCATCGCCGTCCATTGAGGTGAAAAAATCCGATCGAACAACGTTGGTGCCCAATGCACAAAATTGTGCATCACACATATCATGGCAAACACCCCGACGGCCTGTGCCGATTGGAATTCCTTTCCTTCCATATGGAACAGCTGCTTCAAAGCGATTCCGACAGCAACTCCCATTCCGCCATCGACTAACATCATCATATCGGCGTCGTCCCCCGCGAGACCTCCCATCCCGATATGAAAACGTATGTACCTCGATACAAAAACGGCGGTGAGCCCAAGGAGAAAAGCGCCCAATACGGTTGCTGGATAGGCCAAATTGTTTGACCAGACGCTTGCTTTTTTTCTCTTTGTACTCTGGCTCGCCCGCTCCGCGCCAATTTTCGCCAATCGATCTTCGAAACTTTGTTTTTGAACTCCGTTGCTCACTACTGCCGCCTCTTGAAATATCCTTTTGAGTAGGCTTAAGCGTACCACCCAGGAGCGAGTTCGTCACGGTAAAACAATCGGGATACGTTTCGGAAATAGGCCTTTGTGACAAGATCACCCCACCGACCCCTCAAGCGAGATCGCCACAAGTTGTTGAGCTTCCATAGCAAATTCCATCGGTAGCGCTTGCAGCACTTCCTTGGCAAACCCGTTAACGATCAAGGCCACAGCCTCTTCTTCGTCCATCCCGCGCTGACGACAATAGAACATTTGTTCCTCGTCCACCTTGGATGTTGTCGCCTCGTGCTCAACCCGGGACGAGTTGTTCTTAACTTCGATATACGGAACGGTATGCGCCCCGCATTGATCGCCGATCAGCAGACTGTCGCACTGCGTATAGTTGCGCGAGTTCTTGGCTTTCGGGTGCATTGACACAAGACCACGATAGGTGTTCTGCGCTTTACCGGCGCTGATCCCTTTTGAGACGATCCGAGACTTGGTATCGCGTCCCAAATGCACCATCTTCGTGCCCGTATCGGCCTGCTGATAGTTGTTGGTGATCGCGATGGAATAGAACTCGCCCTGGCTTTCAGCACCGCGCAGGATACAAGACGGGTATTTCCAAGTGACGGCAGAACCGGTCTCCACTTGCGTCCACATCACCTTCGACCGATCGCCTCGGCAATCGGCGCGTTTGGTTACGAAGTTGTAAATGCCGCCTTTGCCGTTCTCGTCACCCGGGAACCAGTTCTGAACGGTGGAGTATTTCACTTCTGCGTCTTCTTCGATAATGATCTCAACAACCGCCGCGTGCAGCTGAGCGGTGTCGCGTTGTGGCGCAGTACAGCCCTCCAAGTAGCTGACATAGCTGCCTTTATCGGCAATGATCAAAGTGCGTTCAAACTGTCCGGTGTTCTCTGCATTGATGCGGAAATAAGTCGACAGCTCCATAGGGCACCGCGTGTTCGGTGGGATGTAAACGAACGACCCGTCCGAGAACACGGCCGAATTCAGCGTCGCATAATAGTTGTCAGACACAGGAACGACCGAGCCGAGATACTTTTTCACAAGCTCTGGATGTTCGCGGATCGCTTCGGAAATCGAGCAGAAAATCACACCGGCTTTCTTCAACTCGGCCTGGAACGTCGTACCAACAGACACAGAGTCAAACACAGCATCCACGGCCACTTTGCGGCCTTCAGCAGGTGCATCCTCGGCACCTTCAACACCCGCAAGGATCATCTGTTCTTTCAGCGGAATGCCGAGTTTCTGATATGTTTCCAACAGCTTGGGATCAACATCATCCAGCGATTTTGGCTTTTCTTCCATGGATTTCGGACGGGCATAATAATACTGGTCCTGAAAGTCGATCTCGGGGTATTCCAGCATGGCCCATTCGGGTTCCTTAAGCTTCTGCCAACGGGCAAATGCTTCCAGACGCCATTCGGTCATCCACTCCGGTTCTTCGTTCTTTTCAGAAATCAGTCGCACGATATCAGTGGTCAGCCCTTTTGGGGCGTATTCCATCTCGATCTCGGTCTCCCAGCCGTATTTATACGTTCCAGCAAGCGATTTCACCGCCTCAACGGTTTCCTCTTCTACGCCTTCTTTGGCGATTAGCTCATCCACACCGGCCATGTTGTCCTTTCACCCGAGCAGACCTTATCGGCCCCGCGCTCGGAATTTCTCGTATTCCTGGGTCCATGCCTTCGCAAAAGCACGCACCTCTTCCTCACTCGTCGTCGGCCCAAGTGACACGCGCAATGCGCATCCCGCGTGGTCCCGGTCAAATCCCATCGCCTCAAGCGCGGCGCTGGTTTTTACCTTCCCCGATGAACATGCCGAGCCTGCGGAAACCGCAAAACCTGCCAGATCCATCACCATCACCTGCGTCTCGCCTTTCCACCCGGGGGTGATGAAACACGAGGTGTTGGGAAGCCTGTTCGCATCAATCCCTACAAAAATAGTCTTATTTGCCGATTCCGCAATGGTGTTTTCTAGAATCTTTCTAAGTTTCTCAACCCGTGCCCATGTCCCCGCTTCCAGATCGCGTTGCGCCGCCTTCGCCGCAGCAGCAAAGCCAGCGATGCCGACGACATTCTCGGTGCCGGATCGCCGCCCCATCTCTTGACCGCCGCCCTTGATCCGCGCCTCAATATCCGTGCCACGCTTGACGACCAGCGCTCCTATGCCCTTGGGACCACCCAATTTGTGGGCCGAGACGATGGCCATCCCCGCCCCGCACCAATTAAACGCAAAAGGAATTTTGCCAAAGGCCTGCGTCGCATCCGTTAAGAACAGTCCATCCGGGAGGTCTTGAATGACCCCCGTCTCGGAATTGGCAACTTGCAACGCGCTATTGGTTGGATCAACCACCGAAACTGCGCCGTTGATTTCCGAACCAAGCACCTCGTCACACCAACTACGGATTGCGTCATGTTCGATGCCAGAACAGGTGATACCCTTGCCCGGCAACGCCAACGCGGCCGCTTCTGTCGCAGACGATGTAAAAATTATGTCTGCGCCCTCTGCGCCCAATGCCGCTGCCAAGTCCTTGCGGGCCCGCTCCATCAATCCCTTGGCGGCACGCCCCTCGGCATGTACGGAAGACGGATTGCCAACCACGTCCATGGCCTCAACCATGGCCGCCTTCGCCTCAGGACGAAGCGGCGTTGTGGCATTCCAATCAAGATATACTCGGCTCACCGGACCACTCTTTCATTTTCTTTCTGAAAATATCCCCGCCGGAGGCAGCGGCAAAGCCGCTCATTCCTCATCAACCACCGAGAAAAGCGTCGGTACGGCAGGGCAAGGGGTCAGCTCGTTCTTCACCACATCAGACAGCCGTGTTTGGTGCAGGAACACATAAACATGCGCTGATAAGCCTTCCCACAATCGGTTGGTCATCGACTGAGCCTTCGATCCGGAGCTTGCCCCAGACGCCCCTGCGCCTTTGTGCATGGCGGATACCGTCTCGTCGACCGCTTCCAACACTTCAGAGACCCGAATATCTGATGCCGCTCGCGCCAATTTGTATCCACCACCCGGCCCGCGAACGCTGTCCACCAGCCCGGCACGGCGCAGTTTAACGAAAAGCTGCTCCAGATATGGCAAAGAGATGTCTTGCCGTTTGGCCAACTCGGTCAGCGACAAGAGCGCATCATGGTCCTGCAACGCCAGATCGGACAGCGCCACCATTGCATAGCGACCTTTGGTTGACAGCTTCATGGTGCTCTCCTTTGCAAAAACATTGACCTTTTGGACGATGCCCACTAGGTCACTTAAGACTGGTAAGGACGAGTGTAAGGGCCCGTCATTTGACCACCCCCGTATTATGGTGCGGGTCCAGACGCGTCAAGAAAGCTGGCAGTGACAGCGCCGCGCAGGATCTAACCCGAAAAAAGAGGCCACGACCGAATGCCCGAAGTTATTTTTCCCGGCCCCGAAGGCCGTCTTGAAGGCCGCTATCACGCCCAAAAGGAAAAAGACGCCCCCATCGCGATCATCCTTCATCCCCATCCGCAATTTGGCGGCACGATGAACAACAAGGTGGTCTATAACCTGCACTACGCGTTCCATAACATGGGTTTCAACGTATTGCGGTTTAACTTCCGCGGAGTTGGGCGCAGCCAGGGCGAGTATGATCAGGGCGTGGGTGAATTGTCTGATGCGGCCTCGGCCTTGGATTACCTTCAGTCGATGAACCAAAACGCCAAACATTGCTGGGTCGCAGGCTTCAGCTTTGGCGCATGGATCGGCATGCAGCTTTTGATGCGTCGTCCGGAAATCACGGGCTTCATCTCGGTTAGTCCGCCCGCCAATATGTATGATTTCAGCTTTCTGGCGCCCTGCCCCAGCTCTGGTCTGATCATCAATGGTACGGCCGACCGCGTGGCGCCCCCGGCTGACACGCATGCTTTGGTCAACAAGCTGCACGAGCAAAAGGGCATCACCATCACCCATACCGAGATCAACGGCTCCGGTCACTTCTTTGAAGACGATCACATGGATACAATGATCAACCACGTGGATGAATACGTGCGCCGCCGCCTGACCGAAACCACCCGTTAAGCGAGGCGACGATGGATCTTCTTGAGAAAGTATCTGACGCTTTGGCGATCGAGGTGCTCGCAGCTGTTGAGCAGACCGGCAACGAAGATTTGGTGGAAGAGATTAAGAAAACCATCGGGGCCTCCTCCACCACGCTGGAAGAGGCCTTTATGACCGCCGTTCGTATCCGCCGCGCCGAGGCGCGTGGCCGGGCGATGTTGAAGCAGCTTGTGAAGAAGCGGGGCTAGGCCTCGGGCCTAGTCTTTGCTGACACGGTTGTCATCCCAAGCGCAAGGCTCCCAAAGTTCAATCTTGTTACCTTCAGGGTCCATGATCCAAGCGAAGTCACCGTTTTCATGACGCTCTGGCCCGGCGACGATCTCGACCCCCGCTGTTCTTAGTTGCGCCAGCAGCCCCTCCAGATCATCAACGCGATAATTGATCATGAAGCTCGAGGCGCTCGGCGCGAACCATTCACTGTTGTGATCCGCGGTGGTCCAGACCGTCAGGCCGCCATCGTTAGCAGTATCATCCTGCCAATTCAGAACAGCACCCCCGAAATCCTCCAAGGCTATCCCGAGATGGTCGCTGTACCACTTGGATAGATCTGCACCAGTGCCGTTGGATTTAATAAACACGCCGCCGATGCCGGTTACTTTTGCCATTTAGGGTTCCTCCTTACTTGGAGCATATTGCAAAGGAACTTTGTTCGTCGAGTGTCTCGTTCGAGCCCATAGTAACGGATGCTGCAAGACGCACGAAAGTCCGCTAAGCAGTATTTTCTGCAGAGAAGGATTTATAGTCGTCGATCCAACGTTTCTCGCACCAAGCATGTTCTCCATATTTGATGATCTGGGATAGCTCGCTGTCTTCTGCTATTGAATTCACCCAAGGCAGGACCCTCGTTTCGGCCAAATCTCTCATTTTTCGAAGACGTTTTCTGACGGCTTTCGGATTCTGATCCCCGTAGGCGAAGTCGCTGGTCGGCCAACGACCGGAGTTTTCAGGACGATACTTAAGTCTTGGCTTAAGCCAGCTATCAAAATCCTCAAACGTTAGTTTTCTTGGGAAATCATTTACGATAAGTTTCGCGCTGTCTGGATCGTCGCTGCTCACTGGCCTCAGAAAACAGTGGCGAAAACAAATAACAGTCCTGGCCACACCAGGGTGTGGCCACTTTCCACCAATTCGCTTTATCCAAAGATCACGCGTGCCACTCTGGTATCGGAGCGATTTGGTTTTTCTGACAAAAACGAAACCCTTCTCCATCAGCGGATGTGCGAATTCCTCATCAAACAAACCGTTGAATTCTTGATGGTCCAATTGAATACTGCTCTGTGCCTCTGAATCAGGCCGAACTTAGCAGACATTCACGTACGAGCAACGCGTGACTGCTTCGTCCCGCATTGCAGACATTGATGTTTAGCTCCAATACCTTCGTATCAGTCGGTGAAACACTGTTCAAATCATCAAACTACAACCGGTAAATCTCAGCAAACTTTGCTTCCAGATAAGCCAGCAACGGTTCGACTGAGACAGGCCTGCCAGTCGCACGCTCAATAACCTCGCCCGGTTCAAACAACGCCCCATGTTGCTGAACATTCTTGCCGAGCCAAGCCGTTGCATAGGTCGCCTTTCCCTGCCCCAACTTGTCATCCAGTTCCGGCATGTCAGCCCGCAAAGCGTCATGCAGGCAGCCTGCATAGACGTTGCCCAGGCTGTAGGTTGGGAAATACCCAAACAGACCCACGGCCCAATGCACATCCTGAAGCACACCGTTCGAGGCGCGGTCGACTTCATATCCGAAATCTGCCGCAAACCGCGTGTTCCAGGCCTCTTCCAGATCAGCCACATCCAGCTGTCCGGCAATCAAACGGCGCTCAAGGTCAAAACGCAGCATGATGTGAAGGTTGTATTGGACTTCGTCGGCTTCGGTTCGGATATAGCCCTTCTCCAGCCGGTTCACGGTGCCGTAAAATGCATCCGCATCGCTGGCAGGCGCATAGCCGAACCGGCTTTCCATCTGTCCATATAGCCAACCGGTAAAGGCGCGCGAGCGGCCCAGTTGGTTTTCATAGATTCGCGACTGACTTTCATGCACGCCCATCGAAGCCCCGCGCCCAATCGGGGTCAGCAAATAGGCGCGATCAACATTCTGCTCATAGCACGCATGCCCGACCTCGTGGATCGTGGAATAAAAACAGTTGAACGGGTCTGCCGCGCTCGTGCGTGTTGTAATGCGTACATCTAGCCCCGATCCCGAACTGAACGGATGCACCGCTTTATCAATCCGTCCGTGGCTTAAATCATACCCGAACTTATGGGCGAGCTTTGCCGACAGCTTCATCTGCTTTTTGGCCGGATAGGTCCCGATCACGTTCTCAGGTTGGTACGTCGCGCCAAGCGCCGCATCGCGCAGGTTCACCAGCCGGGGGCGCATCGCATCGAACATCGCCTGAATGTCACCGCCAGACGCGCCGGGTTCATAGTCGTCCAGCAATGCATCATACAGATCACCGCCATCTGCCAGCGCGCTGGCCTCCTCGCGGCGCAGATCAACGATTTCTTCCAAGACGGGTTTGAACGCCGGGAAGTCGTCAGCTGCACGCGCTTGCGCCCATTTACCCTGCGCAGCCGAGGTCACGCGAGCCAATGCCGTGGACAATTCCACCGGCACCTTCAGCGCACGTGCCTGCGCGCGTTTGATCTCTCGTATCTGAGCGGCATCGGCGGCCGTCAGCTCTTTCGCATCAATCGCCTCTAACCAGTCCGAGACCTTTGGGTCGATCCGACGGGCATGCAGAACCTTCTCAATCGCCGCCATTTCCTCGGCGCGTTGGGGACCTGCAGCCTCTGGCATTACGGTTTCCTGATCCCACCCCAAACGGCCTGCGATTTCGGCCAAGGCTTGTGTGTCACGTTGAAAGACCATCAGGTCGTCAAAAGCGGTCATGTTATGCCCCGTTGTTTCGAATGGATTGTTCGGCCGGATAACCCGCGCCGAAACGTGCGTTCAGGATCAAAACCCATGTCAGCAACGCGCCAATCTGGTGTGTGATGGCGTACTCCAAAGGCGAGGCATTCAAAACCGTCACGATCCCCAGCAAAGCCTGCGCACATACCATGATCGCCGCAAGCGTAAAGCCAAAACGTACCAACTGGTTGCCGGACTTGCGCGACACGCGCCAAACCACAAGCACATAGATCATCAAAAGATAGGCCACCATGCGATGCATAAACTGCACCAGACCTGCGTTTTCAAAGAAGTTCCGCCAGATAGGCGAGATTTCGAACGCGTCCGGTGGGAAAAACTGATCCGCCATCCAAGGCCAATCGACGAAGGAACGCCCTGCATCAATGCCTGCCACCAGAGCGCCCAAAAGAATTTGCAACAGAGCCAGATGCATAAGGCCCGTCGCCATGCCGAAGAGTTTTGTCTCACGGCTTCGCCGCGCGGCCATCAGGCTTGCCTCTTTCCGGCCAAGCATCAGGATATACCACGTGATGAGGCCCAGAATGATAAAGGCCAGCCCAAGATGGATCGCAAGCCGGTAAGAGGCGACGTCCACCATCTCGCCCGACAGGCCGGATGAGACCATCCACCACCCGATCGCACCTTGCAGCCCGCCCAATGCGCCAAGCAGCAACAGCCGTCCGGTCCAGCCATTGGGGATTTTACGGGCTGCCAGGAAGCCAAAGAACCCAAGCGCCCAAACCAGACCGATGAACCGGCCTAGCTGACGATGCCCCCATTCCCACCAATAGATGCTTTTGAACGCGGCAAGGTCCATGCCTTTGTTTTGAAGCGTGAACTCGGGGATTTGCTGGTATTTCTCGAATTCGACGGCCCAATCTGCATCATTCATGGGCGGCATGGCTCCGGTGATCGGCGCCCATTCGGTGATCGAAAGCCCCGAATCCGTCAGTCGTGTCAGCCCGCCGACAATCACCATCGCCGCGACCAGAGCAAACAGCAGCATAAGCCACAGTCGCACCATGCCGCGTGCTCCTCCTCCGCCTGACCCACGCTCGATCGCGCCGGTTTGGGGAGTATTACGGGGTTTGGTTTGGTCGTCGCTGACGTCCTCGAAAATGCTGCGGGGCTTGGACATTTGGCTCTCTCATAATCGCTTGGCTGATCTTCCTTTACTTACGCTGGAAAGCCAAGGGGTCAAGCCATGCAAAAAGACGAGTTTTTTCGCCGATTTAGGGTGCTGTTTTGGTGCTTTTGGTTGCCCCTTGCGCGAAGCCGATGATATAGTCGCTGGAACTATATATTGTGTGAAACGCACCAAAACGGCGGACAACGTGACAGATACTCCTGATACCCCGGAAAACATGGACGAAATGCCCCCTGAGCGCCCCGTCTATGACGGCCCCCAGATCACCATCGAAGAGGAGATGAAGACCTCCTATCTCGATTATGCGATGAGCGTGATCGTCAGCCGGGCGATCCCGGATTTGCGCGATGGGTTGAAGCCGGTCCACCGGCGCATCCTCTATGCGATGTACGAGACGAATAACGGTCACGATAAGCCTTATCGCAAGTCGGCCCGGCCTGTGGGCGACACGATGGGGAAATACCACCCGCATGGTGACAGCGCGATCTATGATGCGCTGGTGCGGATGGCGCAGCCCTTTTCGATGTCCCTACCCCTTTTGGATGGTCAGGGTAACTTTGGTTCGATGGACGGTGATAACCCGGCGGCCATGCGCTATACCGAAGTTCGGATGGACAAACCGGCGGCGTCTCTGCTGGCCGATATCGAAAAAGACACTGTCAATTTCCAAGACAACTATGACGGCAAAGACCTTGAGCCGACCGTCCTGCCCGCACGTTTCCCGAACATGCTGGTCAATGGCGCTGGTGGTATTGCTGTTGGTATGGCCACCAATATTCCGCCGCACAATCTGGGCGAAGTGATTGATGCGACGCAAGCACTGATCGAAAAGCCTGACCTTAGCTCAGAGGAGCTGATGGAATATGTTCCGGGCCCTGATTTCCCCACCGGTGGGATCATGCTGGGACGTTCCGGCGCGCGTAAGGCGTATCTAGAAGGTCGAGGCAGCGTCATCATGCGCGCCAAGACGCGGATCGAGGAAATCCGCAAAGAGCGTTATGCCATCGTGTTGGATGAAATCCCATATCAGGTGAACAAAGCGACCCTGATCGAACGGATCGCCGAAGGTGTGCGCGACAAGAAGCTGGAGGGTATTTCCAGTGTGCAGGACGAAAGCGACCGGATCGGTGTGCGTGTGGTGGTCGAGCTGAAACGCGACGCGACACCCGAGGTGGTTCTGAACCAGCTGTTCCGTCACACACAGATGCAAACCTCGTTTGGGTGCAACATGCTGGCCCTAAACGGCGGTCGCCCTGAACAACTGACACTGCGGGATTTTCTGACTTATTTCCTACACTTCCGCGAAGAAGTTGTCACACGTCGCACAGCCTATGAGCTGCGCAAAGCACGTGAACGCAGCCATGTGCTGTGTGGTCTGGCAGTGGCTGTCTCCAATGTGGACGAGGTCGTTGCGACGATCCGTGCCTCGGCAGATCCAGCCGATGCGCGCGCCAAACTGATGGACCGTCGCTGGCCGGCCCATGACATTGCGGAATACATCCAGCTGATCGACGATCCGACCCATAAGATGAACGAAGACGGGACCTATAACCTGTCCGAAACGCAGGCGCGCGCGATCCTTGAATTGCGCCTGCAACGTCTGACGGCAATGGGCGTGAAAGAGGTCACAGACGAACTTCAAGAACTCGCTGCAAAGATCAGAGATTACTTGGATATTCTTCGCTCACGTGAGCGGATCATGTCGATCATCTCAGGCGAGCTTGCCGAAGTAAGAGAAGCCTTCGCCGTCCCCCGCCGCACCGAGATCGTCGACTGGTCCGGTGACATGGACGACGAAGACCTGATCGAACGCGAAGACATGGTGGTAACCATTACGGCGTCTGGCTGGGCCAAACGTACGCCGCTGGCTGATTTCCGGGCGCAAAAGCGCGGTGGCAAGGGCCTGTCAGGCATGCAGACCAAGGATGAAGACGCGATCACCACGCTTTTCGTCGCCAACACGCACACGCAATTGCTGTTCTTCACCGATGACGGCATGGCCTACAAACTGAAGACCTGGCAACTGCCGCAAGGCGGACGCACCGCCAAAGGCAAACCACTCGTCAACATCCTGCCGATCCCAACCGGCGTCTCTATCGCGGCGATCCTGCCCGTTGACCGGGACGAGAAAGACTGGGACGACCTGCAAATCATCTTTGCAACCTCAAAAGGCTCGGTGCGTCGTAACCGCTTGTCAGATTTCACCAATGTGATGCGCAACGGCAAGATCGCGATGAAGTTCGAAGGCGACGACGAAGGCACCCGCCTGATCAACGCGCGCATTTGCGACGAAAACGATGATGTAATGCTGGTCACGTCTGGCGGTCGCGCCATCCGCTTCTCGGTCACTGACGCCCGCGTGTTCAACTCGCGCGCCTCAACAGGTGTGCGTGGGATCAAGCTGGTGAATGAAGGCGACGAAGTCATCTCGGCATCGGTTATTCGCCACTTTGACGCCACCCCGGATGAGCGTAACGCCTTTATCAAGCGGTTCCGCACAGAATTGGGCAGCGATCCCTCGGACGAGGATGCCAACGACGAAGTTTCGGGCGATCTTCCCGAAGAGCGCTACCAGGAAATGCTTGAGGCCAACGACCTGCTTGTCACAATCAACAAGACTGGTATCGGCAACCTGACATCAAGCCATGACTACCGTGTCAGCGGACGTGGCGGGCAAGGTGTGGGCGCCATGAAGGGCGGCAATATCGTAGCCTGTTTCCCGATTGAGCGGGAAGACCAGATCATGCTCGCGACCTCTAAGGGCCAATCAATCCGCTGCCCTGTGGATGGGATCAGCTTCCGGTCACGCAGCGCGGGCGGGGTGAAGGTGTTCAACACCGGCAAGGGCGAAGAAGTCGTCTCAGTAGCGCGGATTGTTGAAAGCTCAGAGGATGAATCAGAGGGTACGAGCGAGTGATTTCCAGTATTACCTTTTGGGTATTGTTCTTGGCAGCGATTGCCGTACTCACAATATGGCAAACACACTCTAGTCGGAAGAATTCTGAAAAGCATCTAGGAGTCTCAAACAGGCAAGCTGAGGAACACGCCTTAAGAATGGAAAAGAACTTTGACATTATGGAAAGACAGGTAGCTGCTTTGGAAAGAATTGCGTCGGTTCTTGAAGGGAAAAATGCAAAATAGCCTGGCCCTCGTTGCCTTCCTAACCGACGATTATGACCGTGCAATCGCGTGGTTTCGCGATGCCCTTCGCTTTGTGTTGTTGGAGGATGCCGACTTGGGCAACGGCAAGCGTTGGGTCCGCATGGCACCCCATAAAGACGCCCAAACCGCCTTTCTGATTGCTCGGGCTGTCGGGGATCAGGCTGATATGATCGGCAAACAAGCTGGCGGACGGGTTGGTCATTTCCTCTTCACCGATAATTTCGACGAAATGTACCAGCACATGACCCAATACGGCGTCACGTTTCGCGAAGCCCCGCGTCATGAACCCTATGGCTCCGTCGTCGTATTCGAAGACCTTCACGGCAACCCATGGGACCTGATGCAGCCAAAAGACTAATGCGGCTCTTCCCTTTTTCCATCCAGTCGCCTATCTGCGGCGCATGACAGATAAGACATTACACATCGTTGGCGGCGGCATGGCCGGATCCGAGGCAGCATGGCAAGCGGCGCGCATGGGTGTCGACGTGGTGCTGCATGAAATGCGCCCGTCCGTTGAGACTTTCGCCCACCAATCGGGCGATTTTGCCGAAATGGTATGCTCAAACTCTTTCCGATCAGATGATGACGAACAAAACGCGGTGGGCCTTCTGCATTGGGAGATGCGTCAAGCCGGCGGTTTGATCATGGAAAGCGCTGACAAACACCGCCTGCCCGCCGGTGGTGCTCTGGCCGTGGATCGCGAGGCCTTTGCCCAAAACGTCACCGCCAAACTGCGCGGTTTGTCAAACGTGTCTGTGGAATATGGCGAAGTCACTGAGCTACCCTCTGATGGTAACTGGATCTTCGCGACCGGCCCCCTGACTTCGCCTGCACTTGGCGAAGCGATTGCCCGTGAAACCGGCACCGACCGTCTAGCCTTCTTTGATGCCATCGCCCCCATCGTCTATGCCGACAGCATCAACATGGAAGTGGTCTGGGCACAGTCACGCTATGACAAGGGCGAGACCGAGGAAGAGCAGAAAGCTTATCTGAACTGCCCGATGACCAAGGATCAGTACGAGGCGTTCATCGACGCGCTTCTGGCTGCAGACAAGACCGAGTTTCACGAAGGCGAAACCGCCACCTATTTCGATGGCTGTCTGCCGATTGAGGTGATGGCCGAACGTGGACGCGAAACTTTGCGCTTTGGTCCGATGAAACCGGTCGGCCTGACCAACGCGCATAAGCCGGACGAAAAGGCATACGCCGTTGTCCAACTTCGTCGCGACAATGCTCTTGGGACGTTGTTCAACATCGTCGGTTTTCAGACCAAGATGAAATACGGCGCGCAAGCCGAGGTCTTTAAAACCATTCCCGGCTTGGAAAACGCATCTTTCGCGCGACTGGGTGGCATCCACCGCAACACGTTCATGAACTCCCCCACGCTACTGGACAACCAGATGCGCCTGAAATCCCGTCCGAACCTTCGGTTTGCAGGTCAGGTGACGGGTGTTGAAGGTTACGTGGAAAGTGCGGCCATGGGGCTTTTGGCCGGTCGCCTGGCTGCCGCGGAAATCCTTGGGCATGATCTGCCCGCGGTTCCACAAGACACCGCCATGGGCGCGCTGATCCACCACATCACTGGTGGTGCCGAGGCCAAGACCTTCCAGCCGATGAATGTGAATTTCGGCCTGTTCCAACCCGTAGATGGGCTGAAAGGCGGGCGTCGAGGGCGTAAGGATCGGTACAAAGCCTATACGGATCGCGCCAAAGCCGAATGGACCGACTGGCTCGCAAATTTTTCGTGAAGGTCGAGGTGTAAATGACGGAGTACATTACACGATTTGCGCCCAGCCCAACCGGCCCTTTGCATCTGGGACACGCCTATTCCGCATTGCTCGCCCATGACTTGGCGCGGGCGGCGGGCGGCAAATTCCTTCTGCGGATCGAGGACATTGATACCACAAGATCTCGCCCGTATTGGGAGGATCAAATCTATGATGACCTGACATGGCTTGGCATCACATGGGATGAGCCGCCGATGCGCCAGTCAGATCGGCTTTCGGAATATCAACGCGCGCTACATGCACTCTGGGACCGTTGCTTGCTCTATCCGTGCACCTGCACGCGACGCGATATCGCTGACGCAACAAGCGCGCCCCAAGAGGGTGCAGAGCCTGCATTCGGACCAGATGGATTGATCTATCCGGGTACGTGCCGGGAAGAAACCGATCGAACCTCGCGCTTTCCGCAATCCGAGGCTCTTCGGTTGGACATGCAAGATGCTCTTAGCGCAGCCGACCACCCCGAATATTGCTACACTGAAAGCGCCTCGGGTCACGACGCGAAAATCTGCACCCAGTCACGCGCGATGGTCAACGAAGTTGGAGACATCGTTCTGTCACGTCGCGATTTTCTGGGTTCTTATCATCTTTCCGTTGTTTTGGATGACGCTGCCCAAGGCATCACTCATGTGATCCGTGGCAAAGACATACAACCCGCGACGCAGATACACGTCCTGCTTCAAAGGCTTTTGAACCTCCCCACACCCACCTACCACCACCATCGCCTGATCCGTGACGAGAACGGGAAACGCCTTGCCAAACGGGATGATGCACGCGCCATCTCGACCTATCGCACAGAAGGCAAAACCCCAGAAGATATCCGCCAAATGATCGGCCTCTAACCCCGGTCTTTTCTTGTTAGAAATATCCTGCGGGGGTCCGGGGGTGCAAAACCCCCGGCGCGGCTACCCCATTGGCTTCATCAGCTCGACATCTTCGCCATCTCGAACTGCCGTATAGAAGCAGCTGCGTCGATTGGTGTGACAGGCCGCGCCAGTTTGATTGACCGTCACCAAGATACAATCGCGGTCGCAATCATAGCGAAAATCAACAAGTTCCTGAACATGGCCAGAGGTTTCGCCCTTGATCCAAAACGACTGACGCGACCGAGACCAGTAAGTCACACGACCCGTATCCAGTGTCCTGCGCACCGCCTCTTCATTCATCCACGCCAACATAAGAACTTCATGGGTCGTCGCATCTTGTGCAATCGCAGGGACCAATCCCTTTTCGTCGTATTTCAAGCTGCCTGCGTCGAAATTCATGACCCGTCCTTTCCAATTGCCTGTCATCCCCCTATGTAATCCCGGATGACGCGCTGCGAAAGGTAAGAAGCATGAGCGATGGCGATCTGATCAAGCTCTATTCGAAGCAAATTCTGGCCTTGGCCGCGTCGATCCCTCATTTGGGCGCGCTTGATGCGCCACATGGCGAGGCAAAGGCGCGCTCGCCGCTTTGCGGGTCGACCGTTTCTGTCGGCCTGACGCTTGAAGGTGATAAGGTCAGCACATTCGCACAGAATGTAAAAGCCTGCGCATTGGGTCAGGCATCAGCTTCAATCTTGGGCAAAGCCGTTGTTGGATTGGACCGGGATACCGTGCAACGCGGGCGCGATGAACTTCATTCAATGTTGGCGCAAGATGGACCCGTTCCATCAGCCCCCTTCGAAGGCTACGAAGTCCTGCTGCCAGCGCGTGAGTTCAAGAACCGCCATGCCTCGATCCTTCTTCCGTTCGACGCCACACTCAGCGCAATCGACGCGATCTAAAAAAAACCGCCGCGCTCCTGGCAGGGAGGCGGCGGCAAGTTGCGGCTCGGGATAGGAACGCATCGGTGCAGGAATGAGGCAAAAACACCGAAACGAGGACAGGTGACGGGCAGTGAACCGTCTGGACGCATCGAAATTGGGACATGATGCAGTGTCCAAACCCTGAGCTGGCAGAAACTGGGTTGGGGTCAGATCACCCCGGGCAGATGAAGCGCGCCAAACAGCACAACAAGCAAAGACATTCCACCGATCGCATCTTGCCAGATGGTGGCGGAGGATCGGGATAATACGGCTTTAACGTCTTTCAACATGTCTAACTCCTGCTCTCTGTCGATGTGGAACCTTGTTGGTCGCCTTCACCTTTGTTGCCCTTTTGTTCGCATAGATAGGAACGCTTTGTAAAGAACTTTTTAAGAACATTTGTGAACTTATGAGAACAAACAGGCTAACCCACTGAAATCAAACGGATCGCTTCGTCCTGCCGCATTAACCAAAGTAACACGCGCGCCGCGTGCCCTCTTGGCGTGGTCAGGTCGGGGTCTTGGTGCAACAGCAAGCGTGCGTCCTTTTGTGCCACGGCCATCAGGCCAGCCTGATGTTCCAGATCGCCCACCCAAAACCGTGGTAGCCCGGATTGAGCGGTGCCAAGCACGTCGCCGGCGCCACGCATTTCCAAATCTGACTCCGAGATCACAAACCCATCCTCGGTATCCCGCATAACCGCCAACCGCTTCTCGCCGCCTTGGGTCAGCGGTGGTTGATACATCAAAAGGCAGGTCGACGCCGCCTGCCCCCGGCCAACGCGTCCTCGTAATTGGTGCAACTGCGCCAACCCGAAATGTTCAGCCCGCTCGATCACCATGATCGAGGCATTGGGCACGTCGACCCCGACCTCAATCACCGTGGTCGCCACCAATAACTTCGTCTCGCCCGTAACAAAGGCGGCCATGGCGGCGTCTTTTTCGGCAGGCGGCATTTGGCCGTGAACCATCCCGACAACACCCTCGCCCAGCGTGGCGCGCAGATGTTTGAACCGTTCTTCAGCAGCGGTCAGTTCCATGACCTCGCTTTCTTCAACAAGCGGACAGACCCAATAGGCCTGCGCCCCGTCGGCAATCACTTTGCGAAGACGGTCGACAACTTCATCAATCCGACCAGAAGAGACGAGCACCGTCTTGATCGGCTTACGTCCCGGCGGTTTTTCATCCAGCACCGAGACATCCATGTCGCCGTACTGAGCCAGTGCTAAACTGCGCGGGATGGGGGTGGCGGTCATCACCAGCACATCCGACGCCTGTCCCTTCGCGCCCAGTTCCATACGTTGCGATACACCGAACCTGTGTTGTTCATCGACAACCGCCAGTCGCAGGTCATGAAACTCCACATCCTTTTGGAACACCGCGTGGGTGCCCACAAGAATATGAATGTCGCCAATCTTAAGTGCTTCCAACTTAGCGCGCCGTTCGCGGCCTTTATCGCGCCCGGTTAGAATCTCGACCACTACACCGGCGGCTTCAGCCAGTGGGCGCAGACCTTCCAGATGTTGTCGGGCAAGGATCTCTGTCGGCGCCATCATCACGCCCTGCCCGCCTGCTTCTACCGCGACCAGAAGAGACAAAAGTGCGACGAGTGTTTTGCCAGAGCCCACGTCGCCCTGCAAAAGTCGGTTCATACGCTTGCCCGAGGCCAAATCCTCGGTAATTTCTACCACCGTTCGGGTCTGTGCGTTTGTCGGCGTGTACGGCAAAGCCGCCATGACCTTGGCTTGAAGCTCTCCGGTCCCAAGACTGACGCGGCCTTTGCCCCGTCGCACTTTGGCACGCGCAAGGGCGAGCGTTAGCTGATGAGCAAAGAACTCGTCATATGCCAAACGACGACGTGCTGGCGACTGTGGGGACAAGTCATCCGCCCCCTCTGGTGCGTGGGCGGTCCGCAGGGCTTCGTTCCAATCAGGCCAGTGTTCACGTGATTTTAACTCAGGGTCGATCCATTCCTTCAATACTGGCAGGCGCGTCAAAACCTCGCCCACGCCTTTCATCATCACGCGACCAGTGACGCCCGCAGCCAGCCGATAGACTGGCTCATAGTCTGGAATTTCATCCACTTCTGAGACCGGAAGTATGAAATCCGGGTGAACAATCTGCAATTTTCCGTCAAAATCCTCGATTTTTCCCGAAATTATGCGTTTTTCACCCTCTGGAAGCTGTTTTTGCAGCCAATTTCCGTTTGCATGGAAAAAAACCAGTTCAAACGCGGTCAGCGCATCTTGCACCTCGACCCGATAAGGGGCCGAACGCGTACGACCGGGCTTATGTTGCAAAACATTAATTGCGACCGTCGCAATCTCTCCGGATTGAACCTCGGTGATCGAGGCGCGGAATTTGCGATCAATGCCCGCATGAGGCAGCCAAAACAACAGGTCGCGAGGAAGCTCTATTCCCAATGTTCCCAGTGCTTTGGCGGTCTTACCTCCGATGCCACCTAAAGTTTCCAGATCGGCAAAAAGGGGAAATAGAATTTCGGGGCGCGTTGCCATGGATCATGCGTCCCCGATCAGTTCCAGCCAGCCATCCTCGTCGATGGTTTCGATACCAAGATCCGCGGCTTTCTTGGCTTTCGAGCCAGCCCCCGGACCCGCAACCAGCAAGTCCGTTTTGGACGAAACCGATCCAGACACTTTCGCTCCCAGGCTTTCTGCGCGTGCCTTGGCCTCGGCGCGGGTCATTTTTTCAAGACTTCCGGTGAAAACCACGGTTTTCCCGGCAACCGGGCTTCCATCTGAGGCCGGAGCTTTGACGGGCTGAATATGCAACTCCGCGGCCAGCCGATCAATTGATGCACGCTCAGCCTTTTGCGAGAACGCAGCGACAAGTGATCCGGCCATAACGCCACCCACACCATCGATCGATACAAGTTCTTCCCACGCGGGCGTCTCTGGCTGCGCTGCCGTCACCGCAGCCTCGAATGCATTCCAAGTGCCATAATGACGGGCGAGAAGATTGGCGGCGCTTTCCCCTACATGGCGAATACCAAGCGCGAATATCACTTTATTCAAAGGGATTACGCGTCGTTCTTCAATCGCCGCAAACAGGTTCTCTGCGCTCTTATCCCCCCAGCCATCGCGGTTTTTCAACCGCGCAAGCGTCCCCGCATCGCGATTGGCCAGAGTAAATATATCTGCGGGTTCGCGGATCGGTAGCATTTCGTCGTGATAGAACATCTCGACTTGCTTCGCCCCGAGCCCCTCGATATCGAACGCACCACGACTGACGAAATGTTTCAACTTCTCAACGGCTTGTGCGGGACAGATGATCCCACCAGTACAGCGGCGGACAGCATCGCCTTCTTCGCGGATGGCATCGGATGCGCATTCCGGGCAAATGGTTGGGAAAATATATGCCTCTGCGCCCTTCTCACGTTTCTTCAAATCCACATCCGAGATTTTGGGGATCACATCGCCCGCGCGATAGACCTCGACCCAATCACCGACGCGGATATCTTTACCGTCGCGGATCACATCGCCCTTGTTATCACGCCCCGCGATGTAGTCCTCGTTGTGGAGCGTGGCGTTCGAGACGACCACACCCCCTACCGTCACCGGCGTAAGCCGTGCAACCGGGCTGAGTGCACCGGTACGGCCCACTTGAATGTCGATCGCCTCTAACCGGGTCCAAGCGCGCTCTGCAGGAAATTTATGGGCGATGGCCCAGCGGGGGGTGGTTGATCGAAATCCAAGACGCGCTTGCAAGCCAAGATCGTCGACCTTGTAGACCACGCCATCAATGTCATAGCCCAGTGTTGCCCGCTGTTCCTCGATCGAATGGTAATGCGCAATCAGCTTGTTTAGATCAACAAACCGCTTGGTCAGAGGATTGGTTTGAAACCCAAATGCGGCCAGCCGATCAACGGCCCCCAACTGCGTGTCAGACAGCGGCGCAGACAGGGCGCCCCAGGCATAGGCAAAGAAGCGCAAAGGCCGTTCGGCGGTGATTGTCGCGTCCAACTGACGAAGCGATCCAGCGGCGGCGTTACGCGGATTGGCGAACACCTTGCCACCGCGCGCTGTCTGGCGCTCGTTGAGTGCCGCGAAATCCTCGTGTGACATATAGACCTCGCCGCGCACCTCAAGCACATCTGGCGCACCGGTGAGCGTGTTGGGGATGTCCATGATTGTACGAGCGTTTTCGGTCACGTTCTCGCCCACTGCCCCGTCACCACGGGTTGCCGCATAGATCATCTTGCCACTCTCATAGCGGATCGACAGGGACAGACCGTCGATCTTGGGTTCTGCCGTATATGCAATCTGGTCGCCCGTGCTTTTGCCCAGGAACGAGCGGATGCGGGTGTCAAACTCGGTGACGTCCTCATCCGTGAACGCATTGCCAAGCGACAACATCCGCACGTCGTGGGTGATCTTGCCAAACCCATCTGCGGGGGCAGCGCCGACCCGCTCTGACGGGCTGTCGGCGCGCTTCAGGTCCGGAAATCGGGCCTCGATCGCTGCATTACGTCGTTTGGCCGCGTCATAGTCGGCGTCAGAAAGGTCTGGGGCGTCCTGTGTGTGATAGGCCGTATTGGCTGTGGCCAACAGCGTGGCCAAACGTTCCAATTCGGCCTTTGCGTCAGCCTCGGTCATGGTTTCAATCGTGATTTCTTCTGTCGCGCGCATGGCGTCCCCCACACATCTTTTCATTTTGATAGGCTCCGCCTTCGCGCCCGTCCAGCCTTGATACGACGATGCCACAGACCTTTTTGAGCACAACGCCTTGAAATACCCCTAATATTGCAGCTCTTTCAGTTGGCAAGCTATTGCCGATCCGGTGGCGAGTGCCTAAGTTCCGCGAGGTAACACCGGGGAATGTGGTTTTAATGAGCGAACAGGACGAACACGCAAAGCGCAAGCTGCGCCCATTTACAGGTCTGCGCAACAACTTCCTTGCGGGGCTTGTGGTCGTGGTTCCTATTGCGCTGACCATGTGGATGATCTGGACTTTTGTGGGATGGATCGATAGCTGGGTTCTGCCCTTTGTTCCGGCAAGCTATCACCCGGATGCGCTGATCAATTGGATGTTTGGCGACAGCGAATGGTTCAAGATGCTGTTTGGCGAAGATGTCCGCGTGAACATTCGCGGTCTTGGAGTCGTGGTGTTCTTGTTGTTCACCGTATTGGTTGGCTGGGTCACCAAGGGTTTGATCGGGCGCTCGTTTCTGGCGTGGGGCGAAAGCCTTGTGGACCGGATGCCGGTTATTCGCTCGCTTTACAACGGCATCAAACAGATCGCCGAAACGGTGTTCAGCCAATCGACCGAGACCAAATTCGACAAGGCCTGTCTTGTTGAATATCCGCGCAAGGGCATTTGGGCGATCGCGTTCATCTCGACCAAGGCGAAGGGAGAGATCGACGCACGCGTCCCCGTCGAAGAGGATATCATGTCAGTTTTCCTGCCCACGACGCCCAACCCGACCTCGGGCTTCTTGCTATTCGTCCCGCGCCATTCGGTCATCGAACTTGACATGACGGTCGAGGATGCCGCCAAGCTCGTTATTTCCGCAGGCCTGGTCTATCCCAACGCGAAAGACCCGTCGCAACCTGCGGAGATTACAGGAAAATGATCGGTTTCGCGGCGCCCGCGCTGACCGGCTTTGCAACGGGGTTTTCGCTTATCCTTGCGATTGGCGCACAAAACGCATTTGTGTTGCGACAAGGGCTAATGCGCCAGCATGTGTTCTGGCTGTGCCTGTTCTGTGCCGTATCAGATGCGCTGTTGATCACCGCCGGCGTGGCGGGTTTCGGCGTTCTGGTCGAGGCGCTGCCGTGGTTGCCCCTTTTAATGGCGCTGGCTGGCGCGGCGTTTCTAGTCGTCTACGGTCTGATGCGATTTCTCGCGGCCCTCAAGGGTGACTACGCGATGGAGATTGAGGGCAAATCACGCTCTCTCGGTGCTGTTATTGCCATCGCTGCCGCCTTCACATGGGCCAACCCGCATGTCTATCTTGATACGCTGGGGCTGATCGGTGCGATCTCGACCTCGTATCCTGACTGGCCCACACGCATCGCCTTTGGGACCGGCGCCGTTACCTCCAGTTTCGTCTTTTTCTTCACGCTGGGATATGGCGCACGGCTTTTGGCACCCATCATGCAAAAACCAAGCGCCTGGCGCGTGCTGGATGTGATCATCGGGCTAACAATGTGGGCAATTGCTGCGGGGCTGATCCGAGGTGTCGTGACCGGGGCCATCCATTAATGCGGGTCGTTTTCAACCGAAGACCGGCTGAGACCAAAACGCTGCATGATCCATCAATGTTGTGAACGCTTGGAGGCAAACCGGTGTCTCGTGTATGTCCCGCATCACTTTAACCGAACATCTCTTCCAGATCGACCGTGCTATTCATGTTCAAGTCCGCTCGATGCGTGTTCAAGAACTGATCTGCGGCGTTGCGCCCGGCTTCTTTCAAGCGCCCCATCATCACCGCTGAAGGAACAAGCTTCGTCGCTGTGCTTAGGTCACGCATCAAATCGTCATCCGAGATCATGTGAACCAACACGTCGCGCATTTGGCCGGACGCCAAGCGACCGTCGGCGATCAGGCGTTTCACAAAGTTGATCGCGCGCAGCTCTCGCAGAAGCGACGAGTTGAAGCTGATCTCGTTCACCCGGTTTTGAATATCAGCCGCCGTTTTGGGTACCTCGGGACGGTAAAGCGGGTTGATATTCACGACCACCACATCGGCGGGCAACGCGGGGTTAAACAAAGGAAACAAAGCAGGGTTGCCTGTGTACCCCCCATCCCAGAAAGCCTCGCGCTGACCGGTTTTGGGATCATCAATCTCGACCGCCTGAAACACAGTCGGCAGGCATGCGGAAGCAAGGATGGCGTCCGTGGTGATATCCTCACCGTCAAACACCCGAATTTTTCCCGATCGCACATTCGTGGCCGAGACATAAAGCTTGGGGCCGATATCGGCACAAACCCCGCCAAAATCGAACGCTTCCACGACAGGCTTCAACGGGTTCAGATAAAACGGTCCATAGGCATAGGGGCTGACCACACGGCTGGCCATGTCGGCCCAGGTGAACATAGGAGAGGCTTCGATCGCCGTTTTGATCAGCTCGTTATGTGGCGCGAATTGTGCAAACCACGAGGTCAGGCGCAGATCATTTACACCAGCCACGGAATGCCACAAGTCATCAAGACATGCCCGCGCCCCGTCGCGATCCTTCCCCTTTCCGTCCATCACCAGCCCGGCCTTCAGTGCCGCACCATTCAACGCGCCCGCCGATGTGCCAGAGATCGCAGCGATCTCGATCCCTTCGTCTTCCAACAGGCGGTCAAGAACGCCCCAGGTAAACGCCCCATGGGCGCCGCCGCCCTGAAGGGCCAGATTGATCCGTTTAGGTTTTGCCATACCGGGTTAAAGCGCCGTCCAGCCGCCATCGACCGAAATCGTGGTTCCGGTAATTTGCGCCGCAGCATCCGAGCACAAAAATACTGTGGTGCCGCCTAGTTGCTCGACGCTGGCAAATTCTTTGGAGGGTTGGCGCTCCAACATCACCTCACGAATAACCTCCTCACGCTCCATCCCATGGGTTTTCATCTGATCAGGAATTTGCGCCTCAACCAACGGAGTCAGCACATAACCCGGGCAAACCGCGTTGCACGTGATCGGCTCCTGAGCAGTTTCCAGCCCGATCGTCTTGGTCAAGCCGACAACACCGTGCTTAGCCGTGACATAAGCGGACTTATAGGGCGACGCAGTCAGGCCGTGCGCTGACGCGATATTGACCACCCGTCCCCAACCGGCTTTGCGCATCATCGGCAAGGCTGCCGCGATTGTGTGAAAGGTCGAACTCATGTTGATGGCAATGATTGCGTCCCACTTTGCTGACGGGAAATCCTCGACCGGGGCGACGTGCTGAATGCCTGCATTGTTGACAAGGATGTCGCATTGACCGGATTTCTCGATCAAAGCCCGACACTGATCGCCCTTGGACATGTCGGCCTGAATGTAGCGTGCATCTACGCCGAACTCGTCGGCGATCCCCTTGGCCAAAGCGTGGTCGTCGTCATTATCCGTATAAGAGTTTAACACCACATCGGCGCCTGCACGCGCCAGTTCGCGCGCCACTCCAAATCCGATGCCGGAGTTTGAACCCGTGATGACGGCTGTCTTGCCAGCCAGTGATGTGGTGATTGCCATGAGATGCATTCCTCGTGAGACTGATGTTGCAGTGCAGCATACCCAATTGCTGTGGGTAAACCAGTGGTTTCACAATCGCCATTTTCCCCGTCAGAAGGTTGGTTTTGTGACAGTCGGTTGTCTTACCGATTCTCTCGCAGCTCTTTCATCTGCCCCAACGGCATTTCAGCCATAAAAAAAACGCCCGCACGAAGCGGGCGTTAAGTTATTGAGGCAGGTTTCATACAGGCAAGAAACCTATCGAGCAGTGCCCTCTTTATAAGCGGTCGGACGCCGTGTTCCAAGCTAAAAGTTTGAAAAGGTTATTTTCCCCCTCTAAGGTTTCCGAAAGCGCTTCAGGATCATGTTGAGTCACAAACTGAATTTGGACTGCCTACAACATCAGACAGGGTCTGTGCATTTCGCTTCGATTTCATGTCGGAGCAGTTAGGCCAAACGCTGCGAAAACAAAACAGGGACGTAAAGGAAAATTGCGCCAATGAGTTCATCCACATTTCCCAAACTACGCATGTTGATCGGGGCGGCAGTGCTGACCCTTTCTGTGGCTCAAACCGGCCATGCTGAACCCAAACATGGCATCGCTATGTATGGTGAACCTGCTTTGCCAGCGGACTTCACGTCCCTGCCCCATGTGAATGCCGATGCGCCCAAGGGAGGCAAGATCGTATTTGCCGAAGCCGGCGGATTTGATTCGCTGCATCCTTACATCCGCAAAGGGAAGACCCCTTGGCAGCTTCGTTTCATGCTGGCTGAAAGCCTGATGGGCCGCAGTTGGGACGAACCGTTCACCCTTTATGGCCTGCTGGCTGAAACGGTCGAGACGGACGACGATCGGACATGGGTTGAATTTACCTTGCGGCCCGAGGCTAAATTCTCTGACGGTACGCCGGTCACAGTCGACGATGTAATGTGGTCTTACGAGACGCTCGGCACAAAGGGTCATGGACGATATCAGGGGTTCTGGAACGCGGTTGCGTCGATGGAGCAAACCGGCCCCCACAGCGTGAAATTCACCTTTAAGGAGCCCAATCGCGAACTCGCGCTTTTGGCCGGGCTACGTCCGATCCTTAAAAAGGCGCAGTGGGGGGGCAAGGATTTCGAGAAATCGGGCGTTGACGTTCTTCCGATCACGTCCGGGCCGTACACTATCGGAGATTTCGAACCCGGTCGCTATCTGACATTGACCCGAAATCCTGACTATTGGGGCAAAGATGTGCCATTCATGCGCGGCCAGGCCAACCTAGATGAAATCCGGTTCGACTATTACGGCGACAGCGGCGTTACGTTCGAGGCATTCAAAGCCGGCGAGGCCAACACCTACCGCGAATTCAACGCCCAGAAATGGGCAACGCAATATGATTTTCCAGCGGTCAAGTCAGGCGATGTCGTTCTGTCTGAAATCCCTCACCAACGGCCAGCCGGACTTTGGGGTTATGTGATGAACACACGAAGCCCTCAATTCGCTGATCTGCGCGTGCGCGATGCGATGATCAACGCTTTCAACTTCGAGTTCATCAACCAAACCATCAATGACGGCGACCGCAAACGCATTCAAAGTTATTTCGACAACTCGGTTCTGGGTATGGAAGTCGGAGCACCAGCCGAAGGAAAAGTGCGCGCGTTGTTAGAGCCGTTCGCCGCGGACCTGCCCACCGGTGCGCTTGAAGGATATGCATTGCCGATATCCGATGGATCCGAGCGCAACCGCGCAGGTCTTCGCAAAGCCATGGCCTTGATGGAGGAAGCGGGCTGGACCGTTCAGGACGGCGTGATGAAAAACGCGGCGGGCGAACCCTTCACCTTCGAGATCGTCTTGCAGCAAGGCGCTGACGAGACACGGCAGACGATGGATATCTTTGTCGCGGCTCTGGACCGCATGGGGATCACGCCCACCATCACGTCGATTGATTCCGCACAATATAAGGAACGCACCCGCGCCTTTGACTACGACATGACGTATATCGAACGCGGCGCGTCCCTGTCCCCCGGCAATGAACAGGCGTTCAACTGGGGCAGCGCGGCGGCCGATGAACCCGGGAGCCGGAACCTAATGGGGGCAAAAAGCCCTGCCATCGACGCGATGATCGAGGCCATACCAAACGCACAGAACCAAGAAGACTTCCGCGCAGCCACCAAAGCGCTGGATCGTCTGTTGATGGCTGGACGCTATGTCATTCCGATCTGGTATCGCGACGTCTCGTGGGTTGCCCACGCAAAAGAACTTCATTTCCCAGAGCGTATCCCGATGTATGGCGACTATCTTGGGTTCCAGCCCGAGATCTGGTGGTACGAAGAGTGATCGCCTGATCAGCAACAAGCAACCGGCGCGGCCATCTGCAAATGGTCGCGCCGTTTCTTTTCATCCCCCAAGCTGATCACACAACTCTATGTCAACGACGTTACCCACAGGATTGTGGCGTCATCGGCGCTGGTTGAGATCACGTTGTGGCCCATTGAGGCATCGTAATACGCGCTGTCGCCCCGTTTCATGTCAACGGGTTCATAGAACTCCGTGATCAATCGGATGGACCCGGTCAGGACATAAAGGAACTCTTCGCCATCATGGCGCACCCAGCCGTCAAATTCTTCAAATGACCGCGCGCGAACGCGGGCACGATATGGCAGCATGGTTTTCTTTGTTAGCGCACCGGCCAATAGTTCGTGTTCATAGGTGGTGGTGGCATGTGCCGCCCCCTCGCCGGTTTTGGTGATCGCCATTCGGCCCGACACCTGCGCGGCCTTTGGGGCCGTGAACAGTTGCGGGACAGATATTTCCAGCCCGACAGCAAGCTTCTTAAGCGCCTCATAGGTCGGCGACATCTGCCCGTTCTCGATTTTAGAGAGCGTCGATCGTGCAAGACCCGCCTGCCCAGCAGCTTGTTCCAACGTCCAGCCATGGGACTTGCGCAGCTCGCGCACCCGCGCACCCAAGTCCAAGGGGTTGGGGTCGGGTATCTCCTCGCCATTTTCGCGGGCCATGCGGATAAGGCTGGGTTGGTAGGGCTTTGTCATATCCTTTCAATACACCGAAACCGGCGCGATGCAACCGGACGGGCTTGCAACTTCGCGCGGCCCTTGGCACATCTCGCTTATGCTGTCCGAATTTCGTCCCACTGCGCCTTTGGCGCCTCCGCCCACTTCCTTCAACATGGCGGCTTATGTCCTAACCCATGCAAGTAAGATGGCGGACAAGACAGCGCTGTCAGTCGTCTCGCCGGATGGGCGGAATGAAACACATTGGAGCTATGCGCAATTGGAACGTGCCGTGCGTGGTGTGGCGGGTGGATTGTTGTCGCTGGGCCTGTCGCCCGGTGATCGCATCTTGCTCCGTCTGGGCAACAGCGTCGATTTCCCATTGGCTTTTCTTGGTGCGTTGGCGGCAGGGTTGGTGCCCGTCCCCACATCGTCCCAATTGACCAGTGCCGAAATCACAAAAATGTCTCGCCTCGTTTCGCCAGCAATGATCATAGCGGAACCGGGGATCTCGCTGCCAGAAGGTCAATCCACCTCGGTGATCGACACCGACGCCTTGCATGATCTTGCCCAACACCGACCAGCCCCTTTTCACATGGGCGATCCTGAACGGCCGGGCTATATCGTCTTTACATCCGGAACGTCCGGGCAGGCCCGTGCGGTCTTGCATGCACATCGCGCAATTTGGGCGCGGCAGATGATGTGGCAAGGCTGGTATGGGCTGACCTCTGACGACAGGGTGATGCACGCCGGTGCGTTCAACTGGACCTATACGCTTGGCACTGGGCTGATGGACCCGTGGTCTGTGGGTGCGACGGCGGTGATCCCAGTGGCCGGCACCACGCCTGATCAGTTAGGCAAACTTCTGGCGCGCGAGCAGGCCACAATCTTTGCTGCGGCGCCGGGGGTGTATCGCCAAATGCTGCGCCACCCATTGCCCAGCCAGCCCACGTTGCGTCACGGTCTATCCGCAGGAGAGAAGTTGCCTGCAACAACTCGCACCAGTTGGACAGCCACCACGAACACCCCAATCTTTGAGGCATTTGGCATGTCCGAATGTTCGACCTTCGTGTCAGGCGCGCCCGATCACCCAGCGCCCACCGATACACTGGGCTACCCGCAACCGGGGCGACATCTTGCCATCTTGGACGAAGATGGTCGGATTACGCCGCGCTGCACACCCGGTGTTCTTGCCATCCATCGAAGCGATCCCGGCCTGATGCTGAACTATGTCGGAGCGAAAAAGGCAACAATGGATAGATATCATGGCGATTGGTTCTTAACGGGCGACATAGCAACGATGGGATCCGACCACTCGATCCGCTTCGACGGGCGGTCCGACGACATGATGAACGCAGGCGGCTTTCGCGTCTCGCCGATCGAGGTTGAAGCGATCATGACCCAGCACCCTGCCATTCAAGAAACGGCCTGCGCCGAGGTCGCCGTGAAAGACGACGCAACGGTCATCGCCTGTTTCTATACATCCGAGACAAATGCCCCCATACCCACCAACCTATCCGACCACGCCCATGCGCGATTGGCGCATTACAAGTGCCCGCGACTGTTCATCCCAGTGCCCACCTTGCCCCGCGGCGCGAACAACAAGCTGTTGCGTTCACGACTGCGCAGGCTTTACGAAACCGGTAAACTGACGCAACTGTGATCAGCGGCACTTCCCATCCACCTCAATCCCCGATAGAGCTTTCCGTAAGGGAGACTGTTATGATCCGCCTCGATATTTTTTCTGACCCAATTTGCCCATGGTGTTACATCGGCAAAGCCCGTCTAGATCGCGCATTGGCCTCCCGCCCTGATCATCCGTTTCAGGTTCAGTGGCACCCATTCCAACTGAACCCCGAAATGCCGAAATACGGCATGGATCGTCGTGCCTACCTTGAGGGCAAGTTCGGCGGAAAAGACGCCGCAATAAAGGCTTATCTTCCGGTCGCAACAGAAGCCGAAGCTTCAGGGCTTGAGATTAACCTTGAAGCGATCAAGCGCACACCAAACACGCTGGATGCCCATCGGCTGATTCACTGGGCCGGGATTGAGCAAAAACAAAACGCTGCTGTCGATCAGCTGTTCAAAGCGTATTTTGTGGACGGCAAAGACATTAGCGAGGCGGCGCAGCTGATAGAAATAGCAACATCCATCGGTATGGATGGCGATGTCGTTGCGCGCCTGTTGGAAACGGACGCCGATGCCGAGGATATACAGGCCCGCGATGCCGACGCACGCCATAAGGGTGTACGCTCGGTTCCGACATTTGTGATTGCCAATCAACATGTCATTGCTGGCGCGCAGCCCACTGATCTTTGGGCCAACGCCATCGACGAAATTACCGCGCAGCTGGCCGAAAGCAACCCCGCGTGAATACAAAGCGGTTCCCACCGCAGGAGCCTCTGCGCCTGCGAGAATACGTTCTGCTCATGGCGGCGCTTTTCTCGATGGTTGCCTTTTCCATCGACTCGATCCTGCCGGCCCTACCGGAAATTGCTGAACGTCTGGTGCCCGATAATGTGAACACGGCCCAACTTCTGATCAGTTCGTTCGTGATCGGCGCTGGTCTGGGGCAGCTCATTTTTGGGCCGCTATCCGATAGCATGGGGCGACGGTTTTCTTTGTCCATGGGCATGTTGCTTTACATGCTCGCGGCCTTCGCCGCCTTGTGGGCGCAAACGCTCGAAGCACTCCTGTTCTGGCGCTTCGTCCAAGGACTTGGAGCCGCCGGGCCGCGCACCTGCGGCATGGCGATGACCCGAGACCTTTACGAAGGCCGCGAAATGGCGCGCGTCAACTCAATGGCCTTTGGGTTTTTCGTTTTCGTCCCCGCCGTCGCCCCAATGATTGGCCAGTGGATCGTGTTGGGCTTTGGCTGGCGACAGATGTTCACCGCCTACATCATCCTAGCATCCGTCATTCTGGCGTGGTTTTTGATCAGACAACCTGAGACCTTGGCGACCGAGCGGCGCAGACCCCTTTCGGTTCGTCCAATGCTGACCGCGTTTCGCGTGGTGCTGAGCACCCGAGTGACGCTGATCTATATGGCGGTGATCACGTTGGCATTCGCCCAACTCATGGCCTATATTAGTTCGGCTCAGCAGATATTCGTCGACGTCTTGGGGGCTGGAACACGGTTTCCCTACTACTTCGCGCTGGTCACCGTATTTTCTGCCGCGTCAGGCTTTATGAATGCAAAATTGGTCCTGCGTCTTGGGATGCGCCGCCTTGCCGAGTTTGGGTTCGCGGTTCAAACGGTGTTGGCCACCCTAACGTTGCTGATCTGGTGGCTATTCGCACCCGACGGTGCGCTCGCGCTGTGGCTCTTTTGCGCCTGGTCCACCACCCTGTTTTTCCTGAATGGGCTAAGCTTTGGAAACCTGAATGCGTTGGCCATTCAACCCTTGGGCCACGTTGCCGGGACTGCCAGCGCAGTGATCGGTGCGGTTCCCACTATGGTCGCAATTGCGATTGCTGCCCCAGTAGGGCTTGCGTTCAATGGCACGCCTTTCCCGCTGCTACTTGGTGTCACCCTTTGCTCGGGCGCCGCGCTGGCGTTTATGCGATTGGATAAAGATAACCTGAACTAGGGTCGCGTGACGTTAGGCCATTGAACCCTTATCGGATGTTTTGGCCTTCTGCTTGGCCTCTTTCACCTTGATCGCCAGATCTTGCGCAATGGCAAACGCCCCTTTGATCTTGTCCGAAGTCTTACGCCAGTCGCGCCGCACAACGATCTTATTGTCGCGCACCTTGGCCAGCCCGTTTTGCGCATGGATGAATTCGACCAACCCCTCGGGCGAGGCGAACTTGTCGTTGTGGAACTGAATGGTCGCGCCCTTGGGACCACCGTCCAATTTGGCGATGCCCGCGCGCTTGCACATTCCTTTGATGCGGACAACCAACATCAGCGTATTGACCTCTTTTGGAAGCGGGCCAAACCGGTCAATCAATTCAGCAGCGAAGCCCTCAAGCTCCACTTTGGTCGAGAGGCTGGACAATCGACGATAGAGACCAAGACGAACATCAAGATCAGGGACATAAGTGTCTGGAATAAGAACAGGAACACCAAGATTGATTTGCGGTGCCCATGTGCTGTCCGCCTCACTTAGACCCTCCAGCTCACCCGCTTTGATCTTGGCAATCGCCTCTTCCAGCATCTGCTGATAAAGCTCGTACCCCACTTCACGCATTTGGCCGGATTGTTCTTCGCCCACCAGATTACCCGCGCCACGAATATCAAGGTCTTGGCTGGCAAGCGTGAAGCCCGCCCCCAGCGCATCCAGTGACCCAAGCACGCGCAACCGTTTTTCGGCAGTTGGGGTCAGGCGCAACCGGGGCTTGGTTGTAAGATACGCATAGGCGCGGGTTTTTGACCGGCCGACCCGCCCACGAATTTGATAAAGCTGCGCCAGACCGAACATGTCGGCGCGATGGATGACCATCGTGTTCGCCGTGGGAATGTCGATGCCGCTTTCCACAATCGTCGTGGCCAGAAGCACATCAAACTTGCCGTCGTAAAACGCGTTCATCCGGCTATCCAACTCGCCCGCTGCCATCTGCCCATGGGCCACTACATAGGTCACTTCGGGGACGTGGTTGGTTAGGAATTCCTCAATTTCCGGCAAATCCTTAATGCGCGGCACCACGAAGAAGCTCTGCCCACCGCGATAATGTTCTCGCAAGAGCGCCTCGCGGATCGTCACGCTGTCGAACTCCGACACATAGGTGCGGATCGAAAGGCGATCTACCGGTGGCGTACCAATAATCGACAGGTCCCGCACCCCAGACAGTGACATTTGCAACGTGCGCGGAATGGGCGTGGCCGACAGCGTCAGGACATGCACGTCTGATCGCATTTCTTTCAGCCGCTCCTTATGTCCGACCCCGAAGCGCTGTTCCTCGTCCACGATCAACAGGCCAAGGTTCTTGAACCGCACATCTTTCGCTAAAAGCGCATGCGTGCCGACGACGATGTCCATCGTGCCGCGCGACATACCCTCGCGGGTCAGTTTGGATTCGCGCTGGCCGACAAATCGGCTGAGTTGCCCAACCTGAATGGGAAACCCGCGGAACCGTTCCGCGAAGCTTTTATAGTGCTGTCGGGCCAAAAGTGTCGTTGGAGCAATTACGGCCACCTGTTGGCCGGACATGGCTGCCACAAAGGCCGCGCGCATGGCAACTTCGGTCTTGCCGAAGCCCACATCACCGCAGACCAGACGATCCATCGGGCGCCCCGAGGACAGGTCATTCAACACATCCTCGATCGCGCCCAGCTGATCGTCTGTTTCCTGATAAGGGAACCGGGCGGAAAATTCTTCCCACGCGTGGTGCGGTGCGTCCAGAACGGGGGCTTTTCGTAACTCGCGCTCGGCCGCAAGGCGGATCAGCTTGTCAGCGATCTCGCGAATGCGCTCTTTCAGCTTGGCTTTCTTGGCCTGCCAAGCGCCACCGCCCAGCTTGTCCAAAAGCCCTGTATCTTGCCCGTACTTCGACAAAAGCTCGATGTTTTCGACGGGCAGGAACAGGCGATCCCCACCCATGTATTCCAAGGCGAGGCATTCATGCGGCGCGCCCATGGCTGTCACGGTTTCAAGCCCGTTGAACTTGCCCACACCGTGATCGACATGCACGACAAGGTCGCCCGGCGACAGGCTCTGCGCTTCAGTCAGGAAGTTTTCAGCCCGGCGTTTGCGCTTGGGCGCACGGATCAGACGATCACCCAACACGTCCTGCTCCGAGATAACGGTCAGGTCTGGTCCCTCAAAACCGTGCTCCAGCGGCCAAACCGCCAGAAAAACTCCACCGATATTGTCCGGCACATCGCGGAAATCGGTGATCATCGTGGTCTCGGTTAGCCCTTCGTCGGCCAACAGCCCCTGCAATCGCTCACGCGCACCATCCGAATAAGATGAAACAACAACCGGAGTGTCAGACTTCGCCCCGATATGGTCGGTCAAGGCGCTGAAAAGGTTCACATTCTCTTGCTGTCGTTCGGGCGAGAAATTGCGCCCTATTCGACCACCGCCATCCAGCACCCCTGCCCCGGTTGCTTGCGGCAAAGCCGACAGCTGGATCACGCGGGTATCAACCAGCGCACTGTCCCATGCGGCGTCATCCAAATACAAAAGACCCGGTGGGCATGGTTTATAAACAGTATCCATCCGGTTTTTTGCGTTCATCGCGATCTTGCGCGTCTCATACTGATCTTCGATCGCCTCCCACCGGCTGATCCGTGCCGAAGGAAGTTGATCATCCAACACAACCGACGCGCCGGGCACATAGTCAAAGATCGTCTCTAGCCGTTCGTGAAAGAACGGAAGCCAATGTTCGATCCCTTGGTGTTTGCGACCAGCTGAGACAGCCTCGTAAAGAGGATCGTCGGTGCCCGCCGCCCCAAATTCAATCCGGTAGTTTTGGCGAAACCGGGTGATGGCTGCATCGTCTAGAATAACCTCGGACACCGGTGACAGGTCGACACCCTTCAGTGTATCCGTGGTGCGCTGTGTAATCGGATCAAAGCGCCTTGCGCCGTCCAGAACGTCACCGAACAGATCAAGGCGCACGGGCCCCTCATCGCCCGGTGGGAAAATGTCGATGATGCCGCCCCGGATCGCGAAATCTCCGGGTTCCATAACGGTCGGCGCTTGGGAAAACCCCATTCGCACCAGAAACGCACGCAATTCGTCCACGTCGATCTGATAATCCACCCGTGCGGAGAACGCCGTTTCTTGCAAAAGCGCGCGTGCTGGGATGCGCTGGGTGGCCGCATTCAACGTGGTCAGAAGAACAAACTTGCCATTGATCTGCCCAGTGGCCAGGCCCGCCAGCGTCGCCATGCGCGCAGCGGACGCATCTGCGTTGGGCGACACACGATCAAAGGGCAGACAATCCCAACCAGGAAAGCGAATAACGGTGACGCTAGGCGCGAAGAAGCGAAGGGCTGCCTCCATCGCGGCCAATCGCTTGTCGTCCCGCGCCACATGCACCACGGGTCCGTCACCGCGTGCCAGCTCTTTGATCAGCAGCGTCGCGTCAAAGCCCTCGGGGGCACCAGAAAGAATGAGCTTGTCCATATGGGGGAGTTACCCGCCTGTCAGCGCGTGTGCAAGAGCGCGGGGTTAGCGCAAAACGCCAAGGCTCAGGTTTTGAAACATTCCCCAAAGAGAGGTCACAAAAATGGAAGCCATGCCCAGAAACTGCGTCTGAACCCTGTGGCGGTGCAGGCGCTTATGCAGATCATCCCCGCTTAGGTCGCGTTCACGGATAACCGCTGCGGTGTTCAGCGACATAAGACCAGCCAGCGAGAACGGGAACAACAGCAAGAACACGGCTTGCGCAAATTCGACCTTGTACCAAAAGCCCAAAATAGCCAGTGACGTAAAGATGGCGGCTGATATTCCCAGCATCCACAGCCCTGACATACCCGCGATATAAAGCAGCCGGTTGCTGTTGATGCGGACCATATCCTCTAGATCAATTTGCGCTTCACCCCCTTGGCGTGAGGCGCGTTGGATCATGTCAAATGGCACGCCCATCACCCAGTGGCTGACACTTGACCAAGCCACCGCAAGCGCAATCCAATACCATAGGTTGGAGAACGAACGCATGTCGATGATTTCGAAAACGGTGGAATACCAATCCACGTATTTATCCTTTGGTTTTTCCTGCCGAAACGTTGTGCGGCGGATGGCTGCTCAGCCCGAGTGATCACTACGCGCACGTTAGCCGCCACACGGCCCTAACACCACCCCGCAAATGCACCGAACAGGGACAGATTGCGCACTTGTGATAGATGCATTCCCATGGCAGGAAGTTTCAAGCCCAAGCGTACGGCCAAGCCGCCGACCGAGCCACAGGAGAGCCAGATGAGCCGCAGTCCACATTCGACCACCGTTGCCCCCTTTCCTATGACACGACTGCGTCGGACACGTTCCAGTGCGGCGTTGCGCGATATGGTGCGTGAAAATACGATGAGTGTGAGCGATCTGATCTGGCCGGTCTTCGTAGTCGAGGGTGAAAACCACGAAGAAGAGATTTCTTCGATGCCGGGTGTGACCCGCAAATCTATCGACCTGCTGGTTAAAGCCGCGCAAGAGGCCGCTGGGCTGGGCATTCCGGCGATCTGTATTTTTCCGAATACCGATCCGGCTTTGAAGACCGAAGCGTGCGAAGAAGCTTGGAACCCCGACAACCTATCAAACCGCGCCATCCGCGCCATTAAGGCCGCCGTGCCAGAGATCGCCGTGATGACCGATATCGCGCTCGATCCTTACAACGCCAATGGCCATGATGGGATCGTACGGGACGGCGAGATTCTGAACGATGAAACCGTCGAAGCTCTGGTAAAAATGGCGCTGGCACAGGCTGAATCTGGCGCAGACATTCTTGGCCCATCTGACATGATGGACGGACGGATAGGAGCCATGCGTCGCGCACTGGAAGCCGCAGGCCACCGCAACGTCACGATCATGAGCTACACAGCTAAATACGCCTCGGCGTTTTATGGTCCGTTCCGTGATGCGGTTGGCGCATCAGGTGCGTTAAAGGGCGATAAAAAGACCTATCAAATGGACCCAGCCAATTCCGACGAAGCAATGCGACTGGTCGAGCGTGACCTGTCCGAGGGCGCGGACATGATCATGGTCAAACCCGGCATGCCGTATCTCGATATTTGCCGCGGGGTGAAAGACACGTTTGGCGTTCCTACATTTGCCTATCAGGTGTCCGGTGAGTACGCGATGCTGATGGCCGCAGTCCAAAATGGTTGGCTTGATGGCGACAAGGTGATGATGGAAAGCCTGATGGCGTTCAAACGCGCCGGATGTGATGGTATCTTGACCTATTTCGCCCCCCGCGTCGCGCGTATGTTGAACGACGGTTAGGCCAACCCTCAGATTTCCGGCAATTTTCCGCACTTTATACGCGTGGTAGGTGACAGACGTCCGCCGCTCCGCTATATTTTGTGGCAACGCGGACAAAGAGCCGCGAACGAGCAAACCATGGCGCCCCAGTTTTTCTGGGCGCACATCAAGAGGCGATACAATGCAGACAAACAACTTCTCCCGCAGAGGGTTCATGATCGCAGCAGGCGGCGCAGGTCTTAGCCTTGCAGCCTGTGACAACGGCGTGGGATCACGCGACGGCGAACGGATCGACGCTCGCGTCGACAGCACCCTGAACTATCTTTACAGCAACTACCCGGGCGCGCGCGAATTGGCTGAGAAGTCGACTGGCCAACTTGTGATGCCGTTGATTACCGAAGCCGGTTTCGGACTGGGCGGCGCATACGGTCGCGGTGCACTGCGCATCAATGGCGTAACGGTTGACTACTACTTGCTGGCACAAGCCAGTGCCGGGCTTCAAATCGGGGCACAGCAATATGCGCATGTGCTGTTCTTCATGACAGAAGAAGCTTTGCAGGACTTCCGCCAAGCCTCTGGGTGGGTTGCATCCGCGGATATCAAATACGTTTTCCAAACCGAAGGGGATCGCATTTCGGCCGATACGATCACTGCGACCGAACCCGTCGTGGCCATGGTCTTTGGTCAGGCAGGTCTTATCGCAGGCGCATCAGTCGAGGGTGCAAAATACACGCGGATCATTCCCTGATCTTTACACATTTCCAAGTTTCGAAGGGCGGCGCCTTGCCGCCCTTTTTTGTTTTGCTACAATAGCTTAACCCAAAGACTTCAAGCGTTTATGCAGGCTGGACGTGTCCCAACGACCGCCGCCCATCTTCTGTACATCCTTATAAAACTGATCAACCAGTGCGGTGACCGGCAGCGACGCGCCGTTCTCATCTGCAGTTGCCAAACAAATCCCCAGATCCTTACGCATCCAGTCTACGGCAAACCCATGCTCAAAGTGATCATCCGCCATCGTCTTATGCCTGTTGACCATCTGCCAGCTGCCTGCAGCGCCGCCTTGGATCACGTCAACAACCTCGCGAATATCAAGCCCCGCCTTTTCCGCGAAGTGAAGCCCTTCGGACAGGCCTTGCACCAAGCCCGCGATGCAAATCTGGTTGACCATCTTGGTCAATTGCCCGGCCCCACTGTCACCCAGACGCTTCACGGTACGGCCATAGGCGCTCATGATGGTTTCAGCCGCGCTATACGCCGCCTCATCACCGCCGCACATAATTGACAGCACACCGTTTTCAGCGCCTGCCTGCCCGCCGGAAACCGGAGCGTCGACGAATGACACGCCTGCGGTCTTTGCCGCGCCATAAAGTTCACGGGTCACCGCAGCTGATACGGTCGTATGGTCCACAAAAATCGCGCCGTCGGACATCCCAGCCAACGCACCGTCATCCCCCAAAACGACCGACCGCAAATCATCGTCATTGCCCACGCAGGCCATCACGAAATCAGCGCCCTCAGCCGCTTCTCGCGGCGTGTTCGCCCATGCACCGCCATGTTCGGCCGCCCATGCCTCTGCCTTCGTTGCGGTCCGGTTGTAAACTGTGACCTCGTGGCCCTGTGCCACAAGATGCCCGGCCATCGGATAGCCCATGACACCAAGCCCCAAAAACGCACATTTCGCCATGACGGTTTCCTTCCGTTGAATTCCCCTGTGTGGCACAGTAGTTACCGCAAGAACGCGCAAGGTCAACGAGAGCTTGCAAAGACAGATGGAATGGTAGGCGAAACTATGGGCAAGGTCGTTCTTTGGATGATCCGCATTGTGGCGGGCTTGCTGGTTCTGGCTAGTCTGGCGCTTGTGCTGGTCTATTATCTGGCCGCGCAGTCCCTGCCAGACTATAGCGTCACGCGCCAAACGGCTGGCATCAAAGCCCCGGTCGAGATTGTGCGCAACAACGCCAATATCCCTCATATCTTCGCCGAGAATGACGATGACGTCTTCTTTGGCCTTGGATATGCCCATGCCCAAGACCGCTTGTGGCAGATGATGATGATGCGCCGTACCGCGCAGGGGCGCCTGTCAGAGGTGTTTGGCCGTCGGACACTGAAGGTCGATGAGCTGATGCGTCGCCTTGATATCTATGCGCTGGCCAAAGAGGCGGTCGCGGTTCAGGACGAAGACACGAAATCCGCTCTGAATTCCTATAGCGCGGGGGTGAACGCCTATTTGTCGCGTGTGAACACCGAAGCCCTTGGACGTGGCGCGCCCGAGTTCTTTATGTTCTCAAATGAAATATCCCCGTGGCGGCCAGCGGACAGTCTGGCGGTCCTGAAATTGATGGGGGTTCAACTGGCAGGACAACTTCAGGACGAGGTTCTGCGTGCCCGCGTGACACTCGCCTTGCCAGAAGAGCGGGTGAAAGACGTGCTGCCTGACATTCCCGGCACTGGTGTGGCCGCCCTGCCCGACTATGCGTCGCTCTTTGAAGTGCCCACGCCACAGTTCGCGCATCTTTCACCGACTTCAGACACACCTGATCTTTGGCCCGCACCCAAACGAGGGTTCGCTGGGGCCTCTAACGCATGGGCCGCCGCGCCTTCCAGGTCCGCCGCAGGCGGGTCGCTTTTGGCCAACGACCCGCATCTCAGCTTTAATGCACCAGCAATTTGGTATCTGGCCCGGTTGGAGCTGTCGACAGGCGGGGTGATTGGCGCGACGATTCCCGGCATGCCGGCCATGCTGGCCGGACGCTCGGACGAGTTTGGCTGGGGTATCACGTCGTCCTATCTGGACGATCAGGATGTGCATGTTGAACAGGTAAACCCCGACAACCCTGCCGAAGTTAAAACGCCTGATGGATACAAACGCCTGAAAAGTCGCGGGTCGATCGTAAAGATCAAGGACGAGGCCCCCGTCACTTTCGATCTGCAATGGTCAGATAACGGGCCGATCCTGCCGGGCACGCTGTTCGATTTGGGTCTGATCACGCCACCCGGACATGTCATGTCAGTCAACTGGACGCTGCTGACGGCGGATGACCGCTCGATGAGCGCGGCCATTGGGTTGATGCGCGCGAAAACTGTGATGCAGGGGATCGCCGCAGGTGCAGATTACGTCGCGCCCAGCCTGACGCTGACATTGGCCGACAAAGAACAGATCGCAATGAAAGTCATCGGCGCGATGCCGAAGCGTGACGTGCGCAACCAGACCCGGGGCCGTATGCCAAGCCCCGGCTGGCGGTCTGAAAACCTTTGGCAAGGCAAACTCAGCTACAGCGCCAACCCCGAATTTGTACAGCCGCGTGGCGGGATCGTTGGCAACACCAACAACAAGATCGTGGACCGGCCCTTTCCCAATCACATGAGCTATAATTGGGGCGACAGCCAGCGTGTGCAGCGTTGGACACGCCTTATGCAAGCGCGCGAGGTTCACACCCGTGACAGCTTTATCGAAACCCAACTTGATGCAGTGTCGGTCACCGCACGTACGCTATTGCCGCTCGTTGGGGCTGATCTATGGTTCACTGGCGAGGCCGCCCCCGAAGGCACGCCCGAGCGTGAGAGGCAGAAGGCCTTGCAATTGCTGGCCGACTGGAACGGCGAGATGAACGAGCACATGCCCGAGCCGCTGATCTATTCGGCGTGGTTGCGCGCCCTGCAAAGCCGCCTGATCCGCGACGAACTTGGCCCCCTGGAACATGCCTTCCCGCATCTGGAACCCCTGTTCATCGAGCGTGTGTTTCGCGATATCGACGGGGCAAGTGTTTGGTGCGATGTGATCCAATCTGCGCCTAAGGAAACCTGCACAGACATTGCCCGCGCGGCCCTTGATGACGCCGTCCTTTGGCTTACGGAAAACGCAGGTGGATCGCAGGAAAGCCTACGCTGGGGGGATTATCATGAGGTCGTTCACAAGCACCCAGTGCTGGGCGATGTGCCGTTCCTGAAATGGTTCGTCAACATCCGTCAGTCGACGTCAGGCGGCGACAATACGCTGCAACGTGGTCGCACGGCGGGCACGGGCAAGAACCCGTTTCGCAATGTCCACGGCGCCGGGTATCGCGGTGTCTATGACTTCGCGGATCCGAACTCTTCGCTGTTCGTGATTGCGACCGGACAATCGGGGCATCCGCTGTCGCGGCACTATGATGATCTGGGCGAATTGTGGCGGCGTGGAGAATACACACCCATGTCGCTTGACCCGGCCTTGGCGCGCGCGGCGTCGGTCGGGGTAACGCAGTTGCTGCCAAAATAAAACTAAAGTGCCGCGTATTCCGCCGCTTCGCGGTCGGTCCACGTGACGGAGATATCCCATCCGGTTTCGCCCGGCTCTTCCGCCTCGACAATCCCCTTGTCAAAAAGCCACGCCCGTTTGCGCCCGTCCGAGAATGAGAGATGCAACACCTCCGTCCGTCGCGGCGCATCGAGGGCGGTGTCAATCGCGGCGACCAGATCGTCAAACCCCTCGCCCGTCAAAGCAGACAAGGTCAGAACGTGTTCATTGCGCGCCGCTTCCCGTATCCTCGCGTCACGCGCATCGGCATCCAGCTGGTCCATCTTGTTCCAAATTTCCAGCTGAGGCGTGTCTTCACTAACCCCAAGCGTGGCCATGATGGTTTCTACATCCCGCGCTTGTTCGTCCGTGCTATCATGACTGATGTCACGCACATGCAAGATCAGGTCCGCGGCCAGCACTTCCTCAAGCGTGGCGCGGAAGGCGGCGACAAGCTGCGTTGGTAGGTCCGAGATGAAGCCCACAGTGTCTGACAAGATCACTTTGCGACCACCGCCTTCATCCGGCTGCTTGCCAATCGCGGGCAATTCGATTTGCCGCATGGTCGGATCGAGGGTCGCAAAAAGCATGTCTTTCGCCAATACTTTCGCCCCGGTCATCCGGTTGAAGAGTGTCGATTTTCCTGCGTTGGTGTAGCCGACCAAGGCCACAATCGGAAACGGGACCTTGGCGCGCGCGGCACGGTGCAGCTCGCGGGTTTTCACGACCTTCTGAAGCTGTTTGCGCAGACGGTTCAACTGATCGTCGATGGCGCGACGGTCGGCCTCGATCTGAGTTTCGCCGGGGCCACCGACAAAGCCCAAACCACCACGCTGGCGTTCAAGGTGGGTCCAGGCGCGAACCAGTCGCGTGCGCTGATAGGACAGCGCCGCCATTTCGACTTGTAAAACCCCTTCGCGAGTGCGTGCCCGGTCCGAAAAAATTTCAAGGATCAGGCCCGTGCGGTCAAGGATCTTGACCTTCCACTCTTTCTCAAGATTGCGCTGCTGAACAGGGCTAACGGCCCCATCGACCAACACCAGCTCAACCTCGGCTGCGTGAAGACGTTGGCCCAAATCCTCCAGCTTGCCTTTGGAAAAAAGTTTGCCGGGATGGGGTGTGCGTAGGCGAACGACCTCCTGCCCCAGCACGTCAAGGTGGGGCAAGGCAGCGGCAAGGGAAACGGCTTCTTCAAGGGCCGGCGCGGGTGCACGACGGTCCTGATCTGCGATTAATTCCGGGTGGAGCACCCATGCCCGCGTGGGCACCTCTCCACGGTCAACAAGATCGCTCAGCTTTCTTCGCCATCATAAAGGTTGATCGGTTGGCCGGGCATAATGGTCGAGATTGCGTGCTTGTACACAAGCTGCGACTGGCCATCACGGCGCAAAAGAACGCAGAAATTGTCGAACCATGAAATCACGCCCTGCAGCTTGACGCCGTTGATCAGAAAGATCGTTACAGGAACTTTAGATTTTCGGACATGGTTCAGGAACGCATCCTGAAGGTTTTGCTTATCGGCAGCCATCGCTTTTTTCCTTTTTTGTATCGTGCAGCCGGTCCTCCGGCAGGATTACACCTAAGCGACACTATGACTTGCCATTTTGACCTTTTCCAGCCCCTTTTTGCACCCGACAATCGGGGGTATGGCGATCAAACCACATAGATGCTATGAAGGCGTTATTGGCCGAGTTGGACCGACAGCGTCAACGCCGCCAGATTTCCGGGCTGATCAATGCAACAATTGCCAGTGTTTCAAGTCGTCCCAACACCATGGCGCCCGCCAGAACGATTTTGGCGGGATCACTTAACACGCTGTAATAAATTGGCTCGGACGCTGCGACCAGCGCAATTGGCCCAGTCGTTGTTAGGGCTGCGATGGTCAGCGTCATTGCGCTTTCAAAATCTTGCCCCATCAGTGCAAACAACGCCATCACAAGCGCCACAGACATGGCCAGAAGCATGAAAAACACCCACGCCATATAGGCCCCACGCCCCCGCATATGACGGGCTTCTGTCCCCGATCCTCCGACTGACGATGGATGAACCAGTTTCTCCATCTCGCGCAGCCCGTGCACATAAAGCGCATAGACCCGCATCAGCTTGGCACCCCCTGCCGTTGTCGCCACACCGCCGCCGATCAAGGCCAGCCCCATCAAGATCAGACCCGGTGTTTGCAGGCCCGACCAGTTGCGACTGACGGTCCATGCCTCGCTTTCGAAACCGGTGGTCGTCAGGAAGGATAGCACCGTAAAGAAGCTTCCCCAAAGCGACGCCAACCCGGCAATCCAGTTCTGCTCTTCATCGACCTCATAGGCCCCGACCCAGTGACGCAGAAACAAAAACAAGGGCAGAAGAATGACGATCACCAACGCCAGCCTGATTTCCGGATCGTCCGTCAGACGGCGCAGCTCGGCCCCGTGCATGTCCGATGTAAAGGTCAGCCGCGAAATGGCGAAGACAAAGAAGACGGCGATCAACATCTCGCCCAGATAGCCCGACTGCCCGCCCACCGGACCATCCACCGGGGATATTCCGCTGGTGGCCAATGTCGACATCGCATGGCACAGCCCAATATATGCCGAGTTTCCGGCCAGGATCAGCGCAATCCACAAGGCCAACGTCAGCCCGACATAGACTGGCAAGAGACGCACACCATAAGTCCGAACACGTTCCGAGAAATCTGCAACTCGGGTGATCTGGCTGACCCCCGCCCCGAAGCGCGTATCGCGAGAGGCGGCTTGCCCTCTTGCACCAAACCGCGCGCGTACCTCAAACCCACCAAGAGACATGGGAGCCAAAATCGCAATCGCACCGACCCAGATGAAGAAACCACCCATCCAGCCCACAAGTGCGCGCCACAAATGAACCGACCGCGCCAACCGGTCGGGATCGTCAAACAGTGTGGCTCCTGTGGTGGTCAGGGCTGAAACCATTTCGACATAGGCATTCAGAAACGATGTCGTGCGCACCGCCTGATGAAACGGCACCGCCAGCATCAGCGGCAAAAGGACGAACAGACCCAACAGCGCCAACAAGTGTCGCCCATGTCTGTTTGACCTGGGACGGCCCGCCATGGCCATCGCCAGAAACGATGTCAGGAACCCAAATAATAACGCCCCATACAGGAAGACACGGGCGGGATAGAACTCCTCGATCATCCAACCAAACCCAGCCGGCAAAAGCATCGCAAGCGAACTGATCCCCATAAGGATCACAAGAAGCGGCAGTTTGGCGATTTGAGCCATCATGTCAGAAGCTTTCAGCGCGATATGGCGTCAGAAAAAGTCGATGGTGACCTGCAACAGACGCTCCACTTCTGGAATATCTGCGGCCATCGAGAACAGGGTGATTACATCGCCCTCGTCGATGCGGGTTTTACCGGTGGGCTTTACCACCTCTTCACCCTTAAGGATCGCACCGACCAATACGCCTTCGGGAAAATCAATGTCGCGCACAGCCTGCCCGGCAATGGGCGAGGTCGACAGCACTTGTGCTTCGATCACTTCCGCTTCGGCATCGCCCAGCGAATAGACCTCGCGCACTTTGCCGTGACGAATATGGCGCAGGATCGAGCTGACTGTTTGAGTGCGCGGGTTGATATAGGCGTCGATGTCCAAAGGCTCCATCAGGTTCACAAGCGACGGATCATTGATCAAACAGATCGACATGGGACACCCGGCAGCCTTGGCCCGGACCGAGGCCAGAAGATTGACCTTATCGTCATCTGTCACCGACAGAATTGCGTCGGCGCGGGGGACGCCAGCCTCTTTCATTAGTTCCATGTTCATCCCGTCGCCGTGCAGAACAACCGTGCGCTCTAGCGCATCGGCCGCCTGTTCAGCCACAGTTCGATTGTATTCGACGACCTTGGCCCGAATACGATCGGTGCGGCTTTCCAATTCACGCGCCACCGCAAGACCCACATTGCCGCCGCCCAGAATGACCACACGTTCTTGCCGTTTTACTGACCTGCCGAACACTTCGAGCGTGCGGTTCACGTCCTCGGTCCTCGTGAACACGTATATCTGGTCGCCGGGGAAAAGTTGGTCGCCCGCCTCTGGTGCGAACAATGATCCTTCGCGCCGAATGCCAACCACCACCGCGCTGAGCGTCGAAAAGAGGTCCGTCAACTGACGCAGCGGCGTGTTGACCACCGGGCAATCTTCGGTGATCTGAATGCCTAGAAGCTGGACGCGCGCCTCCATAAAGCTTTCGATGTCAAAGGCCGAGGGCGCTTGCAAACGTTTCAACACCGCCTGGGCCACCTCACGCTCTGGGCTGATCACAACATCAATCGGCAAATGGTCGCGGCGATAAAGGTCGGAATAGATCACATCCAGATAGCTTTGCGCCCTGAGCCGGGCAATCTTTCGCGGGATGGCGAAGACCGAATGGGCCACCTGACAAGTGACCATGTTGACCTCGTCCGAATGAGTGGCCGCGATGATCATGTCCGCGTCCCGCGCGCCTGCCCGGTCAAGCACATCGGGATAGGACGCATGCCCCGCAATCCCTTGCACGTCCAACGTGTCGGTTGCTCGCGCCACAAGTTCGGCGTTGTTATCAACCACCGTCACGTCATTCTTTTCGCTGGAAAGGTGACGTGCGATTTGCCAGCCCACCTGACCGGCACCGCAAATGATGACCTTCATCCGGTTCTCCCTGATGTCACGTCAAAATCCATGGCAGAAGCCCGTGGCAGGGTCAATGCCCGCACACGCCCCTGCATGACAGGTTGCTTAAGCTTCGGCTTCCATCTCTTCGTCTTCACCGGCAACATAAGCCACGCGCGCGCCCGCTTTCGATCCGGTAACCACACCCAGCGACTTTAGCTTACGGTGCAAGGCCGAGCGCTCCATGCCTACGAAATTCGCCGTGCGTGAAATATTCCCGCCAAATCGATTGATTTGGGTCAGCAGGTACTCACGCTCGAACGCCTCGCGCGCCTCACGCAGCGGCATCATGGCAAGTGCACCCGAGACCACGACGCCTTGTTCACCGGCATCCTCGCCGGTGCTTTCCTGCCCCGGCAAATCGGTCGCCTGAATGTCGCCAGCGCCTTCGCCAAGGATCAGCACACGCTCGATCAGATTGCGCAACTGGCGGACATTGCCCGGCCATTGCATTGTCTGAAGCATCGCAAGCGCGTCTTCTGCGAACGCGCGCAGTGGCAGTCCTTGGTCACGGTTGAACATTTCCAGGAAATACTCAGAAAGCTCTGGGATATCCTCGCGACGTTCGCCCAGTGGCGGCACAACAATCGGCACCACGTTCAGGCGGTGATAAAGCTCTTCGCGGAACCGACCCGCGTCGATTTCTTCCTGCAGTTCGCGATTGGTCGAGGAAATGACCCGCAAATCAACCGAGACCTTGTCCGATCCACCGACGCGTTGGAAACGCTGATCGACGAGGACTCGCAGGATTTTGGACTGCGTACCAAGCGGCATGTCGGCCACTTCGTCAAAGTAGAGGACGCCACCATTGGCCTCCTCTAGAAGTCCCTGTTCGATCCCGCGTTCTGCGCTTTCGCGCCCAAACAACACCTCTTCCATCCGGTCCGCATCAATCGAGGCCGAGTTCACCACAACAAACGGAGCGGACGCCCGGTCGGAATTGGCATGAACATAGCGTGCAGCCATTTCCTTGCCTGCACCGGCGGCCCCGGTCAACAGCACCCGACCATTGGACTTGGTTACCTTATCAAGTTGAGATTTCAATGACTTGAACGCCGCACTTGATCCAATCATGTCAGTGGGATGCGTGTCCTTGCGTTTCAATTCCGTGTTTTCACGTCGCAAGCGGCTTGTCTCCATCGCACGCCCAATCACGACCATCAGCTGATCGATATTGAAAGGCTTTTCGATGAAGTCATAGGCACCCTGCTTGATCGCGGCGACGGCAATTTCGATATTGCCGTGGCCCGAGATGATGACCACCGGCACCTCCGGGTGCTCCCGCTTTACCATCTTCAGGATGTCGATCCCGTCCATCGCGGAATCTTTCAACCAAATGTCCAGGATCATAAGCGAAGGCAGCTCTGCCTTCACCTGCGCAACCGCCTCATCTGACGTTCCCGCCAGCCGTGTGGTAAATCCTTCGTCCACCAAAATATCCGAGATCAGTTCCCGGATGTCTCGTTCGTCATCGACAATCAGAATATCGCTCATGTTGCCCCCTGTTTGACTGTCCCGCCGAGGCTGCTTCCATCGGCAGATAGATACGGGCCATGGCACCGAAATGTGTGCCGCCCTTGTGAAAGACGGGCGCGTCCTCAAGGGTCAGACGCCCGCCATGCTCTTCGATAATTTTCTTAACAATAGGCAACCCCAGACCGGTGCCTTTTTCGCGTGTGGTGACATACGGTTCGAATAGTTTGGCCCGATCCTCTGGCAGGCCGATCCCGTTGTCGGCGATGGTTATTTCGATCCCGCCAGTGGCGTCATGCATGGCAACGCGCACCTCAGGGGTGTGTTCCGCCGGTGCGCCTTTTTCTTGCAATGTCTCAATGGCTTCACCGGCGTTCTTAATCAAGTTGGTCAACGCCTGACCGATCATCGTCGCATCGATCTCAAGATCAATTGGGCCGTCCATGAGGTCGGCTTTGATGTCGACACCTTCCTGCCCAGCCTGCTGCAACAGCACCGCATCTCGTATCAACCCGACCACGTCGGTTGCACGGCGCTCCGGCTCTGGCATTCGCGCGAATTTTGAGAACTCGTCAACGATCCGGCGCAGGTCATTGGTCTGGCGCACGATCACTTCTGTATATTGCTCAAGTGCTTCAACATCGATCCCGTCAACCTTGCTGAACTTTCGTTTGATCCGCTCGGCCGAGAGCTGAATGGGTGTAAGTGGGTTCTTGATCTCATGCGCAATGCGGCGGGCCACATCGCCCCATGCCGCCATGCGCTGGGCGGACACAAGCTCGGTCACGTCATCAAACGCCACAACATAGCCTTCAAGCCCGCCCTCGTTGTTACGACGGGTAGCAATGCGGACCAGCAGGTTCTCTTGTTTACCACCGCGCGTCAGGTGAAGCTCTTTCTGTGCGGTTTCACGACGTCCTGCCCTTACCTCGTCAAGAAGGGGCTGGAACTCGGGCACGACAAGGGACAATTCGTGTTCCTGTCCGTTCTCGTCGCTCACTTCCAACAACTGCTCGGCGGCGCGGTTCACGAATGTCACCAGCCCAGCGTCGTTAAGACCGATGACGCCCCCGGTGACAGATCCCAACACGCTGTCAAACAAACGGCGTCGGCGTTCGATCTGTTCGGTGTTTTCCAGCAAGCGGTCGCGCTGCCCCTTCAGCTGAGTGGTCATTTGGTTGAAATAACGGCCCAACATGGCGATCTCGTCGTCGCCTTCTTCTTCGCGAACCCGGACATCAAGGTCGCCCGCCCCGACCCGTTGTGCAGCGCCAGCCAGACGCCCCACAGGGCGGGCAAGCCGTTCGGCAAACCACATGCCCATCCAGATCGCTGCCAGAATCAGGATCACCGCAAAGCCCAGATATATAAGGCCAAATTGAAACAATCGCTGATCGCGCTGGCTTTCAAGTTGATTGTAAACCAGCGCCGCTTCTTGCGTTTCATCCACGAGGTCCAGAATATCCCCGTTCACATCACGGGTCAGCTGGATCAAATGATCCGAGAAGTTATCAAGTTTGATCAGCACCCGAAATTCGTTGGTCGTCCAATCCTCGATCACCACGGTTTCGCCGGACAAGGCGCGTTCAAGCTCATCAGACGTCGGCTTTTCATAGTCAAACAGGTAAGATCCGGTGCCACGGACCCGAATTTCCCCATGACTGTCAATGACATAAGCTTCGCGCAGGCCGCGCTGAATTCGCGATTGTCCTTGTTTAAGGAGCGCACCGAGTTCGGCATCTGTCACCAAAAGCTGTGTGCGTCGTTGCCGTTCCAGAAAATTCGCAATGGCATCGCCATCTTGCACAAGTCCGTCTTGGCTTTCCTGCTTATAGGCCTGAGCCGCGGATAGCGAATTACCAACCACAGTGCGCACCCTGTCCGAAAACCAACCCTCAAGCCCCATATTCAGGGTGAGCATGGCAAAGATCGCGACCAAGATTGTCGGGCTAAGCGCAATCACGGCGAATACCATGGTCAACCGCAGGTGAAGTCGGGATCCAGCGCTTTCCTGACGACGCGCGACGATCATGCGCCCGAGACCTGCCAAGACAAGCCCGGCCACCATAATCACATAGATCACATCTGCCAGAAGGATAAGGCGCAGCGTGTTGCTGTCGGCACGTTGGGTAAACGGCCCCAGCGCCAGAAATGTTGCGATGGCCAAAACGGGGCCCAGCACAATCATACCGAACGCGCCATAGGAGCCAAATTGGCGCCACCAGCGCGAGGACAAATATGTGTCCAACATTGACTTCCGCACCGCGCGTCGCGCCACTGTGCTCGCCCCTACTACTCTAGGCCGCGTTGCCGCGGCGACCGCCTTTGTGGCCGGGTCTTGTGCCCGTTTGCCACGCTTGTTGCCCTTTTACATCAATTTGCGGCGGCGTGTCACCTCGATTTCAAGCTCGGTTAGCTTTTTACGCAAGGTATTGCGGTTGATTCCCAATAAATCAGCACATTTAGCCTGATTACCCGCGGTTGCGTCCAAGGCGATTTCTAGCAAAGGCAGCTCCATTTCGCGCAAAATTCGCTGATAGAGGCCCGGTGGCGGCAATGTTCCACCGTGCAAATCGAAGTATCGCTGAAGGTGGCGCGCGACTGAGTCGGACAGACGTTCGTCCGATAAATCCGTGGGCATGACTGATGTGGCGGCCGCGCCACCAAGAGCAACGTCAACTTCTGCTGCGGTGATCTCATCCTCTGTACTGGTGACGGCCAATCGGTTCACAAGGTTCTCTAACTCCCGCACGTTGCCCGGCCAGGGAAAGGCGCGCAGGCGGTCCATCGCATCGCCGGAAAAGCGGCGTTCGGCCAAGCCTTCGCGGGCTGCGCGGGCCAGAAAATGTTCGGACAGCGCCGGAATATCCTCAAGCCGCTCGCGCAAGCTTGGCACCGGGATCACCACACCGGCCAAACGATAGTAAAGGTCTTCCCGAAATTGCCCATGCGCTGCGGCCTTGGCAAGATCACCTTGCGAGATCGCGAGCACCCTTGGCCCACCCTGCTCCAAACTGTCCAAGAGCCGCGACAGGCGCGCTTGTGCCTCGCCGTCCAGATCACCAACCCCGTCAAACAAGATTGTGCCTCCACGCGCCCGACGCACCACCTCGGCGACGCCATCGGACGGGGCAAGGTCATCGGGGGTCGCGATGATATACGGACCCTCGCTTCGATCCGAGAAATCGTGAAGCGCCTGTGCAATAAGCGACTTCCCCGTACCACTTTCCCCGGTGATCAACACCGGCAAATCGACATTCAAGACCCGTGCGACCAGACGGTAAAGGTCCTGCATCGCAGGGGTCCGGCCCACCAACGGCAAATCCGTGGCCATGTTCGACGATGCTGGCTCTGCTGCATCAAGAGCAGGCGCGCGCAGCCGTTTGCGCTCTAACGCCTGCGCCGTGCGTTTCATAAGATCCGGTAAGTCAAACGGTTTCGGGAGGTAATCGAACGCCTCGGCCTCGGCGGCCTGAATGGCTGTCATGATAGTGTTTTGCGCCGAAATCACGATCACCGGAAGATTGGGGCGCAGCGTCGCAATACGAGGCAACGCCTCAAGCCCATTTCCGTCGGGCATCACAACGTCCGAGATCACAACATCTCCGCGCCCATCCTCCACCCAGCGCATCAGCGTCGCCATAGACCCGGTTGCGTGCACCCGACAGCCAGCGCGGGTCAACGCCTGCGTCAGCACAGTTCGGATCGTGCGGTCGTCATCTGCAACAAGAACGGTGCCATCCATGGTCAGTTTCCTTTGCGGGTGTGTTGTGTGGCAACAGGCAGAGATATGCGAAACACGGTGCGGCCAGGCCTGCTGTCGACGGCGATCAACGCGCCATGATCAGTCAGAATCTTCGACACAAGAGCAAGGCCAAGACCCGTGCCGTTTTCACGCCCCGAAACAAAGGGATCGAAGACGTGATCGGCAATGTCAGGCGGCAGTCCGGGGCCGTTGTCGATCACCTCGACCTGAAGGGGCAAGCTGGCTTGGCCACCGTCTGGCAGACGCAACCTCAGACCAGCCTCATAAAAGCTCCGTATCTCGATTTTCCCTTTTCCGCCGGTGGCTTCCGCGGCGTTCTTGAGTAAATTCAAGAACACTTGCTGCATCTGGTCTCCGTCAACCCAAACCTCCGGGAGCGACGGGTCATAGCTGTCGGTTATCTTCATTCCCGGCGCAAATCCGATCTGAGCGGTGGCACGGGCACGGTCCAGAATATCGTGGATATTGACCGAGGCGCAGGCGGGTGGACGCAGATCACCGAATTGTTCCACCTGATCCAGCAATGCAACGATACGACGGCTTTCCGCCACAATAAGATCGGTCATTTCTTGATCCGACGGAGGCAAAGACATCGACAACAGCTGCGCCGCCCCGGTGATTCCCGCCAGCGGGTTCTTGATTTCGTGTGCCAGCATCTCGGCCATTCCGATGGCCTGCCGCGCTGCCACTTTTGAGCCTTGCACCATCCCAAGATGTTCAGCACCACCTTTGGGCTGCAGCAAAATAAGAATATGCTCTGCACCTGTGTCAGCATTGGTCAATGGCGCGATTTGCACATTGACTTCGCGCAGCTCGCCGCCCGCCAATGTCAGCTTTGCACCATCCACATAGAACGGTCCGCGCGTTGTCCGCACGCGCGCGACGGCGTCCTCAAGATCGATGGACAACTTTACAGCCGCATCAACTTTGGCCCCGATTACACTGCGTTCCGAGGTATTCAGAAACGCTTCTCCTGCTGTGTTCAGACGCAGGACGCATGCTGTCTCATCCAGCTCAAGCGCAGGGACAGGCAAAGCGGACCACAGATGTGTGTCTGCGTTCATGCAGCCCTCCGTTCCGTAAGGATGGCGTCGGGCAACATCGCGATCACCTCAGACGTTTCGCGGCCAGACAGTATCGTCCGACGCAGATCGGGGGGCGTCCCGGCCTGATCCATATACCAGCCAAGATGTTTACGAATGACCCGCGCCCCAAGCGTGGACCCGTAGAAATCAAGGCTCGCGCGGTAGTGTTCGACCACCATATTGGCCAATGCCTGCCCGTGCGGGATAACCGGCGCCGGCGTGCCCCAGATATCATGAGCGACTTGCGCCAGCAGCCACGGTTGGCCGCCACTTGCGCGCCCGATCATTACACCGTCTGCGCCACTGTCGTTAAGCGCGCGCTTGGCTGTGGCGGTGTCTAAGATGTCGCCGTTTGCGATGACGGGGATCGACACCGCGTCTTTCACCGGACGGATCGCGGCCCAGTTGGCATGACCCTTGTAGAACTGACACCGGGTGCGACCATGGATGGTGATCAGCTGAATGCCTGCCCCCTCGGCCAAGCTCGCCAGTTCTGGTGCGTTCAGGGTACTGTCGTCCCAACCCAACCGGGTCTTCAGCGTCACAGGAATGGACACAGCGGCCACGATCGCTTCGATCAATCGCAGAGCGTGATCAAGATCACGCATCAGCGCCGAGCCAGACATGCCGCCCACGACTTTGCGCGCAGGGCAGCCCATATTGATGTCGATCAGCTTGGCGCCGTTTTGTTCGACCATACGCGCCGCCTCACCGGCCCAATAGACGTCACGCGCAGCCAGTTGCACCGAGGTATTGGCATGACCAAACCCCAGCTCAGCGCGTTCACGCACACCGGGCTTGGCCTGAACCATTTCCTGACTTGCCACCATCTCCGACACAACAAGCCCGACACCGAAACTGGCAACAAGGTTGCGAAACGGCAGATCCGTGATCCCGGCCATCGGGGCCAGCAGAACCGGCGGCTCCAGTGGGATGTCCTTGATGTTGACTGGCATGCCTAATCCTTGTGCAATGGGGCGAGCGTCGGTGATGCCTTGTGAAATATCAACATTTCATGGGTTGTGCGAGTGGCTCGTTTGTCTTCTGCCTATTTTTTAAGCAACAATTGCCCAAATACTCACCCCATTGTCCTTCATTTCAGCACGGCCTAAACAAGGGCATGGAAATCGCAGCCATCATCGTCGCCGCAGGCCGCGGCACCCGCGCCGGAGCGGGCAAGCCCAAACAGTGGCGAGAGGTGGCAGGTGTCCCCGTGGCCGATCACACAATCGCGGCGTTCCAGTCACACCCCGATATCTCGCGATGCATATTGGTCATTCACCCAGATGATCAGGACATGGCCCGAGAACTTGACGTCGAATTGGTGCATGGCGGGGCAACACGAGACGCGAGCGTTCAGGCCGGGCTTGAAGCGTTAGAGGCCAATGCACCTGACCTGGTCTTGATACATGATGTTGCGCGTCCATTGGTCAGCGCCAAAGTGATCGACGACGTGATCAAGGCTTTGGCGCATGCGCAAGGCGCGGCCCCTGCCCTTGCGGTGACAGATGCACTGTGGCGCGGCGTTGATCGGATTGTGTCGGGCACGCAATCGCGAGACGGGCTTTATAGGGCACAAACGCCTCAAGGATTCCACTTCGCCCCGATCCTGGCGGCCCATCGCAACCATAATGGCAATGCGGCCGACGACGTCGAAGTTGCCCGCGCCGCTGGGCTGGACGTCGCCATCACCTTGGGCGATGAAGCAAACATAAAAATTACCACACCCGATGATTTCGCGCGCGCGGATCGCTTACTTCGGGAACGACAAAAGGATGGGGCCATGGATATTCGCGTTGGTAACGGGTTTGACGTGCACGCGTTTACAGATGGCGATCATGTGATCCTCTGCGGGGTAAACATTCCGCATGATCGGACGCTTAAAGGCCATTCGGATGCCGATGTAGGGATGCATGCACTGACCGATGCAATCTATGGCGCGTTGGCAGAGGGCGACATCGGGCAACATTTCCCACCTTCGGATCCGCAATGGAAAGGCGCTGAAAGTGACATATTCCTGCGCCATGCGGTGGAACTGGCCAGCGAACGCGGGTTTCGCATCTCAAACGCCGACGTGACGCTCATCTGCGAACATCCGAAGATTGGGGCCCATGCAGACGCTATGCGCGACGCGCTGGCGGGCATAATGGGGCTGGAGGTCGACCGCATATCGGTCAAAGCGACAACATCAGAGCGTTTGGGCTTCACCGGCCGCGGCGAAGGGATCGCGTCGATCGCCACCGCAACGCTGATCAAGGACTAATATGATGCAGAAATCGACCGCCAAGCTGATCGCGACATTTTTCAACGTGGGGTTATTGAAACCAGCCCCAGGCACTTGGGGCAGTCTTGCCGCCCTGCCCGCCGCTTGGATTTTGCACATGATTGGCGGACCTATCGCGCTGACAGGTGCCACCATTGTCGCCTATCTGGTCGGTCTTAAAGCGACCGAGGCTTACACCGCAGGCTCAGACGATCATGACCCAAGCGAGGTCGTGATCGACGAGGTGGTCGGCATGTGGATCGCGTTATTCCCGGTCTCGTTTGGGGCCAAGATGATGGGCGCGGATATTCTGCAGCTCTATCCCGGCTGGATCATTGGGTTCCTCACCTTTCGGTTTTTTGACATCACCAAGTTCGGGCCGATTGGCAAGGCTGACCGACGCGGGGACGCAACGGGTGTGATGATGGACGACGTCTATGCGGGCATCGCAGCCGCCGTCACTGTGATCATCGCAGCCTATGGCGCGCATATGGTGCTGATGTGACCACCGACGCCGCCACGCTTCTTGATCTGTGTCGCCGCAACGGCGTGAAGATTGCCACAGCAGAAAGCTGTACGGGTGGCATGGTCGGCGCATGGCTGACCGAAGTGTCAGGCAGCTCGGATGTGTATGAACGTGGCTTCATCACCTACTCCAATGACGCCAAATGCCAGATGCTGGGCGTGAGCCCCACGACGCTTGAGGCGCATGGCGCAGTCTCGCCAGAGGTGGCGCGTGAAATGGCGATGGGGGCGCTTGCGCGGTCCAACGCCGATCTGGCCGCCTCGATCACCGGGGTCGCTGGTCCCGGCGGGTCGGATCACAAACCCGAAGGTCGGGTATGCTTTGGTATCGCAGGCCCAAACGGGTGTCACACCGAGACCATCGAATTTGGCGCACTTGGCCGAGACGCCGTCCGGCGCGCCGCCGCAAACCACGCCATAACACGATTGATCGAAGCTGCCCGAACCATAGGCGCTGACTGAAACTCAGTTCTCAAGTCGCCTAAATCATCACCAAGCACGCCTCTGCGCGATCATTTTTTGAGCAATCCGAGATTTTTGGCCGCGAATGCCTGATAAATCGGCGCGCACCATCCCTTCCACATCCCACTTGAGCCACAAAACCGGGCAATACCAAACCCGCGAAGGAGGGGATTATGAACGGGGCAGATACCGCTTGGATCATCACGGCGACAGCACTCGTGCTGTTTATGTCATTGCCGGGGCTGGCACTTTTCTATGGCGGGCTTGTGCGCGCGCGCAACGTGCTGAGCGTCTTCATGCAAGTCTATGCCATTGCTTGCTTGATGAGCGTTCTATGGCTGGCTTTCGGCTACACGATCGCATTTGGGGACGCGACGCATGGCTGGTTTGGCAGTTTAGACAAGGCATTCCTGTCGGGCGTCACTGCGGACAGCTTGTCGGGTACCCTGCCCGAAGTTTTGTTCTTCGCCTTTCAGATGACCTTCGCCATTATTACCCCCGCGCTGATCGTCGGTGCGTATGTCGAGCGCGTTGGCTTTGGCTTCGTCCTCGTCTTCTCGGGCCTATGGATGCTGTTGTGCTATGCGCCTGTTGTCCATTGGATATGGGGCGGTGGCGCGATGGCAGATGGTGGCATATTCGGCCCAATCGGTACGCGCGATTTCGCAGGCGGCATCGTGGTGCATGAGACCGCCGGGATCGCAGCTTTATTGATCGCGATCTTCCTTGGACCCCGCAAACACCGCACCACCCCACCCCACGCGCCATGGATGGTCTTTGTGGGCGCAGCCATGCTCTGGGTGGGTTGGTTTGGCTTCAACGGCGGTTCGCAACTTGCCGCCGATGGCGGGGCCGCGATGGCGATCACGGTCACTCATATTTCGGCTGCGACCGCGTCACTGACTTGGGCGCTGTGGGAGCGGATCAAATACGGCAAAGCAAGCCTTGTGGGCATTGTCACGGGCACGATTGCCGGGCTTGCCTCGATCACGCCTGCATCCGGGTTTGTCGGACCTATCGCGGCCCTTTTCATCGGTGCGGTCGCCGGCATTCTGTGTCAGGAGGCCGTGAACCTTGTGCGCAACAAGCTCAAGATCGACGATACGCTGGACGTCTTCGCGGTGCACGGGATCGGTGGCATCTTCGGCACCATCATGATCGCCGTTCTTGGTCAGGGCACGTTCGTCGCGCAGTTCGGTGCGCTGGTCATAGTGGGGATCTTCACGGTCGTTGTCACGGTCGCTCTGATCAAGCTGGTCAGTCTGTTCCTGCCCCTTCGCGTCGATCTGGAGACCGAGACCAACGGGCTTGATCTATCTGTCCATGGAGAACGGGCCTACGATATTACGTCGTAACAGAAGGGTATCATTCAATCACATTTGCGCCTCGTTGCCGTGTTCTGGCGACGAGGCGTAATTATTTGGGTTGCGTCCTTTGTCCCAGAGCCAAAGACGTTAAGGATAAAGGGGCGTTGCCCCTCGCGGCACGGCCGCTCACCCCAGGATATTTGAGACAAGAAAAACGCCTGCGGACGGATTGCAGCACCAGATTGCGGTCCGCTCGGGTGATCGTTTCTAGCCCATCCCTTGAATGCAACAGCTTTGCCCTACATAAGACTATCGTAGGAACGAAATAGGCGAACGAGAACATTATGGACACTGGGTTTTGGATCAGCTGCGCGGCAATCGCTGCCCTTCTTGTGCTGTCGGCCTTCTTTTCGGGTTCTGAAACCGCGCTGACTGCGGCGTCTCGCGGTAAGCTGCGCAACCGTGCCGATAGAGGTGACGGTGGCGCGAAACGCGCTTTGTCGATCACCGAGGACAACGAGCGTCTGATCGGATCAGTCCTGCTCGGCAACAACCTTGTCAACATCCTCGCGACCTCGTTGGCGACGGCGCTATTCACACGTCTTTTTGGTGACAGCGGGGTCGCGCTTGCCACTCTGGTCATGACACTGCTGGTTCTGATCTTTGCCGAGGTCTTGCCCAAGACCTATGCCATCACAAATTCCGAGGATGCTGCGTCGTTGGCCTCTGGCCCCATCTCGATCATCATATTGTTGTTCTCACCGGTTGTTGCAGCCGTCCGGGCCATCACCCGTGGCGTGCTTGGTCTTTTTGGCATCAAAACCGATCCTGATAGCCAAATCCTTGCCGTTCGCGAAGAGATCATGGGCGCCATCGCGCTGGGTCATTCGGAAGGAGCGGTGGAGAAGGAAGATCGTGACCGCTTGCTGGGGGCGCTTGATCTTGGCGACCGCGCGGTGGAAGAGATCATGCTTCACCGCAGCCAGATCGAGATGATCGACGCGTCAGCCCCAGCGGTCGAGGTGTTGGAGCAAATCCTTGCCTCGCGCCACACCCGCCTGCCTATTTATCGCGACGAGCCGGAGAATATCATCGGTGTGATGCACGCCAAGGATCTGAGCCGAGCAATGTATTCGGCCCAATCGGATGGCAAGCCCATTGAAGAGTTCGACGTGCTGCAAGTGGCGATGGAGCCCTATTTCATCCCGGAAACCACGACACTTGATGACCAGATGCGCGAGTTTCTGAAGCGGCACACGCATTTTGCGCTGGTTGTCGATGAATATGGCTCGCTTGAGGGGCTGATCACGCTCGAGGATATTTTGGAAGAGATCGTGGGCGAGATTGTCGACGAGTTTGATGTACAATCCGAGCCTGAGATCAAGCCATCAGACGATGGCCACTATGTCGTTGATGGTGCCGCCACCATTCGCGATGTGAACCGCGCCAATGATTGGAACCTTCCAGATGACGAAGCCAACACGGTCGCAGGATTGGTGATTCACGAGGCACAAATGATCCCAAGCGAGGGACAGGTCTTTTCGTTTCACGGCTTCCGATTTGAAGTTCTAAGACGCGAAGGCAACCGCGTGGCTGAGCTTAAGATACAACCGTTGTAGTGTGTGTTGATGGCTGGCTTGCTACTGTCATTTCTTACGCACCAATAACATTTGAAGTCACAGAATTGTGCCCAAAATTGCAACAAAAGGCATTGTTTGTTAATAAAGGCACCTATTCTTAAACATATTCAAAGGTGATTTTATGAAATATACGGTCCTAAAGATTGGTGTGCTGTGCACACTTCTCACGGCTTGCCAGATGGGCGGCGACACATCTGCCGAGATGAAATCGATGAGTGCGAGCGATAAGAGCAGCGCTCTTACCGCGGCATTATCCGGCAAGACGCTGGCCTACGAAGACGAACGTTATACGTCCCATGCTGATGGTCGTCTGACCGGAACCAATAACACGACCGGCACCTGGGAAATCCGCGATGGGAAATGGTGTCGCACAATCGTGACGCCCGAAAAATGGAAGGGCTCTCAATGTCAGACCGTTGTGGTCAAAGGTGATAAAGCAACCTTTATTCGTAACGATGGTTCGAAGATCACATATACTATTCTGTGAGCCCCAAATCGTTGAAAAGGCGCGCTCTATATGGCGCGCCTTCGCGTTTTACCGCCCTTTGAACAGAGATCCGAATATACCCCGCACAATGCGCTTGCCGGTCGTGCCTTTCAGCTCTTTGATCACAACGTTCACAACGGCTTCACCAAACCCTTCCTCATCGGCCTTGCGTGACCGTCTGCGCGACGTTGATTTGCGATCTTCGGTGCCGGTATATCTGCGCCCGTTGTTAAAGTCGCGCAATGTCAGGGTCTCAGTTTCCTTTTCGCGACGCTCTGCTTCTTCTGCTTCTTTTGCAGCGTCGGTCGCCCGTTTGGTCAGCACCTCATAGGCGCTTTCTCGGTCTTGCAGCGTTTCATACTTCCCGGCGATTGGCGACGTTTCAACCAGGGCTTTCCGTTCCCCCGGATCAATTGGGCCAAGCTGAGAGCTTGGGGGGCGGATCAACGTACGCTCGACCACACCGGGTGCGCCTTTGGACTCCAGAAATGACGTCACCGCCTCGCCAACACCAACTTCGCGGATTGCATCTTCGGTCGAGAACCGTGGATTGTCGCGATAGGTCTCGGCGGCCTGCTTCAGCTCTTTGCGATCCTTCCCAGTGAACGCGCGTAGCGCGTGTTGCACACGGTTCCCGAGCTGACCCAAAATATCCTCGGGAACATCCGCAGGGTTTTGGGTGATGAAATAGATGCCCACCCCTTTGGAGCGGATCAAACGGGCAACCTGCTCGACCTTATCGACCAGCGCCTTAGGTGCGTCGTCGAACAACAAATGGGCTTCGTCGAAGAAAAAGACCAGCTTCGGCTTATCGGGATCGCCGACTTCTGGCAGTTCTTCGAACAGTTCCGAGAGCAGCCATAACAAGAATGTCGCATATAGACGCGGCGCACCCATCAGTTTGTCAGACGCAAGGATCGAAATGCGGCCACGCCCATCAATGTCGGTGCGAATAATATCGGCGAGGTCAAGCGCCGGCTCGCCAAACAGCTTATGGCCACCCTGGTTTTCCAGGACAAGAAGCGCGCGCTGGATGGCACCCACTGACATGGTCGATACGTTTCCATAGCGCAGCGACAGCTCTTTTCCGTTTTCACCGACCCAAACCAGAAGCGCCTGTAGATCCTTCAGATCAAGAAGCGGCAAACCCTGCTCGTCGGCCACGCGGAAGGCGATGTTTAGGACGCCCTCTTGCGCGTCCGTCAGCTCCAAAAGACGTGCCAGAAGCAAGGGTCCCATCTCGGTCACAGTGGTGCGAATGGGGTGTCCCTGTTCGCCAAACAGATCCCAGAACGTCACTGGGAACGCCTCGTAGCGATAATCGTCAAACCCGATTTTCTGCGCGCGGCTGGTGAAGGCATCATGCAGTTTGAACGTATCTGATCCCGCCTTAGCCAGACCCGCCAAATCGCCTTTTACGTCCGACATGAACACTGGCACGCCCTGCGCGGCAAAGCTCTCGGCCATGATCTGCAGCGTGACAGTCTTACCCGTACCGGTGGCCCCTGCGACAAGGCCGTGGCGGTTCGCATATTTCAGCAGCAGCCCTTGTTTGGTGCCATATTCGTCACCCCCACCACCAATAAAAATTGCACCATCCATCCGCGTGCCTCCCCGGCCATAAGAACTCTTGGGGCAAACAATACAAAATTAACCAGTCTGTGCCAGAGTGGTTTTACCCCAAGTGTCCATGACCTTGGGGCGACATCCTCCCTGTCAGACTGGCCTCGCCCTCGGGCGAGGTATTTTTTTAACATGATCAGGGCATTAGCACGTTTACCCGGAAAACGAGAGCTTTCTTTCAACGACTAAACCCTGCGCTTAAATCACCTGCATAAATTTACTTGACCCCTGCGACCAAGTGACATAGCGTCTGCCCCATAAGCCGGTCAGTCCGGCAGGGAGAGAACATTGAAAAGGGTCTGCTTGCGGGCCCTTTTCTATTTTTAACAGTAACATACTGGACCTTCCCGCAAACCGCTTCTGTCAATTTCGGCAATCTTCTGCCCAATCGCGGCACCCCTGCCCTGGCGCCAATCTAAAGCCCGGTTTGGGGCCTGACAGCCCCGCGACATCGTGTTATCCAATCGCGATACGAGACCTCAACAGTTAACAAGGAACTGACATGAAGGCAGAGCTGATGAAAACCGTGCCGTTGATTGTACTTATGGCACTGGCGTCCCCCACACTTGCGCAGGAAACAAGCACCGAGGCCCCCGCCGCCGACACAACCGAGGCCGAGGCCACCCCCGCACAGCCTACCGTTGATCTTGGCGAACCGGTGACAGATGGCCGCCAGCCCGGTCAGACTTATGTCGAAAAGGTCGTCGGTGACTGGGAAAGTAAATGCATCGCACTGCCCGAAGGACAGGGTGACGATCCCTGCCAGATGTACCAGCTTCTGAAAGATGAAACTGGCAACGCCGTGGCCGAGATTTCGATGGGACGCCTTCCGGCTGGCGGTCAAGCCGTCGCCGGCGCAACCGTTGTTGTACCGCTCGAGACCCTTTTGACGCAGCAGCTGACAATCTCGGTCGATGGTGGCCAAGGGCGTCGCTATCCGTTCCGGTTCTGCGCACAGCCCGGATGTGTGGCCAATATCGGCTTTACTCAGGCCGAGGTCGACAATTTCAAACGCGGAGCTAAGGCCACCGTTTCTATTGTTCCGGCCGCCGCACCCGACCAAAAGGTCAACCTGTCTATGTCCTTGACCGGTTTCACTGGCGCATATGACGAATTGGTTGTTCCAACTCCCGCGCAGTAGTCGCGAGCTTTAAGACAGCAAAACGCCGTCCTAAGGGGCGGCGTTTTCGTATTATATCTTTGTGTTAAGCAGCGGATCGCAATGCAAGAACCGCGTTAAGCCCGCCAAAGGCAAACGCATTTGACAACACCGCATCCACTTTTGCATCGCGCGCGACATTGGGCACAACATCCAGTGCGCATTCGGGGTCGGGTTCTTCATAACCTATTGTGGGCGCGATTACGCCTTCACGGAGCGCCATGATGCAGGCCAGCAGTTCAACCGCACCAGTACCGCCAATCAAGTGACCGTGCATGGATTTGGTGGACGAAATCATCAAGTTGTCAGCGTGATGCCCGAAAGCATCGGCGACCGCCGCACATTCCGTTTTGTCATTGGCCGTGGTCCCGGTGCCGTGGGCATTCACATAGCTCACATCTTCCGGGTTTAAGCCCCCGTCTTTCATGGCCCCGGCGATCGCACGCGACGCGCCTTGCTTGGACGGCATGACGATATCAGCAGCATCCGAGGTCATCGCAAAGCCAACCACCTCGGCCAAAATTTCTGCGCCACGGGCGCGAGCGTGTTCATATTCTTCGAACACAAAAACAGCAGCGCCCTCGCCCTGCACCATACCGTTGCGATTTGCCGAGAACGGACGACAGGCATCACGTGACATCACGCGCAGCCCTTCCCATGCCTTGATCCCACCAAAGCACAGCATTGCCTCTGACCCGCCAGCGATCATCACTTCGGCCATACCGCCACGGATCATTTGCATGGCCTGACCCATCGCGTGGTTCGAGCTGGCGCAGGCGGTGGCAACTGTGAAGCTCGGCCCCTTAAGGTTCCACTCCATCGATACATGGCTGGCGGCGGCGTTGTTCATCAGTTTGGGAACGACAAAGGGATGGACCCGGTTTTTGCCATCCTCATAAACCGTCCGATAGTTTTCATCGAGCGTGTTCATTCCGCCGCCCGACGTGCCAAGCACCACGCCCGCGCGGGTCGCAAGTTCGCCTGAGAAGCTCAACCCGGACTGGCCGATCGCCTCGCGTGCAGCCAGAAGCGTAAATTGGGTGAACCTGTCGTATAACGCGATCTGTTGACGGTTGAAGCAATCTTCTGGCTCGTAGCCTTTAATCTGTGCGCCGATGCGGATCGATAAGCGCTCAACGTCCTGAAACTCAAGATCGCCGATACCACATCGTCCCTCGCGCATCGCCTCCAGCGTCTCGGGAACATTGCGCCCAAGGGCGTTGATCGTTCCTTGACCTGTAATGACAACGCGGCGCATGTGTTGGGTCACACTCAGGCCGCCTGCTCGGCGACCAGTCCTTCGACCGCACGGACTATCGCGGCAACAGACGAGATGTCGAAATCGCTTTCGGTCGGATCATTGGCATTAAACGGCACCGAGATATCGAAGCCCTCTTCGATCGCAAAAATGCTTTCCACCAACCCAAGGCTATCGATACCCAGATCCTCAAGCGATTGATCAAGCGAGACGTCGCTAGGCTCTAGCATTGCTTGTTCTGCCAGAATTTCAATGACGCGGCTTTTGATACCGTCCGACATGGGATTTCCTTTCGCGCTTCGCGGGTTTTCTAGCCCTTGTCCACCAGTTTTGAAACAGTTTTCTGAAGGTCACGCAGCGTCTCAGCCAAGCGTGGAAGGCGGCGCAATTCGCGGCGGATGGCCATCTCGGTCTCGATCTTCACGGCGGGGCTGCCCAACACTGCACGCCCTGCGGGCACGTTAGTGTATATATTTGTGCCGCCACCTGCGATCACATCGTCTCCGATGAAAATGTTGTCGCTGACGCCAACTTTGCCACCAAGCACCACCCGGTTGCCGATCCGGGCCGAGCCTGACACGCCCACATTGCCGCACATCATCACGTCCTCGCCGACCTCGGCGTTGTGACCCACCTGAACCTGACAATCGATCTTGGTCCCGCGTCCGATCCGGGTGGCGCGGATGGTGCCACGATCAATGGTTGAGGTCGCGCCAAGTTCGACATCGTCGCCAATCTCGACCCCACCAAGCGAATGCACCCGTGCCCAATGCGCACTGCCCTCGACCGAGGCCTGCGCCTCGCCTTCGGCCATGCCATGACGCAGGCTTTCCACTGCGCTTTCTTTGTCCATGGTGACATATGAAAACCCGTCACCCCCAATAACCGAGTTCGATTGGCCAATGTAGCGGTGCCCGATCTGACACAAATGCGCAATACGTGCGCCGGGGTGCAAAGTCAGGTCATCCCCAATCACGGTGCCATAGCCAATCGAAGCGTGCGCTCCAACCTGTGCTCGTTCACCAATGATCACATCCGCACCGATTACCGCCAGCGGTCCGATGCGTGCGCCCTTTCCGATCGTGGCGGTTGGGTCGACGACCGCTGATGGATGTATTCCCTCGGCAATCCCCAAACCTGGGTCCAGCGTTCGCGTCAGCAAAGGCATCGCGGTCTTGCCACGGCTCAGGCAAATCGCGCCCCGAAGGCCCAAGGCCTGCCAATCGGCCCCTTCCCACAACAACGCTGCCCGCGCACGGCCATTAGTAATACCGTCGGCATATTTCGGGTCCATGGCCAGTGCCAGATGCTCTGGACCCGCATCGGACGGCTCGGCGGCACCTGTCAAAAGGATGTCGGGGTCGCCAAGAGCCTCGGCGTTCAGCGCGGTGGCTATCTGTGAAAGAGTGAACTGCATATGGCCTCCTTAAAGGACACCAGAACGCACGGCCCAGTGTCTTCCTAAGGACTTAACCGTCCGTGGCCGGAAGCGCCACCCCGGCGTTCTTCAGTGCCGCCCAAATCTTGCCATCCCGCCCGTAAATATCGCGACGATAGTTCATGCGACCTTTCGCAGGGGCAATTGCTGTCCGGTAAACCAAATGCACCGGCACGGGTTCGTCCAGATTGATCCGCGTTTCCTTGCGGGAATTCAGTGCTTTCTTGAACGTCCCTTCCGGGTCGTTGCTTTGCTTGGCAAGCAAGGCATAGGCAAAATCAAATGGATCACTTAGGCGAATACACCCATGACTGAAGGCGCGAACTTCGCGAGCAAACAGGTTCTTTGACGGGGTATCGTGCAGATAGATGTTGTATTTGTTGGGGAACATGAACTTCACCAACCCAAGAGCGTTGCGGCTTGACGGTGGCTGTTTGATCGCAAATGGAAAGCTGCGTTCAGTAAACGCCGTAAAGTCGACCGCTGCCCGGTTCACAACCCGGCCGCGCCGATCAATCAGTTTCAGATGGCTCACAGCATTTCGATTGCGCTTGAGCATCGGCAGATATTCTTTCGTCGCAATCGAGCGTGGAACATTCCATGTTGGGTTCACAACCATGAATTCCATCACATCCGAAAACTCTGGGCTGCGCTGATCAGACTTGTTCTTCCCAATGACTGATCGGGTCGCAAAGGTCACACGGCCTCGGTCAATGATCTTCGCAGTGAAATCCGTGAGATTCACCCATACATGGCGCTTTCCACGCTGCATGTTGGTCCAGCGTTCCCGCTCCATCGCCACCAATATCGAGGCCATACGCTTTTCGATCGGAGCGTTGATCTGCTTAATCGTACCCTCGCCGGCGACGCCATCGGCCGTCAGACCGTGATCTTCTTGAAACAGCTGGACTGCCTTCTGGATCGAGGCATCATAGGTTTTGCTGGCAGAACGCTTCAGATATCCCATACGAATCAAACGGTTGCGAAGAGCAATCACCGATGCGTTTGCCTGACCGGGCTTCAGTGATTTGGCCGGCACCGCTGGCCCCCACCCGCCGTCGGCAACCAGCTTCTCCAATCGCAAGTTCTCTTTCATCAACCGCGCATATTCCGGAGATTGTGGCGCCAAGGACTTCAAGAAACCGCGTGGGTTGGACTTTGTGAAAGCAGTAAGCAGAGCGTCGCCACTTTTACGCGGCGCTTTTCGTACGATATCGCCATCGACACGCGCCGGGATCAATATGCCACTGTTGACGTCTTGCGCATATGACACAAACAGGCGGGACATCTCGACCTCAACTCGGCCCAGCTCTCGCACGCTGTTCACGTTTTTCAACCGCGTCTTCAGAACGGCTGTATCGTAATCTGGCAATCCGTGATCATCGGCGTTTGACAAAGCCTTTAACAGCGCCACGCGGCGGGATTTGTCCCGCGGGCCCGTGCCCGTCCAAATCGGTTGATACCCATTGGTGCGATAAAACGCTGCGATTTCTTCATCTTGCGCGGCGGCTTCTGCAACGGCCTGTGCGAAAGCCGATACTTTGGTCTGCGCCTGTACGGCTGAACCCGAAGTTAGAAGAAGAATACCGAATATAGCAGTAAATAAAGCCGTAAACTGTGTGGTACAACGTCGTGGCAGCGCGTTCGCAATCATAATCTCGCCCAATAGAAAATCACCTGTAGTGAAGCCAGATATTCCACATTCTGACCGGCGGCGTCTATTCACAAAGACGAAATCTCGCCGAGAAGAACGACAGCGTGTCCAGAACTCCACCTATTGGCGCGTTTTGATCACGGTTAACTCGATTTTCACCGGTTTCAGCAAAATTCTGCCGATTTTTCTTGAACCTGTTAAGCGGTTGAATTCTTTGCTTGGCCCCCGATTCGAGTTGTGGCATAAGACTGACAGGCCTGGGGAAGAGGCGAAAACAATGTTTATCCAACTGGACAACGATCCATGTTGCACGGTGAACACAGGCAGCGATGGGACACGCTAAAACTATGACGAACGATAACTCGGTCGCATCCAAATCTCTTATTTCACGACGCAGATTGCTGGGGGCTTTTGCCGCCACAGTAGTGACGTCCGCTCCGATCTACGCCAATGCCGCCGGCTTCCTGCGCGGTGGCGGAGATGTGCGCAGGCTGGCAATGTATTCTGGCCGCACGGGCGAAACGATCAATATGATCTATTGGATCGAAGGCAAGTACATCAAAGACGCTCTGAAAGAGATCAACTATTTCATGCGTGACTGGCGTGTAGACCAAGCCACCAAGATTGACACCCGGACCATCGACATCATGGCAGCGGCGCATGGCCTGATGGACGCGCCCGAACCCTACACAATGCTGTCGGGCTATCGCTCACCCAAGACCAACGCGATGCTACGCTCGCGGTCGCGCGGCGTGGCTAAAAACTCGTTGCATATGAAGGGGCAAGCAGCTGATCTTCGGCTGAAATCCCGGTCCGTCAACCAGATCTTCCGCGCGGCTGTTGCCTGCAATGGCGGTGGTGTCGGCAAGTATTCCGGGTCGAACTTTGTACATATGGATTGCGGCGTGATCCGCACTTGGGGTCGCTAACCTCCCATTCGCACTTCTGACTGGTCAAAGCGCTCTGTCTTGGGGCGCTTTTTTCGTTGGCATAACGACATTTGATTGACCCACGACATCTCGTTTGACATCGTCACCCGGATATCTAACGAGGTACAAATGAAACCCTTTCTGATCCTGCAACTGCGCCCCGAGACCGACGCGTCAGAAGACGAATATCATGCTTTTCTAGACAAGGGCGGGCTAACGGAGGCGCAAACCCATCGTATCCGGCTTGATCAACAAGATATCCCGAGTGATCTGTGCCTTGAGGATTACTCCGGTGTCATCGTCGGAGGCGGACCCGGCTGCGTCTCGGATACACCAGAGCAGAAATCGCCGCTCGAAGCACGGATAGAGGCAGCGTGCCTGTCGCTAATGCCGCAGATCACCCAACAGGACTTTCCATTTCTCGGCTGCTGCTACGGGATCGGAATTCTTGGACACCACCTAGAGCCAGGGTCGGTCACAAAATCGAACTATGGCGAAGCGGTCAGCGCAAGCAAGTGTCAGGTCACCGAGGCTGGTAAAATTGACCCCATTCTGAACGGTGTGCCGGAAAAGTTCGAAGCATTCGTCGGCCACAAGGAAGCCCTTCAATTTCTGCCTAATGGCTGCACTCAACTGGCAAGCTCGCCCACCTGCCGGTTTCAAATGATCCGCCACGGCAAAAATGTCTATGCAACCCAGTTCCACCCAGAAGCCGACGCGCATAACTTCGAAACACGGATCGGCATCTACAAGCACCACGGATACTTCCCTCCGGACGAAGCGAGTTCGCTGATCGAGATGGTTCACGCTGCAAATGTTTATGCGCCTGCGACGATCGTGCGGAATTTTGTGAGGCTACATCACCGATAGTCCCGCGGCACCGGCTTTGCCGCCAGACGAGTCGCACCTGTCCAACCAGGATTCGCAGAGGCGTAGATCGTGTGCCAAGATCGGAGGTCATAACCCCTTTGACCAATGGCAACTGGACCACGTTCTAATTTGAGATATACAGCTTCATACAACCCACAGCATATTTCCTGATCACTCCACACCAAATCACACACCGGAAAGCGACAATGCAGCACAATCCATCCTCGGCAACAGAAAATTCGGTTATCCATATTTCATGTTTTGTTGATGATCAGCCACATTTTCGCCTGCAAGCATGGAACTGGCTACTTTCGTTGCAGTCATCGAATTCCATTGCGAGACCGTTCGTTCATTTCAGTCCGGGCGCGCTCAGCGACGGCGTGAAGAAGCAGTTTGAGGACCTTGGCGCAACTCTTGTTGAGATCGGGCCATTCGGCGACGGTGACGCACGATATTGCAATAAGATATTGCAACTTGAATCCCCCACATTCATCGAAGCAGACTTTGTAATCTTGTCTGATGCCGATCTTCTGTTTCTGGCAGATCCAGCCGAACTCGTAGTCCCAAACAGATTTCGAGCGAAGCCTGTGGACCTTCCGAACCCACCCACCACAATCTGGGACACCTTGTTCGAACTGGCCAACCTGCGAGATAAGGTAGAGGAAGTGCCGCTTGAACTGTGCCCGTCGGACACAACCTTCAGTACGAACTACAACGGCGGCTTATACGTCATCCCAAGATCTATGATTGAAAAGGTAGCAGAGAAGTGGCGAGGCTTTTCCACTCTCTGCCTGGATAATGCGGGCTTAATGAAAAATTTCTCTCATCACGCCGACCAGGTCGGGATGGGAATGGCCGTGGCCGATTTGGGGTTGAACGTCGAACCACTTACAATAGCCGAAAACTTCCCATCTCATCTTCCGCACGACCTTCTAGAACCGGTCGAATGCCAAAAGATTTTGGGTTTGCACTACCATGGACATATTGATCCGCATGGTTTGCCAATGGACACAGGCTTGGACTGGTTGGACCAACAGATTTCTGTCGCGAGGAATCAGCTAAGCTCAGCGCGGCGGGACGACTTTTCAAACGAGTTATTCTGGGATTTCCGCTACCAGAAGTTCCCTGAACTCGGCAGTGGTGTTGGATCAAGAAATGAAGTGCTAGAGCTGAAACGAAATAAACTACGGACGCTCTTCAAGGCGATTGGAACGGACACAATTTTGGATGTCGGCTGCGGCGATCTTGAGGTTGTCGGCCCTCTCCTTGTCGCGTCCTACACCGGCAGCGACATATCATCGGCAGCAATCCAAACCGCAAAGTCCAAGTACCCCTCCACACGTTTTGAAAACAAAACGTCATCCGCGTATGGAGACGAGAGTTTTGACTATACTCTTTGTGTTGATGTCCTAATTCATCAGCCGTCATTGGCCGATGCGAGGGCGCTTGCAGACGACTTGCTCCGAGTTGCGAGAAAAGGCGTTATCCTCAGCACGCATACAAGCGGGATAGGTGATCACGGTATCTCGTTCGATACCAGTACCATCAAAGACTATCTGTCTTCCAAGCCCGAGGTCACGCGCCTAGTAGAATTGCTGACATACCGCGATGTAACGCTCTATTTTATCGAAAAAAATCTTGGAAGCCGGCGTTCACTAAATGACATCGGGATTCCCGAACTGGCCGTTGGCCACGAGATCGCTGATGAAGGGGCCGAGCTGACCGACCTGATCGCCTATAGTCAGGAAAAGATTGGGTTCTTCCCCGTTACGGTGATCCGAACCCATGAATATCCGTGGTTTGTCGATCATCTCAGGGACTGTCGGGGTAAAGCTGCTCTGGACGTCGGGGCTGGTGTAAGCTGTATTCCGTTCAAACTAGCCGATTTCGGGGCGCAGGTGACAACTGTGGACCTTCACCAGATCATTCGTAACGAACAACCCATGGAAACATGGAACGAGTGGGGATACCTAGACTACTCACAACTTGACCCGCGTATTAAGTCATTCAATGCTGATATGGCCAAAGTCGATTTGGGCACCAAGTTTGACATCATTTACTCCGTATCCGTAATCGAACACATGCCGGCTGAGATGCGCAGATCGGTCATCCGTCAAATGGCGGCCAACAGCAACCGCGGTGCAAAGTTGGTTCTTTCTCTGGACATCATCCCGGACACCAACGAGTTGTGGAACCTTAGTGAAGGAAATACCGTAGATACTCGTGATCACGGTACAATAGACGACGTGAAGACCGAGCTTCGGCAGGCTGGCTTCGGACTCGATCACGAACACATACTCCGCGGTGTCCAATACTCACGAACGGACGTTTTGTACCTTACAGGGCGTTACACTGGTGTCGGAGTTCAACCCTGGACTGATCGTATCAGGTCATGGCTGCGACGTGTCTAAGGCCCCAACCCTCACAAGCAGGATCACAGGCCTAGCACCCAGCCCTCCTTGTACAGGCGGGGGTCATTCGTGATCGCAGTGACGTATCGAGATGCCGGACCCATGGAGATGCCTGGAAGCGGACCTGCGTATACATCTGTATCAAAACGAACCGAAGAATGTTGGCGCACCCGAGAGGATTCGAACCTCTGGCCTCTGCCTTCGGAGGGCAGCGCTCTATCCAGCTGAGCTACGGGTGCCTTTGACGCTAGGTCTGGTCGGGATATAGGCCATCACCCTGCCCCTCGCAACATGAAAAACCCTTGAAACACACGCGCATAAAAGAAAAAGGGCCACCCAACGGCAGCCCCAATTCAAATTGCTTAACCGAAGTATTAACGCTTCGAGAACTGGAACGAACGACGCGCTTTGCGCTTACCGTATTTCTTACGTTCCACAACGCGGCTATCGCGGGTCAGGAAGCCTGCGGCTTTCAGGGCGCCACGCAAGCTGGGTTCGTAAAGCTGCAGAGCTTTCGAAATGCCGTGCTTAACCGCACCAGCTTGACCGGACAGACCGCCGCCTTTGACGGTGGCAACCACATCAAACTCGCCTTCAACACCGGCAATTTGCTCGGGCTGACGAACGATCAGCTGCAGAACGGGACGTGCGAAATACTCGCCCATTTCTTTGCCGTTTACGGTGACCTTGCCGGAACCCGGCTTGATCCAAACGCGTGCAACAGCGTCTTTACGTTTGCCAGTGGCGTATGAACGGCCCAGATCGTCGCGGACGGGCTCACGAGGGGCTGCAATCTCAACCACAGCTTCGGTGCCTTCAGCAACTGCGTTCAGGTCTTCGAGTGTCTTGATCTCTTCAGTCATGATCAGCCCTCACGCGTGTTTTTAGGGTTCATGGATTTGACGTCCAGCACTTCGGGGCTTTGCGCCTCGTGGGGGTGCTCGGTGCCTGCATAGACGCGCAGGTTTGTCATTTGCTGACGGCTCAGTGGGCCGCCTGGCAGCATACGTTGCACGGCTTTGGTCAACAGACGCTCAGGGTATTTGCCCTCAAGGATCTGACCCGCTGTGCGTGACTTGATGCCACCTGGATAACCGGTGTGCCAGTAGTGCACTTTATCGGTGCGCTTCTTGCCGGTCATTTGAACTTTGTCCGCATTGATCACGATGACATTGTCACCCATGTCCATATGCGGTGTGAACGAGGCTTTGTGTTTGCCACGAAGACGCATTGCGATGATCGACGCAAGGCGGCCAAGAACAACGCCTTCAGCGTCGATGATGATCCACTTTTTATCGATATCTGCAGGCGTTGCAGAGAAGGTTTTCATTTGTTCAGCCCTAGTTGGGTTTCGGATGGGGTGGTTTTAGTGATTTTGTGCGCGCGGTCAAGCGAAGTTATGTGTAAATAATATAGCAATAACAACAGCTTACAATTACGGTATCATTTTACCCCACACTAATGACCCGTTCCGGGCTTACGCGCTCATAGATTCCGGCGGGTTGTCCAGCAATGTGGCGATGTCTTCCAGCACCGTTCTGAACCGCTGAAGGGGCATTTGTCCGTTGATTGAAATGCGTACGGCCTGTGGCGATGGCCCCGACCTGAGCGCAAAGTCATCGCCCGGGCGGACCCGAATGCCCTTTGCTTCGGTGATTTGACAGAACGCCGTCACGCGCCACCCGCGCGGAAGATGGAGCCAGAAGAACGGCACATCGTGGCTCCACCCCAGCTTAAAACGGCCCAGCACATTCAGTGCGACTTCGATATATTGCCTGTTACAAGCGCGCATGGCCTGCATCATCGCGGGTGTGTCAGGGTGGATCAGCACTTGATGTAATATTTCGGCGGAAGGCGATGAGACACCGAAGTAATTCACGTCCATCACCCGGCGTAACTTACATGCCCACCCCTCTGGCGTGACCACATATCCCGCACGCAACGCCGGCGATATGGTCTTGGAATAGGACGAGATGAACCAGGATTGCTCGGGCAATAACGTGCGATAACTAGGACCGCGCGCCGGCCCCAACCGATAACAATCATCCTGAACCAAATGAAAACCGCGCTTTCGCGCGACTTGCACAACCTCCAACCGGCGCTCATTACTGGTGACGGTACAAGTCGGATTGTGGGCTTCGGGCATTGTGAACAGAAGACAAGCACCCGATTGTTGCGCCACAGCATCCAGCGCAACAGGATCTACTCCGTCATCATCCATAGGCACGGCCACGACGTCGGCCCCCAAAAGCTCGACCGCGCGGCGCAACCCCGGGTAAGAGCTTTCTTCAACCATGACAACGCGCTGTTTTTCGGCCAGCAAGGTCTGAAGTGACAGCATGATCGCATTCTGCCCCCCGTTCGTCACGATGATGTTGTTGGCGTCGATACCACGCCGTTCTTCTTCCGGGATATGAGCATGGATCGCCGCGCGCAGGGGCGATTGTGACGTGCGGAACGGATACCTAAGAAGCAGGGCATCGGGCAGATCGCTGGTGGCCAATATCGCATCCCGAATGATCTTGACCTGCCCTACATCTGGAAGGCGTGGGGCGAATAAAAAGTCATTCTCGGGCTCGTCATGCAACAACAACCCGCTATTTGGATTGCTCGCATTAGCACGACGAGGCGCACGCGGCACCGACGGCGCAATAGGCATAGCTGGTGGTCCCAACACATAGGTGCCGCGTCCAACCTCGGTCTTCACCCACTCTTTCTCAGACAAAATTGAGTACGCGCGTGCAACGGTGCCCGGCGTAATGCCAAGGGTCCAAGCCAGTTCTCGCACCGGGGGTAACTTGCACCCTTCCTCAAGTTTGCTCGCTTGAATGGCTTGCGTAATGCCGTCGACAAGTCGCTGATATTTTGGCCCCTGTCCGCCCATCAGGTCTGCCGAAAAAATTGTATCCATTACAATGTTCCAATTGTTTCGTAAGCGAGTCGTTTGTATCAATTCATTATTGGCACATTCGCCAATTTGTATCAATACAATATCTTGGAGATACTGATGGAATATGGAGACACGTACCGGCATGACCGGCTCGCCTTCCTCGACACACGCAGCAACTTGCCCGCATTGGCAGAAATTGCCTTGCTGGTCGCCGTCACCGTCACCAAGTGGTCGCAACGGCGAAAGATGCGACAGGCTTTAAAGACGCTGCAGCCTCACCTGTTGGAGGATATCGGCGTTACACAGACCGAAGCCGGAATTGAGGCCGAGAAGCCATTCTGGCAACCCTAAAGAGCGTTTTATGCGTTTCAGTTTTAGCCTGCGACAGGGTGAAACCGAAACGCAGTATGAGGCAGCAGTGCTGTGCGCGTTTCGAACAAACTTGTGTATCAAGTCTATCTCGAAACGTTTTTAGAAGACCCCTTCCTGGGCCGGGGGAAACCCCGGCCATTTTTTTTGCACTTAACTGCGTTTGGGCGGGATCGAGTATGTCAGGCTGGCGCGGGCAACAGGGGCATCACCCCCTTCAGAATGGATCAATACATCACCGACAGCCAAGACCCGACCCAGCTTGTGTATCCTTGCATGGGCCACAAGATCGGTGTTCGCAGCCGGCCTTCGCATGAAGTCGATTGAACAATTGGTCGTCACGGCCAGCGCTTGAGGTCCTATCATTGCTAAGATGGCAAGATAGATTGATACGTCTGCTAGTGCGAACATCGTCGGGCCGGAAACTGTGCCTCCGGGCCGCAGGTTTTTATCACCAATACGGCTGCGCACCGTGATCTGCATCGGAGCCACACCCGCGATCTCAAAATCGGGGGCAACTTGCGGGAATTCGCTTTCCATAAAAGCTTGAAGTTCGTCGCGTGACATTTTCAATTGCATGGTTTCCCCCCGAGATCTTCCCGCCTATCGTGCTCTGGACTGCATGGGAGGACAAGATGGCAGACCCGATTCTGATCCGAGAGGACGCAGCGTCAGTTGCACGCTTAACGCTGAACAACCCCGGCGCGCTGAATGCGCTGTCAGATGCGATGCTGGCCGCCCTAAAAGCAGAGTTCGAGGCCTTGGCAACAGATACGTCGATCAGGGCCATTGTCCTGACGGGCGCTGGAAAGGCGTTCTGCGCCGGTCACGATCTGAAAGAGATGACCGCAGGACGCGCATCCGACGATGGAGGCGCCGCCTATTTCAAAGACCTGTTTGAGCGTTGCTCGGACGTCATGTGCATGATCCCCCGCCTGCCCCAACCCGTCATCGCCGAGGCGCACGGGATTGCCACCGCCGCCGGGTGCCAGTTGCTGGCCACTTGCGATATGGCCGTAGCGGCCGAGGGGACTCGATTTGGCGTGAACGGCGTGAATATCGGTCTTTTCTGTTCAACACCGATGGTCGCACTGACCCGCAACGTGCCACGCAAGGTCGCGTTCGAAATGCTAACCACGGGCGCGTTCATCGACGCAGATCGCGCGCTTGAAGTTGGGCTGGTCAATCGCGTCGTGCCGCAGGAAGAACTGCGCGCGGCGACGGATGAATTGGCGCAGACGGTCGCCTCCAAACTCGGTTCCGCCGTGAAAATTGGCAAAACCGGGTTCTATGAACAAGCCGGAATGTCACTCGAGGAGGCCTATGCGTTCACTGGCGCCAACATGGTAGAGAACATGATGATGCGCGACACCGAAGAAGGCATCCAAGCCTTCATCGAGAAACGCAAACCAGATTGGGATCAGGGCTGAAACGGCGCGATGGTGACGTCAGCACCGTCGAAACAGGCGATATGTCCGGGCGCAAGTTCGATCCAGCCCTCCTCGCTGTGTTCTAGTGGCTCGCTGACGACTGCCCATCCGTGTCGACTGGCCGACCAGCGATAGTAAACCGATGGCGCGATGTGGTCGCTTGACGCCCGCGCGGCCCACAGGCGTTTGCCATCTGACATTGCCACCGACAGGCGCATATACGGCGATGTCCCGGACGCGCGTGATTGCTCTGCCAATTTCCGTGCCGCACGCTCCAACGCAGCTGCGGGGTCATTGTCGAGCCCTTCGCCCAATGCCAACAAGAACAGGACTTCGCTGTCAGTCGCCCCTTTGCGACTGGCGTAAAGGGCGTCGGGGATGGCCATATCCGCCTGTTTGCGGAAGGCCTCAAACCCGCCAAACTGGCCGTTATGCATGAAACTCCAGCGCTCATGCGTAAACGGATGGCAATTGTTGCGGCTGATGGCGGACCCGGTTGATGCCCGCACATGGGCCAAAAACAACCCCGATTGCACCTGTTCGCAAACAGACCGCAAATTGGGGTCCGACCATGCCGGGTAGATATCGCGATAATGCCCAGCATTTGGCTGCGCGTCGTACCACGCCAGCCCAAATCCGTCCCCGTTTGTTGATGTTTTGCATTCTGTCGCTGATTGACTTTGTACAATCAACGAATGCTCCGGGCGGGTCACGATCTCATCCAGAAAGATCGGACGCCCAGCATAAGCGGCCCAACGGCACATATGTTACGCCCTTACTGACCCCGATTGTGGGTTTTATTGTAAAGCCGCGCTGTGATCCGGCTTGCTGTCTTTTCGCAAGCCATGGGGATCACCGCATGGATAAGGGCCGCACCGGCCGCAACAAACAGCCAAAACGAAAAGCCAGCGGCAAACCGGGCGTGTTCCAGATATGTTTCATCAACTGATTGCGGGTGGTCCAAAAATACTTTGCTGATCATGTTCGTCTCCTGTCGCGTTACCACGATCAAACAGCATGAATGGTTGGAATGCTTCCCGATGTTGCGCGTATTTTTCTTCCATATGTGAGATTTTCCCACTAATCATTAGATATGGTGGAAATTGACAACATAGACCGGAAAATTCTGGGCGAACTACAGAAGAACGCGGACCTAAGCCTCGAGGACCTTGGGGCACGGGTGGGCTTGTCACGCAACGCCTGCTGGCGTCGTATTCGCGCACTCGACGACAAGGGTGTCATTCGCAAACGAGTGGCCGTACTGGACCCAACGAAGCTTGGGCTTGGCCTTTCAGTTTTTATACAAATACGAACATCGCAACATGCCGCCAGTTGGCTGACAGATTTCGCCCGCGCCACCAGAACCATGCCTGAGATACTGGGAGCATATAGGATGACCGGGGATCTGGACTACCTGATCCATGCGCGCGTGGCGGATATGGCCGACTACGATCGCCTCTACCAACATCTAATATCAAAGATTGAACTCAGCGACGTCTCGGCCAGTTTCGTGATGGAGGAATTGAAAGAGACGACCGAATTGCCGCTTTAGACGCTTGACCCAATGCAGCCGGACGGCCAGCCTGAACCAAACAAATACGGGTACGCCATGCCATATTTCATCCTGATCCTCGCCGTCATCGCTGAAACCATCGGGACGACCGCGCTCCAAGCCAGCCAGCAATTCACGCGACTCGGACCTTCACTGATTGTCGTTGTCGCCTACGCGATAAGCTTTTTCCTACTTGGCTGGGCCCTGAAATTCATGCCCGTCGGGATTGCCTATGCGATCTGGTCGGGGCTTGGCATCGTCTTGATTGCGATCATTGGCTATATCATGTTTGGTCAGAAACTTGACCTGCCTGCGGTGTTGGGCCTGAGTATGATCATCGGCGGCATTCTGGTTATTCACCTTTATTCGCGCTCTGGCACGCACTAGAGCCGCCGAATTTGCCCCATCGCGACTTTTGGGGGTGGCTTTCGTGCCGCAACCGGGCTATGCGCGCCCCTAACTTCTAACACGTTAAAAAACTCTCTCCCCTTAAGGTGGCCCCATGGACCTGCGCAATATCGCGATCATCGCACACGTTGACCACGGCAAAACGACACTTGTTGATGAGCTTCTGAAACAATCCGGCGCGTTCCGGGACAACCAGACCGTGGCCGAGCGCGCGATGGATTCAAACGATCTGGAGCGTGAACGCGGCATCACCATTTTCGCCAAGCCCACATCTGTTGAATGGAAAGGCACGCGGATCAACATCGTTGATACGCCCGGCCACGCCGACTTTGGTGGCGAAGTTGAGCGTATCCTGTCGATGGTTGATGGTGTCGTTCTCTTGGTAGACGCCGCTGAAGGTCCAATGCCACAAACGAAATTCGTGACCTCAAAAGCGCTGGCATTGGGACTGCGTCCGATCGTGGTGCTGAACAAGGTCGACAAGCCTGACGCCGAACCGGACCGCGCACTGGACGAATGCTTCGACCTGTTTGCCAGCCTTGGTGCAGATGATGACCAACTGGATTTCCCGCATATGTACGCCTCGGGCCGCAGTGGTTGGGCTGACGCCGAGCTGGATGGCCCACGCAAGGATTTGCATGCGCTGTTCAATCTGATCGTAAACCACGTCCCTGCCCCACGCCAATTGGCCCATCAGGACGAAGACTTCACCATGCTGGCGACGACACTCGGCGCCGACCCCTTTGTTGGCCGTCTGCTGACGGGCCGCGTGGAAACCGGCCGCCTTAAAGTGGGAGCCACAGTTCAGGCCCTGTCGCGCGTTGGTCAAAAAATCGAACAGTTCCGTGTGACGCGTATCCAAGCGTTCCGCGGCCTGGCCCAACAAGACATTGATGAAGCGGTCGCTGGCGACATCGTGTCACTAGCCGGGATGTCCAAAGCCACTGTTGCCGACACGATCTGCGCATTGGCGGTTGACGAACCGTTGGACGCCCAACCCATCGACCCGCCCACCATTTCGGTCACATTCGGGATCAATGACAGCCCTCTGGCAGGGCGTGATGGCAAGAAAGTCCAGTCACGCGTGATCCGCGAACGCTTGATGAAAGAGGCAGAATCAAACGTCGCCATCAAAATCAGCGATACACCCGGCGGAGACGCTTTTGAGGTCGCAGGCCGCGGCGAACTTCAGATGGGCGTATTGATCGAAAACATGCGCCGAGAAGGTTTCGAGCTGTCAATTTCGCGCCCTCAAGTTCTGATGCGCGAAGAAGATGGCCAAACCATCGAACCCATCGAAGAAGTTACAATCGACGTTGACGATGAGTACTCTGGCGCCGTGATTGAGAAAATCACAGGCGTACGCAAAGGCGAGATGACCGAGATGAAGCCCGCCGGCGCTGGCAAAACCCGGATCATCGCCCATGTCCCATCACGTGGCCTGATCGGATATCACGGTGAGTTCCTGACCGACACACGCGGCACTGGTGTTCTGAACCGCGTCTTCCACGGTTGGGCCCCGCATAAAGGCAACATCCCGGGCCGTCGTGCTGGCGTTCTGATCTCAATGGTCGACGGTCAATCAGTTGCGTTTGCGCTGTGGAACCTCGAAGACCGTGGCCGCATGTTTATCGGCGCACAGGTTGATGTGTACCAAGGTATGATCATCGGCGAGCACTCTCGTGAAAACGACTTGGAAGTGAACCCGCTGAAGGGCAAAAAGCTTACCAACGTACGCGCCTCGGGCACGGACGAGGCTGTGCGCCTGACCACACCGATCACGCTGTCCCTGGAAGAGGCGATCGCCTATATCGACAATGACGAGCTGGTCGAGGTTACGCCAAGTTCGATCCGCTTGCGCAAACGCTATCTTGACCCGCACGAACGCAAACGACGGGCGCGTTCGGCCGATCAGTAAAGCGGAATAAAAAAGGGGCCACACGGCCCCTTTTTCTTTCTGCGCCCCCATTTTCTTTCTGAAAATATCCCAAGGGGTGAGGGACAATGTCCCGAGGGGGGCAGCGCCCCCTACTCGCTCGTCTCAACAATCAGCAACTCACGCTCTGATGCCCCACGCGCATGGCTCAGCGCTTCCTGGTAGTCCGGCGAGCGGTAACATCCCTCAGCGGCTTCGACGCTTGGAAACTTCGCCACAACATTGCGCGGCCGGTCTTTTCCCTCAAGCTGAACATACCGCCCGGCGCGGGCAATAAAATGCCCGCCATGTTTGGCAATCGCCGGACCGGCAAGGGCTGCATATTTGCTGTAGGCTTCTTCATCTGTAACGGTTACGTGGGCGATCCAAAGGGCTGGCATATTTTGTCTCCTGCATGAAAAAGCCGCATATCGTGGTGACGATACGCGGCCCTTGGAAATTTGCAACGAAATATGGTCAGGCGCTGATCGCAGCCTCAGCGGACGCAATGGCGTCATCCGCGCCAGAGAAATCCTGCCCACCGCCTTGCGCCAGTTCCGGTCGACCACCGCCGCCTTTTCCGCCAAGTGCGGGCACAGCTGCTTTTACCAAATCAACCGCCGACACACGATCTGTCGCATCCGCAGTCACACCCGCTGCAACAGCAACTTTGCCATCATTGTCCGAGATGATCAGCACAGCACCCGATCCAAGCGTGTCTTTCTGTTCATTCACCAAGGACTGTAAATCCTTGCCCGCCACGCCGGCAACTTTCAAAGCGAGGAATTTGACGCCATTCACCTCCTTCGCCTCGGCGCCAGCGCCAGCTGCTTTGGCAAGTTCACGTTTCAGCGCAGAAATCTCGTTGTTCAAGACTTTCCGCTCGTCCAGCATGGCCTTCACGCGGTCGACCACCTCGTCTGGCTTGGCCTTCAACATGCCTTGAAGCCGTGACGCGCGCGCAGCTTCGTCCTCGATATACGCCACCGCGGCTTTGCCGGTCAGCGCTTCGATACGTCGTATCCCCGCAGCACTTGCGCCTTCTGAAAGGATCACGCAGACACCGATATCACCGGTTTGCTTCACATGCGTCCCGCCACACAGCTCGATCGAATAGGTCTCGCCATCTGTGCCTTTGCCGGTTGCCGCATGTCCCATCGAGACCACGCGAACTTCATCACCATATTTTTCGCCAAACAACGCCTGCGCGCCCATCTCTCGGGCGTCGTCGGGCGTCATAATGCGTGTCTCAACCGGCGTATTTTGACGGATATAGGTGTTCACCTCGCGGGCAATATTGCCCAACTCATCCGGCGACACAGCCTTGTTGTGGCTAAAGTCAAAACGCAGCCGATCTGGCGCATTCAACGAGCCACGCTGTGCAACGTGATCACCCAGTTCATTGCGCAATGCTTCGTGCAAGAGGTGTGTTGCCGAGTGATTGGCCCGGATTGCGCCGCGCCGCAGATGGTCAACAGACAGTTCTGCCCCCTGCCCGGTCGCAATTTCTCCGTCTTCGATTGTTGCGAAATGGATATAAACGTCTGCCACCTTCTTTGTGTCAGTGATGCGCGCGGATCCGGTTTCGGTTCGGATCAGCCCCGTATCACCCACTTGACCACCTGCTTCAGCATAAAATGGCGTTTGATTGACCACGATTTGGACTTCTTCACCCGCCTTCGCATTGTCTGCGGCAGCGCCATCAATCACGACAGCCAGCACCTGCCCCTCGGCGTGTTCCGTGTCGTAGCCCAAAAACTCCGTGACGCCATTTTGTTCCGCCAAATCGAACCAGATCGACGCATCGGCGGCCTCTCCCGATCCAGACCATGCCGCGCGAGCACGTGCTTTTTGTTCTTCCATCGCAGCATCAAAGCCGCCCTGATCTACACCACGCCCCTTTTCGCGCAACGCATCTTGAGTCAGGTCCAGCGGGAAGCCGTAGGTGTCATAGAGTTTGAACGCCGTCTCACCGGGCAGATCAGCGCCTTCGGCCAGCCCAGAGACTTCGTCGTCCAGAAGTTTCAGACCGCGATCCAGGGTCTTTTTGAAGCGCGTCTCTTCATTTAGCAACGTCTCTTCAATCATACTCTGCGCGCGGCCAAGCTCGGGATAGGCCTGACCCATTTGCGCCACGAGTTCTGGCACAAGGCGATACATAACCGGGTCTTTTGCGCCCAACAGGTGTGCGTGGCGCATTGCGCGCCGCATGATCCGGCGCAGAACATATCCGCGTCCTTCGTTGGACGGCATCACGCCGTCCGCCATCAGGAAAGAAGTCGACCGAAGGTGATCGGCGATCACGCGGTGATGCACATTCTGGTCACCATATGGGTCGACATGGGTTGCGTGTGCCGACGCCTCGATCAAGGCCTTGAACAGGTCCGTGTCATAGTTGTCGTGACTGCCCTGCATCAGAGCACCGATCCGCTCCAGCCCCATACCAGTGTCGATAGATTGCATGTCCAGCGCGGTCATCGAGCCGTCCTCGAACTGCTCATTTTGCATGAACACGACGTTCCAGATCTCGATAAACCTGTCACCGTCTTCTTCGGCCGAACCAGGAGGGCCGCCCCAAATATGGTCACCGTGATCGTAGAAAATCTCGGTACACGGGCCGCACGGACCGGTTGGCCCCATCTGCCAGAAATTGTCGGCGGTCGCGATGCGGATGATCCGATCTTCGGGCACGCCGACCTTTTTCCAGATCTCAAACGCTTCGTCATCGGTATGATAGATGGTGGTCAACAGGCGTTCGGGGTTGATACCAAATTCCTTGGTGATCAGGTTCCACGCAAACGGAATTGCGTCGTCTTTGAAATAGTCCCCAAAACTGAAATTACCCAGCATTTCAAAGAATGTGTGATGACGGGCAGTGTAGCCCACGTTGTCCAGATCGTTATGCTTACCGCCAGCACGAACACATTTTTGCGCGGTCGTCGCTCGGGAGTAGTCACGTTTTTCCAGCCCGGTAAACAGGTTCTTGAACTGGACCATGCCCGAGTTCACGAACATCAGAGTGGGATCATTGCGCGGCACTAGCGGCGAGCTATCCACCACTTGGTGTCCGTTATCTTCGAAGTACTTCAAAAAGGTTGAACGAATATCGTTAAGGCTGGCCATCTTTTCTCGTCTCTTATGGTTTAAACCCGTTTACCTGCGCCTGACGGCCCTGTCCACAGGACGGTTTTGCAAAAGAAAAGGCCGGAAAGATTCCGGCCTTTGAATTATTCAAATTAGGGCTTCAGACCTGCTTTAAGCCTCTACCAGCCCATCACCGTCGTCTTTCTCGCCTTCTGGCATATCGAAATCCAACCCATGCGCCGCACGGATTTTGTCCTCGATCTCAAGTGCGGTACGGCTGTGCTCGCGCAGATAGGTCTTGGCGTTCTCTCGCCCCTGTCCGATCCGCTCGTCCCCATAGCTGAACCACGCCCCGGATTTCTCCACGACGCCAGCCTTGACGCCAAGATCCAACAGCTCGCCCATTTTCGAGATCCCTTCGCCATACATAATGTCGAATTCGACCTGCTTGAACGGCGGAGCCACCTTGTTTTTCACAACTTTGACCCGCGTCGCGTTGCCCACAACTTCATCTCGATCCTTGATCGCGCCAATACGGCGAATATCAAGACGGACCGAGCTGTAAAACTTCAAAGCATTGCCGCCTGTGGTCGTTTCCGGGCTACCAAACATAACCCCAATTTTCATCCGGATCTGGTTGATAAAGATGACCATACAATTGGATCGGGAAATCGAACCCGTTAATTTGCGCATCGCCTGGCTCATCAAACGCGCTTGAACACCAACATTGCTGTCGCCCATATCACCTTCAAGCTCAGAACGCGGCGTGAGCGCTGCAACGGAATCAACAACAACCATGTTCACTGCACCCGAACGCACCAATGTATCGACGATCTCAAGCGCCTGCTCACCGGTATCTGGTTGGCTGATCAAAAGCTCATCCAGATCGACGCCCAGCTTCTTTGCGTACTGAGGATCGAGAGCATGTTCCGCGTCAACGAATGCACACACACCACCCTTCTTTTGCTCCTCCGCAACGCAGTGCAACGTCAGCGTGGTCTTGCCGGAGCTTTCAGGTCCGTAAATCTCTACAATGCGGCCTTTCGGAAGGCCGCCAATTCCAAGCGCGATATCCAACCCCAATGAGCCAGTCGAAGTGGACGCAATCTCAGCAACCGGATTATCCGCGCCGAGTTTCATGATCGACCCTTTACCAAATTGACGTTCGATCTGCGCCAAAGCGCTGTCCAGCGCCTTTTGTTTGTCACCGTTTCGCTTCATATCAAAAATATCCGCCGTTGCCATTTTTACATTCCCTTATTCCACACCCGCAATCGGGCGGCAATCATGCTCGTGTTCTGCTCTTGTTCTCAAATCCTTATGAGTACAAAATAAGAACATTTCAAGTCATATCGTCAATATTAACAATGAGGAGTAATGGTAACCGAATGGTTAACCGCCTAGATTTTCTCTCCCACGCTAGGCATTTTCGATCTGTGCCGGCAAGTAAGGGACAAGCATAAATATTCGAAAACAAAGAGATAGGAGGTGAAACGGAGACCGGTCACCCTCTCCACGACATCAATTCAGTGGAATTGACGCTGCACCGTCGCCGTCAAGTCTGTCAACGAGAACGGTTTAGGCAAAAACACAGAGTTTGGGATGCGCGATTGGTGTTCGGACACCGAATCTTCTGCATATCCCGAGACAAACACCACCTTTACGCCCGGTCGGTCTTTCAAGGCCTCGGCGACCCAAGTTGGGCCGTCCATCCCCGGCATGATCACGTCCGTCACGAATACATCCACAGTCAGGGACGTATCCTCGAGCGTTTTCAACGCTTCTTCGGCATTCTCCGCCTCAAGAACTGTATATCCACGCATGCGCAACGCTCTTGATGCGAAGGCACGCACAGGTGCCTCATCTTCAACAAGCAATACAATCCCATCGTCTGACTTCGGTGTAAGATGTGTTGGATTAGGTAGCTCTCCCCCGTTTGCAACACGAGATTCGGCGTCTTGAGTATCCCTGCGAACGTCTAAGCCATTCGACTTCACCGATAAGCCCCCATCTTTACCGAATAAAAGTTGGTCGTCTGTCGTCAGCGCATCAAGCGTCTGTTGCACCTCATTTGATACGTCCGGACATGGCGTGGGTGTTTGGTCGGCCTCTTCGGTCTCAGCTTCAAGTGATACCGGAAAATACAATGTGAAAGTTGAACCCGTGCCCGGGATCGAGTCCACAAAAATGAAACCACCCATCTGTTTGACAATGCCGTAGGCCATCGACAGTCCCAATCCGGTGCCTTTACCGGCACCTTTGGTCGTAAAGAATGGCTCGAATATCTTGGTTTGTTTGTCGGCCGGTATCCCGGTCCCCTGATCAATCACCCGAATGGTGACATAATCCCCGGCAGGCACGGTGGCACGGTCGCGGTTTAGTGGCTGAGCAATTGATACATTGCGCGTTTGGACACGTATCTGCCCCCCATCCTCCATGGCGTCCCGGGCGTTTACGACAAGGTTCATAATGACCTGATCCAATTGCCGGCGATCGGCGCGTATTGACTGTAAATCAGGGTCATGGTCGACATCCAATGTTACCTTTTCGCCGACCAATCGGTTCAAGAGGTGCATGAGGTCAGAGACCGAGTCAGTTAATACAAGCTTCTCGGGGCAAAGTGTTTGTTTGCGAGAGAATGCGAGCAACTGACGCACAAGTGCCGCCGCGCGATTGGCGTTCTGGTGGATTTGTGAAAGGTCGGAGAACTCTGGATCTTGCTCATCGCGACCGAGCAATAACAGATCGCAGTGGCCCGATATCGCGGTTAGAAGGTTGTTGAAATCATGTGCTACTCCGCCAGCCAGCTGGCCAATCGCCTCCATTTTTTGGCTCTGAACGAATTGCGCTTCCATCGTTTTTAGTTCGGTCGCGTCCTGAAGCACCGCAACCAACGCAGTCCCGGTGGCATCAGCCACTTGACCCAGAGATATCTGTAGGAAAACGTCGTCTTCTGGTTTCACCGCGCGAACGATCTCTGATCGGCCTAGATGACGACCGGAATGTGCTTCGCGCAACCATTCAGACACAGGCCGACCCAACCCTTCGACCAGATCGGCGAATTGTAAACCAATGGCGTTTTCATCACCAAGCAGACCACGCGCCCGTTGATTGGCCATGGTGATAGAGCCATCTAGGTCGAGTTTCACCAATGGTACTGGCAGGCGGTCAATGAAGGCCCATTCCTGGTCTGTAATTGCAGGGCCAGATGGTGGCGGCAACAAATAGAGTTCGCGTCGCCCCGCGCTAATTTCCAACTCACAAACCAATGCAGGTATAGGCCCGTTCTTCGCGGAGACCTGCGTGACGGCCCCCGCCTTCACCGGCAGATCCGTAAACACGCGGTCCAGTGTCGTTTCACGCCCGCCCAGCAGCCTGCGCGCAGCCTCGTTCATGAATAAAATCGTTCCGGTTTTTGACGCCGTCATCATTGGCAGACTGATGTTTTCGCCCGAGCGTCCGCCTGCTCCGCGTTCACCGATTTCCTCAATCCGCCATAGATACCCGCCACGCCCCGAGCAATGCACGGACAAGCGCATATGACCACGTCGCAGGACCACATCTTCGCGTGCCGCGCCTCTGGCCAACGCTTTGTTTTGCAGCCGGAACAGAACCGATGCGGGTGCAGCAAATAGCCCCTTCATCGCGCCTGCCAAGGTGGCGCCCTTTTGATCGCCATAGGCCTGATTTGCCGCTTCGTTCTGATACAGAACCATACCTTCAGCGTCCGTCGCAAACATCGCTGCGGCGTCTTGTTCCACAAACATTGATACAGTTCTAAACAAGTGTTTTTGCTGCCTATCATGCAGCGCGGAAATGCCAAACACAGTCATCGCGAGACACAGAAATGTCAGGCCAACCAAAAGCAGAACCAGTCCGGGAACAGGAAAGCCAACGATCCAAGCCGCCCCAACACACAACACCGCGATCGTCAATAAATAACCCGCACGATTGGACATCCGCAGGGCGGTTTCAGTCAGCGGGCTGGGCAACATTTCGGCTTGCGACACAAGTATCCCCTTTTACAGAATCGGCACCCTCCTTTCTTGCAGGGCGGGAGTTAAGCGCCAATTAATGGGGACAAGGTTAACAACCTTAGATTGTTTTTGCCAAGCTTTACTTTTGCTTAAGTCGTGCGAGGTAAAATCCATCACCACCGTTCAAAGGAGACAGTTGAATTTCGTGATCCACAACATAATCCTGGTTTTCTCCAACAAAAACATGGATTTGCTGGCCGTTCTCGACATCAAAAACCGAACACGTTGCGTAAGCCAACTGACCCGCCTGTGTTACATGATGGGCCAGTTTCGACAGCACCTGCTTTTGTGTGGCGCGGACGGCTTCCAGACGCTCTTGCGTCAAAAGCCACTTACCTTGAGGCGCGCGCCGCCATGACCCACTGCCCGAGCACGGCGCGTCCGCGAAAACGAGGTCAAACGGACCAAGCGCCTCCAATTCCGCAGGAGTGGCGGTCTGAATATGACAGCCGGCACGCGCGGCACGCTCAGGAAGGTCCTTCATGCGCGCGGGCGCGATATCATGGGCGACAACATCCGCGCCTAGAGCGGCCAGAGCCAAGGATTTTCCACCGCCCCCGGCGCAGTAGTCAAGCACGCGCATACCCGGTTCTATCCCCAAAGCCTCAACCACGGCCTGTGAGGCCGCGTCTTGAAGTTCGACCATGCCAGATTGATATGCCATTGACGCGTTAATTTTCCTTGGATTTTCAGTAACTTCCAACGCGGCCGTCGCGAGGGAATGCGGGCATGTCGCGATCCCATCCTTAAGCAGGGCTTCTTGCGCTTCCGCTGGAGTGCAGCGTGCAAGATTTACCCGTAGGAACACCGGTGCGCGGTGGCGCAATGCCTCCAAAACACCGTCCGCATCAGCCCCGAGGCTATGGTCAAAAAGAGGCAGAAGCCACTCTGGGCAGTCCAAACGGTCCGCCCGCGTCATGATGCCCGTCGCTGCGTGCTCGTGGTCGTTCAGGGGCATCGGGGCATGGCCCACGCCCGAAAAAATCGCATCCAAATCAGCCCCTTGCCCGCGCAAAAGCCCGATCATGATCGCCCGACCTGTCTGAGCGCCACCGAGTGCTGCCGAGGATTTCAACCGGCGCAGTGCATCAAATACATGGTCGCGGATTGCCGCACGATCCTTTGAGCCAGCAAATCTGTGCGATCTGGCCCAACCGCTCAGCGCTTGCTCGGCCGCGGCGCCGCCCAGATAGGTATCAATAATCTCGATGGCCGCAGCCACGCGTGCCGCAGGTGTCATTCCTGCGACCGATCTTCATTAAGATCATCCATCAAGACCATGATATCCCTACCCAATCCGATAGTTTGGAGATTCTCGCGTGATTTGCACATCATGCACATGGCTTTCTTTGAGGCCAGCGCCGGTGATCTTCACAAACTTGCAATTCGTCCGCATATCCTCGACCGTTCCGCATCCGGTATAACCCATGGCGGCGCGCAGACCGCCGACAAGCTGATGGATGACCGTACCAGCCGGGCCCTTGTAAGGCACCTGCCCCTCGATCCCTTCGGGCACCAGCTTGTCGGACGCGGCATCCTTCTGAAAGTACCGATCCGCGGATCCGCGTGCCATTGCGCCAAGCGATCCCATGCCACGGTAGGATTTGAATGAGCGGCCTTGATACAGGATAACCTCGCCCGGGCTTTCATCGGTCCCGGCAATCATCGACCCAACCATGGCGCACGAAGCCCCTGCGGCAATCGCTTTGGCGAAATCGCCAGAGAACTTAATCCCACCATCCGCAATTACCGGCGTATCGCCCGCTGCGGCTGAGCAATCGCTGATCGCGGTCAGTTGGGGCACACCAACACCCGCCACCATCCGCGTTGTACAGATGGAGCCCGGACCAATACCGACTTTCACCGCATCCGCGCCGGCATCGATCAAAGCACGTGTCGCATCACCTGTTGCGACATTGCCAGCTATGACCTGAACCGAATTTGACATGGCCTTCACGCGCTTGACCGCTTCGATCACGCCTTCTGAGTGGCCGTGCGCGGTGTCCACGACGACGATGTCCACGCCCGCATCAATCAACGCCTCGGATCGCGCAAACCCGCTGTCACCGACCGAACTGGCCGCTGCCACGCGCAGCCTGCCAAGGTCATCCTTACAGGCGGTCGGGTTAAGCACGGCTTGTTCGGTGTCTTTGAGTGTCAAAAGACCTGTCAGCTTTCCGTCGCCATCGGTGACCAACAGCTTTTCGATCCGGCGGACCCTCATTAGGCTTTTTGCTTCTTCCAGCTCAGCGGGTTCCTGTAACATCGCCAGATTGTTCGAGGTCATCATGACCTTCACTGGGGTCGCGTCGTCTTCGGCAAAACGCATATCACGATTGGTGACGATCCCCAGCACACGACCGCTGCCATCGACAACCGGAAAGCCCGTCACACGATAGCGCGCCTGTAACGCTTTCGCGTCCGCCAATGTTTGATCAGGGGTCAGAGTGATCGGGTTGTACACGATCCCGCTTTCAAACCGCTTCACGCGACGTACCTGCTGGGCTTGTTCTTCCACATCAAGGTTTTTGTGGATCACACCCATGCCACCCGCCTGGGCCATCGCGATGGCCATGCGGGCCTCGGTCACGGTGTCCATCGCCGAACTTAAAAGTGGGATGTTCAACGCGATCGAGCGGGTCACTCGGGTCGTTGTATCTGCGGTCGACGGCAGCACGTTGCTAGCAGCCGGAACCAGAAGGACGTCATCAAAGGTAAGCGCCTCGCGAATCTCCATGGGCTTTCTCCTCGGGAGGGTTCGTTTGACACGTCCCTATCTCATGGGTTGGCGGCTTTGGAAAGGGGCTGGGGGCAAGTTTCTGCGATTTGGCGGAAAATACGGGGATCGTGTCGCATCGCTGGTTTGACATTCGGGGGCGCACACGCCGAAACTCGTCTTCAACGTCCCGCTACGAAAAAGGATCGATCCATGACCGACCAGAACCGAGGCACCGCATTTCGCGCCCTTCATCAGAAAGGAAATCCGTTCATTTTGGCAAATGCGTGGGACATCGGAAGCGCCAAAATGTTGGCTGGTCTTGGGGCCGAGGCCATTGGGACATCGTCCGCAGCACACGCGTTTACCCTTGGGCGCCCTGATATGGGACACGTCACCCGCGACGAGGCTTTGGCACATGCCCAAGACCTTGTAGCGGCGGTCGATATTCCGGTTTCTGGGGATTTTGAGAACGGGTTTGGGGATGACCCAGACACCTGTGCTGAGACCGTGAAACTGTCCTACGAAGCTGGGCTGGCGGGCATATCCATCGAGGATACGGCCCTGCCGTCGGCGACGCCTTATGAGCGGGCATTTGCAATTGAGCGCATCAAAGCCGCCAGTTCCGCCGCGCGCACCCTGCCCGGAGATTTCGTGCTGGTCGCGCGTGCTGATGGTGTGATGAACGGCCAATACGATCTGGAAGAGGCTTTGGCACGGCTAAAAGGCTATGACGCCGCAGGTGCAGATTGCCTCTACATTCCTCTACCCGGCACCTTGGCCGATCAGGCACGGGTCTGCGCATCGACCAACCTGCCAGTCAATGCGCTGGCAGCGGGTCCACTTTCTGGGGTCAACCGAGCGGACTTTGCGACCGCAGGCGTAGCGCGCATCTCGCTGGGCTCTGCGTTGGCGCGAGTGACCCATCGCGTCATCCGCGACGCGGCCCATGGGATGTTCGATCAAGGAGATTTCTCGATGCTGGGCACCGGCATGTCGGGCAGCGATGTAGATGCGTTATTGAGCGACCCAACGGAGTAGTCGCGAGGAGGAACTATCGAGGTGTCATCGATTAGTTGGGGAGGTTGATCGAGAATTCTCGTACAACTCGAAAACCTAGATAATCCCGCCTGAAGTCTTCGGTAGGGCGAAGGCGTCTGGCTGGCCTGAGTGCATCCATCGCGGTCGTGTACGCACCGCCTTTCGCAACTCGCCGACAAGAACCCGCTGATTGGGCATCTGCCATGTAGGCACTGTCACCCAACAAACCCAAATGCCCATCTGACCAACAAGACATGGTGAGCTCAACAATGTTTCCGGACATGTGCCGCAGACCCCATGCATTCTCAGCATCTAGGTCATGGACAGGTACGGGTATCCATCTGTTCTTGAGTTCAGGTAATTTCACCCCACGCCCGCGCAAATGCTCTGTTGCTCGACGCGAAAAATTTGCTTGAGCTGCCGTCAACTCGTCACCCTGCGCAAAACGGGTCTCGGTTCCGGCGCGGGCGGCGTATTCCCATTCTGCTTCTGTTGGCAACCGGTAGACATCAGCGCCAACCAGCGAATTCAGCCACGCCGTATACTCCAGCGCATCCAGATAGGACACGTTGATCACTGGATGGTCGGGACCCAGTTCTTTGTACCCTGATGGCGTCAGCACGCGGTGGTCTGGAACATGCGAGCACGCGCTGGCCTCAACACAGACCATCCATTCCGCATAGGTAACTTCGTTGCGACCCATCGCATAGGGGATATCCATGTCGACTGGATGGCGGGGATGTTCATTCGGGATGATGTTGATTTCATCAGGTCCCCGGACACGGGGGACAAAGTCTTTTGCATTAACCGGGCCGTAGAAGTCGAACGGGTTGCGAGACTCTCCGGGGATAGCCCCCATCATAAATGACCCCAATGGCATTACGATCATCTCGGGGCACAGGTCGCATTCCTGAAACTGCTCCAGTGGCGCGACTTCTTGTCCGTTGGTCAGGGTATAAGCAGCGACACTTTCGGCAACGCTCTGAAAGGGAAGCAAAGAAGCGGTGCAAGATACCGCTGCACAGACGAAAGACCGCACCATCTACACAATTAGCCTTCGATTTATGATACTGATAACACGTAGATTTAAGTGTTCCTCAATTCAAGGTGGATGACAAGGGTTCTTACAACCTTGTCACATCCTCGTCGTAGATCCAGCGAAATCGATTGAACATTTGCTGCGGGGCCATCTTACCCGCGATCCGCAATGCCCCATGCCCGAGCCGCCGCGCCACTGGGTTTGCATAGTGGTAATTGCGCGCGTTCTTGTTGGCTGCATGAACAATCCGTTCGCAGCGCGGGCGGCGCAGCGCTTGATACATTGCAGGGCCGTCATCAAATCCCGCAGTGTCGAGGCATTTGGCCAACACCCACGCATCCTCGATCGCCATAACAGCGCCTTGCGCCATAAACGGCAGCGTCGGATGGGCCGCATCGCCCAGAAGCGCTGATTGGCCATAATGCCAGTTCAGAGCGACCGGGTGACGGAACAGTCCCCAAAGGTGAGCCGTATCAACCCGTTCCAGCAAAGCTTGTGCATCATCGCAGAACCCCGAGAAAGCATGACGCAGATTGTTGGGATCATCTTGGTGGTTCCATCCCTCGGCCGCCCACGCCTGTCGTTCCTCGACCGCAACCAGATTGATGATCTTACCGTCGCGCAGCGGATAGGTGACCATATGACGCCCCGGCCCCATGAAAACGGTGGCCTCCGTCGGCTCGCGCCCGGTGGCAGGGACCGTTGCCCGCCACGCCACTTGGCCGGTGAATAACGGGGCGCGGGCTCCATTCAGCCCGGCCCCGACGACCGAGTGCAGCCCATCCGCCCCAATAACAAAACCCATTTCTGTTGGGTCTTCACCGGCGGTCTGCACCATCGCAGCACTCATGCTTGGCGACACGGCCTCGACCTTGACACCACACCTAATATCAACCCCTGCCGCCCGTGCGCCATCGGCCAAAACATCAATCAGATCGGCCCGGTGGAACAACAGAAAAGACGCGCTCGGGGCGACTTTACTAAAGTCGAAGTCCAATACTCCGTGCCCAGAAACGCCGTCACGCAACCATACGCCTTTGCCTGCCATGGACCGCGCGCGCGCGGCTTCCCCTAAACCAAGCGCGTCCAACACACGAACCCCATTGGGGCTGATCTGAAGCCCGGCGCCCACTTCGGTGATCGCCGGTGCTTGCTCCAACACGGTGACATTTGCACCCCGTTTGGCCAGTGCCACCGCGGCGGTCAGCCCACCGATCCCAGCCCCGAGAATGGTGATGTCCTGTCCTGCGATCATGGCTGCTCTCCTTTGGCGGGGCCATTTCTGTGTGCGGTGCCAGATATTTGCTTGCAACTGGGCAAAAGAAAAGGCGCCGGGGTGTCCAGCGCCTTCTGTCATGGATCAGAACGTCTTGCCACGCGACATGACCGCCCATCCCCTGTTTTGTCCGCGCCTTAATCGTCGCGGTGGACCTTTTCACGGCGCTCGTGGCGTTCTTGCGCCTCAAGGCTCATGGTCGCAATCGGACGAGCATCCAAACGTTTCAACGAAATGGGATCACCTGTTTCGGAACAATACCCGTATTCGCCTTCGTCGATCCGACGCAGCGCTTGGTCAATCTTGCCGACCAGTTTACGTGACCGATCCCGTGTGCGCAGTTCCAGTGCGCGGTCTGTCTCCTCCGACGCGCGATCTGCAATATCCGGGATATTCCGTGTGTTGTCTTGAAGCCCTTCGATCGTATGACGGCTTTCGTCGAGCAACTCTTCCTTCCATGCGTTAAGCTTACGGCGGAAATACTCCGTCTGGCGCTCGTTCATAAAAGGTTCGTCTTCTGCTGGCCGATAATCCTCGGGCAGGAAAGTCTCTGCTTTCATACCAACTCCCTCACATACCGGGCTGAAACCATTTGATGCGTGGGCATCGACAAGAACCCGGTTTCTTCTGGCGCTCGTTTACACCCGCTTTTCACCATTGTCACTAGCCAAAGGGCCAATCTTAGGTAGGAATTCTATGCGCCGGAGTAAGCCGCTGAATTGCATGGGAAACGCGGCGCGTGATTTCGGGCCGCAGCCCGCCAAGCCCCAGAAATCAATAGTTCCTGGACCGTCACCCCTCGATCCCAAACTATCTAGGCTCAATTCGCACCCGACGAAACCCAACGGCACACTTGCCAAAACAGGCCGGCGCTATTACCCCGCCCCTACGACCAAGAGAGAAAAAAGTGGGACAACACGATGACCAAGCGCTTTGACGGCACCGACAGCTATGTGGCGACTGACGACCTGAAAGTGGCGGTGAACGCCGCCGTGACGCTTGAGCGCCCCCTTTTGGTTAAGGGCGAACCTGGTACCGGCAAAACCGAGCTTGCATTGCAGGTCGCAGGCGCGTTGGGCGCGCGGATGATTGAATGGAATATCAAATCAACCACCAAGGCCCAGCAGGGTCTGTATGAATATGACGCCGTGTCCCGCCTGCGCGACAGCCAATTGGGCGAAGAGCGTGTGCACGACGTGAAGAACTACATCAAGCGTGGCAAGCTTTGGGAGGCATTTGACGCCGACGAACGGGTTGTCTTGCTGATAGATGAGATCGACAAGGCGGATATCGAGTTCCCCAACGACCTGTTGCAAGAGCTTGATAAGATGGAATTTCACGTCTACGAGACCGGCGAAACCATCCGCGCCAAGCACCGCCCGATCATCATCATCACCTCTAATAACGAAAAAGAGCTGCCAGACGCCTTCCTGCGCCGCTGCTTCTTTCACTACATCCGTTTTCCCGAGGCCAAAACGCTGGCCAAGATCGTCGAGGTACACCACCCCGGCATTAAACCCCGTCTTCTGACCGAAGCTCTGACGCAGTTTTACGAAATTCGCGAACAACCCGGTCTAAAGAAGAAGCCGTCGACCTCAGAAGTTCTGGACTGGCTAAAGCTCCTGTTGGCCGAAGACATTGATCCTGAAACCTTGAAACGTGACGGGGCTTCCGCGCTTCCGACTTTGCACGGCGCATTGTTGAAGAACGAGCAGGATGTACATCTGTTTGAACGTCTGGCCTTTATGGCGCGCGGCGGTCGATAAGACCATCTGATCTTGACATTCGGTCCATGTGATCCTATTTCTTGTGCAAGCCCTGCACAGGAGATGCAAGATGCACGCCGCCCCACAACCTCTGACTACTCCCCCGGCCCGCCCGACGGCCGATCACGTTGCCGTCGCGCTTAAGGCCTATGGCCGCATTGTGCAGACGTGGGGGCTTCGGTTGGAAGAGGCTGCAGATTTGGCAGACATGTCGACCTCCACTTGGAAACGGGCGCGAAACCCCGGTTTTAAGGGCGACCTGACCCGCGACCAGATGCTGCGACTGTCCGCGCTGGTGGGCATTTACAAATCCTTGCACCTCTATTTCGACGAAAAAATCGCGGACGGTTGGATGTCGCTACCCAATGCCGGCCCTCTTTTTGCAGGCGCGCGCCCTATCGACACAATGATCGAAGACGGGCTGCCGCAATTCCTGCGCGTGCGCAATTACGTCGACGCATTGCGGGGTGGAATGTGACACAAGATTTGTCGGGGTCCATGCCCCTTAGAGCGGTCAGTGACCGTGCGCTGGTGCGGCTGATCCCGGCGACCTATCACAAGCCGCCCGCTCTTCGCGGCTTGGTGGATGACGACGACGAAATGGCCCTGCTGGCCGACGTTGAGGCGATGACCTCTGCCCGCCACACCGCTGAACGCGGCCGCGATCTGGGCATCGACCGGTTGGAACTCGCGTGGGCACGGCGCGAGGCCGATTTACGCGTCTATGGGCTGACCCATGTGAACGCAGCCTTCACCTATCGCCGTGCTGGTGGGAACCGCTTTAATGATGAAAGCCGCGGCGCGTGGTATTGCAGTTGGAGCGCGATGACGTCGGTCGCTGAGGTTGCGTTTCACAAAACAAGAGAGCTTGAATATATCGGCATATTTGTGACCAAAGCCCGTTATGTCGAGCTTCTGGCCGACTTTATCGGCGACTTCCCTGACCTGACCAGCCAGCCCGACCACCCCGCCCTGCATGACGACCCGGCCATTGGCTATCCGCGCGGGCAAGAACTGGCAAACCAGCTGCGCACCGAAGGGCATCGCGGGCTCGTCTATCCCTCGGTCCGCCACCCCGGCGGAACTTGTTTGGTCGCCTTCGATCCGTCCGCTGTGCAGAATGTCAGGCCCGGCGCGAAATGGGAAGTCACGTGGTCCGGTTCGCCCGACTATGACGTAATCGGCCTATGACCAACGATTCGCCGTATTGACACGAACCAAAGCGAACCGCGTGGTAGTGTATGAAGACCCCCACACAAGATATTGTTTTCTTTAACGGTATTTTAGACCGTACGCCGAAGATTCCATGGTTTTCCTTGGTAAAAGACTCCTAGCCCCCTAATGTCGGGCCCTTGCCTGGGGGGGCATAAATACGGGTGTCGTGTGTTGTTATGGGAAACAATACTCACATTTCCGTTCGGCCATTGATGCCGTCTGATAGGGACGCGTGGGCACGCCTGTGGGAAGGCTACCTGCGCTACTATGAGACTGAAGTAGAACCGAAGGTCTATGAAACCACCTTCGCCCGGCTTCTGTCAGAGGATCCGAACGAGTTCCACGGCCTGGTGGCTTTGGTGGAGGATCAGCCTGTCGGGCTGGTGCATTACCTGTTCCATCGCCATGCGTGGAAAATCGAAAATGTCTGTTACCTGCAAGACCTCTATGCTGATCCATCGGTACGGGGTCTTGGGGTCGGGCGCGCTTTGATCGAGGCCGTGTATGACGCTGCCGATCAGATGGGCGCACCGTCTGTCTATTGGCTGACGCAGGATTTCAACCACACCGCCCGCAAACTCTATGACCGGATTGGCGTCAAGACGCCGTTCATCCGGTATGGGAGGGCGTGACGATGCAAGGATGGATCAGACCCGTCGGAATACTCGGACTTTGCCTGTCTCTGGCCGCATGTGCCGGACCGGGTGGTGGATCGCGCACGCAGCGCGCAGATGATGGCGAAGACGTCGCGGCGCGGCGCGTGGGTCTGCCCACTACGCTGCCCCCGATGAAAGCCTTCAGCGGCACACAGATCACCCGTCCTTCGCGACCTAACAGCTTGATTGCCGGTGACTTTCTGGACCTTTCCTTTCAGCTGGAAAGTGGCCGCCCCCTGCCCGTTCTGTCCCGTTTTGAAGGCCCGGTGACGCTGCGCGTGACTGGCCCGGCACCAAGCTATATGATGGCCGATCTTGCGCGGCTGACCGCGCGGCTGAGGATCGAGGCCGGGATCGATATCCGACAGGTTCCCGCAACCTCAGAGGCCTCGATCACGCTTGAAGTGATTCCGAAACGCCAGCTTCAACGACTTGTGCCCCATGCCGCCTGTTTCGTGTCCCCGAACGTTTCCAGCTGGTCGGAATACAAGGCCGCACGCGGGTCCGCTCGTCTGGACTGGACGCGCCTGCGTACTCGAACAAAAATGGCTGTGTTCTTGCCGGGCGATGTCAGCCCGCAAGAGCTGCGCGATTGCCTACACGAAGAGGTTGCGCAGGCGCTGGGACCCGTCAATGACCTGTATCGCCTGCACGACAGCGTGTTTAACGACGATAACTTCCACACAGTGCTGACCGGGTTCGACATGCTGGTTCTACGCGCTTATTACGCGCCCGAATTGTCATCTGGCATGAGCCAAGCCGATGTCGCCGCACGGTTGCCCGGAATATTGGCCCGTCTGAACCCGGCAGGCGGCGAAGGATTCCCCCGCACCGGTGGAACGTCGCCTACGCGCTGGAAATCGGCAATTCAAACGGCCTTGGGTGGCGCTGCGTCAGATGCGAGACGCCGACAAGCCGCGCAAGAAGCCGTGAGCCTAGCGCGCGCGCAAGGGTGGCGCGATACGCGGCTCGCGTTCAGCCTGTTCGCCTATGCCCGCCTGCACATGCGCCAGGACAGCCAAGGTGCATTTGCCGCTTTCCGAGAGGCCGAAGCGCTCTACCGTACCAGTCCGGAAACGGCGCTTCACGCGGCACATATGGGCGTTCAACTGGCGGCTTATGCCCTGTCCGCCGGACGCGCGGACGAAGCGATATCCATAGCTGACACGCATATTCCCCCAGTAAAACGCGCCGAAAACGCAGCGCTCTTGTCAACGCTGATGATGATCAAAGCCGAGGCTCTTGACCTTGCGGGACGCGGTCAAGAAGCGCAGCTGGTCAGGCTCGACAGTCTGGGCTGGGCGCGCTATGGCTTCGGCTCGAACGAACAGGTCGGCGCGCGGCTAAGTGAAATCGCTGCAATATCGCCAGGTTAGACATATTGGGGCCAGTTGTGACGTGCCCTTGCAAAAGGGTGGAGACGCATATGCTGATCATCGCAGCGCTTATCTTCGGGGCTTTATTCGGCGTGTTGCGTGCCCGAAATCGCGGTGGAAATCGCTTGGACAAGGCACAATATGCCGCTGTACATGCTATCATTTTTGGTGTGATTGCCATTTTTGCCTCGATCATAATCTACCGCTAGGCATAAGCGATGTTCCTGCCCTTCTTTGAAAACCTACGCGCCCATCGGGTTCCAGTGTCATTGCGCGAGTTTTTGGCCTTTCTAGAGGCGATGAAGGTGGGGCTGGTCACCTATGACATCGAGGGGTTCTATTACCTTGCGCGAACAGCAATGGTGAAAGACGAACGTAACCTTGATAAGTTTGACCGCGCGTTTTCACAGACTTTCGAAGGGCTTGAAGCGGTTTCTTCAGAAGAAATGCTGGAGGCCGTGCAAGTCCCACAGGAATGGCTTGAAAAGATGGCCGAAAAATTTCTGTCTGACGAAGAAAAGGCCGAGATCGAGGCGCTGGGTGGGTTCGACAAGCTGATGGAGACGTTAAAAGAACGTCTGAAAGACCAAGAGGGCCGCCATCAGGGTGGCAACAAGTGGATCGGGACCGCTGGCACGTCACCGTTCGGAGCGTACGGCTACAACCCGGAAGGCGTGCGGATTGGACAGGACAAAAGTCGCCACCAACGCGCGGTAAAGGTCTGGGACAAACGCGATTTCAAAAACCTCGACGACACGGTCGAATTAGGCACGCGCAATATCAAGGTTGCTTTGAAACGTCTGCGCAACTGGGCGCGTGACGGTGCACATGACGAACTTGATCTGGACGGTACGATCCGCGCCACAGCCGAGAATGGGTATTTAGACGTGAAGACCCGCCCCGAGCGTAAGAACGCCGTTAAGGTGTTGTTATTTCTGGATGTTGGCGGATCAATGGACCCACACATCAAGGTGGTCGAGGAGTTGTTTTCGGCGGCGCGCGCCGAATTCAAACATCTTGAATACTACTATTTCCACAATTGCCTTTACGAGGGTGTCTGGCGCGACAATCAGCGTCGCTGGAATGATCAAACCCCTACATGGGAGGTGCTGCGCACCTATGGCTCCGATTATAAGTGCATCTTTGTCGGTGACGCTTCGATGAGCCCTTATGAGGTAGTCTATCGCGGTGGCGCAAACGAGCACTGGAACGACGAAGCTGGTCAGGTCTGGCTGGAACGTGCCCGCGAACAGTGGCCCGACAACATGTGGATCAATCCCCTGCCCGAGACCCATTGGAAATACACCCAATCGGTGCAGATGATCAGCCAGATATTCGAGGGCCGCATGGTGCCGATGACACTTGAAGGGATCGAGCGGGGCATGAAGGAACTGGGCCGCTAGCCCCCTTCCATTTGCGCCAAGAGAGCACATATATACCCCATGCTTAAGCTTCTTCCGATCTTGCTTCCGGTTCTTTATGGGCTGTTGATGTACCGCCTGTCGGTTTGGCGCACCCATCGCGAGTTGGATGCGAAATCGACGCGGTTGGCGGACCCAAAGCTGAAGGCGTTGACCGACCGGATGGCAGCATCGCTCGAGATCGCAGATATCCCGGTGCATATCTATGAGATTGAACCGGTCAATGGATTGGCCGCACCGGACGGGCGAATTTTCATCACGCGTGGGTTCTATAACGAATACCAACAGGGGCGGGTCTCGGCCGAGGAAATGTCCAGCGTGATCGCGCATGAGTTGGGTCACGTTGCATTGGGCCATGCGCGAAAACGGATGATCGATTTCTCGGGCCAAAACGCAATGCGCACCGTGTTGGCGGTGCTTCTGTCACGGCTTATTCCCGGCGTCGGCATATTGATCGCCCAAGCGCTGACACGTCTGGTTTCTGCCGGGATGAGCCGGGTTGATGAGTACGAAGCTGATGCCTATGCCACCGCGTTGTTGATCAAGTCAGGGATCGGCGCGGAGGCGCAGAAAACACTGTTTGGCAAGTTGGACGCCTTGACCAAAAATCGGGCCGGCGTGGTTCCAGCCTGGTTGATGAGCCATCCCAAGACGGCAGAACGGATTGCGGCCATTGAAAAGAATGAAGCCCAATGGGTGAAATGAGGGGCGTTGCCCCTCTGCCTGCGGCATTCACCCCAGGATATTTCCGACAAGAAAAAACTAGATGTCGTGTTCGAGTGTTTTACCCAGCCTGGGAAGCCGGGCTTTTTTCATGAGGCGACGGATCGTCCAATCCTCGCCTGATAGGGTGCGGGCTTGGTCAAGCACGCGGGTTGCAACGCGGATCATCGCTTCTGCATCACTGTCCAGAAAAGACCGCAGGAACAGGTCGGGCGTGTCGCGCAGCAGGCCTTCTTCGGCCAACGTGTGGCGCGGGAAATCGGCGTTGTTCATTGTCAGAAGGACGTCTGCCCCGCCAGCAATGGCGGCGGCGAGCACGTGGATGTCATTTTCGTCCGGTAGCCACAGGCGGCGCAGATCACCTTCGTTTGGTGTGATGCTGGAGTTTGGCCAACGGGCAGAGAGCAATGCAATCTCGCCACGCGCAATGGTTTCCTGTTCCGGTCCGAGTTTGATCGTGGCGCGCGCCCATTCTTCAAGAATGCGAGGCGACCAGAGCGGCGTGAAAAGCCCCTCGCCCGCCGCACCCAATACCATTTCGCGCATGACGGTTGGGTAGAGGACGCAGGCGTCGATCAGCACTTTCACGGGAGAAGCCGGAAGAAAAGCGCTTTCAGGTATCCGCTTTCGGCAAGTTGCGGGTGCATTGGATGATCGGCCCCGGCGTATCCCGTATGGATAAGCTGGCTTTTGCGCCCGGCCCGTCCGATGCCTCGTACCGAAGACGAGCGGAACTTGTCGATGGTAGCGGCATGAGAGCACGAACACAGCACAAGGTAGCCGCCCGGTGCAACAAGGTCTGACGCCAGACGTGCGATGCGCTCATAGGCGCGCAGACCGGGCTCAAGCGCCTTTTTGGATGGCGCAAAGGCGGGCGGGTCACACACGACGACGTCAAATTTCGCCCCTTCCTCGGCCAATGCGGTCAGCATGTCGAACGCATCGCCTTGCGCGGTTGAGAAGCGATCGCCTGCCCCCATCCGCTTAGTGCCTTCTTCGGCCAACGCCAGCGCTGGGGCCGAGCCATCGATTGCAACTGCGTCCTTGGCCCCAGCTGCCAGTGCGGCGAGCGAGAAGCCACCCACATGCGAGAAAACGTCGAGGACACTCGCGTCTTTTGACAAGCTCGCGGCGAAGGCGTGATTGGGGCGTTGGTCAAAGAACAATCCGGTTTTCTGCCCGCCGGTCAGGTCCGCCATATAGATGGCCCGGTTCATCGGCACGGCAATCGGCACTTCGGGGGCTTGTCCCAGAAGGACGGTGTTTTGGTCATCCAAACCTTCTAGCACGCGCGAGCGCCCGGCGGCGTTTTTCAGGATATTGGTGACGCCTGTGACCTCGGCCAAGGCGGCGGCAAGATCGTCGATCAGCACCTCAGCCCACGCGGCATTGGGCTGGACGACGGCGGTGTCCCCGAACCGGTCAATGATCACACCCGGTAGCCCGTCAGCTTCAGCATGGACAAGGCGATAGAACGGTTCGTCATACAGAGTCTCGCGATGGGCCAGCGCCGCAGACAACCGCGCTGCAAGCCATTTTCGGTCAATCACCGCAGCTGGATCACGGTCCAGCATGCGCGCGAATATGCGAGACTTTGGGTTGGTTGCCACAATGCCCATCGGATCGCGGGCGCTGTCTTCTAAGCGTGCAATGGTTCCGGGTTCGATGTTTCGGGTACGCCGGTCCGTTACAACTTCATTGTCGAACACCCAAGGCGCGCCGTGGCGAATGGCCCGTGCGTTTGCCTTTGGCATCAGTCGAATTGTCGCGCGATCAGAGGTCTTAGAGGCGTCCGCCATTGTGTCGGTCTTCCGGTTGGGTGCTTTTGCCCTGCCTAGCCTGAGCCTACCCAGTTTGGAAGCCTCAAAGCGGGCAACTCGATCGCCGGCGTCTTGAATTAATCGTTGTTAGCGCTATCAGTTCCTGATAGGACATGCCCGAAACCGCAACATCTGTGCAATACTGCAAGCTATGCGAAACAGGACGGCAGCCATGACATTGAATAGCGACCTTCAACGTGTGACGGATCGGATCGTAAAGCGGTCCAGCGAGACGCGCCAAGCTTATCTGGATAAGATCGCCCGTGCGGCAGAGGACGGCCCACGTCGGGCACATCTCAGTTGCTCGGGTCAGGCCCATGCCTATGCGGGTGCAGGTGCTGATCAGGACCGTTTGGCCGAAGGACGTGCGCCGAATATCGGAATTGTGACCGCCTATAACGACATGCTGTCGGCTCATGCGCCTTTTGCTACGTTCCCGGACCTGATCAAGCGCATTGCCCGCGAAGAAGGGGCAACGGCGCAGGTCGCAGGCGGCGTCCCGGCCATGTGTGACGGGGTGACCCAAGGCGAAACCGGTATGGAGTTAAGCCTGTTTTCGCGTGATGTGATTGCCATGGCGTCGTCGATTGCGCTCAGCCACAACACATTCGACGCGGCCCTTTTTCTGGGTGTCTGTGATAAGATCGTTCCCGGTCTGGTTATAGCCGCCGCGAGCTTCGGCCATATTCCGACGGTGTTCCTTCCCGCAGGTCCCATGACCTCAGGCCTTCCAAACGACGAAAAGGCCAAGGTGCGTACGCAGTTCGCCACCGGAGAGGTTGGCCGCAAAGAGCTGATGGCGGCAGAGATGGCGGCCTATCACGGCCCCGGCACCTGCACCTTCTATGGCACTGCCAACACCAACCAAATGCTGATGGAGTTCATGGGGCTGCACCTGCCCGGTGCCTCTTTCGTGCCGCCACATACAGACATGCGCGAAGCGTTGACCGCCGAAGGCACGCGTCGAGCGCTGGCGATTACCAAAGATGGTTCTCAGGGGTTTACACCGGCTGGGCACGTATTGGACGAAAAGGCGTTTGTGAACGGTCTTGTTGGCCTGATGGCCACCGGTGGATCGACCAACCTTGTCCTGCACCTGCCTGCCATGGCACGGGCGGCGGGGATTATCCTGACGCTCGAGGATTTCTCAGATATCTCGGCGATCGTGCCCTTGATGGCGCGCGTTTATCCCAACGGGCTGGCGGATGTGAACCACTTCCACTCGGCGGGTGGCTTGGGGTATCTGATCGGAGAGCTGCTGGACGCTGGCCTGATGCACCCCGACGCCAAAACAATCGCCGGGGATATGGCCGCCTACACGCAAGAGCCGAAACTGTCAGGCGACCGCGTGATCTGGGAACCCGGCCCCCGCGAAAGCCTGAACGAAAAGATCGTGCGCCCAGCGTCAGACCCGTTCCAAAAGACCGGCGGGCTTGTGCAACTGAACGGCAACCTTGGCCAAGGTGTCATCAAGATCTCGGCCGTAGATGAAGACCGCCATGTGATCGAAGCCCCCGCCCGCGTGTTCCACGACCAAGACAGCGTCAAAACGGCCTTCAAAGCCGGAGAGCTTGAGGGCGACCTGATCATCGTCGTGCGTTTCCAAGGACCTCGTGCCAATGGAATGCCCGAACTACACGGGCTGACGCCCACCCTATCCGTCTTGCAACAACGCGGACAACGGGTGGCGCTGGTCACCGATGGTCGCATGTCTGGCGCATCCGGAAAGGTGCCCGCCGCCATCCATGTGGCACCCGAAGCGGCCGATGGTGGTCCCATCGCGCGTATCAGGGATGGCGATATCCTGCGGCTCGACGCAGATAAAGGCACGCTTGAGGTCCTCTCCGACGGCGCGTTAGATCGTCCCGCCGTGCAGGTAGATCTAAGCGATAATACCGACGGCATGGGCCGCGAGCTTTTTGAAAACTTCCGCCGCTCGGCCCGTCCGGCCACCGAAGGCGCATCCTCGATTTCCTGAAGGAGACCATCATGACACCTGCTGAAGCCAGCATTGCCGCTGAAAAAATCTGCCGTCTGGCCCCAGTTGTGCCCGTCCTTGTGGTGAACGAGGTTGCCCATGCGGTGCCCTTGGCCGAAGCCTTGGTCGCAGGCGGTTTGCCCGCGCTTGAGGTGACATTGCGCACACCGGTCGCGCTGGAAGTGATCGCCGAGATGGCAAAAGTCGACGGCGGCGTGGTCGGCGCGGGAACGCTGCTGACCCCTGCTGATGTGGAAGCCGCAAAGAAAGCGGGCGCGACCTTCGGCGTCTCACCCGGTGCAACGGACACGCTGCTGGACGCGTGCGAGGCGAACGACCTGCCGCTGCTGCCCGGCGCGACGTCAGCCTCTGAATCAATGCGTCTGCTCGAACGCGGCTATACCGTGCAAAAATTCTTCCCTGCCGAGGCCGCAGGCGGCGCACCCTTCCTGAAATCCTTGGCCTCGCCCCTGCCTCAAATTCGTTTCTGCCCGACGGGCGGCGTCAGCGTGAAGAACGCGATGGACTACCTGAACCTGCCCAACACGCTTTGCGTGGGCGGATCATGGGTCGCGCCGACCGATCTGGTGAAAGCGGGCGATTGGGCTGGAATTACCGAACTGGCACGGGCGGCGTCGACGCTGGCCAAGTGATATATCGCTCAGTTCCCACCCTACCCCTCTAGCGCTTTCTTGCGTAGCCACGAGATAAAAACCAACGCTGATGGTGACAGCCGATCTGGCACTGTCACAATGAAGTAGCCCAAGTCGGACTGATTCAGTTCAAACAACCGAACCAAAGCGCCCGCAGCAATCTCGCGCTCCACAAGGGATTTGGGTTGCACAGTAACGCCCAGTCCGGAAAGCGTGGCGGACAAGACCAGCGCATTGGTCTGCAATATCGTCAGATCAACACTGTCGAGACACAGACCCTCGCGTTCGATGATCTTTCTGCGTTCCATCATGTGCTCTTCTATCAGCCAAGGCAGATCCTGCAGGTCGGCAAGTGTTCTGACGATCCGCCCATCGACCAGCTTAGGAGGCGCAACCACCAAGAAATCCCCGTCGGTCAGCAACTCCGATGTCACATTTGGCCAATCGCCATCCCCGTACCGAATGGCCAGATCGAAACCGTCTTTTCTAAGATCGATCAACTCCATTGACGGGTTGATGTTGAGGGAAACACCCGGATGTTTCGCCCAAAACTCTCCTATACGGGGCATGAGCCAGTTCGATGCAAAGGCTGGCGTAACCGAGATTTGCAGCGGTCGCTGACGCCCCCGCGACATCACCTCCTCAACACCCTCTGCAATCGTGGTGAACCCTGCATTCAGACATCCAGAAAGCTGGCGTCCAACCTCGGTTAACGCGATGCCGCGCCCTTGCCGGACGATCAGGGTTTCAGAAAAGAACGTTTCGAGCGAGCGAACATGTTGACCGATTGCGGCATGGGTGACGTTCAACTCCCGTGCAGCTTTGCTGAAGCTCTGATGACGCGCAGCAACTTCAAATGCGCGCAGGGCCGCGAGAGAGGGAATACCTTTCCAATCCATATGATACCTCAGCTTTCATATAGTTAATCTTATTAACTGGGACCAACCAGCGATAACCCCTAGTTTAATAGCATCAGGTAAATCAAACGGAGATCACTCATGTTCACCATACTATCATCAGCCCTAAGAACAGCAACACGGGAAGACAGCTGGAGCAACAGCAGCTCATCGCCGTCTCACGACGACATGTTACATCGCCACCGAGTGCGTAAACACGCCGAGACAGTACGTCAAAGAACGCGGAACAAAGTCATTCGCAAGTAGATCGGGTGCGCTCCGTACGACGCACTACCAAGATGCATATCGCCCCGTTGTTGGAATATCGCAACGAGGCGATATGCCCCGCGCCGATTGAAGCTGTCCGCGTTTCGGCAACCCTTAGCAACGCGCCTAAACCCCTAACGACATAGGCCTGCCGATTGGGTCATATCAGTGTACCACGAGGGTCATTCCCAGGCCTAAGCTCCAACTTCCTTTTCATGCAGCACGCGCCCGATCAGGTTCATCAAAAGCTGCGCTGCCAGTGTCGAAGTCGACCCGCTCTGGTCATAATCCGGCGCGACCTCGACCAGATCGATCCCAACTACGCTTCCACGTTTCGTCAGACCAGCAAGCAGTTCCAGCACTTCGTAATACAGAAACCCTCCGTGGCTGGGGGTGCCAGTGCCGGGCGCGATGGAAGGGTCAAACGCATCAATATCGATGGTCACATAATACCGTGCGCCGTCTGGAATGCGCGCAAGCATCCCGTCGACACCGAGTTCACGCATGTGACGCACAGATTGAATATCTGACCCCATGGCACGTGCATCAACATATCCATCCTTGGCCGTGGACGAGACATTGCGAATACCAATTTGGCTTAGCCCGGTGACGTAGGGTTTTTCCGCGGCGCGGCGCATCGGATTCCCGTGCCCAAAACGCACCCCATGCCGTTCATCGACAAAGTCCAGATGCGCGTCAATTTGTACGACGTGGATCGGCTCTTGATCATCAAAGGCATTGATACAGGGGATATTGATCGAATGATCACCCCCCATCACAACCGGGATGGCTCCGGATTTCAGGATTTTCCGCACACCAAACTCGATGTTTGCGTGGCTTTGCTCGGTATCCGTGTGGACGATATCCGCGTCCCCGATATCAACAATCGTCACCTTGGCGGGGTCCAGATACGTCACATCGTCTTCATGGTCATATGCCCCGGCATGACCGAAGGAAAACAGGGTCGAGGCTTCCCGGATCGCGCGTGGTCCCATCCGTGCACCAGACCGCCACTGGCAACCAAAATCATAGGGCGCGCCCATCACAGCAACCTCGGCATCGATCGCATCCCAATCTTCGACATAGGGATATTTCCCGAACGTACAGATACCGACAAATGGGAGGTTTAACCGGCCGGATTCGTATCCGTGTTTGCTCATGTTGGCTCCTTAAGAGTGAGGTGACGCATTGGAGGCGACCCAGTCAAAGGGATCGCCTTTGGCCATTTCGCACCTCATTTGCAAATCACGTCAAGTGACATCGGAAAACTTACGGGATTTGGTGCCTACCAACCCCCGGTTAGGTTCTTCCACAAAAGCAGACCTCGGCGCGCAAATTCCGACTCACCCAGCTGACCGCTGACAATCGCGTTTGGCGTTTTCTGAGCATGCTTCAATATCGTTGGAACACGCCATGCTGATCGTAAGACCGCGTTACCTGTCTTTCCCAGCACACTGCGCGCATTTGAGAGCGCTTCGAACCCACCGTCAACCAACGCCTGCGTCATGACAGTATCGGGCGCAACATGACCCCGCCCTGCAGCGACAAGCGCGGGTTGGGCCATAAGCCAATTGGCAATACCCAAAGCCTCGCCCAGATCTTCCAACGCTTGGTCGGTCGCGTGATCACCCAGATACTCGGTTGATCCCGTCGCCTGACCGGCGGCCAGCATCAACGCGCCTGAGGTCTCGCGCAGATAGCCACGAATATCGTCAACAGAGCTGCGCGGCGTTCCCTGTGCATCGCTTTCGCGCGCCTCGATCATGCGTAAAAGCGGCTCGGGTCGGATGTCACCCCAGATGATCAGCTGCGACAAAGGCGTGGCGACGTCGTGGCGGGAGGCCTCTTTGCCCTCGACCGCTGCTTCGATCAGGTCACGCCAGAACTGCAACCGGATCATCGCCACCATCGGCTCTTGCGACATATATGGCGCGCGGGCGGTTTCCAGATTGAACGCATAAAGCGGGAAAAGCCGTTTACGCTCTTCCACATGCCCGGTCATGGTGGCCAAAAAGCGGTCCGGGTCGCCTTGCTGCACCATTTCGGCGCAGGCAGCAATCGGGTCGCGCGGGTCGGCGTCGCCCGTCATGCAGGTTTCGCCCCATCGCGCAGCAGCTTCCACGTGATCGCGTCCAAAAGGGCTTCGAACGAGGCATCCACTATGTTTGGGCTGACACCGACGGTCGACCAGCGATGGCCGTCGCGATCTTCGCTGTCGATGATGACGCGGGTTTGCGCTTCGGTCCCGCCTTGGGTGATACGCACTTTAAAATCGACCAGCCGCAGATCATCAATGATGTCCTGATACGGGCCGAGGTCCTTGGCCAGCGCCTTGGCGAGCGCGTTCACCGGGCCGCGATCCGTGCCAGTGTCATCCACGCTTTCAGACACGGACAGCCGCTTTTCATCGCCGATTTTCACCACAACGATCGCTTCCGACAGGCTGACCATCTTGTTGCGCTTGTTCTTGCGCCGTTCGACCGTGACTTTGTAGCGCTTCACCTCGAAAAATTGCGGCAGTTGGCCCAGTAATTCGCGGGCCATCAACTCAAAAGACGCTGGCGCGCCGTCATAGGCATAGCCCTGCTCTTCACGCTCCTTCACGCGGCTCAGGATTTCACCAAGACGCGGGTCGCCCTTTGCAACCTCGATCCCGGCATCGTTAAGACGCGCGCGCAGGTTCGACTGCCCGGCTTGGTTGGACATCGGCACGATGCGCGCGTTGCCAACCGTTTCCGGCGGGATGTGTTCGTATGTGGTCGGGTCTTTCAGGATCGCGCTCGCATGCAGCCCCGCCTTATGCGCAAAAGCCGAGGCGCCGACGAAGGGCGACGACTTATTCGGCACTCGGTTCAGGATATCATCAAGCTGGCGGGAAAGACGCGTGAGGCCTGTCAGCGCCTCACGTTTCACGCCGGTCTTATACGCGCTGGCATAGGGTTCTTTCAGCAGCAAAACCGGGATCAGTGTGGTCAGGTTCGCATTGCCACAGCGTTCGCCCAGCCCGTTCAATGTGCCCTGCACCTGCCGCGCGCCTGCGTCGATGGCCGCCAGCGTACAGGCCACCGCGTTGCCCGTGTCATCATGGGTGTGGATGCCCAGATGGTCGCCCGGAAGGCCCGCTGCGATCACGGCTTTGGTGATCTCGTGCACCTCGTGGGGCAGCGTGCCGCCATTGGTGTCACAGAGCACAATCCAGCGCGCGCCAGCCTCGTAAGCGGCCTTCGCGCAATCCAGCGCGTAGCCCGGATTGGCCTTGTAGCCATCAAAGAAATGCTCGGCGTCATACAGCGCTTCACGGCCTTGGGCGACCATATGCGCCATCGAGGCGCGGATGTTCTCGACATTCTCGTCCAGCTCGATCCCCAGCGCGGTGGTCACGTGGAAATCGTGGCTTTTGCCGACCAGACAGACCGCAGGCGTGCCCGCGTTCATCACGCCCGCCAGCACATCGTCGTTTTCGGCCGAGCGCCCGGCCCGTTTGGTCATCCCGAACGCGGTAAAGGTCGCGCGGGTCTTGGGGGCGTTTGCGAAAAACTCGCTGTCTGTGGGGTTCGCACCGGGCCAGCCACCTTCGATATAGTCGATGCCCAGTTCGTCGAGCGCGTCTGTGATTTGGTGCTTTTCCGCGAGAGAGAATTGGACCCCTTGGGTCTGCTGGCCATCGCGCAGGGTGGTGTCGTAGAGGTAGAGGCGTTCGGTCATAACGTATCCTCGCCACCTGTTTCGTCTGGCCGATAGGCCGGACAGCGCCCGCCCCTCCCCACGGGAGGGCGCTTCGCACCCACCCAGGCTCGTGCGCTGTCTGTTTCGACCTTGCGATTCATGGAACCATCACCTCCAGAGCCGCCAAATCAAAATCCAACTGCGGAACAATGAACACGAATTCCGCGCTCATCTGCACCGAGAAGTTTGCGTAATCTAGTTCTTTCTTAAGCCGGTCTAGTTCAGAGAAATCTCTAGTTTCCATGGCAGTTTTTCGAACTTGATCGAGGTGTTTTGCAACAACAGCGGCTTCTCTCTTAGCGTCTTTTAATGCTATCACTCGTTCCTCTATTTGCTCCCAGGAATATATACCCAAGAACACCAACCCTCGCGCCAATGCCGTCGCATCGTTTCGGTCGCGGAGCCGCTTTAAGCCGTCAAGTGCCGCGTGAGTGTTAAGGTCATCCTTCAATGGGGCGACCAGTAGTTCCTCGTCCGGGTTCTGTTTCTTTGCTATTTCAAGATCGACAGACGGTTCACCAAACCCTTCCATCACTTGCACGAAACCAAAAAGATTCAACTCCGCCTCGATGCTTTTCTCAAGCGTCCAATCCATTGGCTTACGATAATGCGTGCCCAGAAACACAAACCGGATCACCTCGCCCGGCACGCCTTGCTCCAACAGATCACGCACGGTGAAGAAATTGCCCAAGGACTTGGACATCTTCTTACCCTCGACCTGCAACATCTCGTTGTGCAGCCAGTAGTTGGCAAAGCCACCTTTGGGGTGGGCGCATTTCGACTGGGCGATCTCGTTCTCATGGTGCGGGAACTGCAGATCGTTGCCGCCGCCGTGGATATCAAAGCGTTTTTCGGCTTCTGGCAGGTCCTTCATAAGGATTTCGTCGGCCATGGCAGAACATTCGATATGCCAGCCCGGACGGCCCCGGCCCCAAGGACTGTCCCAGCCGGGCAGATCATCTGTGGATGGTTTCCACAGCACAAAATCCATCGGGTCGCGTTTGTTATCCGCGACCTCAACCCGTGCGCCCGCGATCATATCATCGACCGAGCGGCCAGAGAGCTGGCCGTAATCCTCGTAGCTTTTGACAGAGAACAGCACATGACCCGCACCATCAGGATACGCGTGACCCTTGGCAATCAAATCCTCGATCATTGCCACCATAGGCTTGATGAATTCTGTCGCGCGCGGCATCTGGTCCGGGTCCAGCGCCCCCAAGGCGCGCATGTCGTTCAGATACCAGTCGATCGTCTCGTTCGAGCGTTCGTGGACCAGTTCTTCCAGCGAGCCTTCGGCCCCAGCCTCTTTGCGTTGCAGGGCGGTCGCGTTGATTTTGTCATCCACGTCAGTGAAGTTGCGCACATAGGTCACGTGATCCGGCCCATAAACATGGCGCAGCAAACGATAGAGCACGTCAAACACCACCACCGGGCGCGCGTTGCCCAGATGGGCGCGGTCATAGACCGTCGGCCCACAGACATACATGCGGACGTTCTTGTCATCGATCGGGATGAAGTCCTGCTTCTTCCGCGCCATCGTATTGTAAAGCTTGATGTCCGTCATATTGTCCTCGCAAGTCTGCGCACAGATGTTCCCACAGAATTATCCCGTGCGGGCTTACCAAGTTCCTGACATGTATGGAATAGAAGAACGGCCCGCCTGAATATCTCAGATGGTAATGCAGCAGATAATGATGATGCTGTTCCGTTTCATGGGCTGCACGCTAGCACCCTTCCCCGCCTCTGCCAAGCCTGTTAGCGTGACGCCATGACACGAGAGCTTGTGAACAAGATATGTGGCGCGCTTCCCGGCGCTGACTGGTCAGAACCCTTTGGGCCCGGACACGATGTGTGGAAAGTGGGCGGCAAGATTTTTGCAGCTATGGGCGCCAAGACCCCCGGTGTGTCGGTCAAAACCCCGGATACCGAGACCGCATCAATGTTGATCGAGGCCGGTGTGGGCGTTAAAGCCCCCTACTTTCACCGCTCATGGGTGAACCTGCCTTTTGACGCCGGCGAAGACGAGCTGACGCATCGCATTCAACGCTCTTACGCGTTGGTACGGGGTAGCTTGACCAAGAAAGCGCAGATGGCGTTGCCACCGTTCGACTAGAAGCAAGATAGGAAATCAGGCCTGTGCGGCATTGGTTTTTGCGGCAAGATCGCCCTTTGACCACATCTGTATGATCTTGTAGGCGATGGGCAGGATGATCAGCGTAGCGGCCACAAGAGTGAGGCCGCTGACCAGCTTAAGCGCGTTGCTGCCATAGACGACGGCAGTGATTTGAAGAAGCACCGAGAATGCCGCAAGCGGGAAGGTAAATGCCCCCCAAAGCGGGCTGAACCCTGCCTTGGTGATCCAGCGGACACGCCCCAGCAAAATACCAAAGATCACAATCGCGGTCACACAAAACACCATTGCCAATTGGACCTCGCCCAGAAGGTACGAGACTGTGCCAAGCACACTGGCCGGTGCCAAATGGATGGCCAGAAGCGGGCGAAGCGGGGCCGGGATACGTCTGCGCAGGAACTGAATGGCGCTGGAGAACCAGACAAAAAGTGCTGCAAACATGCCAACCCAATAGGCCGCAAGCGCAAAGCCGGTCAGCCCCAACGGAACAGCGGCAAGGGGGATCAGGATGAAGCCTGCAAACATCAAATGCCAAACCGGCGTGACGATGCGCGCCTCGGCAGGTCCGGTGGCAAGAAGGTGGATCACCCGGCCGACCAAAAACACGTGAAGCGCGAACGATAATAACAGGAAGGACGTAGCCCCAAGGATCGCATAAGGCTCCAACGTTGCGGCAAGAAGATAACCAGACAGCACCATCGCAGTCAGGCCAGCGCGTCCCGGAAGCACTTTCAAATCCTCAACAAACGTGTCGGTATTTTGGATTAACTTCATGATGTAAGCCACAACACTGAATAGATATAACAGTGTTACGGCCCCCAAGATGATCTCACCGATCCCCGCCGGTGCGACCAAGGTATCTGCCGCGCGTCGCCACGCCAAGCCAAGCCCGAACAGGCCCATAATCGGCGTGAACACCGCAGGCGGCATCCGGCGAAACATACGGACCTTAGGAGGGATAGGCGGCGGCGGCGGAAAGTACGGGGCTTTGGCCATTGGCGATCCTCGGGCGAATTCTAAAGGCAAACTTTAGGTAAATTGGAAATGTCTACAGGCCCGTTTAGCCCGAGTATGCGGCCAAAAAAAGTCAAAGAACGCGGTCCGATTGCCGCACCCAGGAAACGCACTGTTGCCGATTTGAGAACAACCAACGCTAGAGGTTCAGCGCCTGGCGCGAGGCATTCAGGTTGTTTTCCAATGCCATCCGCAGCAATACTGCCTCTGATCCGACACCCAAGAAGGTTACACCCAGCTCTTTGTAATATGCGCTATCAGATGGGTCGAAGTGCAGAAATCCAGCGGCCTTTCCTGCAGCGCGAATGCGGCTCACAGCGTGGGCAATGGCCTCTTTCACTTCTGGATGGCCCGGATCACCGCGATGGCCCATATCAGCAGACAGGTCCGCGGGACCAATAAAGACGCAATCCACACCTTCTGTGCCCGCAATCTCGTCAATGTTTTCAACGGCCAATCGGGTTTCCGCCTGCAAAATCAAACATATCTCGTCGTTCGCATTTTCAAGGTAGTCTCCAACCTGTCCAAAACGCGCCGCCCGAGCGGCCCCCGCACCCATTCCGCGACGCCCCTCGGGGGCATAACGGGTGGCGGCCACCATCTGTTGGGCATGCGCACCTGTATCGACCATCGGAACCAGCAAGCTTTGCGCCCCAAGGTCCATCACCTGCTTGATCACCCACTCCTCGCCCACTGGCACCCGCACAATGGGCGAGACATCGAACTGTCCAAGGGTCCGTAGCTGATCTTGAATGCGGCTTGGATCAAACGGCGCATGTTCGCCATCCACCAAAACCCAATCGTATCCCGCGCCTCCTACAAGTTCAGCAGCCGAGGCACTGGCAAGGTTCAACCACATGCCGATTTGCATCTGGCCCGCAGCCAGCGCGTGTTTGAGTTTGTTTTGGGGGGCTTTCATCGGGACCTCGGGCAATTGCGAACAACCACCAGAGCGTAGAGCAGCCCCGCCGACCAATCAAGCCAGCGGGGTTGAGATGCTATTGAAGGTAATCCGAACGTTGCAGGCCGTATTTCGCCATCTTTTCGTTAAGGGTCCGGCGTGGCAGGCACAGTTCGTCCATAACCCCAACGATCGAGCCCTTGTGGCGGCGCATCGTGTTATCGATCAGCATCCGCTCAAACGCTTCTACGTATTCTTTCAACGGCTTACCTTCGGTCGTCATAACCGGTTGGACCTCGTCGTGATCAGACATCAGAAGCGACGAAATCGTACCCGTTCCCCGTCGCGACTGAAGAACGGCGCGTTCGGCGATGTTAATCAATTGACGAATATTGCCGGGCCATGGGGCTTGCAGCAGCTGCGCCGCCTCCTGTGCGCTCACGGTCGGGGCAGCACAGCCGTATTCATCAGCAAACTGATCAGCAAAACCGGTGAACAGCATCAGGATATCTTCGCCACGCTGGCGCAACGGCGGCAGTGTAATTTTCATCGCGGCAAGGCGGTAGAACAAGTCGGGGCGCAGGCAATCTTCGCAGGTTTTGCCCTGCTCCTGTAGGTTCGAGATCGCCACAACGCGTGTCTCGGCTGGGCTGCCCTGATCATTCATCCATGTCAGCAACCGCGCCTGAAGGCCCATTGGCATAGCCTCGATGTCTTCAAGAACCAGCGTTCCGCCGCGCGCTTCTTCGACCAGCGGTTGGCTGCCGCCATCCTCCATCGGGCCGAACATGCGACGGGTCAGATCTTCTTCCTCTTGGCCAGCACATGTCGCGACGACGAATTTCTTGCCGGCCTTTGCCCCAACAGCATGAAGTGCATGGGCCACCAGTGTCTTGCCTGTGCCGGTTTCACCGTCGATCAACACATGCCCATCGGACTGCCCGATATCCAAGATATCTTCACGCAAACGCGACATCACAGGCGACGCCCCGATGAGCTTTTTCATGATGGTCGAACCATCACTCAGCTCGCGTCGAAGCGCGCGCGCATCCATGGCAAGCCTGCGTTTATGGGTTGCGGTTTTGGCCAGATCGGTCAGTTGATCGGGGTTGAATGGCTTTTCAAGGAAATCATAAGCTCCAACCCGCATCGCTTCGACCGCCATGGGCACATCGCCATGACCCGTAATCATGATCACAGGAAGTGAGCTGTCGATGCTCATGAGCCTTTTCAAGAAACCCATCCCATCAATCCCCGGCATGCGAATATCCGAGATGATAACCCCCGGATAGTCCTGCCCAATCACCTTCAGCGCATCTTCTGCGGAGGGATAAGTTTCCGTCTCGAAACCCGACAGGGACAACCATTGTGAAATGGATTGCCGCATGTCCTGTTCGTCATCGACGATTGCGATTTTCATAGCCTGCGCCATCGCAGCCTCCTGCATTATTTCCGAATGTCCGCGCTACTCGGCGGCCTCAACATCAAACTCGTCTTCTTTCAAGATGGGCAGTTCAACCTCGAACACGGCACCGCCATCTTGACCATTGCGTGCGGTCAACCGCCCCCCCAGATCCGTCACGATCCCGGATGAGATCGCCAGCCCAAGCCCAACCCCGTCGCCGGGGGCTTTGGTGGTGTAGAAGGGCTCAAACAGGTTATCCAGATCGTCTACTCCATCTCCATTGTCACGTACCGTGATCAAAACGTAGTCTCCACGGCTGACGATGATATCAACCTGCGGTAAATCCACAGTTTTTGTCGCGTCGAGCGCATTTCGAAGCAAATTGATCAACACTTGCTCAAGACGCAAGCGATCGCCCATCACCATCACCGGTTCGCGCGGAATATTGCGCGTTATGCGCACTTCGCGGCTTTTCAGCTGGGGTTCCATCATCGACAATGCAACCGATACGCTGTCGCGCACATCCATTGGTTCGAACGCGTCACCACCCTTACGCGCATAGCTTTTGAGCTGTCGAGTGATGGCCCCCATACGCTCGATCAGGTCATCGATTCGCTGAAAACTTGATGCTGCCTCGTCCGGGCGCTTGCGTTGTAACAAAAGCTTCGCACCGGCCAGATAGGTCTTCATCGCGGCCAAGGGCTGGTTCAATTCGTGGCTAACGGCGGCCGACATCTCGCCCAAAGCGGCCAGCTTAGAGCTTTGGGCCAGCGTTTGCTCGGCCACCTGAAGGTTCTCTTCAGCACGTTTGCGTTCGGCAATCTCGCGTTGAAGCGCATCGTTCAACTGCCGAAGGTCCGCTGATTCTTGTGCGAACAAAACTGACCGAAACTGCGCACGGCGACTGATCAGGTAAAAGAGCAGCGACAGGGCCATCGCGAACGCCATGATCTCCAATGCCAATACCGCGTTCACTTTTTCCCGGACCGACGCATAAGAGGTGAAGGACGCCATGCGCCATCCCTGAAACGGTACTCTATTTTCTTGCCGCATCACGGCTTCGCCCAGGAACAAAACGTCCGAAGGCAGGCCGGACCAATTGGCCGCGTCTTGGATGCTGCGGCGGATCGCATCTGTCGCGGATACTGTCGCCAGCGCCTCGCCCTCGGGCTTGCCGCGCCAGCGGGGCTCGGTTGCCAGGATCACATTGCCTTCGCTGTCGGTCACCAAAACAGCATCGGAAATCCCCGCCCAACTGTCTTCAAACTTAAGCAGGTCCACGTTGACGACGATCACGCCGATCACGCCGTCTTTGTCTTCGACCTTACGAGAATAGGCAAACTCATATCCGCCGGCTTCGGTCTGGCTGGTTGTGAAAACAGTGCCAGAGCTGCGCAGCGCATCAACAAAATAGGGATCGGTGCGGTGTTGCGACCCAAGCAGTTCGCGATTGGTCGACGCCACAGCACGTCCGTCATTATCAAGAAGCATAAGCGATGCGGCCTCGATCTCATCACGGTACGAAATCAGGCGTGCGGTGCTTTGCGAGTAGTCGGCCGAGTTCAGAGCGCTGATCAGTGCAGGATCGCGCGACAACAGCAATGGAACGACAGAATTTCGCTGCAACTCGCTGAGAAGGTTACCGGAATAAAGCGCCACGCGAAGCTCGGCGCGGTTGCGCGTCGTTTCGGTATAACGCTCGGTCAGCCAGCGGTTCGAGAAAAACACCACCACCACGGCAAGCGAAATGAGCGCCACAAGGACGAAGCGCGCACGAAGAGAGACCCCGGGGCGCGGGGGCCGCACTGGTCGAGTAGTCTGGTCGGCCATAGCCTAAAGATAGGGTGCGTGTGGGGGCTGCGCAATCACGCAGCGACCACACTATCCACCAACGAGCGGAACATCGCCACGCCGTCCGTCCCACCATGCATGTCGTCAACGCAGCGTTCAGGGTGTGGCATCATACCAAGAACGCGGCGGTTCTTTGAAATCACACCGGCTATGTCCCCGGTCGAACCGTTGGGATTGTCTGTATAGGTGAACGCGATGCGTCCCTCGCCCCGAAGTTGGGAAAGCTTGTCATCAGTGACGGTGTAATTCCCGTCGTGATGCGCCACAGGTACCGTAATTTCCTGACCAGTGTCGTACCGGGACAGGAAATCACAATCAGTAGTTTCCACTTTTAAACCAATAGGTTTACAGATGAACTTCAAGTTCGCGTTGCGCATCAGTGCACCGGGCAGAATGCCTGTCTCGGTCAGCACTTGAAAGCCGTTGCAGATGCCAATGGCGTATCCGCCACACTCGGTGTGCTTGATCAGTGATCGGGTGATTGGCGACTGGGCAGCAATTGCCCCGCAGCGCAGATAATCGCCAAACGAAAACCCGCCCGGAACACCCACGATATCAAGGTCTGCGGGCAGCTCGGTTTCCTTATGCCAGATCATCTGAACGTCGGCGCCCGCACGCTCGAATGCCACCGCAAGGTCACGGTCGCAGTTCGACCCCGGAAATACGATAACCCCCGCCTTCATCACAGCACCTGAATGGCGTAGTTTTCGATCACGGTGTTGGCAAGAAGCTTCTCGCACATCTCCTTGATCTTCTCTTCTGACGTGCCTGGGGCCACATCCAGCTCAATCACCTTGCCCTGACGCACCTTCTCGACCCCATCGAACCCCAGATTGCCAAGCGCATGGCGCACGGCCTCACCTTGTGGGTCCAGAACGCCGGTTTTCAGCATCACATCAACACGTACTTTCATAGGGTAAAATCCTTAGTTGATCAGGGTCGGTTTGGTCGGATTGTGGGTCACGTTCGAGGGCAGAACACCCAAGCGCCGCGCCACTTCGGTGTAGGCATCAGATAGATTTCCAAGGTCTTGGCGGAACACGTCTTTATCAAGCTTCTGGCCAGTTTCCATATCCCAAAGGCGGCAGCTATCTGGGCTGATTTCGTCGGCAACGATCAGGCGCGGGAAGTCTCCTTCGTATACGCGACCCATCTCGATCTTGAAATCAATCAGCTTAATACCGACCCCGTACATGACGCCCGACAGATAGTCGTTGACGCGCAAGGCCATCGACACGATCTCGTCCATCTCTTGCTGGGTCGCCCAGCCAAAGGCAGCTATATATTCTTCGGGCACGAGGGGATCGCCGAGGCTGTCGTCTTTATACGAAAATTCAACAATTGGGCGTGGTAGCGGCGTGCCCTCTTCCATACCCAGGCGCTTGGCCATTGAACCGGCGGCCACGTTGCGCACGATAACTTCCAGCGGCACAATCTCGGCTGTGCGCACCAGTTGTTCGCGCATATTCAGGCGTTTGATGAAGTGGTTTGGGATGCCCAATTGGGTCAACCCCTTCATAAAGAACTCGGACAGACGATTGTTCAGCACGCCCTTGCCGTCAATCACGTCCTTCTTTTCGGCGTTGAAAGCGGTCGCATCGTCTTTGAAATACTGGACGATCGTGCCTGGCTCGGTGCCTTCATAAAGGATCTTAGCTTTGCCTTCGTAGAGTTTCTTGCGCCGTGCCATGAGATCTCCGTCGGTCAGGGCGAATGGACGCCGTTGACGGGCCCCCTGCCCGCGCGACTCCCGCCATTGCCCGCCCTATACGTGAAAGCCCTCTCTGGGGCAAGAATATCGCCTTTGATATGCGATTTCCGCGCAATCGTGGCCCAACCGGGGTTGCGATGCGCCCTTTCGATTGGCATATCAGTAGCGAACAGTGCTGAACAGCACGCACAAGACACCCGACCATGAACAAGGGATTGCTATGACCACTTTTGACGACCGCGAAAACGCCTTCGAGGCCAAGTTTGCCCACGACGAAGCGATGACCTTCAAAGCCGAAGCCCGCGCCAACAAAAAGCTTGGCCTTTGGGCGGCCGAGCAAATGGGCAAGACCGGCGATGACGCCGATGCCTACGCTCTGGAAGTGATCAAGTCCGATTTCGAAGAGCCCGGGTTCGAGGATGTCGTGCGCAAGGTCACTGGCGATTTGAATACCGTCAGCGCCGATCATGTTCGTGCAAAACGCGCTGAGCTTTTGGCCGTCGCAAAGGCAGAGCTCGTCAACGAAGCCTGACCTAAAGTCGCTTACAGACTAATCGCTGAAAAGGCGCGCCAAATATGGCGTGCCTTTTTCTTTGCTACCGGCAGTTCGGTGAGCACGAACCCACTGTGCCCGGCTCATAATCTTTAAAATTCGAGCTGTTAACGCCGTCTTCGCATTCCCCGCGCAATAGTGATCGCCGGGAATGGTCGTGGGACAAGTGGGGGTGCCGACATGCGCGAGAGGCTTACGTTTAAAGATACCAAAATTGGGACGAGCGTCGAACGTCAGCATATACAAAGGCAACACACCTCGCCCCCGGAGCGGCGAAGGGGAATGGCCTCGGCGCTGAATATGCGAACAACCCACGGGTTGGAGCCACGCAAGATCCTAATACGCCAGGCATTGCCTTGTCTATTGCTCGTCGGTTTGGTGGTGGTGTTGTGGGACAGGATTGCCCACTTGGACATCGCGTATATCAAGGCCTCTCTTGCGTCGGTAAAGGCGTGGCAGTGGGTGGCAGCAATAGTATTCACAATGATCTCGTTCTGGGCACTTGGGCGCTATGATTGTGTGGTCCATCGATTGATTGGTACCGGAATATCAGACCAACAAGCTGAACGCGCTGGCATCACGGCAATCGCCTTATCGCAAACAGTTGGGATGGGCGTCATATCGTCAGCGTTGGTGCGTTGGCGAATGCTGCCTGAGGTGTCCCTGACGCAAGCAACGCGAATATCGGTCATCGTGACGGTATCCTTCTTGTCGGCATGGGCTGTCATCACCTCACTCGCGATGCTCGTTATCCCGCTTAGCCCGGACTGGGCCGATTGGGTGGCATGGGCCATTCTTCTGTGCGCAGCCCTGATTGCGGCTGCATCTATCACTCGTCCCTCCCGGATTGTCGCGCTGAACCTCCCTCCACTGCGCGCGATGTGCGCTTTTCTGTTTTTGGCCAGCATTGACATGATCGCGGCCGGGGCAGCGCTTTGGGTGTTGATGCCAGCAGGACTGGATATCCCGTTGGCGCCCCTTCTTTGCGCCTATATGCTCGCATTAGGCGCTGGCCTGTTGTCAGGCACACCCGGCGGCATGGGCAGCTTTGAGCTGACATTGTTGGCCACCCTCGCCACTGTCTCGCCCAACATGTCACAAGAACCGCTTTTGGCCGCAATTTTGGCCTTTCGTGCGGTATATTACGCATTGCCAGCAGCCATTGCAGCCTTGCTGACGATGCGCGGAACCACCGGCGATCTGCGCCAAAATGACCGCTTGCCTGCGCTGATCCGTTTTCACAGCACAGCTCTGCCTGCATCAGTCGCCCAGGCAGTGGAGCAAGCATCCCGTGCTGACGCAGGCCTGCTGCGCCATGGTAGATTGGGCCTGATCGACGCGGGCGCATCTGCCGATTGGATAATGGCTGCTGAAAGCGGACAGACATTGATCGCGCTTTCAGACCCGATGGGGCCGTCTCCAAACCCAGCAACGGTTCTGAACACTGTCAGCACCCTCTCCCACCAGAGTTTTCGCACACCGTTCCTGTATCGCATTGGCGCGCGTCTGGCTTGCACGGCGCGGTCAAATGGCTGGAGCGTCCTACCTGTAGCCCGCGAGGCTTGGGTAAACCCTCTGACTTTCACGCTGGATGGTCCAGACAAACGACAATTGCGCCGCAAATTGCGGCAAGCCGAACGCCACGGTGTCATCATCCACGAGGCAGGCGCAGATCTTCCGTTGGCCGAGATGTCACAGATCGCGCAACGATGGGCCGATTGCCGGGGCACGGAACGGGGGTTCTCGATGGGCGTCTGGGATCCCGACACGCTGCCATTTGCGCGCGTATTTCTAGCCTATCAACGCGGGGTGCTTGTGGGGTTCATGACCTTGCACGCCAATCAGAAAGAACACTCGCTCGACCTGATGCGCCCCGACATATCCGCCCCGGATGGGACCATGCAGGCCCTTGTGACCACAGCAATCGCGACCGCAAAAGTGCAGAAAGTGTCGCGGTTTTCGCTCGCTTCAGTGCCCATGCAGATGCGAAATAGAGAGATGTCGGACAGGCCCTTCACATTGCAACCACTGCAGAGAATAATAGAGCGCGTGCGCGGCGCTGACGGACTGCGACAGTTCAAGACCGCATTCGGGCCGCATTGGGAAACGCTTTATGTGGCGGCCCCCGGCAAGCTTTCGCTTGGCATGGGGCTGATTGATGTCACACGCGAAATTCATCGGCCGTTCTAACGGATCACGGAATTTCGCCGACATTGTCACGACGCGCTACAAATATGCACCGCATTCATCTTCCGCATGAGCGCAATCGGTTTGCGCCGGGCTGCAAATCGTGGCAGGTAGCGCGCGAACTCTTACTCTAATTGCGGAGCCCCAAATGACGGATGCGCTGACTCAACTCATGACAGAACGCGATTGGCTGATGGCCGATGGCGCAACCGGCACCACTCTGTTCAACATGGGTCTGACCTCGGGCGACGCGCCCGAGCTTTGGAACGTCGACAAAACGGACAATATCCGCGCGCTCTACAAAGGTGCTGTAGATGCTGGGTCAGATATTTTCCTGACCAACACATTTGGAGGCAATGCCTCACGCCTAAAGCTTCATGATGCACAATCGCGCGTGCGGGAACTGAACCGCGCGGGTGCCGAAATCGGTCGCGAGATTGCGGACGCATCGGGCCGCCAGGTCGTCGTCGCAGGATCAATGGGCCCGACCGGCGAAATCATGGAACCCTTGGGCAGCCTGACCTTCGACGGCGCGGTCGAGATGTTCCACGAACAAGCCGAAGGTCTGAAGGAAGGCGGCGCAGACGTGCTGTGGGTCGAAACAATCTCTGCCCCAGACGAATACAAGGCCGCCGCGAAAGCCGCCGAACTAGCAGACATGCCGTGGTGTGGCACGATGAGCTTCGACACCGCAGGTCGAACCATGATGGGTCTGACCTCGGCTGATCTGGCCAAGATGGTCGAGACACTGGGCAAACCGCCGCTGGCCTTTGGCGCAAATTGTGGCGTTGGTGCCGCCGACCTTCTGCGCACGGTGCTGGGCTTTGCCGCGCAAGGCAGCGAGCGACCCATTATCGCAAAAGGAAATGCAGGCATTCCGCAGTATGTAGACGGCCATATCCACTATGACGGCACACCAGATTTGATGGGGGATTATGCTGTTCTGGCCCGCGACTGTGGCGCCAAGATTATCGGCGGCTGCTGCGGCACAACGCCCGAGCATTTACGCGCCATGCGCGACGCTTTGGAAACACGACCTCGTAGCGACAATCGCCCGACCCTCGACCAAATTGCGACGGCGCTTGGTGGATTTTCATCCGCATCAGACGGAACTGGCGATGACGCCGGAGCGAAGCCCGAACGAAAAACACGCCGTCGCCGCGGTTGAGGTCTGCGATCCGAGACAATCATCATTAAAACGAGGGTGTTGCGCCCTCGTTTTTTTATTTCCCACACAGGTCAAAACAACGACAGCTGGTCGCCCGCTTTCGGTGGTACACAAAACAGGTCACATCGTAGATCGGGCAATTCATGCGCCAATCCAAGACGCTTGAGCGTGATTTGGTAACGATGCTTTAGCAAGCTTGCAAACTGACCTTGTCCAACCATGCGCGTTCCGAACTCGTTTTGATAGTCGGCTCCACCTCTCATCTGACGCATGCGACCCATCACGCGGTCTGCGCGATCGGGGAAATGCTCCTCAAGCCAATCCTGAAACAAGTCGGCAATCTCGCCCGGAAGACGCAGCAGGATGTACCCCGCTGCTTGCGCCCCTGCCTCGTTTGAAGCCGTCAGGAGCGCCTCCAGCTCATGATCCGTCAACCCGGGCACAACCGGGGCAACCATGGCGCGCACCGGTATACCCGCGCGACTGAGCCGTTCGATCATCTTCAACCGTCGCTTCGGACCCGGCACTCGCGGCTCCATCCGACGCGATACTTGCGCGTCCAGCGTCGTGATCGAGATGCCAACCCGCGCCAACCCGGCTGCCGCCATGTCCGACAATATGTCGATATCACGCTCAATCAACGTGCCCTTGGTAACGATCGTGACGGGATGCTGAAACCGCGCCAGAACCTTCAAAACACGCCGCATAATCAGGTACTTCGCCTCGATCGGCTGATAGGGATCGGTGTTGGTCCCAATCGCAAGCGGGCGGGCGGCATAGCTTTTGCGCGAAAGCTCCTGCACCAATCGTTCTGCCGCGTTTGGACGGGCGATCAACTTGGTCTCAAAATCCAAACCGGCAGAATATCCCAGATACGCATGTGACGGGCGCGCAAAACAGTAGATACACCCGTGCTCGCAGCCGCGATACGGATTGATCGACCGATCAAACGAGATATCGGGGGACTTGTTTCGGGTGATTATTGTCCTAGCGTTTTCAATGGTGACATGGGTGCGCAACACCTCGGGCGGGTCTTGAACCCAGCCATCGTCTACCTCCGCGCGCTGATAAGGCTCGAACCGGCCAGCTTCGTTGCTTATGGCCCCTCGCCCGCGGCGCGCTTCGGCCCGTAGTTTTCGATCCAGCTCAGACTCCATACAACACAATAGGAACATTTAGGGAACAAATGAAGCAAATTCACAATCTCATGGCAAAATATTCATTTGCATTTAGGTCGGTCACAGAGCAATCAATGTCGCAATCGGTCCAGACCCGACCGGCGATTTCGTCGCATGAGGGGATAATAGAAAGACTTCCAGCTAGGGAAAGACAGCCATGTCCGATCAAGAAGACGATATCATCCTGAGCGAGCTTAACGACGAAGAGCTTGTGCAGCAGATGCATGACGACCTGTATGACGGCCTCGCAGAAGAGATCGTAGAAGGTGTGAACATCCTGCTGGAACGCGGCTGGCAACCGTATGATGTTCTGACCAAAGCACTTGTTGCTGGTATGACCATTGTGGGCCACGACTTCCGCGATGGCATCCTGTTCGTGCCTGAAGTTCTTCTGGCCGCCAACGCGATGAAATCCGGCATGGCGATCTTGAAACCGCTTTTGGCGGAAACCGGCGCACCGCGCATGGGCAAGATGGTCATCGGCACCGTGAAGGGCGACATTCATGACATCGGCAAAAACCTTGTGTCGATGATGATGGAAGGCGCAGGTTTTGAAGTGGTTGATCTTGGCATCAACAATGCAGTCGAGGCGTATCTGGAAGCGCTGGAGAAAGAAGAACCCGACATTCTGGGCATGTCCGCCCTGCTGACGACGACCATGCCGTACATGAAGGTCGTGATCGACACGATGGTCGAGAAAGGCATCCGCGACGATTACACCGTTCTGGTCGGTGGCGCCCCGCTGAACGAGGAGTTTGGCAAAGCCATCGGTGCTGATGGGTATTGCCGCGACGCCGCTGTTGCGGTCGAGACGGCCAAAGATTTCATGGCCCGCAAACACAACCAGCTTGCAGCCGGTTAAGGTCCATTGACATGACAATCCAAGGCCCTGCCACGGTTCTTCTGGCGCAGGGCCTTTTCTTTTCAGACCCGCGCCCCCAAATTGCACTTATGAGTAAAACAAAATTCGTCCTTTTGATCACACTGGTGATTTTGGCAGGCGGCTTGACCGTTTTGGTTGCAGGTTTGGCGGCGGTGTCAGGCAAGCTGGATGGCCAAGTGGCAATGGCCATTTTACCTTTGGTGATGCTGGCATCGATCGCGATACGTGGATTGACGGGAAAGAACGACCAATGAAACTCAGCGATGCGGCCTTAACGGAAAACGGGCTGGCGCCAACCAACGCCTCGGCCAAGGTATTGATCCTTGCCTGTGGCGCTTTAGCCAACGAGATATTGGCGCTGATCCGATTGAACAAATGGGATCACATGAGCCTGACCTGCCTGCCCGCAATTTATCACAACACGCCAGAAAAGATTCCCGGCGCAGTGCGGAGTGTCGTCGAGAAGCACAAGGAAGACTTCGATCAGATTTTTCTGGCCTATGCTGATTGTGGAACCAGCGGACAGCTGACTGCGCTGTGCGAAGAGCTGGGGATCGAGATGGTTCGCGGGCCACATTGCTATAGTTTTTTTGAGGGCAATGATGCGTTTGCCGCGCGAACAGAAGACGAGATTGATGTCTTTTATCTGACGGATTTTCTGGCCCGCGGATTTGAGAACTTTGTGATCAAGCCACTGGGGTTGGATCGCCATCCCGAACTTCGCGACATGTATTTTGGGCACTACACGCGCTTGATTTACTTGGCGCAGACGGACAATCCTGAATTGGACCGGATGGCCGAAGCGGCCGCTGCACGAATTGGGTTGAAATACGAACGGAAATTTACCGGGTTTGGCGACCTGGCAGCAGCTTTGGCCCCATTGGCCTAAGTGTGGCGGTATGTGGCCACACAGGGGCGCTGCCCCTGCGGGTCAAACCTGCGGTTTGCCCCTACCCCGGGATACTTTCAGAAAGAAAATAAGGGATCAGATTGCATCTGCCGCATGTTGGCGGATGCGTTCGACCATCGCGCGCACACCGTTTGACCGTTGGGCGGACAGGTGTTCGTTCAGGCCAAGCCGGGCCAGCTGGGCGGGCGCGTCGATCTGAACGACGTCTGACAGATCCACACCGTTGTAAAGCGCCGCCAGAACCGCGATCAGTCCTTTGACAATCATCGCGTCACTATCGCCACGGAAATGGAAGGTCTGACCCTCAATTTCGGGGTGCAACCAGACCTGGCTTGCGCAACCCTCAACCTTAGTAGCTGGAACTTTCAGCGCATCCTCAAGCTCTGGCAGAGCTTTGCCCATGTCGATCACTGTCGCATAGCGATCTTCCCAATTGTCCAGAAACTCGAAGTCCTCGACGATCTCTTCAAAGGCGGTGCTGGCCATCTGATCACCCTTTTTCCATGTCACTTGTCAGTTATGATCTACCGGCACAAAGGTCCAGCCCTTGTCGGGTACAGTGTTCTCTTTTCAAAGCGGTTCACATGGGCTAACCCTTTGAGGGAAGAAGAAGGAGCGACCATGACCCTGCGCCGTTTTGCATTGCCCGCCTTGATGACCGGTCTCGTAATCGGGCTGAGCGCGTGTGGTGGCACCACCACATTGAACCCATTCAACTGGTTTCGCTCAGACGGGGTGAAAGAGGTGGCGGTGATTCCTGAAGGCGGGTTTCTTGAGGATCAGGAATATCGCGGTCTGGTGTCGCAAGTGGTTGAGTTGCAGGTGCTGCGCAGCCCGGGTGGCGCGATCATCCGCGCAAAAGGCCTGCCGCCGCGTTTGGGGTATTGGGATGCCGAACTGGTGCCAGAGAACTTTGAGCGCCCGGAAAATGGCGTTCTGACATATATGTTCCGCATAAGTGAACCGCCCTATCCCACCAATAGTGGACGTCCAAAACAACGTGAGGTTTTGGTGGGTCAGTTCATCTCAAACACGAGGCTGCAAGGCGTGCGCAGCATCCGCGTGGTGGGTGCAAACAACAGCAGATCATCCAGCCGTTAATAGTTACTTTCCAATAACTTAGAACGCATTCTAAACCTCGAACACCTCGACGCGCTGCCCTTTGGCTGCAAGCGCAAGTTTACCGTCACACAAACGTACGGCATCAGCGCCAAACACGTCTGCCCGCCATCCCTTAAGCGCGGGCACGTCGCGCCGACCTGCCGCAAGCGCGTCCAGATCAGCGGCTGAAGCGATGAGCTTTTGCGCCACCTTCTCTTGCTCGCAACGCGCTTTCAAAAGCACGCGCAACAAATCCGCCAATGCCGGGTTTACTTGCAGCTTGTCGCGAGATTTGTCGACGGCCCGTGGCAGGTCCTCCTGCGGCATCTCGACCCCAGCGGTCACTGCTTTAAGAATACCTTCGGCGATCTCGCCTTTGCGGGCTTCGCGCAGCAAGAGCCGCGCACGGCCAAGGTCTTGGACCGAACGCGGTTTGGTCGATGCAAGTTCCATCAACGCATCATCTTTCATAACCCGATTGCGGGGGACGTTACGCGACTGGGCATAGGCTTCGCGAAACCGTGCGAGCTCTTTTGCGATTCCGAGGAACCGCGAGGAATTAGTCCGTGTTTTCAGACGCTTCCAAGCGTCTTCGGGGTGGATTGTATAGGTGGCAGGATCAGTGAGGATCGCCAATTCTTCTTCAACCCAATCGCCACGGCCAGACGACTTAAGATCTGCTGCAAGATATTCGTAAATCTGACGCAAGTGGGTCACGTCCCCAATCGCATAGTTCTTTTGGGCATCGGTCAGCGGGCGCCGTGACCAATCGGTAAAGCGGCTGGATTTGTCCATTTGTGCCTTGGTGATTTTGCGCACCAGGGTTTCGTACCCGACCTGATCGCCAAAGCCACAGACCATCGCCGCGACCTGTGTGTCAAAGAGCGGTTTTGGAAAGACTTTGGCCTCGACAAAAAAGATCTCAAGGTCCTGACGGGCTGCATGAAAGACCTTCACCACGTTTTCGTTGCGAAACAGATCATAAAGCGGGTCCAACGATAGATTATCGACCAGCGGGTCCACCAAAACGGCGTCTTCTTCTGCATCGCCGGGAACGGCAAGCTGCACCAGACAAAGCTTAGAGTAGTAGGTGCGTTCGCGCAGAAACTCAGTATCGACCGTGACATATGGGTGCGAAGCGGCCCGGGTACAGAATTCTTCCAGCGCCTCAGTCGTCGTGATCGTGATCATGTAATCGTCCTGCTCGTGTCTTGCGGCTTTTGGGCCTTTCATCGGGTTTACGGTGAAAGCGGTGGAAAGGAAAGCCTTGGGCCTTTTGAGCGCCTCAAGACAGGTGTAACGGAGTGCGATCTCCGGCCGCAAAACGCCTGAGGACCGCAGGATAAAGGCGATGTTCCTGAACAAGAACGCGCGCGGCCAGACTATCTGCGGTATCATTGGGATGGACAGGCACGCGCGCTTGACCAAGGATCGGACCACCGTCCAATTCCGCGGTGACTTCGTGGACTGAACAGCCCGCGTCCGTGTCGCCTGCATCGATGGCCCGTTGATGGGTGTGCAAACCTTTATACTTGGGCAGCAAAGATGGATGAATGTTCAGACAACGCCCCGCCCATTGGCTTGTAAAGCCCTCGGTCAAAATCCGCATGAACCCGGCCAGACAGACAATATCGGGATTGGCGCCGTTCAGTGCGGCGTTCAATGCAGCTTCGAACCCTGCACGGTCGCCCTGAAAATCGCGGTGATCCACCACGGCAGTCGCCACGCCGAGGTCGGCGGCTTTCTTAAGCCCCCCGGCATCCGGGCGGTTTGAAAGGACCAAACAAGGTCGCGCCGGGTGATCGCCCGTCATTGAGTTTACCAGCGTGACCATGTTGGACCCACCGCCCGAGATCAGAACGGCGACCCGCTTATGCGTCCCGCCGGTAGATGTCACAGAAGTGATCCCAGATAGCGCACGCCTTCGCCCGTTTGAACACGGCCCAACTGAGTGACGCGCTCGCCGGCCTTGGTCAACAGATCGGTGATCGCCGCAGCCTCGGTCGCGCTTACGACAAGCACCATGCCTTGACCCGAGTTGAAGGTCTTCAGCATCTCGGCTTGATCCATTCCACCCGTGGCCGCGAGCCATTTGAAGACCGGTGGCAGGTCCCATTCATCCAGATCAACCAGCGCGCCCAGCCCGTCGGGCAGCACGCGCGGCAGGTTTTCGGTCAGACCGCCGCCGGTAATGTGCGCCAGAGCGTTCACGCCCCCTGCCCGCACGGCCTCAAGCGCCTGACGAACGTAAAGGCGTGTGGGGGCTAACAAAGCCTCACCCAATGTGATCTTGTCGTCCCATGGGCAATCCGCGTCCCAGCCAAGACCCGAAACCTCGACCAGTTTTCGCACCAGCGAATAGCCGTTGGAATGAACCCCGTCTGACGCGAGCCCCAGCAACACGTCGCCTTCCTGCACGCCCTTCGGTAAGTCGGTGCCGCGCTCCATCGCGCCGACCGAAAAACCCGCGAGGTCGAAATCACCGTCTTCGTACATGCCCGGCATTTCCGCAGTTTCGCCCCCGATCAGCGCGCAGCCCGACAGCTCGCAGCCCTTGGCGATGCCTTCGATGATGCGGGCGGCTTTGTCCATTTCCAGGTGGCCTGTTGCAAAATAGTCCAGGAAAAACAGTGGCTCAGCACCTTGGCAGACAAGGTCATTGACGCACATGGCCACCAGATCAATCCCGATCGTGTCCACGTTGCCCGTATCAATCGCGATCCGCAGTTTGGTGCCAACACCATCGGTGGCTGACACCAGAACCGGGTCGTTGAAGCCCGCCCCTTTCAGGTCAAACAGCGCGCCAAATCCGCCAAGACCCGCCATAACACCGGGACGGTTGGTCCGTTTGGCGGCAGGCTTGATCCGCTCGACAAGTTCGTTGCCCGCGTCGATATCAACGCCCGCATCCGCATAGGTGATACCGTTCTTGCCGTCGCTCATGTCTGTCCCCCGAATGGCGCCAAAGAAATCTGCGCTTCGGTTACATTAAGGACCGCAAAGAGTCCACGCCCCGCTTGACGCCGCGCACCAGTTTGCTAGCAAGGGCCCGTAAGAGAGAGCACAGTGGGCCTGTAGCTCAACGGTTAGAGCAGAGCGCTCATAACGCTTTGGTCGTTACACGATATATTTTCGCCGCATTGGTAGATAGAAGCCATGCAACCCAATGTTTTGTAGCAATAAAAACGCAAGCGACCCTAAATGGACTAAAAAATCGCCGCATCAATTATAGTTTTTCGGCAATTGATATCGTAGCGCCGAGATAGTATCCGGTGCATTGCAACTTGGCGACAAATCCAATTGGGTGCAAATTGCTAAGCACATTCCTCGAATCTGTGGAAACATTTTCTTCGCTTACTGCGAGATGTCAGTTCGAAAACCCTTGCTACCACAATACCTTTTCAAGGATCACTCCCTTCTCAAACGCCACAATTATCATCGACGACAAACACGTTGTGATAGAAACACATCTGTGGACTGATCCAAGGGTTTCACGCGATACGTTTTTTTGTATCAAGGGGCATCGTGTTCCTTCCAATAAATACTATGAGTTGCGACATTGGCCAAATCAGGTGGAGCGTTCCTCACAAATGATAGACAGTCTGATGCTGCGCAGTGAGCTAACGCGGTATTTTTGTTGGCAATAGAGGGAGGTGATCCTTCAGAAGAGCAATCGGATCAGACGAGACCGCTGAAGCCCAAATCAAGTACTCAACCACATCAATGCGACGCTCAATCAGTTCGACCTTTGCAACGAACGATGGATGACGGCCAATGCGTTCGGCAAGTGACGCCTGAGAAATTCCTATCGACCTTCTGGCCTCAACCAGCGCTTCAACCAAGCGTTTGTACTCTACTGAATGTAATGTGCCTGCCATCCTGCGCTTTTCTTGTAAGGTATAGACATGACTGCATAAGTCAGTTACTCACTCACTCCCAAAACGGGAGTGAAATGGTGAGTGAGACGGAATTTACATGGGTGGATTCGAGGTGGCAGGAAAACGGTTGGCACGAGGCATTCCAGCTTCGTTTGTACGGTTGGGCGTCCAAAAAATGCAGCGAGCTTGGGCTAAAGAATGACGTGTTCCGGTGGACCATTGTTGACGGTATTGAGTTGCTAACTCTGTCGGATCGTGGAAGACGGTTGACTGAAATCGATCCGGCAAAGTTTTCTGATGGAACCGCACAGATGCTGGCTTATGCACTCGTTTCACTTGCGCCCGAAAGTGAGTTGCCTCTGGCACCAGTTCTGGATGGACCATTTCGCCTATTAGAAGATGACATTTTCTCCGTGGAATACTCCTCAGTCATTCTTTCTAAGCTCGAAAAAGCCTTATTAGAGGAATCTGAAGCTTGAAACCTGTCAGCTCTTGCAGAAGTTCTTTTGCGGCTGAACTGCTCCCTGATTTTTCATCGTTTAGATTTTCCCTGCTTTCCAACTAACGAGATAGACGACGAACAGAAGCCGCTTATGTATTCGAAAACTTGTGTCTCAAACTGTTGCCGCCGAATGGTCGAAGGCGCGAGTATTAAGAGAAACTAAAGAACAATCCGTATGCTCGGACCTATCGTGCCCAAGTACCCTGGGTGGAGTTTCTCGATTGTCACAAGTTCCAGCTTTAAAGAGCTTGATGTCACTTACTCATGCCCCTGAACATTGGGTAATCCCCCATTTTGGCGGGATCCATCCGCAGAATTCGCGCGGCTGTTTTCAAATTCGTCGCGGGTGTCATGCCGCCAATGCACATGCTTGGTGGTTCGTTATTGTAAGTCCAGAGCCCTGCGTTCGCTTGGTTCTGCGCCTCCTCTATAGTTTCAATGTATGCAACCCCAACAATTCTACGCGAACAGTGCAATTGTAGCACCTAACATGGGCGTTTTGCTGCGGCTTCATTGTCGATGATTAGAGAATTCCGCCACCGTCCCGAATAAATCAAATCACGAATATAAACGCTTATCTCTAAAGAGAATCCAGCCTCAAATACGTCACTTCGAACTGCTTCACCGCTCTATGCTCCTGAAACCTTCCTGCAAGACTGAACGCGCTGTTTCCATAATACTGGAATATATCCAAGCCACGATCGAGTGAAATTTTCCAGCCCGTATCTGTGATAATGTGGCGGGCATGCGCTGTGCCAGCTTCATCAAATCTCCAGGTGAAATCGATGCCACCTTCTGCGCAGGATCCAGAAATTTCGTCCAGAAACTCACGTTGCTTGGAAATCTCCCCTTCATTTGGGGCTGTGATCAACTCGACGCTGACATGATCCTCCGGGTTCTTTTGGCGGATCACCAGTTCGAGGAACTCCATCAGAATTCGTGCCTGGTGGAACTTACGGATATAGGGATCTGTGATAGTGATTTTGCTCGCACCATTAATCCAGGGACCGAATATTTTTTCGAAAGACACCCCTTTCCGATTCTCCTTCACGACAATGTGCCCTTCGCGCGCCTGCATTTCGGTAGGTTCTTTGGCAGGTTTTTCAGATGCAGACGTTTCGCCTGACGTCGTCGCGACTGTGCCAGCTGCGTCCTCCATATCAATCAGCGGCTCGTCTTCTTCGGCAGCATCATCGTGAATAAGATTGCGGTTGTAGAATTTCGGATACTGATCTTCTTCCAGTGTCGTAACGCTGCGCTTCTCTCCGTTCGGCCGTACAAAATGAAAATCCGTTGCCGGGTACGTGCTGTCGATACGCTTCAACTGATCTTTGACGCGCTTACGGCTTTCAATTGCCAGAGTGAGTAACCCTTCGATCTCTACTTCTGTCGCACCCCCATTGGGAAACAAGAGCTTGAGATAGCCGGACATGGTCTTGTTTATCGCGTCCCTGTCACGTGTCGAGATTTGGCTGCCGAGTTTGAAGCCCGCGTCTTGATAAACCAATGCAAAGTCATCGTTGCGCAAATGGCGTAGGATTTCGGCGATATAGTCGACGATAAACCCATACCCGTCGGAGAAGAGTTCTGAGCGAATAACTTCCACTTCCCAGCCGGGAAGGTAGGAATGGATCCGGTCAATAAAGGCTGAGTCATGGAACTCTGCCGGCAACTCTTCAAAGAGGTCAGAGTTCTTGAGCATATATGGGACGTTGTGGGCCGTGTTACCCACAAACGCGAAACTGGCCTCAGCTCCCATCGTCGATACACCGCGGGAGAAGCTTTTGTTCGCCATATAGTTTTTCATAATGTCGACCAATGCCTTTTGGGGCTTCTTGGTGCGACCGGCGAATTCATCAAAGGCGACCACGTCCCAGTAGCCCACAAGCCCGATCTTGCCGTTGCTGTTATTCACAAAGAGCTTGGGAACCGTCACCTCACCCCCTGAAATCAGTTGGCCATGCGGTGAGAACTCCGAGTAAATGTGGGATTTGCCCGTCCCCTTGGGGCCAAGCTCAATCAGATTGTAGTTACGCTCGACGAATGGAATGAGGCGCATGAGTTGGAGCAGTTTGCTGCGGGTTCCAAATTCTTCGGGATTGAAGCCGACGCTTTGCATCAAGACGTCTATCCACTCATCCGTGGTGAACTCGCCCCTCGCCTCTTTGAACATTTCAAAGTCAACGCCCGCGACCTGGATAGGCTTTAAGGTATCTACGGTCCAGGGAGACACGCCTGCCTTTTCGGCAAACTCGTAGCTAACATCGCTGATGCACCAAACACCGGTTACCAACAGTTTGGGGTGTGCTTTAATCGTGCCTGAATCGATGGCGACATTCTTGATCGAGAGGTTTTCGAAGACGGCTTCATAAGCATCGGTTTTCTCATTGAGTGACACCATCACCCGATCAATCACTTTGAAGCGCCCGCGCTCCTTGATTTCTGATTGCACCAGGCCTGCCTGATTGCGGTGCACGTAGTGCTTCCGCAAGATCTCCTTGACCGTTTCAATTCCGGTGGCAATAGAGGCTTCATCATCGGTCGCGCAATACTGGCCAAGAAGATATTCAAGCACATACCCAGGCACAATGGCGTTGCCTTTGACCGCCTTGACGAGGTCCTTGCGAACCACAAAGCCAGCGAACTTTTCATTAATCTTGTCATCAAGCGCAGTCATGTGTTCGCCCTTTAGAAGTCAAAGTCAGTTTTGATGCCACGTTTCAGTTGGAACCGATGGCTGGCAATTTCTTCAGAGTGGCTGGTTTTGCCAATCTGTTCTTTAAGTTTCAGGAAGACGTCCTGATTATTATATTCATCCGCTGCGCGAGACAGCAGGAATTTCAAAGGCATTTCCCGCTCCCGTGCGTTCTCAGAGCTGAAGTCAAATGTCACGTCATGCAAATCTGAAATCAACTCTTCATCGGAAGCATAAATACCAGCCGTCAACTGACGGGCGTGTTGTTTCTCAGAAACAGGTTGGATCTGGTAAAGCATGACCGCTGTTTGGCCTGAGGAAATCAGGCTTTTACCGGCCACAACAATCTGAACATCGACTTTGCTGACATCTGCCTCACGCTGTTTGCCAACCCGTAACACCGGCACAACGATCTCTTGCAAGCTGGCGCCTCCATGCACAAAGCGTGCCCCTGATCCTTTAACACGAAGTCGATTGACTGAGTTTGGAATGGAAACATCCAGATTTCCACGCAGCCCCAGCTGATCTGCTTTCCAAAGCTTCAGACCGGCCGCTTCTTTAAGGCCGCGCCCAACGACAAACCTGCGGTTCTTAACGAGAACCTCTTCCCCAGCTGGTTCTGCAACTGAGAAGCTGCTCTCATCCAGCGGCCTGTGCTGATACAGGAAACCATGGTCTGCGGTGATCATGATGTTTGAGAAATTCGCTGACGTCAGTTTTTGGACCATCTTGATTAGATCGGCGACGGCATCTTCAGTCGCTTCAGGCAGGCGGTCTTCTGTTTGCAGCTTGTCCCCAACGGCATCAATCCGATTGTGGTAGATGTAAACGACATGATTGTCCCGGAAGAGCTCTTTCCCTTCAGCTCCCTTTAAATTCATGAAGTCTTCGGCTTTCATTGCCTTGGTGTGGTCTCCGTCACGCCCGTTGGCCAAGATTTTGGCACGGTTCGCCGTTCCTGCGGTCGACTGACCAAACGAAGTGACTTCGCTGCCTTTTTCAAGAATTTCGAGAGACTTGTTGGGCAGGAGTGACGCCATTCCGAGCTGTGTATAGCTGGGCAAGGCGCTGATCATTGGTTTGAGGTCCGCGTCAAACCGGTTCAGTTTGCGAATTTCCCGCAAGCATTCCTCAGCCACTTCATAGCGCAACGCGTCAGAGATGATCACAACGACCTTTTGATCCCGCCGGCGATACTCAGCGGCCTGATTGAGATAAAAGTCCTGCTGCCGCTCGTAACCTGGGAATTGCCACTCTGCGAGTCCGGCGATCTGATCCTGCCAGAGGTCATTGACCTTCAGAACGAAGCTGTTGCTGTAGCGGTTTTCAATATTGTCGTAGAGGCTTGAGAGCAGAGACGGCTGCGCACTCGCTTGCATGTGGTAGATGAACTTGCGGTAGAACTGGTCCAACTTGTACCAACTGCCGATATAGCGCTTCAGACCATCGGCTGCGCTGGTCATGCCAAGGTTTGCGCTTGATAGCGCTTGTTGGAATTCTGTAGCACAGGCAATGGCTTGATAGATATGCTTGTACCGCGGATACCAGTGGCTTTGACGGCGTTCACGCACCCAATTCAGGACATCTGCACTGCTGACAGTTTGTTCTGACATCGCGGTCACAAGTGAGCGGATCACATGGCGATCAATCTCCTCAAAATGATCGATTGCAACGACTGTTCTGGCGTCTCGCTCCTCCAGATCTTCGGGGACGTTCAGGATGTCTTGATAACGCGCCGACAAGACTTCAAACGCCTCTCCATTGTGACGGCTGTTCTTCCAGCGCCGGAATGTCAGGAGTGCTTCAGCATTGAGCTGCCCGGCATCACCAAGTGCGCGATGATAGGCAGACTGGAACAAGGCGATGGCGAAATCCTCAAAATCCGGATCATCCGCCTGATAGCCATATGCATTTGCAATCTGTTTCCAAAGGAACTCAGTCAAGCCAGAGCGCTCGATTAGACGCAGATGTGCGTCTTTTCCTTGCGCAAGATCCTCCAGCAACGCCTCGACGACAGTATCGAGATCTCCATCGGCGCCAACACACACAGCCAACATCTTGCGACGAATTTCTGACACACCCGCCGAAGGTTTGTCTGCTTCAAATTTCTTCAGGCGGTCCAATCGTTTTTGCGAGCGATAGAATTCCATATGATCGCGCACTGCCGCATCATATTGCGTGGGGATCCCAAGCTCCTGCACCCAGATGGCTGCCTGATCCGCTTTGAACACAGCGGTCGCCAGCTGCACATCCAACAACCAGTTGTCTTGCATCTTTGGCTCTGGACCATGTTTATAGATCAGGAATTTTTGATCCGGCTCTTGGCGCAGAATGCGGTATTTGAGACCGAATTCATTGTTGTCGATCTCAACCTTCTCTACGCCTTCCAGAACCAGCGCCTCAAAGGTCTCTCGCATGTCACGATCCGCGTCATACCAGAAGACCAGCCGTTCCTCCTCGAACATGCGGGACAGAGATGCGGCAACCCGATCACTCATCAGCTCAGCCCTCTCATGACAACCCTGGGATCTTTTTTAGAGCCGGGCCAAACTTCGGATAGTTCGCCTTTACGCCATCATCCAGATCGATCTGGATCTGCTGTTGAGCAAGTGGGAAGACAACATCACGTTCCCAGTCCGTCAACTCGTCGATCTGCTTGGCGATCTTGGCGACGTCTTTAAGCGCCTTTGACCGTTGCCCTTGAGTAGCGGTTGGATCATCGGAGAGTTTCTCCAAACGGGAGCGTTCAGCTTCAAGCTTGCTGATGAATTCCCGCAAGTAGTCATTCAGCACAACCGACACCGTATCGCTGCGATAGCGGTGCATGTAGATCAGGGCGTTGAACGTGCCTTTGGGGCTGGAGAACATCCAGTAGATCGGACGTTTTTTGTAGCGTTTGACGTGGTCGGTGTAGAAATCCTTGGTGAAGTATTTCCGAAGATCCTTGCCAAGGCTGTCTTCGACATAGCGCAGATTGTCCTGGAAGCACTCATCACCAAATGTCACCCGCAGGAACTTGCGGAATCGCGCTACGATATCGTCGGTGAACCAGTCAGCATCCAGCACGGGGATAACGTTGTCGTCATCTGGAATGAAGCTCGGGTTTGGAACGCGTCCAAGGTAGTCTTCCAGCGTCTCGCCCTGATTGGCGAGGATCAGGCCGGGGGCGTCAAGGCTGTAGCGGCCGAACATGCAGCCCACAGCGTAGCTAAGGAACTCGGCCATTGTGTCGGCGCGCAGGCGGGTCTCGTTGGCCTCGGCGTCGTTCTTGATGCCATAGCGATAGGCGGGGTTGCAGGTCAGGGTGATCTCATTGAGCGGCACCTCGGGGGTCAGCTCGTCTTGCAAACCGTAAGCGTCGATGAAGATGCGGTTGTTCTCTTCCTCGAGGGCCTTCATTTCGTCCGTCATGGACTGCCAATGGGCGCGGAGCGTTGCATAGCTCTCCGCCAGCGTCTCGCCGCGATGGTCCGGCGAGAGCAGCGGGAACGTGGTGAAGTCCCAAGAGGTTTCGTAGGCGTCCCAGTCTGAGCGAGCGATGCAAATTAGATCGTGTCCCAAAGAACCCAACCTGTCGCTGTGCTTGCTTTCAAAAACATCTGTGGGATAAGGCATCTGTCGAAAGTAGCCGACGTCAAAATGGAGCCCCGGAGAGAGGAGCTTCGTAATCTTGTTCACTAAATTTGAGTTCAGGTAGGAAATTAGAACCTGTGCTTCTTGCCGGTTCTCTGGAAACGCCGCATGTCCGTTTCCATCAAAGATAAAGCCCGTTGGATACAAGCGAAAAGAATTTGTAGCAGAGGTAATGTCTGACCAAGACACCATTTCTTTGAAATACAAAGGCTCAGAGGGAAGTTTGTTTCCCATGCCTTTCAGAACATTTCGCGTGTTACGGTCAAACCTAATCACATCCTCTACATTTCCATACCACCTGCGGAATGCTCCGCCCCGGTTCATCGGCACCCACTTGAGACTTGTTTGCCATAGTTCGTCAACCGATGGGGAATTCAGGGCTAAATCTTGTTCTGCAACTTCCCAATGACTACGAATAAAGCGATCATTATCACCCGTGCGCAGCCCCTGACGGGCCACAACTTTCTCACCGATAGGATGTTCTTGACGATAAATTTCTTGTATTCCGGCACTAAGCCAATAAGCGAATGGAGCGCCAGGAATTACGAGGAAGTCAGAGAGCTTTTTCGAGTAAAGGTAGGACGTGTCTTTCCTTTTTGCTACCTTGCATGTGAGTGCGGACATTTCAGGGTCGCCTCCACGGAAGTCTGTAAGCTTCACAAACTTAGCCTCTGCGTCCTGTGATCGACACTTCAAGAAAACAAATGCGCAAATTTGTACTGTTGCGCCCTTGAACGCAGACAGAGGCAGTTCGACCAGCGTTCGGAGCGAATACTCTGAGACCATACGGTTCCGTAGGTGTTCGTAGGAAGAAAGGTACATCCACACGCTGGGGCACATGATGCCAACCCGGCCATCAGATAGCGAAAGCAAGGCGGAACGCTGAGTAAACGCCGCAAAGAGATCCCCTTTTTCGTTGGGGAATTGTTCATTTACAAAGCTTTGAAGTTCGCCGTTCATCCCCTTCTTGCCCATATACGGCGGGTTAGCCACCACCACATGATAGTTCGGCGACAGCGCCTCGGCCATGCGCAGCACGGCCACAACGCGCGCCTGCACGTCCTTCAGCAGCAGGTCGGAGCCGAAATCCCGCGCTTCGACCACCCGTAGGGTCTCTGCCGGGTCGCGCAGTTTCGGCACGATCAGCGAGCCGAAGTTCTTGGCCTGCGCGAATTGGCCCAACGTCTCGCGCAACTCATCGGTGAACAGATCCTTGCCCACAACGGCGGCCACATCCTGCATCTCGGCCTCGGTAAAGACCACGTTCTGCAACACGCAGATGTCGGGCTTTGCCTCCATCCGCAAAAACCGCCGCCTACCCAGCTTGCTCGCGGCCTTCATCGCCAACGCAAAGGCGGCCAGCGCGCCTGCTCGGTCGTCAATCTCCAACCCGGTCAGGTTGTGCGTCAGGATCAGCGCGGGGATCTCTGTCTGGTCATATCCCTCTTCCTCGTAGATGGCGTAGAGCAGGTCAAAGGCATAGGTCAGCATGTGCCCCGAGCCTGCGGCGGGATCGCAGATGCGGATCTCTTCCGGCTTGGTGATTTTCAGGAAGTCCGTCTCGGGCTCTTCGGGCGCGATGTAATAATCCATCTTGGTCGCCAGCCCGCTCTGCGGATTGTTCAGCAGCCAAAGCCGCCCCAGAGAGTTCTCCACCAGATAGCGCACGATCCAGTGCGGGGTGAACAGCTGCGTCGCGGCGGGGATGTTCTCGGCCGTGATCTTCTGGTTCTTCTTGAGGCCCGCAAAGACCTGATCCTTCTTCTCCGAGATATAGAACTGATAGAGCCAGCCGATGATCTCGACGTCCTGACATGCCTCTGTGGTCATCACGGCGCGGGTTTCAGTCAGGATGGAACTGCTGGACAGCAGATCATCCGGCATCAGCAGTTCGGAATGGTCGTCAATCGCCTCGAACATAAACGGCAAGGGAGTGTGGAGGCGATTGCACTCATGCACCAGCAACATGCGATAGGCCTCGGACTGGCCATCATTGGATGGAATACGCCCATCGAGCAGCTCCAAAATGCGATCTGGCGCACCATCCGGCAGGTTGCCCGCCGCCGCTTCCGCCAGAAGCTCTGGCCGTGTGGCACCATCTGCGGGGGAGACAACACGCACCTGAGTGTAGTCATTGGCATCCATGAACCGCAGGGCCGTAAACCGGTTGAACCAAGTATAAGCGACCTGCTCGATGACTTGCTGCTGCCCATCCTTGCGAATGGCGTTTTCAAGGTATTTGATCGCCTGAGGGTGTTCACGCCGCTCCATGCTGCTGTCGGCAATTACGCGATCAAGACGCGAGGACACCTGATCGATCAGAAGGTTTCGTGCCGCCTGAGCGAACTTCTTAAGCGCATTGGTATCCATTAGACGACCACCTTCTTGCCATCGCGGATCTCAGCGATGAGGGATTTTTTGAGCTCTTCTATATAGCGATCTACGTCCGTTTCATCAGCCAGGTACGGCTCATTGAAATCAACATGAACCTCGCTGGCCTTGACGATTTTTGGGGGAGCCTCCTTAGGGGGCGTTTCTGGAGGTGTCTCCTCTGGAGGTGTCGTATCGTCGCGGTCATCCGGTTTGTCCTGCGGTACTGGTTCGACAGGCGCCGGTTTGAGGCGCTCGATCAACATCAGCATGTCGGTAAAAAGGTCACTCTGAATGCTGTTCTTGCGATCACGCAAGGCCGGGATCAAGGTGATGTTGTCGAGGCCAGCCTTGCGAGAAGCAATGGCACCGCTCAACTGAGCTTTGGCCTCATCGGGCAAGTCCGCGTATTCAGAAAGCCCCAGGACTTTGGCCTCGATATCGGCAACGGCATTTTGAACAGCTTTACGCTCTTTCAGCAGTTGCAACTCAACCTTGTCCTTCAGCGCGTAGAAGTCAGACTTCAGGTTTTGAACCATCGATCCTTTAAAACAGCTTGGATCCTCAATGACATCGCGAAGCTGTTTGGCCGCATCCGCATCAACATACTCGATGTTGGAAAGCTGAGATGCCAGGAACTGTTGTACGTCATCGAAAATGGCACGTTGGCTTCCACCCATGAAACTGCGGATTTTATCCAGCAGATCTTCTTTGTCATTTAGAAGTTCATCTTCCTGCGCCACCACTTCCGTGATGAACCAACCTGCCGGCTTGTCAGCCATTGCTTGCAGTTTTGCCTGGAGAGGCTTCAGGGACTTGGTGAACGGATACTGGGCTTCACGCTGTGTGAGGTTTTTGATATCATCAACCATCGCCGCCACACTGGTTGACCATTCTGCGCCCAAGGAGCGTGCATCAGAGCCATCAGCGGGCGCATCAAAGAGCTCTTTGTAAAGATCTTTGGCTTTGCGCAATTGTGCTGAAGTGAACTCTGTCTGAGGGGTAAAGAGAAGGTTCTCGATCAGGCGGTTGTTTTGCAATCCACTGACCAAAGCGTCTCCTTCTTTGACCGCGCCGTCAGAGCGCACTTCCACTTTGCCTTTGCCAACCAAACTTGCAGCAACGCAAAACACTGCAATCTCTGGCCAGCCATAGGGTTTGGAAGAAAACCGGTCCTTGAGATACTTGGCAGAAACCTTCACGCCATTGCGCGCTTGGGACTGCACAAAGTTCAAGATTTCCTGCTCAGCTTCGCCAAGGCCTGAGCCTTCCTGACCAAACAGACTGTTTTCAGATCGGGCAGCTTTTTTTAGATCCACTTCGGAATAGACAACACCGCGCAGCATGCCCAGGTTCACATAGATTTTGTCGACCAGGGTTTGGAACGCTTTGGTAATTCTCTCCTGAGGGTCTTCCCCGCGAATTTCCAACTCATCCCCACGGACAAACATGCGCGCTTCGCTCATCAGCTTGCCCAAACGCATTTCAATATCTTTGCGTCGGCGACGGTTTTGATCGCCCTTTTCGGCGACAATACGATCTCGACCTGGCTGTGGTGATCCAGTACGCGCCTGGCGCACAAACTTATCTGTTTGCTTGAAGAGAGTCAGATCTCGAATGAAGCGCACATCGGAGGGCATGTGCACGACAAGTTCGTCGCTGCCCATACTGCGCATGCGGATGGCTTCGGGGCTATCAACTTCATCGTTAAACGGGCTAATCACATTGATTGCCAGCTCGTACGTGCGCCCGAGGATATGACCATCAAGCATGCGGCTGAAGGCATACTCATGCCCTATCGCGCCGTGCTTGATCTTTCGATGGCGCAGGGTGGAGTCAAAGACCAGCGCCTCGAGTTCTGCTGACAGCTCTGCCGGATCAATGTCCACCGACTTAATCTCGTCTTCGACGTCTTTTTCTTCGTTGGTCAGGAACTCGTAAACTTCACCGTTGCGCTGGATGTAGGTGTTGCGCTCAAGTTCTGAAAGCGCGGCCTCAATGTCGCGCCGCAACACAGTTTGATCTGCGTTGAAATCTGACAGCATCAAAATACTGATATTGCGCACAGTTGGTTTGAATTCCTTGACGTATTTAACAAGGAATAGCGCCTTCAATACACGCACCGCAAATGGGTCACCCAGATTGCTTTCAGCTATCAAGATGGAGCTTTGTGCTGCCGACGTTAGGGCTGTACGAATGCCCTCAAACATCATTTCAAACGTTGCTAATCCACGAACAGGCTGATCAATGAGTGTTTTTGACACTTCCTGAAAAACGCCGAGCATGGAGCGCTCACCGACCGAGCTATGTTTGCCTTCAAAGGCATTGTGTTGCGACAAGCCACGTATCGCCATTTGAAACAGATCATACTGATAACCAGGGAACGGATAACTGGCGATGAAGTGGTCTTTGTCCTGAAAGTTTTTTAGCTTGATGGAACCGTCGGTGAAATCAAACAAAGTCTTGAGATTGTTCTCTTCACGGTCATGAAGATTCCCCAGAGTGATTGAGCCGGCATCGGTTTTGGCAAGGAGGCGTCGCTGGATAACCTCAGCAACATCTGCTGAGTTAAGAGGCATGCGGATATTGAACCGCGCCATGATTTTGGAGAAATCTTGGCTCTGAAACGTTTGGTTGTCTCCGATTATGGCTTCCATGTCCTGTTGGGAGGTCACAATCACCCATGCCTGGCCCTTACACTTGGTGTTAAGGCTTTCAGCAATGGTTTGAAGATTGGTCATAAGTTTGACGTTGTCGGCAATGTACTGACCCACTTCGTCAACAAAAAAATTCAGGCGAAACTTCGGTCCCTGGCGGTCGATCCACTCCTTCACCTTTTTGGCGAAGTCTTCAATAGAAACACGCGTGTCCGTGCGGTAATTTTTCAGAATATCTTTAGCATCTTCGGCATTGCTGCCTGTGACCGAGGCAAAAGCGGATGCAATGTTACGCCCCTCGAGAGCTGCCTGCTCGCGGCCGCGTTCCCACGGAATGTTCGCCTCGGCTTCATAGGCGGTTCTGAAGGCTTCCAATTGTCCGCGCTCATCGAGATCGCGTTCAAACTGTGCGATGTAAGGTTGCTTGCCAAAATAGCCGCATGCTTCATCAAAGACCTTCTGGAACACCGAAAGTAGCGCATCAACATCGCTCTTGGAGATAACGTCGGCCTTTTGGTCGATGTTGAAGAGGATGGATTTTGATGGGATCGCGACCGCTTTGCGCAGGGCTCCTGCAAGCATTGGTTCACCGACCAGTTTTTCCTCAAAAATGGTGAGAGGTGCTTTTCCGTCAACGGGATCGTTTTCCAGCAAGAGCGCGAGCATCTTCAAAAGGTGTGATTTACCCGAGCCAAAAAATCCGGAAATCCAAACACCATTGGCTGTCTGATAGTTGTTGTAGGCATCCAGAAAGCGTTCGAGGCGCGCACCTATCTCGGTCGTGATCACATATTCATCGAGCTCAATGCGAAGGCTGGCTTCGTCATCGGCTTTGATCACCCCATCAATCGGGCGGTCGACTGGCTTTAGGAAAATATCTCGCATCAAAGTGGTCATCGGGTTTAGACCTCGTAGCTCATAAGGTTGAAAGCACGGTAGTACTTGTCGTCATGCAGGAGGCCAAATAGGTCCAGCGACGCGCCGGTTGTCAGCGCGTGCGTATACGTGCCGGGAAAGAACATCACAGTTGGGGCCTGCTTGGCCGTGCTTTGAAGGTTGTTCAGGACATTGTGGGACCGGATGTAAGGGTAAATCTCCCCGACGCCCGACAGGAAAATCACGTCGTGTTCGTTTGAGCGCAATGCGTCCGCAATCTTGGGAATGAGATGCTCGGAAGGATCCAGAACGTTTTGAAGCAACTCTTTTAGCTCGGATTTATCTCCGTCTGCTTCCATCTCAAAAACCCGCTCAAGGATCCCGCGTTCCTTCAGGAGAGCGAGGCACAGATCATAGAGGTTCAAATCAAGGATGGTCACGCCTGAGTGGCTTGCTCTCTTAACGATGTCCTCGCGGTCTTCGTTAATCGTTAACCCGTCAGTGGGTGCATAGTCGCAGACGAAAAACGGCACCTCGTTGCCAAGGCCCTGCTTCTTTAGGAAGCGTTCGCTCGTGACAACTTGTAGGACATGTTCAAGCCGCTCTTTGCGGCTGATTGACTTATTCATAGTCAAACCTCTTCCGGCGAGAGGCCGGGAAAATACGCTAACTCGGCTATGTTGGTGGCCTCAATCATGGCCGTCAGCTTAGTAGAAAGAAGAGATGTTTGGATTTGGTTGTCAGCAGTCAAAATGTCTGCCTCACGCATCATGCGAAACAGGATCTGACGGAGTTTAAGTCTGGTGGACATGCTCAAACCAGCCAAATCGTCATTCCATTCCGCTTTAGCGTCGAAAAACACATCAAAACTCTCCAGCGGCAGGTCTAACTGGTAAGAGAGAAACCTATCTTGGATGACCTCGACCGCAAATTCGCGAACGAACCGATAAGCTCGACAACAAGCGATCCACAGCAAAGCCTGTTGATCAGCTCGATCAGCAGCCCCCACAAAGTACGCCAGTTCATCCTCAGAAAACGTCTCAATCCTGTTTTTGATCTCGCGAATTGTTCGAGTATTGGATGCATCCTTGGGTAGATGCGTGGTTCCCTCATCGAAGGCACGTGCTTGCGTTTCCACCCAAGGCTCCCCCGGCAGGTGTAAACGCGCCAACTCTACGCTTTCGTTGAGAAACAGGCCGCCCGTTGAGAATGACATTCTGTAGCCTTGCGGCTTGATCATAGTTCCTCCAGCAAACACGGCATTTCTTCGAAAGATGCAGCCTAATACAGCTAAGCATTCATGGCACGGATCAAGTCTATGATTCAACGCGGTAAAGTTGAATTGTGGTGATAGAGTGAACAACCCATGCGCAATTCTTCTTTTGCGCTCGCGGATTGCGGTTCTCATTTCATGCATCGGGAGGCCAGTTGCGGCGTGAGTGGGTGCCTCAAAGATCGGTTTAGAACGTTTCGGTGCAGCATTTTGGCCGGACAGCTTTGGCAAACCCTGAAATAGAAATGCGTCTACTTGGATACTTGGTATTCCGGAAACACGACCAGAGGCAACTAATGGCATCCGTTCTTGGTGCAATTTTCGACCATAGAAGGAGTATAAACGGTAGAATACTTGAAATCTCCATTTTTCTATTTCCGAAATTTTTAAGTGACCCCAGTTCCTGATTATCCGCTGCAAATGGCGGGGTATCAAATCTGGATTCGGCGATCCAAAAGGAATTGGAAAAAACTATGCATGCACAAAACAAAGTAGAAAAAACAAATGAGTATTCCGATGCCATTGAGCAATCAACCCGCCTCAAAAACCATCTCCCTGCAATGCTTAAGAAAGCCGCTGAAAACCCACCGAGCGGCCTTGAGTTGCTTCAGATACTTTTTCTACATGTGGCGAGCACAGGCACTGAGGCGTTCAATGTCATTCAACCAAGCAATCTCAAAGCCTTGTTTCTTAGAGAAGACGCGTTCGGTGGGTGGCGTCTCGAACTCGCCCAAAAAGAATTTCCCGAAGGCTGCTCAGGCAAATTCGAAACACCGTATCCGTCCGGTGTGCCTGCTCTGCCGGCTGATCGAGAGTTCTGATAGTGTCCACCATCGATAGTGGACATCATGGGGCACTCTATGGCTGGGAAGAAGGGTCAGAAGAAGCGGTTTTGGTCGGATGAGGAGAAGCGTTCGATCTGTACTCAGGCACGGGCACCGGGCGTATCGGTCGCGCAGGTGGCACGCCGGTATTCGATGAACACCAATCTGATCCACAAATGGCTTCGCGATCCCCGGTTTACACCGGCTGCCACCGATGATGGTTGCGCAGAGACAGAGGCGGCATTTCTGCCGGTTGAGATTGAGGCTGAGGCATTGTCTCCGCTTGCGCCGCCTGCGCCGGATGTCCGGGTTTCAGCGCAACGCGTCGACATCACGCTATCCGATGGGCGGCGGATGCCGCCATCGCTTACACCGTCATCGAAACAGCCAAGATGAACAACGTCGATCCCGAAGCCTGGCTCACATGGGTGCTGCAGCGGCTGCCGGATCACAAGATCAACCGCATCGATGAACTCATGCCGTGGGTCTGGAAGGCACAAAACGATCACGACGCAGGCTGACCGGACGGATACGAAACACCCAATTCCCATCCATTTGAAACACAACAAGAATTTTGGAATGACGCATATGAGAATTTGCGATTGGCGCTCTTGGAGGAATGGCTGCGCAGGGATCCAAACTCCCTCAACATTCTTGGATCCACGAGAGAGACGTGGGGGCCTTGGATTGCGTCATTTGGAGTCCAGGTCGAATGCGATCCCTAAATGCAAACAAAAACTCAACTTACTATGTAAAGACTACCATACGCCAGTTCTTTGTGGTGGGAGAGGAGGGACTTGAACCCCCGACCGATCCGTTATGAGCGGACAGCTCTAACCAACTGAGCTACACTCCCACGCTTGGCGTACTTAGTACTACACAAGAATATTGGCAAGGCTTGGCAAGATATGAGGTTTCCCTTTCATCTAAGGAGTTCAAAAAAATCACTTTTCCCGGCAAGATTCAACCAAAGCGGGAATCCGATTTTGCGATCCCTCGCCTTTGATTCTGCTTCAACCGCCGTTTGAAGTGCACTCCACTTCCCTACGAAAATAGTTTGGGTTCTTGACCTCGTGAGTGCCGTGTAAACGAGCGATCGGTCAAGGACAAAGCTATCGAAAATCGGAATAACAACCACGTCCCATTGGGATCCTTGGCTCTTGTGCACTGTTATGGCGTGCGCCAGATCGACATTACTCCAATCACTTATACGCAATTTATCTGCGCGGCCATCGACCTCGACCAAGATCGAGTTCCCCTCGACGCCCTCAAAGTACCCCATTGAGCCATTCGTTAAACCACGATTAGTGTCATTTTTTTTGAAAATGAATGGCTCGCCTACGCAAACATGTCGATGGTGCGGCCATGCTTTGCAGCCGTGGGAAAGTGCGCCTTCGTGGAAATGGCGATTTATTGTATTCACGCCAGCAGCACCGGCCTTTACTGCGCCGATTATTTGGAGATCTCCGCGTCCAAGGCCTGCTACGTCCGCATCGGTTCTGATGTTTTCCAAAATCGCGATCACGTCAGAGGGATCGCTTTGGATAAAGCTGACACCAGCCTGCACACCCTTATAAGCTGGGAGCATAGAAATAGTACCATGACGAATTCCTTCGGCAATTGCAGGGATACCTGTTGTCTCATCTTGGCGCATTACGCGATCAAGCAAGACTGAAGGAATATCGTCCAAGTCAATCAGAACAGAGAAGACGAGTCCAAAGCTTATCGGTGGAAGTTGAGCTGGATCACCACACATAATTAGGCTCGAATCCCCGATTTTTTGCAAAATACGCCAAATATCGGGGAGAGCAACCATTGAGGCTTCATCTATGACGAGCAAATCTCGGGCACCCAATGGCATTCCATCCATAAGAAATCGTGCAATCGTAATAGCTTTTCGTCCAGTAGCCTCAGTAGCCCGCTGTGCTGCACGACCACTAAGTGTAATGATAATGGGGTTTCGGCCAAGCGTCTCCATGGTGGCGCAAACAGCCTCAAGGACAGTAGTTTTGCCGGATCCGGCATATCCTCCTAAACACATAAATCGATGCTTGTGTGCGGCATACACCGCCTCTATCTGCATCCTTGTCAATCCAAAACGCAGTTCACTCAAATATTCTTCGACGACTGCTACAATCGACGACAGATCAGGAGCAACAAACTCCAGGTTTGAGCACGGTTCCGATCCAGCCATCTTTCGCAATTTCAGGGTTGTTTCAGCTTCCATCCATGCCGCCCCCGCAGGTTGTACAAAAGGGCCAAGGCGGACCGCAATTCCCAGCTTGACGGCATCATCCATAATCGACGCAGGTAAATCCTCGACAAGCCCAAGCCGTTTGCGCGTGTTTTCGAGAATATCATCAGGTTCAGCAAGGGTGTGACCACGAGAAAGGTTTTGTTGCAAAACCCCATCAGATTGAGCTGTGCAGCCTCAACTGATTGAGCGCGCGATCTTAATAGGAACGCGCGCTCTAATGTCATCGCATGGATTTGCCTTCCAACAAAAGAACATGGGCGTTGCTTCGAACACGGTCCATGAACGCATCCGCCAGCAATGGGTCACCGATGTAATCATACCATTCCTGTGGAGATCGCTGTGCGATCACAATCGTAGAGCTTTGCACTGCGCGGTCTTCAATAATCTCAAAGAGATCATTTAGCTCCTGTTTTTTCATCGGGCTCAGAGCGAAATCATCAATAATCAGCAGTTCCAATCGAGATATTTTGGCTCTGAATTTTGCGATGCTACCGTCGAGGCGCGCATACATAACCTCTTCCACGAGGCGGCTGGCACGAACATATCGTACACCCATCTCGTTCCTCACGGCCGAGACACCCAGTGCGCAAGCGAGCCATGTCTTACCAGTGCCTGAAGCGCCGGAAAGAAGGATATTTTGGCGCCTTCTGATCCAGTCACATTTCAACAGTGCGAGCATCTCAGACTTGTCAAGATTACGGTCGTTTCGGTAGTTTACTTCCTCCGGCTCTGCTTGGTACTTGAAGCGCGCTGCCTTCATCAGGCGGTCAATTTTATTGTTGTATCGCCTTTCAGTCTCTGCCTGCAACATACGCAGGATCCTGTCCTGTATTGGCATCTCCGAATACTTTGGATGCTGCAATTGATGCTCTAGCTCCTCGCGGAAACCGGGTAGACGCAAGGCATGCAATATTTCAAAAATCTGGGCATTAGACATCCCCTTTACCTCCCAGCTGGAATTGCAGCAGCGATGCGTAGTACGACGCACCGCGAACATTCTCTTGCGGTTCCGGCAGCTCGGGAGGATCTAAAGACTCATCACTCATGGTGTCTAAACCGGATGCCAGAATGTTTTCGACAGTCTTAGCGGAAGGTTTTCCTACCGTAATGGCTCTGTCGCAGGCTGCCGCAACTCGTTCGGTTGGATATTGATCTGTCAGGGCACTGAGTCTAATTGCGTTTTTTGCCGTCTTCGCTGGGCTCCTTCCTGTTCGAAAGTGCATATCAATCAGCTTTTCAGCTGAAGAACCTATCTCACGGACACAATTCTTCATACCGGTGAGGCGCGTCATTGCTGCATGTCGATGCGCAACGGGCATATGCTTTGGGTTTGTTATCTTGCGCCGCGCATTATCCTGCCGAAGGTGTGTCGCAACTGTGCGACCACCGTGGGAAATGTGAACTGTCGTCGGTGTGAGTTTTATATTTGTGAGCTCGTTTGCTAGACGAAAGGGCAGTGAGTATCGTGTTCCCTCAGCCAACACATGATAGTCTAAGCCAGCTCTAACCTTCAGAATCCATCGACCCGGTTCAAACGGATGTGAAGGCATTGGCTGAAAGCCGAGCCAGTCCTCAGTGCTAAATAATTCATCTCGACTTTTATAGGGCTGAACTGACAATGGGCGACTATTTACCTCCGCTAGCAACTCGGTAATTGCTTGGTTTAGTTCCGCCAGAGAAAGAAACCGCCTATTTCGGAGTGGGGCCAAAATATCGTCCTGTGTGATGCCAACGCCGTTTTCTACGATTGCTTTGTATTTTGGTTTTCTGACCCGCACTGCTTTAAGTCCAAACCTGTAGTGATCAGCCAATTCTTGGAATTCAGGCGTCAACCTTGCGTCGCATTTTGAAGATCGCGGTATGGCAACTGCCGCCTTGAAGTTGTCGATTGTGACCAACACTGGAACACCATCAAAAAATTCAAGCATTGAAACGAAAGCGGCCAATACAGGTAGCTTTGCTTGGCTCTCAATGGCAACAACATACATTCTGCGACTTTTTGCACTGACCGCGCAGAAGATTTCGTAGTCCCGCTCCATACCTTTTTCATCGACTAGGATAGGTTGCTTGGCTTTTTTCCGCCCCACGAAGTCGACTTGTAACATTTCGCCGGGCTCGTAATCGAACGCTATCGTGACTTTTTTGTCCGCAGCGTGTTTGCGAATAGTGCGATAGAATGTTGTCCGCGACATAGCACGGGAGTGTTCTGGCACCTTTGCGATATATTCGCGATAAAGTGTTTTACCCTTTACGCCACGCTCGCTTCGTTCAAATAGGACCTGTTCCCAATCAGGACTCTCAAACTTATGCGCTCTCTTGAAGGCTCCGGGTGTGACTATCTTACGGATGTCTAGGTCGTCGAGGTCTACAATATCCTCTAAAGTTATCTGCAGTTCCCCTATTCTCTTTCGCCATTCTCGGACGGTGTTGCGCGAACTGTTTGTAAGCTCTGAAATTTCGGTGTTGTTTAGGCGGCCCTGTAAGATCAGACGGGCCCGTCGCTGTATACTTGTAAGCATGCCAACTCCTTTAAGGACGAGCGCAATCGTTGACGGACACAGCCGCCTTGACATTGCTCGGGTTATTGAAGACAGTTAGCTGTCGACGCCACATCGATAACTAACAAAGGAAGCCGCCGAAGCATTGCTGTGCTTAAGGCGGTTTTTCTTTTTTCTACCTCATTTTTGGATACCTCTCAGGCCATATAAGTTCGGGCTTGGTATTCAGCGCGGAAGCGATTGCTTGCTCGACTTTGAGCGAACGGGCTCCGGCCAAGACAGATGAGACCGTTGACGGCTTCAAGCCGAGCTCTCTTCCAATTTGGCTCAATGAAATTCCACGTGTTCGAAGCTGCGCCTTAATTAGCTCGCGCTTGTTTACATGACTTGATGCAATCATCAGATTTGCCGGCCCAATTACCCCTAGTAAACTATTGATGGGCTGGTTTTAGGCAAAAAAGCAAGTGTGTTTGAAAACACCTAAGCTATTGTAGTAAAATACATATCTGGGCTTAAACCAATGTTCGGCGCGGTTTTGGAAGCTACTTAATGTGACGAAAAAGACTGTTTAACCACATATACCTGTCATGTTTTACCTAAAGCTCTTTTGGCAGATGAGCGTTTGTACAAATCCACAAGGTGTTGAATTCTGAATTTAGCTCACGCAAAATTATTATCAGCTCAATCGTTTCCAGCCGCTTTTCACCTAGCTCATACTTGCCCACGAAGGTGGGCGGCTTACCGATTCTCGCCGCTAGGTCGGCCTGTGACAGCCCTGATTCTGTCCAAGAAAGAAATTAAGGTTGAGATCAATATTTGAATCGCGCATTGCGTTTACCAGTCAGCTAACCGGACCGACGCTCAATTGTAACCCCAGGTTCGAACATTAGGTCTGGCATCGGTTCATCATCTACAAAATCGCGACGGCTAGGTCGCTGAACAAACCCGCGTTCGAAGGCTTCGATCACACACATGCGTTTCAAGTCATGCTGACAAATCACTTTGCCGTTTTGGATAAGCTGCCAAACCATCAGGCAAATCCGAGGTATTCAGGAGCCACGGCATTGGTAAGCCAGACACCGTTGTCAGCTTGCCAGAATGCCTTGCCATCTGACTGCATACGGCCGGTTGCGACGGTCAGAACAACAGGGCGACCGTGGCGTGTACCGACTTTGATGGCGGTTTCCACGTCCGGTGACAGGTGTACGTGACGACGTCGACCGGGAAGCAAGCCCTCCGCCCAGATTGCATCAAGATTGGCGCTTGCCGTACCGTGATAAAGCATCTTCGGCGGCACAGCTTCCGGCAACTCAAGATCAATATCAACAGAATGCCCTTGGGCTGCGCGGATGCGGCGGCCGTCTTCGGATAGGGTGAACCGGCGCTTGTCACTTTCAGCAACAATGCGGTCCAGTTCTTCGCGTTTGAGGGTGCGGCCAGTTCGTTTTATGCCCCGCAGGAGGTCGTCCACTAGCACCCACCCGCCGAGGCCAAGACTTAACCCGACCAGTTCTGGCTCGTGGCGCAAGATACGCGAGAGGAATTTGCTTTCTTTGCTCATTGGATTGGTCTGTCATCTATGGCCGGTTCAGTCCGCGCAATCAAACGGTCCATCTCGGATCGAAGCTTTTCTGTGCGCTCTGCATAACCTTTAGACCAGATCGTTAGCCCGGCATAGACACCTGCGACCAAGACCACGACGTAGATTTGTAGTGCTGGAGCCGAGAACGCGCTGTCACCAAGCCCTATCGCGTCGAGGATTGCGAACCACGGGAAAAGCCCCGGTAAAGCACAGAGCAGACTGAACGCGAATGTATCCAACAAACGCGCCTGAACAGATGTTTGAACGGTCAGGTCACGGCCCTCATGAACAATCCCGGTCGTCATGTTGGCAAAGGCAATTGGTTTTGCGTTACTTCGACGGATAACGACGGCGACATCATGCCCCGGCTGCGCGGCGTCAGACAAATCCCCCTGAAACTGACGCTCTCGCCCCGTTGCATCGCGCAACCACAGCTCAGGAGTCTTGTTGATTTTTCCATACCCAGAGGATCGGTCTACGTGGACTGAATGCAATTGCTCTTTCCAAGCGGTTACGACGCCGCGAACCACCTTCAACTGACCACGCTCTACGTTCATGTTGCAAAAAGCCCTACTTGCGTGGGGAAATTTATCTGCTCGCGCGGTGCCGCCAACTCGGCGACTTCGCGGGCGAGGCGCGAGCAACATATTTGCCATTCACCGCTTGAGGCCGATATGGGAACGACACTGGTGGATGCGGTATCATGGGGCAATTCCGTCCGCAGTACCGTCAGCGGCGCGAATGCATTACGAACGTCACTCGGTCGATCTGTCCCTGCCACAAGACATCTCAGAGTGTGGTGCCTATCCATGAATTCGGCAGGCAACGCTTCTCGAACGACAATGGCGTCGGAGGATGTCCGGGCCGGGACAATCAAAAGCGAAGATTGTCCGGCAGCCTCAAATACAGCAGCAGTTTGATGGGCTGGCGTGTCGATAATGGCGTAATCCCAACCCTCCAACCTAAGTTGGTCAATTACTGCCCCAAGGTATGCTGTCGTCGTCGCACGGATGTACTGATTGTGACCGTCTAAAATGGCATCTGGTGGCAAGCAGTCGGCCCACTTGAAAAGCAAGCTTTCTTCCGGCGGTGCCCCACGCCCACGGCTTTCAGATAAAACGCGTTCTTGCAAAGGAACCGCGTGTCCGGCGTCGATCAGGGCGACATGATATCCGAGTGATGCTAGCCCATATGCCAGTGCCGCAGCACTCGTGGTCCGTCCGGCACCCCCCTTGAATCCAAGCAGTGTAATTATGTGCAGCTTTGCATCCACCAAACAAAATTCCTTTGTCAGTTTGTGCTCTCTCGGATGAATGAGGGTCGCGCCAGCGGTCCCGGATCGCACTTTCGCTTCAAAATTCCAGTTTCAGTTTTGTGACTATAGTAAACTGTTACTATAGACATTAGAGTTATTCGCGCCGTTCCCTGGCAGAGTTAGGATGGAACGGAAAAACCAAGCCTTGATGGCAGCCTATGCACGGACACTTCGCGAAAAACGGAAAGCGGCAAACCTGTCGCAGGAGGAACTCGCGTTCCGCACGGATCTATCCACAAGCTACATCTCGTTCTTGGAAACCTGTCGGAGACAGCCCACCCTGACCGTGATGGATGCAATCTGCCGTGAACTGGGCATTTCACTCACAGAGTTTGTCGGGGAAGTCGAGCGAGCGGCTTCAGATAGGTCTTCAAAGTCAGGTGATTGAGACACCAATCGTCCCGCTATTGGGAAGTGACACGGTGCTGTTAGGCGGGCGGGAAGCCGTCAATCGCTGCTGGCGCGAAGTCGTTGGAGATCTTTCTCTAAAGCGGTCGTTGGCAACCTGAAAAGAACATCGAAGGCATCCTTAATTGCACTAAGGTCTGACTTGAGAGCGAATGTGGCACATAAGGTGCGTATTCCAATGACGCACTGCATGTCGTCCATTTTCACGACTGCATGGAATCCGATTTGGCACAACAAGTGTGACCTGCTCCCCATTGAGTCCGCTAATTTAGGTTAGCTCTGTTCAGGTTTTGGTCCTTGATCGACTGGTTAGCATATTCGGTTGGTGTCATGCCAGCGAGGCTGGAATGTGGGCGGTGTTGGTTAAAGTCGATGCGCCATGCCGCAATTAGATCATGGGCATGGCGGAGGCTGTCGAACAGATGCTCATTCAAACATTCATCCCGCATGCGCCCGTTGAAGCTTTCGACAAATCCATTTTGCATGGGCTTGCCGGGTGCAATGTAATGCCAGTCAACCTTGCGGTCTTCCTGCCACTTCAGGATCGCATTTGAGGTCAGTTCAGTTCCATTGTCGCTGACCACCATGCAGGGGTATCCACGCATTTCGGCGATCCGGTCCAGCTCACGGGCAACCCTCTCGCCTGACAAAGACGTATCGACCACAGCCGCCAGACACTCTCGACTGAAGTCGTCGATCACGTTGAGAATGCGGAAACGACGACCACAAGACAGACTGTCCGACACGAAGTCGAGCGACCAGCGTTGGTTGGACCCCTGCGGGATCGCCATCGGTGTCCTTGTGCCCACTGCGCGCTTGCGACCGCCCCGTTTACGAACGGTTAACCCTTCCTCGCGGTAGATCCGGTACAGCTTCTTCCAATTCACTTGCCATCCCTCGCGTTTCAGCAGGATGTGCAATCTACGATATCCAAAGCGCCGCCGTTCTGAAGACAGCTCCTTTAGCCGACCGCGTAAATCGGTATCTGTTGGTCGCTTGGATGTTCGGCGATAAACACGCGGATCAATCCCAGCTAACGCACAGGCGCGCTTCTGGTTGTACCGTTTCTCTGTCATGGCCCAGTTCGCAGCTCTGCGTCGCGCACCGGGCCTCAAAAGTTTTTTCCCAACATCTCCTTGAGCGTCGATACGTCCATCATCTGTTCAGCCAAAAGCTTCTTCAGCTTAGCGTTCTCGGCTTCAAGCGCCTTTAGCTTCTTCGCGTCGGAAACCTCCATCCCGCCATACTTGGACCGCCATTTGTAAAACGTCGCATCGCTAACGCCGTGCTTGCGACACAGTTTCTTCGCGCCAAGTCCCGCTTGATGCTCTTTCAAAATCCCAATGATCTGTTCTTCGCTGAAACGGCTTCTCTTCATCTTCTGTCTCCCTCTTGAAGAACAGGCTAACCAAAAACACCGGACGTTTCAGGGGAGCAGGTCACAATCTTTCAAATCGGGGGTCTCGGTATTCAGCCTTACTTCTGGGTTGCATAGATAAAGCGGCGGCGGAGACTGAAGGCCGATTGGAGCTTCGTCTGACCACGCCCACGCATCAGACCAGTCAGTGGCCTCAACCGAGGCATCAGAAAAGTCAGTCAAAAGAAAATGCACTCCGCTAAAGCTTGCATCATCTAGCTGAGCTTCAGCAAAGTCACTTTCGCCAATATCAGAATAGGAGAAATTGACCCTGCGCATATCGGCACCTTTGAAGCGCCCTAGACCAATAGTTGAGCCATGAAAGTTGGCCTCCGTAAGAAGACCACCGGCGAAACTCGAGTCGTGCACGTAAGCCTCGCCTACATAAGCACCAGTGAGGTCAGCCAAAGAAAAGTCAACGCTTGCGAATATCGCTCGATGCAACTGCGCCTCGATAAGGCTCGCACTCGATAAGTTGGCTCCTGTTACGTAGGCACCACTTAGATCACTTCCATCCAATTGAGCGAAGGAATAGTCACCACTACGAATACGCACGTCGTTCTGGATAAGTGCTTCAAACAATTGACCTCGTTCTGGGCTTAAAAAAACAAAGCGAAATTGTCCTCGAAGCGGTAGATCAAAGTCTATTGTTCGAGATTGAGGCAACGCAACCATGTAGGGCTCACTCCGCCTCGCGAACTGATCTATGCGTGCGTTTAGTTCGGGAGTTAAGAAGACATATCTTCGCTGATCACCTCTAATGCCGTCATTCATCCAGCAAGGTTGATCTCTAGCAGCGTCGTCGTATGCGTTACGGTGACTTGTGCATTCTTCAAGTTCGCTGCTTGCCGCTGAATTGATTTCGCTTAGTAGCTCTAAGAATTCCTCGTTGGCGGAAGCTCTTCGCACCCCTTCAAGCAAAATTGTTTGCGCAATATTGGCGTCTGTTTGCAATAGTATTCTCTCGTTTTGACGCTCAAGTTTTCTATTCTGTTCAGCTAGCAGCATTACAGTAGCCACGCCGATCATCCCGCCCAACACCGCAGCGGAAAAACCAAAGTATAAGCGCGCTGCTTCCTTCTTCAGCAGCCAGCCGATCAAGCTCACGGAGACCTTCCGCAAAACCTCTAATCTAGTTTTTTCTGCAAAAGTGCTTTTGGGGTTAAACAAGTCGACCAGGCTTGCTGCTGTCTGATCTTCAGACAGTTCGTCGTCTTCTCCGGAGAAAAACTGTAGCCTGGAACGGGCAATTGATACGCCAACATATAAAATCACCGCAACGATCAAGAGAATTGTGATCACAGTGACTAAAACTAAACCGCCATACTCTACATAAAATTCACTTATTTCGCCGCTATGGATGCTAGAACCGATTGTCAGTCCAATTACTAAGAACGTTGCGCATAGGAGCAGGACAGCTGTTTTTGTCAAAGTCATCTCTCCGAGTGGAAATTCAGGTCATTATAAGAGTCAAGAAAGCAGCCTTGCAAAAACCGCAATGAATCCTGAATTGACGCTGAGCAAGTCTGCCGGACGAGAAATCAACTGGCAAGTAAAGATCGTTTGCGCTCCCCACCAAAGACATTGTCACTTCACAATCCGGAAGGGTTCTCAAGCCAAAACCGATGACACTAACCCAAATCTCAAGGTCCGCTATCCGAAAGCTGCGCCGCAGCGATACGAAGCTTCTTGGGCATCAGCAATGGGCCGTCCATGCTTCGCCTCGCACGCCATATTGGGTTGATGCTGCGGCGCATCCGAGGTCCGCAGTGAGCCCAGTGTACCGGATGCTGCACAATGCGCGAATGTCTGCTGTAGCAGCCACGCGGTGTATCAAGTTAACGGTCGTTTACTTGTTACACTTTGCGCTGAGCATCGCAAAGGGAGATGATTTTTGGCCAATATTTCACCCCTAGCGAGAATATGCTTCATGAATGTAAGATGGGGTTAGAAGATACAAAGTCGCATTTCGGAGTATCAAGCTGTCGTTGGTTATAAAAAGGATTTCGATACTATGAACAGAAGAGATTTCTTAGGCTCGGCCAGCGCTAGCGTCTTAGCAGCTTCCACCCTTGTGTTAGCATCCTCTACACCAGCTAACGCATTTGTTATAACGCTCGCAGCTGTTGCAAAAGTCGCCACTATTGCAGCTTCAGCTTTGAGCATGTTTTCTAGCAGTTCCAGTTCCGCCGCTGGCCTTGCATACCAGTCATATCAAGCAATTTTGGAAGTGCATCAAAAACTGGATCAACTTGAAATGTTGATTTTAGAAACATTGGAGCGTGTTAGCGCGTTACCAGCACAAGTTCGAAAAGAGATAGAAGAGGGAAATGAACGGCGCCTCAACCGGGAGCTGATATCAATTGTCAATGCTTTCGCCGAAGACTTAAAGGTGTTTGAGTCTGCGCTGGATGGTGACGACGAAGCAGGAGCGTATAGTCTTCTAAAGGATAAGACTCTACTGCACCAAGCTAAGTTGCAAGGGCTTCGCAATGAACTGAGGTTCTATTCTGGGTTTTCCCTTATTGCTCTTGCTGGCTCGGCGATCACAGAGGTCGCAATGCATGTGATCTTGGGAGGAAAGCCCGAACAGCTTGGCCACCTAAGAACGTTTTACAGCGACCTTCTTGAATTCCATAAAAAAGGTGACCAAGCAAATAGTCTGGCTGCCCTGATTGCGACCGAAGGCTCCCGCTACTTGAAGGAGCAGGCAAATGTAGCCACTCACCTTGCAGAGTTTCCGATAAAAGCCGGTTCTACAGCAACGCTTGCTGACGGCAATTACTATCTCAACAGATGCATCAGCTTCGGCTATCCAGCTCGTGTGTGGGGAAAGGCAGGTGCTGCCTCCAGCGAAATCAGCCCAGGGCATACCGCACTTAACTTAAACAATTTGTTTTCCATACATGAAAACGAGTCAAAGAAGAAAAAGCACTTAGATCATGATCGAAAAAACTTTGTTCCAACTGGAACCATGAACTCGCGAGTGCAAATTTTTGTTGATACATTTGAAGCTGGAGAGAAGAATCTGAACTGGTTGAGAGTGCCGGCCAGACCCGAAGTGGTTTTCACCGCGGGCGGGAACGATGCATCAGGTTCAGCCTGCTCAACTAAAGTAATTGGGAGACCCAACGTCAACGAAAGAAAATATGTTGAACATGTTAAATCAGCGCACGATTCCGCCGAAAAGCATAACAGATTGGCTGAAGCGTATGGCGTACTACTTCAATATCAAACTGAAGTTTCCAAGGCGTACAATGAGCTTGACCGATACTTTGGTGAGATAGGTGTGCCATCATGAGGGGTTTGCTGTCTTTAGCTTGTTTTACAGTCACACTTGCTCCTACGGGGACAGCCAACGCCGAAAGTGCTGAATGTGCAAGGTTCCCGGATTACTGCCGTGCGAAAGCTATTCTCGCCGGTCAGCCTGAGCTGGACATAATGCTGGGCTTCCGCAGAGCAAATCAATTTTATGTATTACAAAGCATCGTTGATTCAGAAGAGCTAGATAGGCTTATCTCATCGCATGATGAGGAGTGGAAGAGAGTGAACTCACGGCTTCGCACATCAAAAGAACAAGTTGACGCAATTATTGATAAGGCAAACAAAGGAGGACGTATCGACAACGTAGTAAAATTTCTTAAGTTTGTCGCAGCTGCCGCCTCAATCGCCGATCAAGTTAACAAGTATTTCCAAGAAGAAACCCCCAAAGCAATGGGCCTCTCTAGTGACAACAAGGCTGTAGATGGCAGCACGACTCCTTTTGGGAAGCTAAATGCTGGGTTGGAATTGAGCGAAGCAAGTGAGGCAAGGGTTCAAATGCTTGTCGCCGCTAACTCAGCGAGTAGATATCAAGCTGTTCGCGCTATCCTAGATAGGCTTGATGAGATTGGCGTACCTAGCGAGGATAATGAGTATGCCTTTGCGACCGAACAAGAAATCCTTTTGACGAAGGCCTATGCCATCATCTCGGGTTGGGATGCGTCCGAAGCCGACCAGGTTTTTGAAAATTTCAATTTCGAGAACACAGATTTGGCGGACGCTTTGCTGGATCCTAAAAAGATCAATCCCGTCGGGTTTTTCCTAGATTTGACCTTTACGTCGCAGCCAGTGGGCGATGGGACTATTTTTTCAAGGAACGCTATTCCGCCGTTGATGAAAGAGTTAGACGCTCACTCGGAAACGATTTTTCGTTGGAGAGCACCAGAATATTTTGAGGATGACGGGGTCACTGTGCCGTGGCGTTTGGAATAGTTCGTACCCAAACTACTAATTACATAATTTAGCCTATGCGTTTTTGATCAAATCCGAAAGCGGCCATTGGCGCAGCCGCAGCAAATTGGTGCTTTGTCCGCAGACCGTGAGTTAGACTGGGCACGGATTTAGCGGTTGCAGCGAATGACGGGAATTCAGACTACAACCGCAGCATTGAGGTCCAAAAGCAAACATTGCGGACCGCTTGTGTTGGCTGAGATGGCGCCAGAAAATAAGTTCACCCCTCGGTGTGAAAAGCACAGGAGCGAACCTTGCAAAAATTGCAAAGCAATTGGAATATGCCGCATTGGCCAGAAACGCTCCGATATTTGAGGTCTACGCGCTTCTGGCCAATGCTCCGTTGCGCCTGTTTCTACCGAGATCAGAAGCTTTGCCGTGTAATGTTAGCAAGAATGTACGGCAATGTTATTGAGAATGCTGTGGCAACGAACCGGAAATACGCATTTGTCGAAATTCCTCGTCGATAGCCGCCATAACAAACCGGACATCGCTTGAATCGATACCCAGATGAAGTGCGATCTTTTTAAGCTTCGACCAAGGCAACACCGCACCCAATACAAATGGATCTTCCCGCAAGGAACCTGAGACAACCGCCTTATGAGCCCGGATGACTGGCATTGCTTCAGAAACGGTTAAGAAGTGGCTGATACAAAGCTCATCCAGTTCTCGGGCAAAGCGCAAAGCCCCAAGGTGTTCTGCAGCGATTTGCGTTATGTCAAAGGTGCGCTTGCGGCCAACAAGTTTCGCTATTAGCTCCGATCCTTCCAGAAGAGCGTCTACAAGCCCACAACCAAACTCTTCATAGAGTTGGCGCGACCTTGATGGACCCAGGCCCACAAATCCCTTCTCTTGGACGATATAGGCTACAACAAAGCCCATTTAAGTTGATACCGTCCGCCGAGAGCAATCAATTCTCTAACTTCGGAATGTTGCTCATTGTGTTGTTCAAGTTGCTTGATCCGCGCATTTTTCAGAGCGAGAACTCGCTCAAGAAAAGCAATGCGCTTTTGCGCTTCTTTCAGCTCACGAGATGGAACAACGTCAGGGAGCATCTTGATCGGTTTTTCGTCAAGGTCACAGTGCATTTCCTCCCATTTTGCACGCACTTTTTGCAATTGCTTATTGTCTTTAAATCGCTGCCGACCCGTACTGGCAGGCCAATTTGCATCTTTCATGAAGCCAGCAACATAAAGCGAACCGTTGCGAACAAAACTACTTTCCCGGCCCTTGACAGACTGCGCCCAAGACACAAATTCCTTCGCAAATCTGTTTGTTACTTCAGTCATTTATTGGCAACTCAACAACTCGACAGTCATCACCATCAAAAACCGTTAGTTTTGGAGCAACTTGACCTTTAGCGTGCCAAGCAGCCTCATACTTCTCAAGTTGTGATCGAACGCGTTTTAGTTCCAGTTGTAGAGAAGATATCTCGGATGAGAGCTTTTGTTTCTCTAATGTCGTAACCTCGAGATCCGCCTTTACGCGCCGAATTTCATCCAACCGTTCCTGTTCGATGTTCTTCCGTATCACACGCTCCTCGGGTTTTTCTCGCAAAGCTTCAAAACGAAGGTATAGTGGATCATCCTTCTCAAGGCGATTTATGTAAGTTTTTCCTACATCCGCCTCACGTTGGAAAGCCAGTTTTGAAGGTGCCTTAAAGTTCAAACCCGAGCGTTGTGCATCACACTTTATCCCTTCGTACTTCACGAGTACGCACTTAACCGACTCTCGCTTTCGCTCATACGCGCTCAACAGATTGTGCATCAAGATACTCCTTCATTGTCCGTCTCGCGTAAGGATCCAACACTTCAGCAAAATCGGGTTCTACATTTTGGATTTGTTGAATTATCGTTCTGATGCGAAGGTCGGTCTTGAACAGATTCAATGGACCATCAAAGCTCCAAGTCGCTTTGAGAATTTCATTGAGCGTGCCGACTGCTTTCTGCGCGAAGAAAGCCACCTGCCCGTCAAGATGGTCATAGAAGAACCTAATTAGGCGCTCGGCATCAACCGCGCGTTGCTCCAAACCAAACACCTCCTCGAAATTATACTGACACCATGGAACGCAGCCGGTATCATTTACCTCACCCTCGCTTTCACTGCACGCGCCTTTAAAGTTGGCACCCCCGCGCTTTGCCATGCAATAACGACCAGGTCCGTTTCGGCGCACTCCCTCACCAATAAACTCGGCAACTGTATCAAAATCTTCGCCAAGCGCGTTTAGAACCGTTAAAAAATTATCTGAGTCAGCCTCGTCGATAGATTTCTGCAGCCGTTCTCTAAGTTCCAGATTTTCGTTCGAAATAGAGCCCATCTGCCTGATAAACATTGACGTGCTGCGCATCAATATCTTGTTCTTATCGCTATCTGGGCTCAATTCAGGCAGGGATTTAAGCATCCGAGAGCCAAATCTGCGATCCATTTTCAGATGTTCGTTTCCGGCTTCCTCAGCGATTATTTCTGCTTCTTTTGGGTCACGAAGGTTAAGGTTCGACTTCAAGTAGGCGGAAGTTTGTTCGATTAAATCGTGACCAGCTGTGATCCGAGCAGCCTCCAGATCGCGAGAAGCACGACCTACCATCGCTATAGCAGAGGGCCGCATTCTTTGAGGAAGATTATTCATATCCTCGGAAACACCAAAGACCTCAGACAAAAGACGCCTAAGGCGTAACCGCCCTGGCTCTTCCGCCCTAAACAAAAATAGTTGAGACTTTTTCGGGTTGATTGTCTCCGCGAGAGTTTTTGCACGTTGCGCTGATCGAACAATTGGCGCAGCGATACGAGGATAAGGCCAATCGCGTGTCTGCCCGTAAATCCCGTCTTGCTCCTTGAAAACCTTTCCCACGATGAGATCAAATTCGGCGTCAGTCGGCACATAAAGATCATCTTTAAGGTTATACACTTCTTGCGCCCGCATCATTGTCAGGAAAGTAAAGTAGAAAAGACAAGCGGTTCGGATTTGTGTCAGAGTGGTTTGCAAAACCCTGACATTTTGTAGCTCCGATAGGTGCGTATAAGGGGTATCAGTTGCATTGAAGATAGGAACACATAGCTTCCCACTGGGCTCAACTATCCCACCTCTAACCCAGCGTTCCAAGTTTGACTGAATAACATCATTTTCAAATGCGTGATTTACGCTTTCAATGTTCTCAGGTTCGATATCAAGATACCCACCACCTTCATGATCCTTGGCGCAGTAGGCTCCGTTCGAAACCTCAGTAGCACCAAACACTGCCCCGCGATGGGCGTGCCAGCACCATGCTTGCTCCACGATATCTACGTAACCGGCAAACACTTGGCACACATAGAGGAGTTTCGAAAGCGCCTTATCGCTCAACGCCTCAAGGCTATTTGAATTCATCGCTTTATACGTGTCTCGGTTTCGCAATTTTCTCTTGCGCCCCCTAACCTCTTGATAGCTCTCAGGATGGAACGAGAACCGATCCTGAGTGATCTCACCAATTGCGCGAATGAGATAAACACCATTTCTCAAATACCTCTCAGCCGGCACTAAAAGATCGAATTGGGATGGTGAAATCCCCGAAAAAAATGGAAAAAAATCGGGGCAAACATCGTCAACATTCGGTGCAAAGCGCGTATCACTTGAAAGTGCGTTCATCATTGAAACAAACGTTTTGGAGTTATTGACAATGGTCCTCTGTGACTTCGTTGGGTCTTGGTGGACGTATGTCCACACCATCCGCTTGACCCGCCGCTTGAACCCCTCAAAATCGAGGCTTACCGCTGGCCATTTGGTTAGCTTTCCAAAGTCAATGGATCTAAAAGACAAACGAACATTCGCATTTTCAGACGCAGGGAATTCCCAAAAGTCATCAGCTATCCGAAATCCATAACTTAGAGATCGAGCGTTTTCTATTTCTTCCCAAGTCGCTCCCCATTGAATTTGGCTCGCGGCATAACTTTGAGCGTTGACAGGTTCGAGAGACCCGATGGATTTCTGACCCGTATCACCCATTGTGTGCGTCCAGATTAGCCAATTCATCAATCCTTGTTTGCTGGTCTTCAGGCATCTGTCCCAGTAGCGCTGACCAAGCCTCCAATTGATACTCTAACCAGATGCGCTTCTCTGCATGGCGTTGAATTCTAATGTCCCTCCTTAGGCGCGCGATCTCATCGGCAGCCAAGAAATCAAAACCAATCTCCTTATTGTTCCATAGGCTCGAAGGGCAGAGGATACAGTTGCCTGAGGTGCATCCAGTTGGGCCTTTGGCAGTGTTTTTTGGGTCCATGAGGTCTGGAGGGTTTTTACTGTCAGTACAGCGCGCGCCTACCTTAGTAACTGGGAAAATTGCGCGTTCCTTGTCGGTTAGGTCGCGCCCCCCAAGTTTGAACCGCGCGCGTACAATATCTATGTTGATTTCATAAGCTTTTGCGATTTCATCATACACGATTCCGGCAACTCGTGTAACAGCCTCAAATGCATCTTCCCGCATATTTCTACTGCGTAAATACTCCATCGTCGTCATGGTATTGACATGGCCAAGCGCAGCTTGAACTTCGAAAACACTTCCGGTTTCTTGCAAGATTTTTTGTGCATAAGCATGTCGAAGGTCGTAGAAACTATTGTTTGTCTCTGGCAGGGCCTTGGCCATGAATTCAGCGACGTTTGATCGGCCGACATCCTGCGCGGAAATGAGCCTGCCTCTTTGAGCGGTCATGTAGATTAGAACTTGGTGTAGTGAGACATTCAGCGTAGCTATGTCGCTTTCCAGAGATTTGGCTGATATCGTCTTAGAGCCTTTGCGTGTCGCCAAGTCTCGCTTCATAATTTTCAGGCGCTGCTCTCCCATATCGCGTAACCGCTTTGAACGTTTCAGATAACGTCGCAAAGCCCAATACGCGCCACCTTTGCATGTAGTGACAGCACGTGACTTGTAACTCCTACCTGTTTTTGGTCGCGCACCAAATTGGCCGGGCAAAATTTGAACCAATTCAGAAGAAGCCGGGCATCCAGGACGTTTCGCACTCGGTATGATTGAGTTCAATCCGATCTGTTTTGCTCCTTCAGTGAATCCCGTTTCAATCGCAACCAAGCATAGTGATGCCAGCATTTCTTCCATGCTCGGAAAGAGTGCTATGTGCATCTCAGAAGCATTCCCTCCACAGGCAAGTGGTCCAGAAGATCTACCAAATGCGTAAGGCTTTGTTTTCCAGGGAAATTGATTTGCCCGCTTCTCCAACCATTTGCCACCTGTTTTTTCGTCTAAATAGCTTTCCGATCGGTACTGGAGATAGTCGAATAGGACATGGCGCTTATCGCATTTATCTACCCCCCATTCGGGAACGACATTGACAAACGTGTTTTCATTATCGATCTCATCAAGAACTGAGAGACAATACGCTCCAACTTTTTCCAGCATTTTGGGAGACAGATGTTTCGAACTGTCGATTGTTTGGGCTGCTCTCGTCCCCTGAACTTTTGGGTATGCTATTGCTGTTTTCGTTCCAAAATTTCCTAAATTGGGAAATTGCCCAGGTGCATGTTCAGTGAGAGACGAATACAATATACGGAATATTTGATTACCCGTAGAATGTTGTTGCTGGCGGCCACCTTGACCAAGGCCACGGCGAGTAAGCCAATGGGCGTGCGCATTTAGCACGTCTCGATCGATGTAGTGAAGGTCGACGTCATGGGCGTCAATCTCAGTCAGAAATGTGAGAAAGCTGGACAGGTACATACCAATTTTGTCTGGTTGAGCCAATTGATCGGCATATTTTTCAACAGCAAAACGGATGGAACGTAAGAGTCGGGGTTGGCCCACAAATGGACAATACATATCGTTCAATGAAGTCGCAACTTGCTTACCCAAATAGAACGGTCGTAAATCTAATGATCTTTGATTTTCGCGGCCGTAAACAAGATAGTCGTGTACTTGAGCCCCTTCACCCACGATAAAACTCCTGTAAATCACGGCGCAAGAGCTCGATGGCATCGCCATCAAACACACGTTCACGCATCCCCATGAGATATACGCTTGTTGTTTCCTGGTTAACGTGTCCAAGTTCACGACGTAACGTATCCAGCGGTGTTCCCATTAAGATCGCTCTTTCAAAGAACTCCTTTTTTGAAAGATGGCCGGTCCCGATACCATTCATCTGCGCCAGCGTGAGTTCTGTAAGTCTGTTTACTGCGAAAGCGTGTCGGGCACTGTGAGGCTTCCAATTGCTGAATGGCACATCATCGAAGGCCTTTTGGACAATTATTTCAGAAAGTGCTTTCCCAAAATTTCTCGCATTTGTTGATAAAAATAGTGGCTCGTCTGATTTGGGACGGCGAAGCCCCTTTCCGGTTCGGTGAAGCATTGACGAATGAAGACGTTGGCGCTCGTTGGTCTTTAGCGCCCAAAGGGTTTTGTAAAAAAAGAAAGGTATCGTAGTTGTGCGCCACTTGCTTCCTTTTCCAAAAACGCACAATTCCATTCGGAAACCAGTGGAGACCATTCTGACTTTCGACTGCGAAGGTATTGTCTCACGTGTTTGAGACAGAATTTCCGATCGACGAAGTCCGCCAAAACATGCGAGACCTCGTATCGCTTGGATTCGAACGTCATCAGATGACATCACCCATTTTTTCAATTCGGTAGGATATGGATAGTCTTGGGTGGGTTTGGGTTTCTTTGTCTGAGCCGCCCAAGTTTTCGGAACAGAAAAATGGTACGGAACAAAGTCACGCGTGCGAACGCCATAGGCGACAAGAAAGAGTAAGTAGCTGTTTACCACAGCTCCAATCGTAGAGATAATCCGTGCATTCTGTGATGTAAACTCTTCACGCGACAACATGTCTTTCAAGAAGCTTTCAAGACTACCTCGTTGTCCCAATGGATCGTGAGTTGATGCGAGGTTCATTGGGTTGAATTTCTCATAGTCGCCAGCTTCACATCCCTTCCACTCAGACCACGCCAAAAATTTCTTGAGATGCTTACCGTACGTCTTGATCGTCTGATCACTAAAACTGCGACCCATTCCGGCAATAGGGTCTTTTGAACTTTTCTTGGTCAACTTTGGCGTCACATATTCCCGTGTTCGTTCACAGAGAAGCAACCAATCCATGAGCTTGCCATCGCGCATTTGCAGTAAAAAAACTTCCGGTTCTCTCAGAAGCCTACCAGTCCGCACAAGCGAAAACTGGGGCACGATCAGTGAGCCTGGAAAAGTGCGGACGTAATTTTCTATTGTGAATTCTTTGTGCACCACTTCGGTCCTCGGCTACTTCACGGAAGACACTACTTACAGCAATTGAAAACATAAAGTTATTTTAGATTTTTGACCAATTTTTTACATTGAGTAATGGTTGGGGGTTCAAATCCCTCCGGGCCTACCACACTGGCAGTCAAGCAAAGAGAATGCGAGCGTTCACCGCGTTGTGAGCCACACATTGTTTGCGAAAATCAGAGCGAACATTTAATCGGATAGTAAACTGAACTATTGATTGGTATTGACGTCCCAACCTCAACGCAAAGTGGATTCCACTCCAGTAAGAAAGAACCGTATGTCTCGCATTGATGAATTGAAGCGCTTCACAGACAAAGGCCGCCTGGGCATAGAGATTGCGCCCTTCTATCGTCCAATCGTTCGCAAGTCAGACGGGTATAACATTCTGGTATTGGATATATTCGATACAGATGAACTTAAGAAAATCGCGGTGGAACGACACAATGTAGCTGAGTGCGATCTTCACCTAATCGAGGACGTCGACATTGTCTCTAACGCGACGGATTTGGGAGATGCCGTTGCCGCTCAAAACCTTGAAGGGCAAGTCGATTACATTTTATCATCTCACAACTTCGAGCATTTGCCCGACCCAATAAAATTCCTGCAAGCTTGTTCAAAAGCGCTGCGACCAGGCGGCACAATTTCGATGGCCATTCCCGACCACCGAATGTGTTTTGACCACTTCAGAACCCCGACAAAACTAAGTGATTGGCTGGCTGCTTTTCACAATCGTCACACTCAGCCAACACCCGAAACAATATTCGACTACGACGCCAACATCGGAAATTACTACATTGGAGAAAAACGCCTCGTCGGGATGTCTGATCCGCGCGAGAATCCTGATGGCTTTTGGCCTAAAGGAGATCTCAAATCAATTTACGCCACTTATGTTGCAGACGTCGCCAGTCCATCTCCCTATAGAGATGTACATTGCAACGTTGTCTTCGGCGCAAGTCTTGAATTGATGATACGTGATCTGAGGCACATTGGTTTAATTGATCTTGATATCATCGAAGTTTTGCCCCCGCAGGGGCTGGAGTTTTTCATCCACTTAAGAAAAGCTGACGGTGACGTCGAAGATCAAGACACAGACGAGGATTTTAATCGTCGGCGCCTTGGATTACTTAGAGAGGTGAACGCCTCTCTTGGTAGTGCCGGATTAAAACGGCTCGGCGACGCGATGCCGAAGCCCGTACCTGTTACGGAAGATTTCAACCAATCGGGCTCATTTTCACTACGGAAAATTGTGCGGACAATCATAGGTGATGGTTTGTACGAAAAGCTTAAAGCTGTGAGAAATCGCATGATTCCCAACTGATTGTGAACGCGGGATAATCGGCATTCTATACGCTATTTAAGCAGTTGGATTCTGGACGCATTTGAGGTTGGCGATTTCTATCAGTTGATGGTGTGAATTGCTCACAACGCTTTGGTTTGGCCCCCCCCCTACGGCCTACCACTTTCCGCTCCCACACCCAGAAACGGCTGTCATGCGTGCGATATGCGTTTTAACACCAGAAGTTCTTGTGCAAGAAAATCGACAAATCGTCGAACCCGTACCGTCTTTTGCAAGTCCGAGTGCAGTAGTATCCAAAGCCATGGTCCGTCGGTCAGACCGGTACCGGGTACTCGACGTAAGTTAGGAAAAGTTCGTTCGAACAGAACCGGCAACGGTGACATGCCACAATGCTGGTTCAACAAACAGGCACGCATATACCCATCATCAACGTTGTGGCGATGTCTGGCCTGTGGAAATTGCTCGGACATCAATGGTGCAGGTTGTCGACTGCCAAACCCGATCCAATTCAGACCTTCGCCGCCACCGCTCGATTGCGCCACATGTTCATCTACATATTTTTTACTGGCATAGACGGCCAGGGTCATACGGAAGAGCTTTCGGGCGATTACATCGTCTTGGACAGTTTCAGCGGCCCGCAGAGAAACATCAGTTTCGTTGTTCGGGATAGATTCGATCCGCTGGCTTAAGCTCAGGTCGACATCGATCCCCGGGTAGAGCGCGTGAAATTTTCCGATGATTGGCGCAATCAAATCATAAGCTAGTGTGGGAGTGACCGAAAAGCGCACAGTGCCGGATTCACTGTTGTCCATTCCCTCTACGCGCCTGCGCGCGGCATCAACTCCCAACTCGATCTCTTCAACGATCGGAAGCAACTGTTCTCCGAATTCAGTAAGCACAAACCCGCGCTGAGATCGCTGAAACAACCGTACACCATAGCTGGCCTCCAGCGCTCGTATGTTCCTGTTTACGGTCCCGTAGCTGGTGTTGGTCAAATCCGCAGCGGCTCTAAGACTCCCCGCGCGCGAAAGCGCCAGAAAAAAAGGGAGCAGTTCCCAATCGGATCTTTTCACATCAAAGTTCATGTTACATTGATATAACAATATGTTCCGGATTGTTATGTTTATTATCGCGCCATTCTGGACTATTTTGCTTGATATTGAACAACGGCAGTAGCTTCCTGCACGCCAAGTCGGAAAGAAAAGTCATGAAACGCTATCACCCGCTCCTTGTGTCCATTCACTGGATCGTCGCCTTTATGGTCCTTGTCGCATTGCTGATCGGAGGGCCTTCACTTGCCGACATGGAAAACTCGGACCCCGACAAAATGTTTGGTCTTAAGGGGCATATGATTTGGGGGATTGTGATTGGAACCCTGATGGTCGTTCGACTTGTGACACGACTAACAAAAGAAACCCCACCCCATGCAGACGCAGGGAACGCTGCGTTGAACTCGGGTGCAAAAGCGGCTCATTGGGGATTGTACCTGTTGGTGTTCGCGATGGTGGGAAGTGGTCTTGGCATCGCCATGTCAGCTGGGCTGTTCCCGATCGCCTTTGGTGGATCAGGCACCCCCTTGCCTGCCAATTTCGACGCATTCACCGCGCGCACAGCACATGGTTTGATTGCAAATCTACTTCTGCTTTTGATTGCACTTCATCTGGCAGGATGGGCCTATCACCAGTTCATCCGTAAAGATCACCTGATCAGTCGGATGTGGTTTGGCAAGCGCGCGAAGTAGTCACCGCATAACCATCACAAGCGCGCGTCGACTACATCGGCGCGCGCTTTTACGTCATAACTTCAAAGTATTAGCGGCGCATCTTAAGTCGCGTAGTTGCTACCGCCCTCATCAAGAATTGCCTTCAACTCGTCCAGGTGGCGTTCGGCCTGATCTGGATAGTTCTCAAGTTCCTGCGCTGTCTTCTCGGCAATCTTGTCGGGCAATACGCGGAGCGGTTGACCAGTTTGAAGTGCGCGGACGTAAGTCTCGGCAGCGCGTTCAAAGTAATAAAGCCGATTGAACGTGTCCGCGACGCTGTCACCGATCACAAGCACGCCGTGGTTGCCCATGATCATGACCTTCACCTTGGGATCGGTCAGCAGCCCGGCACACCGCGCGCCCTCATCTTCGAAGGCCAACCCGCCGTAGCCATCATCAATCACATAGCGATTGAAGAAGGTGGCGCAGTTTTGGTCGATGGGTGGCAGGTTGCTGTCCGCCAGAGATGCCAGAACCGTGGCGTGGATCGAGTGGACATGCATCACGCAGCGCGCGTGTGGGCAATGACGGTGCACGCCGCCATGCAGGCCCCATGCCGTGGGATCGGGTGCGTCCGGTCGCTCCATCGTCTTGGGGTCATCAGCATCCAGCAAAAGCAGATCAGAGGCACGAATGCGCGCAAAGTGCTTTTGATTGGGGTTCATCAGGAACTGAGTCCCCGCATCGTTGACGGCCAGACTGAAATGGTTGGCGACACCTTCGTGCATGTTCAAACGTTCGGTCCACCGAAACGCTGCGGCCATGTCCACACGCTCTTGCCAGTGGTCAATATTGGGGATGTTCTCGGTTTGACTCATCTGCTGCTCCAATGTGTTCAAGCCCAGTAGATCGTTTTGTCCACACCCGGTCTGGCACAATTGCGACATTGTTTTCAGTTTCCGAGTCACGCTACTGCGGCAGCACCAGTTCGACCTTCAACCCACCAAGCCGGTCACTTTCGCCAAGACGCAAATGCCCACCGTGACCGCGCGCAATGTCGCTGGCGATGGCCAACCCCAAACCGACCCCGGACCCTTTGTCCTGATTGCGGGACTGATCAAGGCGGGCAAATGGTTTCAGCGCTTCTTCTCGCAGTTCCGGGGCGATGCCCGGCCCGTCATCCTCGATCACAAAGCGCAAATCACCGCGGCCCAGCACCAGTGATAATTGGGCGCGCGAACCATAGCGGGTAGCGTTTCCCAACAAATTCTCAAGCGCGCGCTCAAGGGCTGCGCGTCGCAACGGTCGCTCGCCGACCTCGGCAATTTCGGTTAGAATGACCTTCTGCCCGCCGCGCGCCGCATTCTCGGCGACGTGGCGCGCCAACTCTGCCGGGTCAACGGGTTCAGGTTCGTCTTCTAACGCGTCAGATCGCGCAAAACTCAAGAAGCGATCAACCAAACGCTCCATATCCTCTACGTCGCGTTCCAGATCCTCGCGACCTTCATCGTCAATCATCGACAACCCTAGCCGCAGCCGGGTAAGCGGAGTTCGCAGATCATGACTGACGCCGGACAGCATCAACGTACGTTGCTCGATCTGGCGCTCTATGCGTGAGCGCATGTCAAGGAACGCCTTACCTGCTGCCCGGACCTCGCTTGCGCCGGCCAATCGATAAGGCACAACCTGCCCCTTGCCAAACGCGTTGGCCGCACGCGCCAGCCTGCGGATGGGCCGAAGTTGGTTGCGCAGAAACATGTAGGCAATCAAAGTCATTAAAATGCCGGTGACAACCATTAGCACCAAAAGCTGGTGTGGGTTGGGTGCGGACACGCGCTGGCGTGAAAACCCGACACGCATTGGACCGTGGTCGGTTTCAAACCCCAAAATCACGCCCTGTGGCGCGGTCTTAAGGTCAACACCGGTCAAACTGGGCAGGCCAGCACGCAGCGTATCTTCGACCCGTGATCCTGTAAAATCTGTCCACCTCATGGCATCTGGCACCCCTGCGCCGGGCAGTTCGATCCACATTGCCAGCGGGGCGACTATGGGGGTCACCGCTTCTTGCGCAGCACCCGTGGTCGGTGCGGCGTTAATCTGAGACAGCAGATAGTCCAGCTCCAACACGACTGCCGACGTCATTTGCACGGTCATACGATTGAAATGGCGCTGAATAAAAACGACCGAGACCACCAGTTGCAGCGTGACCACCGGCACAATCAAGATAAGGGCCGCTCGCCCGTAAAGACTGCGCGGCATAAACCGTTTAAGCCATTCAAAATCGAGCACGCGGGATTTGAGCGATTGGAACATGGCCAGACCCTAAGACGCAGCGCAACGCTTGCCAAGCCGCCTCCGACCAGCATAGCTGAGGTACGACCCGCAGGAGCCCACACACCATGACCCAGAAAAACCCGACACCCGACCGACCACCCGTGGGACAAATGCTCGAGTTGGAACCGGGATTGCGCAGGATCATCGCGCCCAACCCCTCGCCAATGACCTATTGGGGCACCAACACCTTCATCCTTGGCGAAGGCGATGTGGCCGTGGTCGATCCCGGTCCCGCGATCCGATCTCATCTGGATGCAATTCTGGCGGGGCTTCACAAGGGCGAGCGTGTGAAGCACATCCTTGTAACCCATGCCCACCTTGACCACTCAGAGCTCGCCCCCGCCTTAGCCGAGGCGACGGGCGCACCAATCATTGCCTTCGGAGACGCAACCGCGGGGCGGAGTGACATCATGCAAGACCTCGTCGCTCGGGGGCTAACCTCAGGCGGCGAAGGCGTCGATGCGGGTTTCGCGCCAGATATTTGCGTCGCAGACGGCGAAACCTTCGACGCAGGCGGCCTACCGGTCGAGACGATCTGGACCCCCGGCCATTTCGCAAACCACGTCAGTTTTGCCTCTCAGGGGTTTGTCCTGACCGGCGACCATGTCATGGGCTGGGCCAGTTCACTCGTCTCCCCTCCGGACGGCGACCTGACAGCCTTTATGGCGTCTTGTGTCAAACTCGCGGATCGGACGGACCGCATTTACTATCCGGCACATGGTGCAGCAATTTCGGATCCGGCTCCCCGTATCAACTGGCTGATTTCTCGCCGCAAATCCAGAGAGGCTGAGATTTTAGGAACCTTATCGAACGACCGTCCCACGACCGTGTTGGCGCTGACCCGCACAATTTACAAAGATACACCCCCTGCCCTGATCCCCGCCGCTGAACGCAATGTTTTCGCCCATCTGATCGACCTTTCCAGCCGCAAAATCGTGACCGCATCACCCGAGCTCCGCGCCGACGCAGTTTTTCATAGGATCGGCTGAAAAAAACACGAATTGCACTTGCGACCCTGAATCGCACTTGCTATATCGCCCCTCGTGTTCCGGCGTAGCTCAGCGGTAGAGCAGTTGACTGTTAATCAATTGGTCGTAGGTTCGATCCCTACCGCCGGAGCCAAATTCTTCTTAAGGCTTGATATAAAGCACAATTATAAAATTGGTTCGATCAGAATCAAATGTGCATGAGAATTTGGTTACACAACAGGACACACAGATAGTGATACATCTCTTGTGACGTTTATATCTCCTGTCCGTCAGCCCCCAACCGCACGGGGCAAACATGGCTCAATGTCTTTTCCATAAGAATGGTACCTATTATTTTTGGCGCCGCATTGCAGATTATCCACATAAAACACGCCCGCTAATGGTGTCGTTGAGTAGCAAAGACAAATCCCAAGCCCTTTTCTGCTTCAACAAATCCGAGCGGAATACCAAAAGATGTCGAACGGCTTTATTTTCATCCAGCCCCCTTCGCCCGAGGAATTGGTGCGTACATATCTGACCTCTGCGCTGCGCAACCAAGTCCACAGCATGCAGCGCAATCTTCGTTCTGCGCGTATGATGGGCCGGATTGGTGATGATAATCAAATCCGGGCTGAGTTTCATCCGGTGGTTCTGAACGCTATGCTGGAACACGGCCTTCAAAAGACATTTCCCACACGTGCCATCGATCCAACTTAGTCCAAAGCACACTTGAAAACGGCCATGCACATTTACGAATTTGGGCGCAACGCAATCATGTCACCCAGAGGTCGCGCATCACTGGAAGTCGATTACGCCGAGGCGACCGGATCTGACACGTCTTTACTCAATAATCTCGAACATGAATGCCAGGTCCGCGAAGCACATATCACGGCAAAACTCGCCGCGTTTGAAGCGGTTCGATCTCCTCAGAAGCACTTGCTGGATGTTTGCTACGAACAGGCAAAAGATTTGCTGGACTACCAGCCGCCAGAAGAGCCACACCCCAAACCAGCTGCAGCTCTCCATTCCCATACCACGGTCAGTATTCCCAACAAACCAGAGCCAAAACCAATCAAATCACCTGCTATCTCTCCCCCTGTGTCAGCCGAGAACCTAACCACGCACATGCTACGCGATGTGCACGACATCGCTCAGAAAACGAAAGCAACCAGCCGCGCCAGCTATTCATCTGCGTATTGCCGAAGTGTATTGGCGCATGGCAAAGGCCGATGATCTCAGCGAGGATGTCGCCAAACAACGGGCGTCTGATTTGCGCTTGTTTTCCCTGGCGACTGGTGTGGTTGATGTTACCAATATCAAGCAGTTCCATCTGAGCCTTTATCGCAACGCATTAGGCAAGATCCAAAAGAACTTTCTTCGCTCGGCTAAGGATGCAGACCTCACAATTGAAGCGGTTATGGCGCGTGCAAACCTCAACAAACCCGCTGAGAATGGCCTGACTGCGAGCACAACGTCCCGCCACTTTAAGTCCCTGGAATTGCTGTTGAAACGCGCCAAATCTGAGGGGCATTCTTTGATACCGGATTTAGACGTGCCGCCTCTGAAACCCAAAACCAAAGCCAGCACCCCTGCCCATAAACGTCGTTCCGTATTCCGCTTTGAAGAAGTGAAACACGTGTTTTCCCATTCCGCATGGCAAGGTGCCAAAGTCCCGGCGGTCACCATGTTTCCGGACAAGCTGTGATCAAGAATGCCAAATTCTGGGTGCCCCTAATTCTGGCCTATACCGGTGCGCGCCGTGCAGAAATTGCAGGGCTCCTGGCAGAAAATGTGGCGACAGTTGATGGCACCCCCTGCTTCCACATCTGCGCCGACACATATCGCAGCATCAAAGGCGAAGGTGGAGAAATTGAAAAAAGCCGGATCATCCCTATTCATCCACACATGCTTGAACTTGGGCTGCTCGACCATGCATCATCCCACATGGCCTCCCCAACCAGATTGTTGTGCCCGAACATCCTTCCTAAGAAACGCACAAGGGATGGACGACAGGGACAAGTGGCAAAAATCGGAGAACCCCTGGATGATTTCTGGCACAAGTCTCTACGGCTGTCACTAAACGGCAATCCGCGCAAATTTTGCATTCACAGCCTGCGCCACTATGTGAATCACAGCGTCATCCACAACAGAGACATTCACGAGGTCACCCGCTTTGATATTTTGGGACACGTCGAAAGCAGTGACGCTGACCGGTCGATCAACAAAAGCACAAATCGCGACGAAACCGGTGTAGCCGAAAAATACGCGGCCATCGCGTCCCTACCGTGCGCAATTTAACTCGTGCCTTAAGTTTCCCCCTGAGGCGCCCCCGCTTTGTCTCACGCTTCAAGAGTGCTACTCCGCACCCAAGGTGCGGCGAAAGTGCGGTTTGGATGAAGTCTCCGAAGTTGGCAACAATGAACGCAAAAACCCGGCCCGTACAGCAATACGCTTCATACCCACCTCTATCCCATCATTACCGCGCTACCAAACCTGGTCGTGCATGGCGTCAGGGGGCGTAACCCGTCATCTCAAGATAGCCCACGCCGGTATGGCTCCCAGATACCTGAACCGGACCCTCCCAGTAGGGGATAGATGCATCCATCCATGCTTCGGGATTCAGCGCATCAATTTGCACGTCGATACCGTAGACAGGTAAGCGGACGGACCAACCAACCGGCACATCGCGATCTGCGATTTTTGCCGTGCTTAATGGCTCCATGGATAGCGCCCCTGCAGGCAGCGCTGTGGCCTCGCCATCTGCGCCGATCCAAGTGGCCGATGTATAGACATCATCCCCGCGCAGCTGAAACCCCATCAGCTTGGAGCCGTCATCAAATGACAAAGACACCCAATCCCAGCCTGTCTGATCTGCGGCAAGCGGCTGCGACGACCACTCTCGATCCAGCCAGGCATGTCCGGTCACCTGCACGTCACCTTCAGGTAATGTCAAACTGCCCTGAACCTCGTAAAACGGTTGAGAATAGTAGTGCGAGGCCTGACCGGCACCGGATTTCAACGAATAGCCATCCTCTCCATGAAGAACGATCGGACCTGTTGCCGTAAGCGCTAGGTCATAGGCAAATTCTGGACCGCTTGCGGTCAACGTTGGGGCATCAAAATGCCCCGCCATTTCCCATTCGTCGATCCAGATGGAATAGGGCGCGGCTTCTGCCCCGGCTTGGCCGATCCCACCCCGCGCCAATCGCTCTTCGGAAAAATGTGCATCGGGTGTTGTCACCGCGGCATGCCCCATCCAGACCTGAGGTGTTGACCAACCATCTCCACCCTTAGGTGCAAGGGCCGTTCGAAACAGGGTCCATTGCACGCCATAGGGCGTTCCATCAGCACCCGTCAGGTTCGCTGTTACATACCACCACTCAATCCGAAAATCGGGATGTGCGCCGTGATCCTTTGGGAATTCAAACTGGTAACCTCGCACCGGTGCTGCAAACCCGTCGTCACTTGTTCCCAATCCGGCAAAGCCCTGCGCGTTCGCCCAGAATGGCATCAACAGCAACCAGACTATCAAGCCCCACCTAGCGCTCATTTGAAAACACCTTTAGCAAAGCCGACGGTGGTGTTCGCGCGAGGCGGATCGCTGGCAACAAAGCGGCTAAAACAGCCGCCAAAAGCGCCAAGCCCCCCAACTGCGCGTAGTCCGCTGGAAACAGAAACATCGGCAGCCGCCAACCGAAGGCCGCCACATTAACCACAGCAAGCAACACCCATGCCAGACCAAGACCCAATGGCAAGGCCATCAACCCCGTCAGTGCAGCCAACAGGCAGGTGCGCCACAACTCCAACCGTCCCAACTGCGCACGGGTCAGTCCCATCGCCCATGCAGGCGCCAGTTGCGGCACACGCATTGCTGAGAGCGTAAGCAAGCTCATCAAAATCGCAAACCCGGCAACCGACAGCGTCAATATGTTCAGGGCAGCGGTGACGGTGAATGTCCTGTCAAAAATACCGAGCGAGAACGCCTTAATCCCCGACTGATTGATAATATTTGCGTCCGAAATACCCGTATCCGCGAGGATTATCGCCCTGATGTCAGAGACACTCTCCGGCGCCGCTCGCAACCCAAACCGACGTGGGTTCACCTGCGGAAACAGCGCTGCAAACTCGCCCTCGTTTATGACGGCCTGACCGATGGGGTTGCCATAATCACCGAAAACGCCGACCACGCGGAAATCCTTGCCAGCGACCGCAGCAGTATCGCCGACCCAAAGCTCAGTACGGCGCGCCAGTTGCTCGTTGATCAATATCCCACCTCCGTCGGCGACCGCATCCCACGGGGTCTCAATCGCTTGCAGGAACACCCAGTTGTCGCGGTAGGTGCTATGATCTCGACCGCCGTACACCTCCGTTCGCTGGTCCGCGATCCGGACATCAGCGGATTGGATTGGCAGCACCGCATCAACGTGACCCTCGACTGCCCTGAGTAAGGCCGCCGCCTGCGCAGGTGTGTCCACCGCAACATAAAGTTCAGACGCGAGCCGCTGATCGAGAAACCCCTGAAACGTCAGCCGAAAACTGCTGACCATCGTTGAGACACCAACATTGGCCGCCATCGCGAGCAACAGCGCCATGAGCGCAAGTGAGATTGCCGGTAATTGCTGACGCGTGTCGGACCAGAACCACTGCGCAATGACCCCACGCGCCTGACGTTGCAGCAGGCTCAGGATCACACTCAATACGATGGGCAAGGCCAGCGCGGCTCCGATCAGCAGTGCGGCCAATAGAACGAAACCGGCCATCAACCCGTTTGCTGTTCCGGCAAGGATGGCCGCCAAGGCCAACAGCGCCGCGGCGATAAGCCCTTGAGCATTGGCCCGTCCACTGGCAGCCATGGCCAATGCACGCGGTTGTGCACCCGCCAGCAACGGCATTTTGCCCAACCGCCAAAGTGATCCAGCCGCTGCAATCGTAGTACCCCCCAATGAAACTGCCAGTCCTGAGAGCCACCAAACCGGACGAAGTTGCAATGTATCACCCACTTCAGCCCCATAAAGACCACGCAATGTGGCCGCGACATCCGGTAGTAATGCAGCGGCAATGAAATACCCCATCACCACGCCAATCACCCCCGCGATAACGGCCAAGCCTAACAGTTCGGCTGCCATCACAAGGATCAATAACCGCAAGGGCGCACCCAAAGCACGTAACGTTCGCACCATCGCCCGTCGTTGCTCAAACGCCAGACCGATTGCGCCGTGCACGATGAAAATACCGACGGCGAAGGACAGCAAGCCGAATGCCGTCAAATTCAAGTGAAAGCTATCGGTCAGCCGGCTCACGTCCGATCCACCCTGACCCGATTGCAAAACAAGCAGCGGAGCCACATCATCCAGGGGGCGCTGGCGTAGAGCCTGCACCGGATCAACAATCAGCGCATCAAGCTGTTCGGGGCGGGCCAACAGCGTCTGCACCAGACCAACATCTGCCACCGCCGTCATCGGTGCGAGGGTTGGGTCGGCTTGGATGTTTCCGTACCCATCCAGCAAAACTGCGGCATCAGGGGCCGCACGTATCAACCCGCCATCAGATAGGAAAGCGCTGATCTCGGCACTATCTGCACTCTCCACCGGAAGCATCGCACCCGGGGCGGTGAGAGGGTCCAAGCCAATGACACGCACCCCCTTAATACGCCCCTCGATCACCGGGCTGACGCGCCAACCGGCACGGCGCAGATCAACAAATATTTGCTGGCCGAATGGCTGCCCGTTACGTGGGACAAGTCGTGCGAACTGCCCCTCACCCAAAGTCGTTGCGGCTGTGTCATAACTTGCACGTGCCTCGGCGTTGATCGCTTGCACCCCCGACCACAGCGCCGTCGCCAGCGCCAGCCCCGCAACGAGAGTAAACAACTGCACGGGATTGCGTCTCCAGTGCCCAATCAAAGCAGATAGAATAGGGCGGATCACCCGACCACGCCTTTGCGCAGATGCATGCGTGACCCCAACCGCTCGGCCATTGCGCTGGAATGGGTCACCATCAGCAACCCAGCTTTGGTTTCCGAGACCAATTCCAGCAACAAATCAAGGACCTGCGCTGCCGTGTCCTCATCCAGATTTCCCGTTGGCTCATCCGCCAGCACAAGCTGCGGCCTTGGGGCAAGTGTGCGGGCAATCGCTACCCTTTGCTGTTGCCCGCCCGAAAGTTGCTCTGGGTAATTTGCCAATTGTTCGTTCAATCCCAGCCGCGCCGTCAGATCTGCGACCCAGCTCGCATCAAACTGCCCTGCAAGCCGCGCCTGAAAGGAAATGTTATCCGCGACATTTAAACTCGGGATCAGGTTGAATTGTTGGAATACGACCCCGACGGTACCCCGCCTGAGGGCCGCGCGACCTGTATCACTCAACCCCGATATATCTGCGCCATTGATCAGGATTTCACCATCATCTGGCACGTCCAAGCCGCCAATAATATGCAACAAGGTGCTCTTACCACTGCCGGATTCCCCTGTAAGCGCGAGGCTCTGTCCGCCAGCCAACGACAGATCAACCCCCCGCAATATCCGAACAGGGCCGTCAGCTGATAAGAACGATTTTTGGACGTTGGACGCCTGCAACAACATGACCTACTCCCTTGGCTAAGACTTAGCAGGTCTAGCGCTAAGGAAAAGAACAGACTGCGATCAACTCAGGGGCGTTTGGGTGATGTGCGAATGAGCCTTTCAGGGATAATCAGCCTTGATCTTCCACCTGCGACGTTCGCCTACGAGGGTGAAATGCGCTCATGCCAACTCGGCAGTTTAATTCGGCTGGGTGGAAACGACCCCGGGGGCTTGGCATCCCGTCACATTGATCGTTGTTAAACCTTAATGCCGACATTGACTAATCGTGCAGCGAACGTCTCCTTTCCGCCGATTCTGTGGAAAAACAACGTGTTGCGAATGCAGAAAGTCGGGCTCTGAGGGCGGTGTGAGCGCCTTTCTTGTCAGGCTTTGCACGTTTGCTGCGGTGCAGGAAAGATCTTGGCTAATTTGCGGAGGTTTTGGGCTGTGGCGGCGAGTAGGAATTCGTCATTTGTGCCGCATGGTCCGCGTAACCGCAATCCTCCCAGCCCAAGAATGCGTTTGAGGTGAGCGAAGAGCATCTCTACCTTCTTCCGCAGTCGCATTGAGATTTTGTATTGTTTGGTCTTGGCAATTTCGCGGGCAACTTGACGGGCGTCTTCATGTTCTTCACGGGTGATCTTACGGGCGTCGGCCTTGGGGCAGCACTTCATCTTTGATGGGCAGTCTTGGCAGGTGTGTTTCAGCGCTTGATACTTGGCGACACCCTTGCCGCTGGGGCCACGATTAGGATCAGAATCGTTTCGGCGGAACTGTTTGAGCGGCTCACCTTCAGGGCAAATATATTGGTTGTTCTCGGGGTCCCATTCGAAGTCGGTGCGGCTCCATGTGCCGTCTGTCCGACCCGCTTTGTCCAATACAGGAATATGGGGATTGATGTTGCGGCCAACGAGCCATCCCAGCATTGGCCCTGATCCGTAAGCGCTGTCTGCGATGAGGCGCTCTGGGTCAATATCGTGCTGTTCTTTGATACGATCCAACATGGTGCGCACGGAGCCAACTTCGGCCTGCCGGATTGATCTGGTACCTTCGACGCCCACGATGACGCTGTGGTCGGTGTCGATCAGGTAATTGGTAGAATAGCTAAAGAATGCTGGCCCTTTGCGCGCAGCCGTCCATTGGCTGGATGGGTCAGAATGAGATGTGAACTTAGGTTCTACCGTGGACGCTGCGCCAAAAGCAGCGTCATCCAAGACGGCAAGATATTCCTTTACCGCACGCGGTGCATCCTCTGGATCAATTGTATTGTGATCCCAATCTTCCTTTGGCGTGGAGTTTTGTTTGTTGGCGTCGGCTTCAATCAAGCTGGCGTCTGCGGCAAGCCGTTGGCCGCTCACCAAGCCATCTGTGATGCATCGTGCGACAGTCTTCTCGAACAGATACCTCAGTAGTTTGCTCTCCCGAAAGCGGCCGTGACGGTTTTTGGAAAATGTCGAGTGATTGGGCACAGGGGCGGGCAGATCAAGGCGACAGAACCAACGATAGGCAAGGTTCAAATGGACCTCTTCACATAACCGCCGGTCAGACCGGATGCCGAAGCAATAGCTCACTAACAGCATGCGGATCAGCAGTTCGGGATCAATCGACGGACGGCCTGTATGGCTGTAGAAGTCGGCTAGATATTGGCGGATGTCATCTAGGTCGACGAACCGATCAATCGACCGCAGCAGATGATCTTGCGGAACGTGATCATCCAGCGAGAACTCATAAAACAGCGCCGCCTGTGCTTCCTGCCTCGGCCCCATCATCGCAAAATCCTCCAACCAACAAAGGAATTGAATCAGCGACGACACCTCAAATCAACAGGAGTTTTTCAACAGAATTCGCCCTTCGAGTTGGTCAGAGGAAATCCGTACTGAGCAGGATCAAACTCCAGGTTTCACCTTGCAAATCATCTTCCAACTGTCATGACTTAATAGTCATACATTCGCTGTTCATTCGCCGAAGGCGTCAAAAATATCAAAGCAATATCAGCACCTTAAGATATGTTAACTCCGCCCTCACCGCCGGAGCCAATCTTCCTCATAAGCATTTGAAATGCGAGATCTTATGAGGAAGTTGGTCTTTAACTGCGGCATCGCAGTGTTCCACCACCTCAGACAAGGTGTTCCATCCGTTTATTGATGATCGGAACGATTACGAACGCGTAACCTTACCTGTCCAAACGTGGCGCAGCTTATCAATGGCGGCGTAAGACGTGGCAGTTTTCCACAGGGATCGCAAAATCTGTAGACATCGAGCTCTCGCTGGTGACGACAGATCGCACTTAGGCACATAAATCTGCTCACCGCTGTTATCATCTACTGGAATACGGAGCAAATCGGCTACGCATCACCAACAAGGCCAATTCAACAAATACTACGAACTGAACAGCCGGTAGAAATTTGCCGAGTCAGCTTGCGTGCAGCAATTCCACCGACCATCGTCCAGGAAAACTGGACGGCGCGGACATCGTTTCCTCAGTCAAAAGGTAGGGCACAACGTAGGAAAAACTATACGCTCAATACCTCGGCAAGCTTTAACCGCTGTATCTTTCCAGACGGTCCCTTGGGCAATTCAGACAGGAAATGAATGTGATCAGGGGCTTTGAACTTGCCCAACTTTTCGATGCAAATAGCCTGTAGATCCTGTGCAGTTAGTGCAGATCCTTCGCAGACCCGCACGGCGGCTTCGACCCGCTCGCCGTAGGTCGCACACGGGCGCGCGAAAGCGGCGGCTTCGACGACGTCGCTGTGGGTGTACAAAGCCTCGTCGATTTCGCGTGGTGCGATGTTCTCGCCGCCTTTGATAATCAACTCTTTCAGGCGTCCAGTAACAAACAAATAGCCGTCGGTATCTTTGCGTCCCAGATCACCGGTGCGCAGCCAATCTTCGTGGAATGTGGCAACTGTCGCCTCGGGGTTCTTGAGGTATTCCAACATCACGTTTGGTCCCCGGACGGCAATCTCACCTTCGACATCCGGGCCACATTCGCTGAGTTCGGGGGACAAGATCGTGACCTCGTTGCCGTAGGCAATGCCGGGGGATCCGATTTTTCGGATGCCGGGTGGCAGAGGGTTGGACAGGATTTGCGCGGCGGTTTCTGTTAGTCCCATCGTCTCGATAATGGGAACTCCGAAACGTGTTTCAAATGCCGTTTGCACGTCAGGTGCCAGGGCAGAGGACGCGGAGCGACCAAAGCGCAACCGGGACTTACTTTTCGCGTCTGGATTGCCATCGCCATGCAGTAAGTGCGAGATGATGGTTGGCACGACCGAGAACCACGTGGCTTTGGTGTCCCCGATTTGAGGCCAAAACTGGCTTGCAGAAAACTTTGTGACCATGGCGACCGAACCACCGGAAACCAAAGCCCCCATCACCGTCACGCAAAGCCCGTTGATGTGGCAGATGGGCAGGACGCAAAATGCGCGGTCCTGATCCGTAAGCTTGTGGGCGATCGCTGTGGTCCACCCCCCAGCCAGCAGGCTGGATTGCGTGTGAGCCACGCCTTTGGGCCGTCCTGTGGTGCCAGATGTATACATGAGCAGCGCGTGATCAGACGGCGTTACATCGTGCAGCGCAATGCCCTCATCATCACGAATCGACGTTAGACGCATCATGTGCTGCGGTCGGACCGTTTCGTATATCTCATCGACACTATCGTGCACCATCGCGACACGCGCCTCGCAATGATCAAGCGCATAGGCCATCGCCTCGCGGCCAGCGGCGAGGTTGATCATCGTGGCCCTAAAGCCGCCATAAACCGCGCCATAAAACGCCAATACGCCTTCGCGACTGTTGGGCTGTAAAATGGCGATGCTTTCACCTTTGGCGATCCCTTGAGCTGTAAGCGTTCGTGCAATCTGTCGGGCGTCGCTGCGCAATTGAGCCCAGGTCAAATTCGGGCTGCCATCCGTGAAAACAAAGGCAACACAGTCGCTTTGCGCGCGCAAATCGAGCCAGTCGCGGACAGTACCTTGCGGTGGGGTGTTGGGAATTAACTTCATCGACCGGCGACTTTCCAATAGTCGGCAAAGATGTCTTCAACTTTTGGCTCGCGCGGTGGTATTTCTCGGATGATCTTGGTTGTTTGCATGAAATGCTTCCAATGCACATTGTCATCGATCGAGTTCCCGCCCCAAGAGCCGCAGCCCATCGACAGCGAGAACGGCATTCCGTTGGTAAAGGAGCCTCCGGTGGCAAAGGTATGCGCTTGGTTGACGATGACGCGGCAGGTTGGGAGGGTCAGGCCGAGGCGCAAAGCGCGATCAGGATCGGCAGAGTGCAGGCCGACGGAATGCCCCGCCCCTTGGAACGCCATGATATCGCCGACGATATTAAGGGCATCGTTAAAATCACGCACGCGGTAAAGCGCGGCAACGCGGGACAGTTTTTCACCAGACAATGGATGGCTCTCGCCGATGCCGCTGGTTTCGACGGCAAGGAATTTGGTATCCGCTGGCACCTCATTTTCCATGCCCAATGCGTGTAACATCTTGTCGGCATCTTGCGCGATAACGGATCTGTTCAGATGTCCGTCAGGCCAAAGCTTACTTACGATTGTGGCTTCGTCTTTGATCAATGCGCCGCCTGCTTTTGCAAGCGCTGCAACGAAGTCATCATAGATCGCGTCCACAACGACAATCGAGTTTTCAGACGAGCAAGATGTGGCGTTGTCAAAGGTTTTTGAAGCCGTGATTTTTTCGGCAGCTGCGGTCAGGTCGCATGTCTCGTCAACGATCACCGAGACATTTCCAGCCCCCACGGCAAGCGCGGGCGTTCCTGAGGTGTAGGCCCGCTTGACGTTGTTTTGTGACCCAGTCACGACGATCAGATCGCTGATCTCAAGCAATCGTTGAGTTTTCTCTTTGCTTCCCTTCCCCGGCACCATCTGTACCAAATCGCGGTCTTCACCGATCTTATCGAATTCGGCATGGATATAGCCCAGCAAAACCTCGCAGGCGGCCACACCTTTTGGTGAGGGAGAAAGCACAATCGCATTACCGCATTTCAGGGCGTTGATGATGTTGTTGGCGGGGGTTGCTGCCGGATTGGTCGACGGCACAACGGCGCCTATCACCCCGATCGGACGGGCAATTTCGGTTATGCCGGTTTCTGCATCGTCGCTGATCACGCCGTATGTTTTGGCAATCGCAATGTCGCGCATCAGACCCAACGTCTTGCGGTGATTTTTGGTGATCTTATCCGCAACATTGCCAAGGCCGGTTGTCTCAACCGCCAGTTCAGCAAGTTGTCTGTTGCGCGTCGGTTCCATGATCGCCCATGCGGCCGCTTGGGCGGCGCGATCATAACGGGCCTGAGAGCCTTGCGCCTCGAAACGAACCTGTGCGCCGCGTGCGCTGGCGACAACGGCTTCGACTTCTGCAAGATCATCATGGAGTGTCATTTGAGATATGTCCTGGTATCGAGGGTGTGACCCCCTCCCCCAATCGGGAGAGGGTCGGATTGAATGGGAGTGTTTTAAAGGCCGGCCAGCAGCTCTTTCAGCGTCTCTTCACGGGCGGCCCACATGGCCAATACTTCATCGCGGGTCATGATGTGCATTGGTGAACCGCCAGCTTTCATTTTGCCAACAACGCGTGAGTTCTCGAACATCACTGGCACTGTTGCGGCCAATTTATCGATGACACCCTGAGGCGTACCTTTTGGCACCATCACTCCGCGGAAATTCACGGATGCATTGTCTACATCTAATCCGCTTTCCATCATGGTCGGCACGTCTGGAAGAAACTCGTTACGCTCCAAGTCTGCGACGGCAAGGATCTTGACGTTGCCGGCTTGGGCCGCGCGATAAGCGTCAGACAGGTTGTTGATGCCTGCCATAACGTCACCTGCAATCACGGCCTTCATCGCGGCAGCTCCACCACCTTTGGTGGGGATATAGGCCATCTTCATATCGCCTGCTTTTTCCATCTGTAGTGCAGCAATGTGGTGGCCCACAAAAAGACCCGCGCCAGACGTTGTCAGCTTGCCGGGATTGGCCTTGGTAAAGTCGATAACATCTTGAAGCGTGTTAAATTCGCTGTCTTTACCAACCACTAGAACCGCTGGGTCTGCACCCCAGTTTGCGATGGGTTCAAAAGAATCCGCGCTATAGTCAACACCACCCTTGATGGATTGCGCTATGAAATGAGGGACGTTGTAAGCGCCAAGGGTATAGCCATCAGCTTCTGCTTGACCCGCGAGCCAGTTCCACCCAACGCGGCCACCAGCGCCGGGTTTATTCAAGATTGCGATGGGCATGCCCAACGCATCTTCATTGCCGGCGGTCATGGTCACGATCCGGGCTTGGAAATCGGTCGCGCCGCCTGCTCCGTAACTGACCATCATCATAATCGGCCGTTCAGGATAGTTGGCGTGCCCATCAGCGAACGCCGTTGTTGTCAGGCTCATCAGGGCAATCGCTGCCCCTGCTAGTAGTTTCTTCATTTTGGTTCCTCCCAAGGTGAGTTCTGCCGCTGCTGCGGTTCAGAAAAATATCTCTCGCGGTGTGTACACTTTCAGCAGTATTGCGAAGAGACCGTACATTACGGCCATGAAGCAGGCCGTCGTGATGATGCGCTTAACCCATGATTTCAACGCCGTGTGCGGAGCTGGATCATAGAGGCTAAGCAGGATGAAAAATGCGATTGTGGTCGCTGTGTAAAATCCCAGACCTTTGGCGGCCCAGAATATGTAGATCAGGGTCACGACAAGGCCCGGCGCGAGGTTCCTAAACTGGGTCGCCGAGATACCGTTGCCTACTTTTGTCCATCCCAAGCAGGCTTTGATAAATGTCCAAAGTGCCAGAACCACAAAAACGCTAGCGATCAGGCGAGGGAACAAAAACGCCTCGGACGGCTGTTGGGTGTAGCTGATATAGCAGACGTATACGCCGACCGCTGCAACAATGCCTGAGCCGATGATGTGTTGAAGCCGTGGTAAGGAAACTGTGCTCATCCCATAATCTCCTCTTTAGAGGTATAGCGCCGCGTTCTAAGTTCCATGTATCCAGAGTAAAGGATCGAAGCGATCACCACCGCGATCAGAAACAGGTTCAGCGTGCCGGTCAGGAAATAGGGCCCCATGCCATCTGTCGCATTTGCGATCATGCTGCCTTGGATAAAGTTGGATTCTGCGATGGGTCCTAGGATCAGGCCAAGGACCAGTGGCGCAGCTGAGAACCCAAACCGTTCGAGAAAATACATCATGACCCCGAGCGAGGCCATGACATAGACATCGCCCATACTGGACTGTACGGAATAGCTTCCGAAGACGGCCAACCCAAGAACAATTGCGGCCATCATGGATTGCGGTACCTGTGCTACTCTTGCGGCCAGTCCCGCCACATAAAGCCCAAAGATGCACATCAGAATTTGCCCGATCAGCATCGAGTTGATAAAGGTCCACGCCACATCAGGGTGATTGTCAAAAAGGTCGGTTCCCGGAAAAATCCCGTGGATCAGCAAGCCGCCCAACAGCACCGCCGCCGTAGGGGATCCGGGGATAGACAGGGTAAGAAGCGGTACCAAAGATGGGCCAACCATAGCGTTGTTTGCGGATTCTGCCGCGATCAGCCCTTCGGGATGCCCCGTGCCAAACTTATCACGATCCGCACTGAATTTTTTTGTTTGGTCATAGGCGACCAGACCAGCGATTTGGCCACCAACCCCCGGGATCAATCCAATGATAGACCCAGTAATCGTACCGATGCCCATTGCGCGTTTGAAACGCAGCAAGTCAGATATCGCTTTCTTGATCGGGTGCTTTTGCACTTGGATCGCCTCGGCTCCATCGTTTTTCCGACCTTTGGCAAACATTGTGATGACTTGGGGGATCGCGAACAGACCGATGAGCGCCGCAATGATGTTAATCCCACCCCCTAAAGACGGGTGAAAAATAAACCGCTGCGCGCCCATAATGTCGTCAAACCCGATCGTGGCCAACCAAAGCCCGATACAGCCAGACAGCAATCCCTTGACCACAGAATTTGAATCGAGCGACCCAATGACGGTGACACCCAGGATCGCCAACCAGAACAGGTGGCTCGGTCCAAATGCCAACGCCCATTGCGCCAATACCGGTGTCAGGAAGATCAGTAACAGGACGCCAACCACACCGCCCACCGCAGACGAAAGGAAGGACAGTTGCAACGCCTTCGCCCCCTCCCCTTTTAAAGCCATTGTGTGACCGTCAAGCGTCGTAGCGATGTTGGCAGGAGCCCCCGGGATCTTGAGCAAAATCGCAGATACCGCCCCCCCGGCGACCGTCGACGTGTAAGCCGCACCAAGCAAAATAAGGCCTTGTGCTGCCTCAAGTTGGAACGTGAATGGGATCAACAGGGCTACGGCCATGGTCGGTGAAAGCCCGGGTGTTGCACCCAGGATTAGTCCACCGATAGTGCCCAACAATAGCAGGCCAAAGTTGATCGGAGTGAATACGTCACCAAAGTAGTAGATGAATTCCATTATCGGTTATCCATGCCCATGACCTAAGTTGACTATTCAGGTTAGGTGATGAAAATAGTAATGCAAATGTTTTCATAAACTGGCAGAAAATAGCGCCTAAATGGTTGATAAAATTAAGAATAAAGTTGATATTTTTGCAGTGGCAAGACGTGCCAAGGTATCCATCTCGACCGTCTCACGAAGCTTCAATCACCCCGAACAGGTCAATCCAGCGACTCGTAAGAGGATCGATGCAGCGGTTCGCAACCTCGGCTATATTCGCAATCGCGCGGCACAAACCATGCATGGTATTCGAAGTGGGACGATTGGATTGGTCGTGCCGACAATCGACCACGCCATTTTCGCCGAAGTGATCCAAGCTTTTTCCGATAGCGTGGGCGAGCACGGGTTTACCATTCTCATCGCATCACACGGGTACGATCTGGAACAGGAATACGCAGTATTACGAAAGTTTCTGGAGCATCGGGTGGATGGGCTTGCTCTCATCGGTCATGATCACTCGGAAGAAACTTACAGCCTGATCGAGCGTCAGAACATCCCTGCGATTTCTATCTGGAGCTATAACGACGCCTCTCGCCTTTCCTGTGTAGGTGCAGATAACACAATGGCGGGTGTGCTCGCCGCCGAGCATCTTGTTGATCTCGGACACCGCGAAATTGGCCTCGTATTTCCCCGAACCAGCGACAACGACCGCGCACGCAACAGGCGCGCAGGTGTTCAGTCTGTTTTGACAAAAGCGGGCGTTTCCATCGCGCCCCAATGGGATATCGAAAGTCCGTACAGCATTGCAGAGGCAAAGGATGCGGCGTTCAGAATGCTAGACTGCGCGCACCGTCCAACGGCCATATTGGGGGGAAACGATGTTTTGGCCTTGGGCGTGCTATATGCCGCGAGACGCTGCAATCTACGAGTTCCCGAAGACCTATCCATAATTGGAATCGGAGATTTCAAAGGCTCCAAAGAAATGGAACCCGGCTTAACCACCGTTCGTTTGCCCGCTCGCAAGATCGGCCGCCTCGCCGGTGAGCATCTTAGTCGTTCAATTACGGGTGAGCTATCGGGGCAACGACGAGTTACCTGTGATATCGAGTTGATTGTTCGCGATACATGTAGGCGCAACACCCGGTAGCTCGAATTGGGTCCCAACAAGGGCAAGTGCAAGCGTCCCGTCGATGTTCAATTGGCAATTGCTACAATAAATCGCAAAGGGCCAATAGAAGCTTCAACCAAACTCAAGGCATATCCCGCACGCTATCTCAGCTACACCTGCACCTAGGTTGCGACTGAACCAATGACTGCAAGAACCGTAGTCGGCAGCCAGAAAATCAGCGCCGTGATCGCCTTCCACCCGAATCTCGAGTTACGCGCGATCCACTTGCTGTTTGCCTCGTTCTTCCGCAACACCTCGCGTTGAATGGGAACGACTGCCAGAACAGACAAAATCATGACAACAAATGACAATCCAAGCAGATCCTCGGATCTTTGAAACACTTGGTCAGCCGCCTCAAGGAGCAAGACCGCAGCGGCCAACGGTATTGCAAGCCTTTCTATGGACCCACTTCCAGCAGGGTCTTGTTTGGCAATGCGTGAAAACAGACTAAAGTTCCAAAGACTGGAAAACACAAAACCACGCCAAAACGGTCGAACGTCATGTTCGCCAACATCCCGCAACCACCTCCAGTTTTGCCAAAACCAGTAGACGGTGTAGATCCCCATAGTTCCCAGCGACATAATCAGGAACTTGCTCGTTGAAACCGGGTAGAGAATCTGATGCTTCATCTCGGTTTGGTTTGGTTGTTGCGGGCGGTAGCTGACGACCAGAAGCTGCACCAAAATCAACGCCACAACATACACTGAAATGGCTGTTTCAATGTCCTGTTCTGACATGCTGTCTATGCCAAGGGTCGCCCAGAACGGGTTGGTGTCCGGGACCTCAACCCTCGTCCATTCGAAGGCGTCAAACTCTTCCAGTGCCTTACGCGCCTGCGGCAAATCACCCGGCATGATGCGGTCAGACTTGGTTACGTACGTATAGGTTTTGGTGGCCGTTCCGGGCACTCCGCGCGCCACCATCTTGACGATGAACGCCGGCGACCGTTTTGTCACGGTCCTGCGCTCATATCCCCAAGATTTATCTGTAATGAGACGTATCTGATGACGAAATCTGACAGGGTGGGTTATCGCCAGCGGAGATGCGCGTTCCTCGTCATTCAGGTCTGGGAGCTTAGACAAAAGGTCGTCCGGACTTGTCCAGAAGACACGCCCCCCAACATCTTCATCCCGCACCCAGGGGTCTGTCAATTTGTAGTGCGTCGTGACAGTGACGATGGCTTTCTCTTTGTCGACGGCAAATTCGAGCGGGCTAACAATTTCGATGCTCGGGTAAAGTTTCTTGAAGTAGTCGAAATAACTTTTCTCGACCGCAGATTCACCATCCTGTTTCACCCAGCCAAAGACATTGTCCGCCGCGTTCCCAGAATAGGTCGACTGGGAAGTAAACATGATCACATTCGAATCCGTGGTGAAATCAAACGTATCGACGATATCGTCAAAAAACTTAGGTCGTTTGATTACGGCATCGATCATACCAGGGCTGTTGGGGGCAATGATGACACCCTTCTCGAAATTGCCTTGCTGGACGTGGTCGAGGTCGCCCAGCTGCTCGCCACGGGTCGGATCAAGAATATAGCTTTTGCCATCGACCGTAGCACGCACAACCACATGATCGAATGCCGCTATTCTGGGCCGGTCGTCGGTAATGCCACCGCGCATATCAATGTCGACTAGAAACGGAGTCGCCTCGATGTCCAGCGCATAGAGGATCGACGTCAGCAAAACAGTCATATCTTTGCAATCACCGAACCCGCGTAACAGCACCCGTGATGGGTTTCGTGGAACATATCCACCGGTTCCGAGCTGAACCCCCGTATAGCGCACTTCCATTTGGACATAGTTTAACGCGGCACGGAGCTGTGCCTTTTTGTTCCCAACATTTGCGTCGCGGATGTCGTCCGCGATCGCTTCAATCTGCGGTGTTTGAAACTCTGTTGGATCATATAGAGGCGCAAAGAACTCACCAACCTCGCTCCAGCTTTCGATGCTCGTGGCCGTGGTACGTTTCAGCGACCGGAAGCCATCTGGGACATTCTCCTCGCGAACTTGGCTGGGAACATTCTGCTGCTCCCAGCTGTATTCAATGAATTCGCCCAATTGCCTAACGACTGGTTCTGGTGCGTCATTGTGTGTTTCAATAAATATCGGTGTGCCTTCGCCGACCAGTAGCCTTTTATGCAGTTTTTGAGTGGGCCTACCGTATCCGTGACGCGTAAAATGCTGCCAATGCGGCCCCAACGCAGGATTGCGCCCGATGCTAGTGTAAGCATAGTCTAACGTGTCGCCCTGCTTTAGCTGCGGCACCAGAAAGGCGAGCTCCAACCGGCCATCATAGATCAACTGCTCTCGGTCGGTTTCCACACGATATAGCTGCATCTCCCCCTGCTGAGTCACATCGACAATTTCGCCGGATGGACGAATAATTCGGACATGGTGTAGAACAACAGTTTCGTAAGCGGGGTTGAATGACGTCGTGATGGAACCATAGTCATCCACAGCGTCGCTGCTTAACAACGTAGTTACGTCTCGGTAATAATACTCGTCTTCAGTCGCCGTGACCTTTCGCTGCTGGTCGATCAGCCGGTAGACACGGTCGTCATCCGCCGCCAGCTCAAAATTTTCCATCCCGGATTGATGAACCTCGATCCAGTCGCTTTCGGGACTTACCGAGACATAGTCTTCAACATTCTGTGCGAAAATCGGAGTGCTAACCGCTTGGCACAACAGAAAAACACATAAAAGTAGTCTGATCATCAACACAGTGCTCCAATAGTCTTCAAACGACTATCCAAGACATCTTGTGGTTGCAAGTGAGATCAGCGTTCTTACCGCCAATACAGGCGGCACAACCCCGGTTTCAGACGGCTTCTACCTTATGAGCAACCCTTACCGAGGCGCCATACGGATCGCGCCGTCCAGCCGGATCACTTCGCCATTCAACATACTGTTTTCGACGATATGGCGGGCGATGGCCGCAAATTCCGTCGGATCCCCCAAGCGCGAGGGGAACGGGACCTGTGCGCCAAGGCTGTCTTGCACCTCTTGCGGCAATCCTTCCAGCATGGGGGTGCGGAAGATGCCGGGGGCGATGGTCATAACACGGATGCCATAGCGCATCAGGTCGCGCGCCATAGGAAGGGTCATCCCAACAACGCCGCCTTTAGACGCCGCATAGGCCAGTTGTCCGACCTGCCCGTCAAAAGCCGCGACCGAGGCTGTGTTGATAATCACGCCACGTTCACCATCCTCAGTCACGGGCGCAGTCATCGCCATGCCCGCGGCGGATTGCGTGGCACAATTGAATGTACCGATCAGGTTCACATGAATGGTTTTGATATAAATATCAGGGTCATGCGCCACGCCCTTCGACTGGGTTTTCGCGGCCGGTGCGATCCCGGCGCAGTTCACCAGAATGCGTTCCTGACCAAGCTGTTCGCGGATCGACGCAAAGCCATCAGCCACCGAACTTGGGTTGGAAACATCGACTTTGGCGAACGCCCCGCCAATCTTATCGGCCATCGCCTGCCCGGCCTCTTCGCTCAGATCTAAAATACCAACCCGAGCCCCTGCATCGGCCAGAGCCCGCGCGACAGCGCCGCCCAACCCCGACGCGCCGCCCGATACAATTGCGACGGTATCTTTGGTGATTTTCATGACAGACCTCCCTTTATGGGCGTGCTGTAGCAAGAATTGTACAAGCGTTCAATAAATCTGGAGTTGCTGGTCAAGTGACGCTACGTCGCCCGACAGGCAGGCCTTTACCCAGACAGTCAAACATTCATTCTCATTTGAGAGCAGCCACTTACGCCAAGCTGATAGCGCTTATTGTGCGTTCATCCACAATATTTCGCAGCGTGTCCCGGTCCGGCAATACGCAAATACCGGACCCGGAGCCTCCTCCACAACCTGTCGACAGGCCGGGATGACTGCCAACGCATCTTCGCGCGTGGCCATAGGCAGAAACGAGGTTTGCAAACCGGCGGCTTGTGCCGCGGCCTCGATCTCGGCCCAGTTCGGCTGCCCCGGCTCCTCACCATCAGGACGATTGCACATCACCACGGCGAACCCAGCGGCCTTGATTGCCGGGATATCAGCCACCGTAATCTGAGGGGCAACCGTGACCCGTTCGTCGAGTTTCTTCATCTGCATTTCATCTGCCTTTCAGAGCGTATTAACGGGCACTTTCAGGAAAGTTTTTCCATCTTCATCCGCTGGCGGCATATCGCCCGCACGCATGTTCACCTGAAGCGATGGAATGATCAGGCGCGGCATATCCAGCTGAGCATCGCGTTCGGTACGAAACTTCACGAATTCCTCTTTCGTCTTTCCCCCGCCCACATGGATATTATGGGCCTTTTCATCCTTCACCGTGGTTTCCCACTGAATGTCGCGCCCGTTGGGGCCGTAGTCGTGGCACATGAATAGACGGGTTTCATCAGGGAGTGCCAGCACCTTTTGGATCGAGTCATAAAGCTCGCCCGCATCGCCGCCGGGAAAATCTGCCCGCGCCGAGCCTCCATCGGGCATAAAGAGCGTATCCCCGACAAAGGCAGCGTCGCCTATGACATGAACCATGCAGGCGGGCGTGTGACCCGGCGTATGCATCACAAACGCGTCCATCGTGCCGATCTTGTAGCGATCTCCGTCCTCAAAGAGGCGATCAAACTGGCTGCCATCGCGCTGAAACTCAGTGCCCTCGTTGAAGACCTTACCAAAAACGTCCTGAACCTCGGTGATTTTGCTGCCGATCCCGATCTGACCGCCCAGCTTACCCTGAATATAAGGTGCGCCGGACAAGTGGTCGGCATGGACATGGGTTTCGATCAGCCACTCCAAAACCAGACCCTCATCGCGAATATAGGCGATCATCTGGTCCGCATGATCATGGGTGATCCGACCGGCCGCATAGTCGATGTCCATAACGCTGTCGATCACCGCGCAGGCGATCGAAGCGGGATCCTTCACCACATATGAGATCGTGTTGGAATCTGCGTCAAAAAAGGCCTTCACCACGGGTTTGACGGCAAGATTGAGGGGCGGATTTGTCATCAGATGTCCTCTTTCGTCGAAACGGGAATTCCCCGCGTTATGTGTCAGCTGGCCGGTTCAATCTGGTGCCTGCGCGCCGTTTGGGCGATCATCCAGCGGGCCAGAAGCATACCTGTGATCAGCGACGCCGTGAAGATCAGGACCGATGGGTTAAGCGTGCTTAGCACAGGCAAAGACGCGCCGGGGCAGAACCCGGCCAGACCCCAGCCGATGCCAAAGGTGAACGATCCCAGCACAAGCTTGCGGTCGATCAGATGTTTGCCCGGAAGCATGAAACGTTCCGCAAACATAGGTTTTTCGCGCTTGAACACCAACAGATATCCCGGCGCCGTCACCAAAAGGGCGGCCCCCATCACGAAGGCAAGACTTGGATCCCACTGCCCCGCAAAGTCGAAGAAATTCAGCACTTTGGCCGGGTTGGCCATCCCAGAGATCGAGATGCCAAGACCAAAGATCAGACCCGCAAGATATGTCAAAAGAAGTTTCATCCACTCAACCCCTTACAAGCCAATGACGTGGCGGGTCAGAAAGACAACAATCGTCGTCCCCGCCATGAACGTCAGCGTTGCCACTATCGAGCGTGGTGAAAAGCGCGCCATGCCGCACACCCCATGTCCCGAGGTGCACCCCGAACCATAGGTCACGCCGACCCCCACAATGATCCCGCCCACGATCATCGACAGGGTCGAGACAGGCACTTCGATCGCAGGAAATCCTCCGGTGGCCACCAAATAGACCAGCGGGCCTGTCATCATGCCTGCGATCACAGCGGCGCGCCACGCCCAGTCCGTCGAACTTCCGGGTTGCAGGAATCCAGCAAGTATCCCGGTTGCGCCAAACACGTTCCCGCGCACCCACATCAATAAGACCGAGGCAAGGCCGATCAACGCGCCTCCGGCGGCGGAGGCTATCGGTGTGAATTCTGTTTCGATCATAGGGACCTCTTTAATCTAGGATCGGCGCTTACTGGCGCCATGTCACTCGGACACAGCTTCATTGACGATGTCATCAAGCAGTTTCTGCACAGTCTGCATCGCCCCCTCAGGGTATTTGCGATACCCAATCTGCACGTCGCCTGCTTTGTCGTAAACAAAAATACCGTATGGGCAGAAGGCGATGTTCATCAGGTCAGCCTCCATCATGTCACGGCTGGTTTTCGCCGAGCAGAACATGAAGATATCGGCTGCGTCAAACAGCACCACATCGGACCCCATATCGGCGCGGGTCCGCTCTAACATCTCGCCTGCATGGCTGACATAGTCGATCACCAACCCCCGTCCGACAATGGCCGTTTCGACGGCAAAGGTTGCATCGTCAAAATCACCATCAAAGCTGTATGTGATGGCTTGGGGGCTTTCGTGCATTATCGGAGTATCAGCCGTCGCAGGCACAGCGCATAGCGCCGCCAACAAGGTTGTATTCAGAAAGGCGCGCATATCGTGTCCTTTATTCAAACGCAGGCAATTTGCACCCGAGCATCAAGGGTTCAGGCAAAGCGTTTCATAGGTCTTTTACGCATCTGAAACGCTTCAATCCATATATTCGCTTTTTGGAATTTTTACAACCACCCGGAGTGCCGCCCTGCGCCTACGTTAACCACGATAACGCCGCCAGTCCTACCACACGTCGGGCTCTTCACCCTTGGCTTCCATCTCGTGGAACACGTCTTGCAGATAGCGCTGGAAGACCTGCTCTTGATACGCGTCAGAGGACACGTACTCCAGCGATTTCAGGAAGTGAAACGGCTTGAAATATCCGGGCATCCGAAACGCCTCGGCTGCGCGTGATGTGCTTGTGTCTGGCGCATCGGACGGAAAAATGACCACGGTTGGGGTGAAGTTCACGCCCCATTTGACGGCAAGGTCGCGTTCTTCCAATGCTTCGCCGTCGAAATCCACCACCTCGCGCGCGCCAAACAAGTTCAGCTGAATCACCAGATAGTGCTCTTGCAGATAATCTACGATCTGATCGCGGGCGAAATTGACCTCGTGCAACTCACGACAATATGGACACCCCTTTTGTTCGATTAAGACCAGCAGGTCTTTGCCTTCGGCCCCGGCCTCGGCCAAATCATCGGGAAGTTCCAGAAAGCTGTCGGTAAACCAAGGCTGTATATGCAGACCGTCATCGCCAACCTCGCCAGCTGAGGCAACGGACGTCGCAAGCAGAATCATCATCCCGACAAGGAAAGTAAAGACACGCATCTGCGCCTCCCATAACTGCGGTAAACGGGTCAGGGTCAGCCTACCACATCCGCCGTTTGGCACCAAACTTCCACTGCCAGCTTATTGGCTGTGCGATTTCAGGAATTCCAAAATCGCAGCAACATCCTTGTCTTTCTTCAAACCCGAGAACGACATCTTGGTGCCTTTCATATACTTGCGTGGGTTGGCCAGATAGGCGGACAGATTGTCCGTGTCCCAGACCAGCCCACCTTCTGCGGCAACCTTCATCGGTTTGGAGTATTTGAACCCCTCGACCATGCCCGCTTGGCGACCGAACACACCAGTCAACATCGGGCCCGTTCCGTTTTTTGCACCATCGCCAACCTTGTGGCAGGCCTTGCATTTCTTAAAGACTTTCTCGCCTTTGGTGACGAGTTCTGCGTCAAAGACGACCTCCGCGACCACCTCTTCTGGCGCCTCTACCGCATCACCGTTCCCCGCGCTGGCGGTCTCATCCGCGCTGGCTCCTGCGTTCGGGTCGCCCTTGAACACCACCTCGCGCGTGATTTCGACCACACCGGGCTTGCAATCGGTCATGCATCGGTCGGTGAAAACGCCATATTCTGTGGCCGCCCGATCATCGATGATAAATCCATCGGCATTGGGCATTGCGACATCAGCGAAAGTCTCTTTCGACAGGATAAAATCATCGTCCACAAGGTCGTTGGAATACAGGATATAGGCAACGATCGCGTAAACATCGTCATCCGACAGGCTTTGCGCGTCACCAAACGGCATCGAGCGGCGCACATAGTCGAACGTGGTCGACACGTAAGGCCAATACGATCCCACGGTTTTCAACGGGTCTTCATCGGCCAGACTGTCTTCACCACCCGCCAGCTTGGGCCAGTTTCCCGAACCTTCCGCAAACTCGCCATGGCACGAGGCGCAGTTCTCTGAAAACACCTCTTCGCCCGTCATGACATCGCCAGACCCGTCTGGCAGGTTCGATCCGTCGGGAAACACATCCAAATCCCAAGCCGCGACCTCATCAGCGGTGGCGGCGCGCCCCAAGCCAAGCTTTCCAGCCATCGCCGGCATCGTGGTCGAGGCCACAAGGACCGAGGCAATCAACAGTTTAGGAAACTTCGACATTGTTAACCTCTCCGCCTGCGGACACGTGCCAGGTTTGAATGGCGTTGTTGTGATAGATCGAATTCAGCCCCCTGACCGCACGCAATTGCGTCTTGGTAGGCTGCACATATCCGGTGCTATCGACGGCGCGGGATTGAAGGAACATCGGTTCGCCATCCCAATCAATATCCAGATAGAACCGGGTCAGCGCCATAGGCTGCACAGGCAACGCAAGACGCGCCTCTTGCCAGCTGACGCCACCATCCAGTGACACGTCCACAGCCGTGATTGCCCCGCGACCGGACCACGCCAGCCCAGTGATCACCAGAGGCCCCGGACCATGTGTGATCGGCATCTGTGGGCTTGGCGCGGTGACCACGGACTTCGCGTCCATCACCCATGTCCATTTGCGGCTTGTGCCATCTTCCAGCGTATCGGTGTATTTCGAGGTCTCTTCACGGCTTTCCACCGGGCGGTCCATGACCTCGATCCGTCTAAGCCATTTGATCCAAAGATTGCCTTCCCATCCAGGGACAACCAGACGCGCCGGGTATCCATGCTCCATCCTAAGCGCCTCGCCGTTGGCTTTGAACGCGACCATGCAATCGTCCAGCGCCTTTGACATCGGAATTGAGCGTCCGTTCGAAGACGCGTCCGCCCCCTCGACATAAATCCACTTGTCCTTCAAATCACCGGCGACATCCAACCCGGCCTCTTCCAGCAAGGTTCGCAGCGACACACCTGTATATTCCATGTTGTGGATCATGCCGTGGGTGTATTGCGACCCATTCAGTTGCGCACCGGCCCATTCCATGCCGGAATTGGCGGCACATTCCAGGAAAAAGGTGCGTGTTTCGCGCGGAAAGCGTTCCAGATCAGCATAGGTAAACACCAAGGGTGTGTCGACCAACCCATTGATCATCAAACGATAATCCTCTTTCCGCAAGGAGATCGCTCCGGAGTGGTGACGCTCAAACGCGACGCCTTGCGGCGTGATCGTCCCGTCCAGTGCATGAATTGGCGTAAAGTTGATCGAGCTGATTTGGTCTGCCGTCAACCACTCCACCGTGCGCCGGACCACGTCGCTTTCGTATTCAATGGGCATGCCATAAGGCGAGGCATCCACACCTTCGCCCAAACCCGCGGCCCAATCCTGCACTTCGGTGATCAGCGGATCGCCATTCGCCCGCGCCGCACCTGCGGTTCCAAGGGCCGCTCCGGTTGCTGCGGCGCCTTTCAAAAAGGCCCGCCGGGATGTGCCATGTTTTGCTGAGCGGTCACTCATCTGGCTTCTCTCCTCTTGCATCTCAATATTCGTCTATGTGCATGTATTTGCGCAATTTTTAACCGGACCCCTTACGACGTCCGGCAATGCTTATTTAGCTGTCGATCACATCGACCAACACGTTCGGTTCAAGCGAAATGGTGTCCTGCTTGCCAATATGGCTTTCCACCACGTCCCAGATCATCGGCCCTTCGGTGCCTTCGTTCACAGAGGCCCATCCCGCCACCACATAGGTCTGCGCTGGGTCGATCAGCTCGCCTGTGCTTAGGTCGGTCATCTCGGTGATCCGGCTGCCTTGCGGCTTGTTGATATCAATCCGGTAACCCATACCGGCCACACGCACCATGTCTCCGCCTTGTTGGTAATACGGGTCAGGGTTGAACAGATTATCGGCCACATCTTCCAGCACCGTGTGGATGAATTCACCCGTCATTTCAGTACGGTAGGCTTGACCATATGACATCGAGGTCACGTTCCAGATGTCTTCACGCGTGATGTCCTGGCCCGGCAGGATTGACGGCCCCCAACGCACGCCCGGCGACATAGCAATTTGCGCGTCGCGTTCTGACAAAAGCGCATCGCAGATCAGGTCATCCCAAGATCCGTTGAAATTGCCTCGACGGTAAAGCAGCGTATCGGTGTTCCCAACGACGGTTTCCAGTTCAGATTTGAATGGTGCGCGTTGCTCTTCGATCAGTTTTGTAACCTCGGCATCCGGTGCAATCACGTCCGAAAAGATTGGGATCAGTTTCGACCGAATTCCCATCATCCGCCCGTCTCGCACGTCCAGATCAACACGGCTGATGAACTTTCCGTTCGAACCAGAGGCAATGATGAACGTATTGCCCACCTGCACGGGATCCGGCACCGCATCATGGGTGTGGCCCGACAAAATCACATCAATCCCCTGCACCTGCCCGGCCATCTTCTTGTCCACGTCAAATCCGTTATGGCTTAGAAGCACGACCAACTCCGCCCCGTTCGCGCGCACCTCGTCGACCATCAACTGCATATTCGCTTCGCGTAGACCAAACGAGTATTCGGGGAACATCCAATGTGGATTTGCGATGGGCAGGTAAGGGAAGGCCTGACCGATGACAGCGATCTTCACTCCGCCGCGCTCGAAGAACTTATAGGGTTTGAACAGCTCAGCCGGTTCGTCCCATTCCGCATCGAAAATATTCTGGCCAAGGGCGGCGAAGGGCAGCCCCTCGACAATTTCGTTTACCCGGTCAGAGCCCAGCGTGAACTCCCAATGGAAGGTCATCGCGTCGGGTTTCAACGCATTCATGACATTGATCACATCTTGCCCAGCGGTGTGGTGACAGGTGTAAGACCCTTGCCACGTGTCGCCCCCGTCCAGCAGCAGCGCATCTGGGCGTTCAGATCGGATTGCATTGATCACCGTCGCCACCCGATCCATGCCACCCATCCGGCCATAGGCCTGACCCAAGGCGGCAAAATCTTCATACGTCATTGCGTAGGCCGCCGGAGACCCCGGTTCGATCCCGAACGTCTTGAGAAAGGCATCACCGGTGATATGTGGCACTTGCCCGCGCGCGGCGCCCACACCGATATTGATTTCGGGTTCGCGGAAATAGACCGGCATTAGCTGCGCATGAATATCCGTGATGTGGATCAAAGACACATTGCCGAACGTATCGAACTTCAACAGATCGTCCTGCGTCAGCGCCTGTTGTGCCGCCAATTTGGACCAATTGCCAAACCCAGACGCCCCATAAAGAGCCGAAGCAGCCATAGAGACCTGAAGAAACTCGCGGCGAGAGATCATGTGCTTTTCCTTGCTTTCAACCCAGCGCATGATCTATCCCATGCGTCTGATTGAATATGTTTTGGTGCAGAAAGCCCCGCCCGGCACAAACCGGACGGGGCATTAACTTAGTTACGGACTGAAGGCCCTTCGACAGACAGACCGTTGCCGCGTGAAGCAACATACATTTCCAGAGCGACAAATTCATCCGAACCCGGCTTGTAGGTATGTGCACGCGTATCACGCACGCAGCCCTTAAAGCGCGAATGCGCACCGTTTAGTTTGGTGTTTTTCAGACGATACACCGGAAACCCGTTGATCTGGCCTTGGCTCAGATGATCGGCGCGGATCATGTTGCCATAATTGTCTTCATGACAATTGGCACAGCTCAGCTCCAACTGACCGGTGCGCGAATAGTAAAGCTCTTTACCCTGCTCCCACGTTGCGTGACCGGGACCGTCAATTGCGACATTGACGGGCATTCCGCGCGAGACAGACGCCAAAAGGGCTTCCACGTCGATCGCGGGCGGCTTGTCATAGCCCCAAGCTTCGGCGCCCATGCGTTTGGTGCGACAATCATTGACCTGCATCTGGATGGTAAAGACCTTACCGGCCTCTTCGTTCCATTTGGGGTATGTCGCTTTGACACCGGCCATTGTTTCAGGTTCGCCATGGCAATCCATGCAGGATTTTCCCTCGGTCCCGTCCACTGTGGCCCAGATTTCCGCGCCATTTTCTACGCCCAGCATGCCCGGATTGTCGAAATCATCCATCTGCATTTCTTGCGTCAGATCCGAGCGGAACACCCAGCCCGAGATTACCTCGTCCATCACATCGGACAGATGCGCGGGGGCTTCGGTGCGGGTGACAATCTCGGTCTCGCCGTTGATGATAAGCTCAGCGTTTTCATCGGCCGTGGCGATCCCTGCCCCGCAAAGCGAGACCGCGATCATAGCTGTAATGCCGTGAAGTTTCTTCATTATGTTCTTCCTCCCTTACGCTGATCTCAGCTGACCGTGATCGGCTTTGACGTCTCGTAGACCGAGCCATCATCGTCGTACCAAGTGAACTTGAACTCGCCGGTTTCTTCGACTTTCGCGTCAAATTCAAAATACGGGTTGGTCGAGATCGCAGGTTCCAGCGCCACGTCCAAGACCGACACACCGTTCAGTTCGCATGTGAACCGATTGATAATCGACCGAGGGATAAGGTTGCCCTCTTTATCCTTGCGCTGTCCTGATTCCATCTTGTGGCTGATCAGGGTTTTCAACGTCACCACTTCGCCAGCCGAGGCTGTCTTGGGGACTTTCACGCGGGGTTTTACACCTTTTGCCATGTCTTCAAACTCCTATTTCCTGTGGTCGCAATCCCGAACCGCAAAACTGGTATCCACTTTTGCTGGGATCGCTCCGCGCTTAGCCGCCGCAGCCGCCGATGGTGACCTTTACGGTGGACGAGTCTTGCACAAAGCTGCCATCCGCCAGCTTGGCAATCGCCACAACGTCCTGCGTACCCGCAAGTCGCATCCGGGTCGAAGCAGCTTGACTGCCAGCAGCCGGGCCAAAGTTGAACTGTGCAACACCCGGTGTCGGGTTCCCCGTCGCGATCACCATGATTGACATCGCGCCAGGCGCGTCGACCGAAATCGGCACCGTGTTTCCGTTTTCAGCGATCTCTGGTGCGCTCAGGGTGATCCCGCCCTCGCCAACTTCAGCACCGCCAGTAAAGGCGGCAATCGCATCGTCCGCAGCCGCTGCCGCGCGCATTGGCAACATCGCCACAGCGGTTGCGCCGAGCCCGAGTGCCAGAGCCTCACGTCGTGTGAATTTCATCTGTGTCTCCTGTAAATTGGGCCTGTAGATTAAGGCCTGCAACCCACCTGCGTCTATTTCAGCGTTTGCAGGTAAGCGACAACATCTTCGATTTGCTGGGCTGACAGCAGAGGTGCGACATCGCCCTCATGCGGCTTGCCGGTATAGGCCTTGCCCAACCGGATGAAACCCGACGTCTTATAAAAAGACGGCATCATCGAATCTTCGAACGTCATTTTGGCGTTGGCCACGATGCCGCGCAGCTCGGCTTCGCTCCACCGGTCGCCTGCGCCATCAAGGATCGGGCCGACCTCGCCATGAAATGGCGCATCGGCCAAATCTGTGACTTCGTGACAGGCAATGCAGTTACCCATGGACTTCGTTGATGCAATTTTCTTGCCTTCCACTGGATCGCCGGCAACGCCTGTCAAAGACTGGGCAACTGCCCCATCTTCATACATGACGTTAGCAGGCGCTACCGTTTCGGCATTCGCCATTCCTAGCCCCGCAAGCAGCGCCGTAAGCGTGATCGTTGTCCGCTTCATGTTACCTCCCTTGACCGTTGTGGGAATAACCTAACACGCGAAGTATATTCCGCAACAACAAATTCTAATTTTTGAATTATTGAGGATGCACGACCCCCACCTTCACTTCACTTACATCTAGTAAGAAATTGTCTTTGCTCAATTTAACCGAAATTAGAAAGCCACGGCATCTGCTCAAGCATGAACTGCCCGATAGCATTTACACTGTTGGTGACGATCAGGATCGCAAACAAGATCAGCATCACCCCCATCGCCCGCTCAACCCAAGGCAGGTATTTCCTGTTGCGTCCTGCCCAGGCCAGAAACGGCCTGGCGAACAGCGCCGCAATGACAAAAGGCAACGTCATCGATAAGCCGTAGACCGCCAACAAAAGCGCGCCCCGCCAGAGGTCTCCCATACCTGACGCAATCATCAGAATTGACGCCAGCGCTGGCCCCACACAGGGCGTCCAACCAAAGCCGAATGCCAGCCCCATCAGATATGCGCCAACAAGCGTGCTGGGCGCTGCCGAGCTTTCTAGCCGCGCCTCGCGATAGAGAAATGGGATCTTGACGATGCCAAGGAAATGAAGGCCAAAGGCCAGCAAGATCAGTGCGCCGACATAGCTCAACGTCTCTTTATGGCGCGCAAAGGTTGAACCCAGCGCTGTTGCGCCCAATCCCAGCAATACAAATATCGTTGTGACACCCAAGGCGAAGGCGATGGCGGAAACCACCAAGCGTTTCTGCGCACCAGCGCTGATCTTGCCTTCGCCCGTTAGCTCTCCCATCGAGATCCCGGCCATATAGCACAGGTAAAACGGCACCATCGGCAGAATGCAGGGCGTGAAAAATGACAAAAGCCCCGCAAGGGCCGCGCCAGCGAATGAGATGTCGAGCATCGGCTCTCCTTGAACTCAGGACATATTCAAATTAAGTGTTGTATTGAAACAAAGGTCAACCTTTCTTAGCCAAGGCCCCGAATAATGCGCCTGCTTGCCGCAATCACTGCCCTTACCATAAGCCTATTCGCGACACCCTTGGCCGCCGCGGAATTGGTCATGGTCGAGGAACCGGGCTGTCCGTGGTGCTTGAAATGGGACCAAGAGCTTGGCGCCATCTACCCCAAAACGCCCGAGGGGAAGTTTGCCCCGATGCGCAAGGTACAATTGCATGATGTGCGCGCGGGCGATGCCGGAGCACTGGGGTTTTCGGTGAAGCACCCTGTGGTCTACACCCCCACCTTTCTGCTGATAGAGGACGGCGCTGAAGTGGCGCGGCTGCAAGGCTACCCGGGCGAGGACTTCTTCTGGGGCCTGCTGGAGAGAATGCTGATCGAAGAAACAAGCTATGAACGCCCGACCGCGACGACCTTGCCCGAGACCGCTGTGAATTGATCTATGCCCGTGTGGCAAGGGTGCACAGGTTCGTGAGCGGCCCGGGGCTCAGATTGCAAACCGAGACCTGCACCGATAAACAGTCGGTGTAGCGACCAAGAAAAGAGAGTGACACCATGGCACTGCCGGTCATCCGCGAGGACATGACACGCGACGAGCTGGACAAGATGATGACCAGCGCCTGCGACGCCTCGACCCTTTTGAAGGCGATCAGCCACGAAGGGCGGCTGATGATCCTGTGTCACCTCGTCACCGGCGAAAAGTCGGTCACCGAGCTTGAGCATTTGCTGCACGCCCGCCAAGCGGCGGTGTCCCAACAGCTCGCGCGGTTGCGACTGGAAGGGCTCGTGACCCCGCGCCGCGATGGTAAAACGATCTACTATTCGCTGACGGACGACCGCCCGCGCCGTATTCTTGAAGTGATTTACGAGTTGTTTTGTTCGGTCGACACACCTGCGGATACGCAAAAAGCGGCGGAGTAGAACCGCTTAGATCAAGCAGTCGGCCGGGCCAGATGGGGTATCCGTAAAAAAGATTTTTTACGGTTTATCAATGATATGGGGTGGATAACTCATGTATGACTGGATCTCGGACGCCAATCTTGCCGCGCTGATCGGGCTTGTCGGTGGCGTGATGCTGGGTCTGGCCGCGAGGCTGGGACGTTTTTGCACGCTGGGCGCAATCGAAGACACGCTGTATGCCGGTTCGTCGTTGCGGCTTCGCATGTGGGGCATCGCCATCGGTGTCGCCATGATCGGCACGCACATGCTGATCGGTTCGGGCCTGTTGCCCGCCGATGACGCGCTTTACCTTCGCCTCGAATGGAACCCGCTCGCCTCAATCATTGGTGGCCTACTGTTCGGTTATGGAATGGCCTTGTCCGGCAATTGCGGCTTCGGCGCACTGGCGCGTCTGGGCGGCGGCGATTTACGTGCCTTTGTCATTGTGATGGTTATGGGGCTGGCCGCATATGTGGCAATCTCGGGCCCGTTGGCAGCGCTCAGGGTCGCCCTGTTTCCCGAAACTCCCGCGGACCCAAGCGCCCTGCCCTCGATCTCGGCTGCGTTGGAAAACATCGTGGGGCTGTCATCGGGTGCTGTTGGGGTCATCATTGGCGTCATCCTTGTTACGGCCATGCTGCTCAACCAAGACCTGCGCAAAAGCCCATCAACCATCGTTTGGGGCGCGGTCGCGGGGCTTGCTATTGTCATAGGTTGGGGCGGCACAGCATGGGTTCTGGGCAACGGATTTTCCGCAATCCCCGTTGAAAGCCACACCTTCTCTGCCCCGCTTGGCGACACTCTGATCTATTTGATGACCTCGTCCGGTACAGAATTGAACTTCGGTGTCGGCAGCGTCGTGGGCGTTTTGGCTGGCGCATTTATCGGCAGCTTGTTCAAAGGACATTTCCGATGGGAAGCCTGCGAAGACCCTCGCGAGTTGAAACGGCAAATGGCTGGTGCTGCCATTATGGGATTCGGCGCTGTGATCGCGTTTGGTTGTTCGATCGGACAAGGCCTGTCAGCGTTCGCGATCCTCTACTACGGCGCGCCGGTCACCTTTCTGGCGATCGTCGCGGGGGCTGCCATAGGTTTGCGTCAACTGATCTCTGGCTTTGTCGTCGCGGAATGATCTGACGCAACGCATTGCCCCTTTTCACACACCGACCAACCCGATAGGGTCCGCCCTCGAGACAGCATGGACAGGTGCCATCGGTCATACCAGATCAACGAGGGCCTGACGGGTCATGAACAGTTTCACTCCTAGCCCCGATCACGCCGGAGCATTCCGATCCGCTCTTGGATTGTTCACCACTGGCGTGGCCATCGTGACCACAGCAACGGATCGCGGTCCGCTTGCGATGACGGTGAACAGCTTTACCTCGGTTTCGCTGGATCCGCCGTTGATCCTCTGGTGCCCAGCCAAAGTATCGGCCCGCCACGATGGGTTCCTTGCTGCCAAAAACTTCGCGGTCCATCTGTTGTGCGACGACCAGCTAGAGGTGGCACGCAAATTCGCCCGGCAAGGCGAAGATTTCAGCGGCATCGACATAACCATAGACAGCCACGGCGTCCCCCACATCAATCCTTGCCTGACACGATTTGATTGCACGACCGAGAACACATTCGATGGCGGAGACCATTCAATCGTTCTGGGCCGCGTACAGCGCGTGACTATGCACGAAGGATCACCGTTGGCTTTTCACGGTGGGCATTTCGGCGGCTTCAGTCCCGAACGTTAACGCCTCTATGGCGTCATGATGTCAGCGCGTTCATAGCTGTTGGTGGCTTGGGCCCCATCGTCATAAACCACACGCACAGTGACCATATCAATGGAGCCTAGATCGAACGAGACATAGGGCAGTTTGTCTTCGACCTTGATCGCGTTGGGCTGAGGTTCGTTCTCGTAGCATGGCTCAGCGTCGAACACCCGTTCATCGCCCCCATTCAGCGCATAGCTTATTTGATCAAGCCCGCAACGCCACGCCAGAAGATGGGTGAAATACAGAAGGTCCTTGCCGTCATATTCGCGCACGGCCACCCAATTTCCCTTGGTGGCATCCAGTATGGGACGTACTTCGACAGCGGTGGTGAAATTCTGAGCAAACGCACCCGATGCTAGGCAAGCGGCTACGGCGCTTGAAGCGCAAAACCTCGACACACGAAAACTTGTCAAATGGTGCACAAACCTGTTCCTTTTCATTCGGGCGCAGAACCGTCGAATTCGACCACAGATCGCAAAGCGACCAAAGGATGTTCGAAATGCTTCCAGACTCGCTCCCTTCCTGCCTATACTGCCCGAAACGAGCAGCACAGGCAAAGCACCGATGCCCAAGACCCCCGCGAAATCGGCGAAATCACGCCCTGCCTTCAACATTGTCATTGTGGCGCAGGCGGGACGGCTATCATACGAGGCGCTTCTCTTTGCGGCCTCACTCAGGCATTCCGATCCTGGATTTGCCGGGCGTCTGCTGGTCGCGGAACCTCAGCCCAGTGAACATTGGCCCAATAATCCCCAGATCAAGCCCCATATCCGCGACGCGCTAGAGGCGCTTGGCGCAGAAATCATACCGTTTGAGAACCAACATTTCGGGCATAGCTATCCCAATGGCAATAAGATCGAAGCCCTGGCGGCCATGCCCGATGGCGAACCCTTCGTATTCTTTGACACCGACACGGTCGTGGCCGGAAAGCTGTCAGAGGTGCCGTTCGATTTTGAGCACCCTTCTGCGTCGATGAAACGAGAAGGGACGTGGCCAAAGATAGAGCTTTACGGCCCCGGTTATGGTGAGACCTGGAAATCGCTCTACGACAAATTCGAGCTGGATTATGACGCGTCGCTCGATCTCAGCCAGCCCGACGAATATTGGCAACGCTATATGTATTTCAATGCAGGTTGGTTTTTTGGCGCCTGCCCAAAAACCTTCGGTGAGCGGTTCCAAGAATACGCCCTTGCTATTCGTGACGACCGGCCTGACGCATTGGTGTGTCAGGAGGTTTTCCCATGGCTTGACCAAATCGCGCTGCCTTTGGTCGTCTCAAGTTTCGGCGGCGGGCGCCCTGGTCCCGAATTGGACGGGCTGGATGGTGATGTCACCTGCCACTGGCGTGTGCTTCCACTGGCCTATGCCCGAGAAAATGATCGCGTGATCGAAGTGATCGAAACCGCCGCCGCGCCTAACAAGATCAAGAAGGTCCTGAAAGAATATGATCCCATGAAACGGATGATCTATCAGTCACGTGGACAGAAGGTGCGCGCGATGTTTGATCGGACGGCCCTGCCCCGCCGCGAACAGATGATCCGAAACCGGATCAAGCGCGAAGGGTTCTGGATGCGTTAAGCCGCCGGCAAAGCGTCCCGCACCTGTGCCGCGGTCAGTCCGCCAGCCAGTCTTGCGCAGCTTGCCGGGTCGAGACACCGAATGCTCGCAGCTCTTCCCCATCTGTCGTCACATGCGCCAATGCGGCTTCTTGCACCATGCCGTCAGGCAAGATAACCGCGCATTTTACGTCCGCGAGATCCGCGCGCTTGAGTTCTTTTGCCAATCCCTTGGCCAGCTCAGACAGGTATCCGTCAAAATCTGCACCTATCAAGATGCTGAGCCGCGTGCCCTCTGACAAATCAGCTTCGCCATGGGTAAACAATTTATGGACGTCTCCCGCCAATATCGTTCCGGTGGCCTCAAACGCCTGTACGCGCGTGTTGTCTGTGTCCAATTTGTGAAACATTTGCAATGCCCCTTCAGGTCAAACCCGTGCAGCCACTCTGCACAGGTTGGGTTCTTCGCGCGCTAGTCTTACTTTCAGCACCCCATTCCTATCCCGTCGCGGGGCCCATGTCTGTCATCTGGCAGACACTTAACGGCTTTCGGATGCCGAACCCGCTTTCGCTGTGACAGATCCAGCATCACCCGGATTGATAATCTCGGGTGGATCAAGTTGATGCAAAAAGACCGAGCGGGTTGGGAAAGCAAATCCAGATCCTGCGCCCTTTACAATCGGAATCATCGCCAAAGCAAACTCTTCTTTGATCTTCAACCATTCGCTCCAAACTGTTGTTTTTGTGAAGCAATAGATCATTAGATTGATTGAGTTTTCACCGAAACTGTCAACGCGCACGAACAACGACGCCTCGGGGGGCTGGCAGATCCGGTCGTCGTTTTGCAGCCATTGTTCAACACCATCACGAATTTGCTCCAACTTCTCTGGGGGCGTTCCATATTCCAAGCCCACCATCCAATTGATCCGCCGATACGTCATGCGTGAAAAGTTGGTCATTGCATTGTCAGCCAGCGCCGAATTCGGGACGTAAACCGGGCTAAGGTCAAATCGCCTGATTTTGGTCGATCGGAAATTGATCTGTTCGACCGTGCCCTCAACCACCCCATCAACCTTGATCCATTCACCAGGGCCAAACCGCTTTTCGGTCATGATCAACACGCCGGAAATCAGGTTCGACAACAAGTCCTTGGCCGCAAGTCCAACGGCGATCCCAAACACACCCAGGCTTCCAATCAAAGGTGCCACAGGTATGTTCCACATTTGCAAAATAATCGCGGCGCCACAGGCCAGCACAAGGAACTGAACTGCAAAACCCAGCCAGCGCTGCGCAGATTTCTCAAGATTGAGATTCATGCGATCCCAAAGAAGGTCGGTATTGGACGACAGACGCGCAATTGCCCAGAAAACAGCCGCAACAACCACCGTCTTCATAATCAACCCAGCCAATACCGAGCCTGATCCATTAAGGTTTAGGACGTGCAGTGCAAAATAGGCGCCAACAATCAACGGAATGACCCTAAGCGGGGGCACAAGCGCATCGACCAAACGCTTTCGCAGGTGGCGCTCCGTTTTTTGCGCCTGTCGTTTCGCAATCCGGTCGAGCACCGGCCGGATCATCCAGACCAGCACAAGAGCGACCAGCATGATTGACGCCGCTGACAAATAAGCGGACCAACTGATACCAAACGGCGCATGGCCCAACGTACCCGACAGGGTCTTCTCCAAACTGCTGAGTTCGTTCATTTATCCCTCGTGTTCAATATCGCAATCACAGAACCGGTCCAATGGTCGCCATGACGTTGTGCCAAATGCGCATGTACCACGGCCAAGCCAACACCTCGGTCAGCGTGACAATCGAGGTGCGCGCGACATAGTCCTGTTGCCGCTTACAGATCGCCTCGGTCGTGCTTTTGTCCTGTAACAGAATGTTGTTTTCATAGTTCAGATCAAAACTGCGCAGATCAAGGTTTGACGAACCAATTAAGCTAATCTTGCCATCAATCGTTAGCGTCTTTGCGTGTAAAAGCCCGCCGTTGAACTCGTGGATCACGCAGCCTGCCTCAAGCAGTTTGCGATAGTAGCTCCGGCTGACTGCAGCCACGACCCAACTGTCGTTCACCGCAGGAAAGATCAAAGACACTTCGACGCCGCGATGGGCCGCTGCGCAGAGCGCTTCGAACACGGTGCTGTCAGGTACAAAATACGGGGTAGAGAGGCACAACTTAGATTGCGCACATGCAATCAGATTTGCAAAAAGCTGAGGCGTCGCCCCCCGCCGCTCGGTCGGACCATCGCCCATGACCAATGCCGGAAATCCATCCTCGACCGGCTCTGCGACCAAATCGATATCATTCAGCATCTCGCCGGTTGCCTGCATCCAATCGCTGGCGAACAACAGCTGGTTTTGCGATACCACCGGACCTTCGAAGCGCAACATGATGTCCACCCAAGGCGCGTATTTGGCCTTGACCAGAAACTCCGGATCCGCCGAGTTGCGGCTGCCGCAGTAAGTGATACGTCCATCAATCACGGTGATTTTGCGGTGATTGCGAAGATCAAGCCGGCTGGTCAGAATGGTGCGGATCGGGTTGTCCAACGACATGGCGACTGCCATCTGAACCCCTGCATCCTTCATCCGCTGCCAAAGCTCGGATTTCACCAACGCCCGCGACCCCAACCCATCCGCCATCGCACGGCACGTCACACCGCGCCTTGCGGCCCGGATCAATGCCTCGGCCACATCGGTACCTGTGTTGTCGTCAAGCCAGATGTAATAAAGAACGTGGACATGATCCCGAGCCGCATCAATATCCGCAACAAGACGTTGGCGCGTCTCGGCTGCGTCGGCCATTAGCTCGGCCCGGTTGCCGTCAACCGGATAAAACCCGTTGATTGATCCAGCATAGTTGAACGGTGGTTGATAGAGCGGGTCGATCAATCGCGCAACATCACCACGCCGTCCCATGAACGCCACCGCCCGCGTGCGGATTTCACTGAAAATCCTATCGTGCAGCTTGTTCGCACGATTGCCCAGATCAACCTCGCCAAACAAGAAATAGATGGCGGCGCCAAAATACGGCAAGATATTCAGAACCACGAACCACGCAAGCCGAGCAGGTGGTGACAGGTCATCGCGCAACAGAATGCGGACTGTGAACGACAGCACCAACAGGATGTGGAAAGCAAGAATGATGGTCATGCACGACACTCCTGTCAGTGAGGATCCCTAGAAAGTCTGTGCCGCCAGACAACGCTGTTTTCCCTCGCGAGGCAAGACCCGGACGAATACAACTAGGCCAGATGGCCTTCGGCCCACTCTATGACAAGTCGCGCTCTAGTCCTTGGCCAGATCGTCGTAGTCGGCGACCCGCAGATATGCGAACTCTCGATAGAGCTTAATCGAGGGGCGCAAGCCGAACAGCACGGACCCCACAAGGAACAACCATGTACCGGCATAGGTGGTCGCCGCGCTGAAAAACAGGATGCTGCCAACAACGAACAAAGCAGCAGCCGAGAAGTCGACGATCGTGTAAGCCAGCTCGCATAGGGCATAAATCTTCTTATGTTGGGCGGATCGGGTGTGATTGTCGGGATTGAACAGTTTCATTGTCTCTGCCTTTAAAAAACCGCCACCGGTTCACGTGACCCGATGGCGGAGAGGTTTTGGTTTTGGTTGGTTCAGTGTCGTATTTGGGCAAAAGGTGCCTGGGCGATCAGCCGTTGCGCAGGTTCAAGCCCAGCAGGATCATCGGGATACCGGCCATGATCAGCTCGATCCCCAAGAACAGGCCCAAAATGCTTTCAGACGAGCTTGGGTAGCCCGCAAAGATCATCCCTGCCAGCAAGATCGAAACTGCGCCGGAAAACAGGATCATCCAAAACGCGCTGGTGTCTCGCAAGACGCGCGCCATGAAAAGCCGTACAACGCCCGAGAACAGAAAGGCCACCGCAATCAGCACGGTCAGGGCCATCAGCCCTGCCAACGGGTTGGCAATCATGAACACACCGATGACGAACATCGCCAGTGCCGACAAGAACGGCCACAGTCGATCACCTGACATACGAAAGGCCGATGCAAGACCGAACGCGCCGCTGATCAAGAACAGCCAACCCAGGAATATTTCGACCGAGATTGAGGCCGCAAATGGGTTTACCAGCGCCAGTATGCCCCCAGCCAAGGCCAACACGCCGATGAGTACTAGTCCAGTAGAGCTTTTCATTTTTGTCCCCTTTTCAGATGGCCCTATTGCGTTGGGTAAAGCGACGGAAGGGCCGAGCGTCCGCGCACGCCTAGCCCCTTGTGAGGACCGCGTTTTCTACTTTTTGTCAAGCTGTTTAGCAGCTGTATCAAATCGGGTGCTGTGCCAATATTACTCGAAGAGAAAGCGAATTGCTCGATCTCTCGAATAGCCCCATCAAGCGCTTTGGCATCACAGTCATGAGACATCTGACGCAGCGCCAGAAGGTGATTGTAAAAGCCCATCGCATCGCCATTCCGGGCACAATCTTGCAGCGCTGCCATCAGCTCTTTCTGGGCCGGCCGCGCAGATATAGCCGTCTCTGTCGCCCGCACACGGGTTCGATTGCGGTACCAAAAACCACCGCCGAACAAAAGCGCCAACAGGGCAAGCCCTACGCCCCCGATCAGCACGTAGTTCGAGTTATCTGTTGACGTTTCTGCGGCCGCTGGGGCCGGGTCAGGCTCCGGTGTATCCTGAACCACCGGAGCGGCAGGTGGGATTGTCCCTTCGGCCTGAATTGTCACAGCCGGTAAGGTCGCCGTTTTCGATTGATCGCTTTGTGTGTCCAGCCATTGGACCGAAATCTCGGGCAAAGTGATCTCTCCGCCGCGCGTCGGCACGACGGACAGAAGAAAATCGCGCCGGGCGACGGTGCCATCGGCGGTTTCGACCATGTCGGTCGACGTGTCATCCAGGTAAATGCGGGCGCCGTCGGGTTCGGTAAAACTGATGTCGGGCAACTGCTCGGGCCGCGCTCCAAGCGCCAAAAGGCTTACGCGACGGGTCACAGCCTCGCCTTCGCGAAACGTAGGGTTGGCAGGCTCCCACTGGCTTTGGAATTCGACCGCTTTGGCGGGCAGAAACCAGTCCGTGCCCCCGCCAGCCTGGCCGGCCAAAACATCGAGCGGGATCGCATCACTGCGCGCGGCAAAGGGCTTGCCGCGGTTGAACATGTCACCGAACGGGGACTGTCCGAACCCCATCTGCTCCATCATCTGCTGCATGCGCGATGACCCAAAACCCATGTTTGCAAACGGATCACGTTGCCCACTCGGGTCTGGAAGCGTCCCGCGCAGTGTGAATGGCGCAATCGTCAGCGGGCCGGCGCTTTGCGGGCGCAACAGATAGTCACGTTCGATCACCGACACTGGGCGCCCATTTCGGTTGATCTGAGAGGACCGGTCCTGCCCGGTCTGGCTCAGTTCGAAATCTCCGCTAGGCGCGATCAACTCGGCGCGCTGTAAGGGTGTCGACGTTTCGATCCGTACCGTCAATGGCACTTCCTGAAACATGTAATGCGTGCCGTCTTCGATACTGGCGCTGACGCTGATGCCGCTTGCCCCTTGCAGTTTCGGCAAGCTCGCCGCATCGACAACCTGAACCGTAACTGGATCGCTGGTCAAAGTTCCCGCACTTAAGCTTGGGATCGTCACGGTGCCTTGCGCTTTTGGTGACAATGTCACGATCCAGCTTAGGCTTTGGGACATCTGCCCATTGATGATCTGGGTTTGCGAGGATTGTGAGGTGCCAAGCACGTTGAAATCCTGATCAAGCGGCGCAAGATTGGGGGCGGCTGCGCCCTGCCCTTCTGTCGACAAGATCAACTGAAAGCTATCGCCTTCTGCCACCTGATTGGTGTTCACGCGTGCGGTCAGCCCATCGGCCCAAACGGCGGATGTCAGGATGGCGGCTAGCGTGGTGGCCGCGATTGTTGATTTCACAAAACGTATCATTTCGAACTCCTCGCTTAACTGCCTGAACCCACTTGGCGGGCATAATGTTGGCGAATACGGGCGCGCAAAAGGCCTGAAGGGTCATCCGGCACGCGGCGCAGTTGCTGCTCGACCGCTTGGTTCAGCGGTTCTGCGCCGGGGCTTGAGCCCTCGACCATTTCTCCCGCTTCATCATCGGACCCGCCACTCAGGGCGTCAGACAACATTTCGGCCAAGCCTTCTTCTTCCCCCTCTTCTGCGGCGCTTGGGTCGTTCTGGCCAGCCTCAGCGCCATTCGCATCCTGAGATGCGTCGACACCCGGCTGTGGCGCTTCGTCTTCGCCATTGGCTTGTTCGCTTGCTGATTGCTCATCCTGCGTGCCGGTGTCATCAGCTTCGGCTTGGTCCGCTTCAGATTGAGCGTCTTGGTCTTGTTGCCCAGCTTGCTGCTGGTCTTGCTGACCTTCCGCGCCCTGCTGACCGTCGCTCGCTTGCTGCGCATCAGAGGGATCATCGCCTGATTGCTGGTCTTGCGATTGCTCGCCTTCGGACTGTTGGTCCTGCGACTGCTCTCCACCACTTTGCTGGTCTTGTGATTGCTCACCTCCAGACTGCTGGTCCTGAGATTGATCACCACCCGAGGATTGATTCTGCTCTTGGTCCTGACCACCACCTTGTTGCTGTTGGTCTTGTTGCTGTTGTTCCTGCTGTTGGTCTTGCTCCTGCTGCTCTTGTTGCTCCAGCAAATCTGCAATCAGATCACGGTTGAATTGCGCATCCTCATTGCCCGGATCAACGACCAGGGCCTTGTCATAGGCAGCAAGCGCCGCTTCGAACTGACCAGATTTGGCCAGCGCGTTGCCAAGGTTATAATCGTCATTCGCAAACCCCTCGGTCGCGGTTGCATAATCGCCTGCCCGATACGCCGCCGTGGCCTGCCAGTTTGGTGCCTCAAACAAGGTTGCGGCATCTAGATAGGCGCCCGCCTCAAACGCGGCCTGCCCTTGTTGGTTCGGTGTGGCCCACAGATCGTCCCAAATCCCGGCCTGCGCCGCCTTCGGTTGCATGGCAAAGCCCGACGCCATCAAAGCCAGTGCAAAGACCAGTCCGCGACGAAAGGCAAACGGTGCAAACAGCGCGGGGATCAGCAACAGCCAATACCCCATGTCGACCCACGTATCCGCGTTGAAATCCTGCTGATCGCCCGCTGACACTTGATCCAATCCGGTGTCGGGCAAAATGCGATCCAAATCGGCATTGCCCGGCGTCACCATGGAAAACACCCCACCACCGGCCTGCGCGATATCCTGCAATTCGGATTTGGACAGTTTCGTCACTAAAGTCTCGCCACTGTGTGAAGCAATGGCCCGCCCGTCCGAGGTTTGCAGCGTCGCGCCCTCTTCGGTGCCTGCACCCAACACAGAGACCGAGTATCCGGCGCGATATGCTGCCCTGGCGGCCGCGATGCTGGCGTCGGCGTCGTCTCCTGCATTGTCGGCCATGACGATGATCTCGCCACGTGTCGCGCCCGCACGCGCAAGCATGTCTTGCGCCTCGGTGATCGCTAGGTCCAATCGGTTGCCCAAAACAGGCATCAAATTGGTCGAAAGCTCGGGCAACATCTGTTCGATCACTTTGGGATCACTGGTCAGCGGGGCAGCCACAAATGGCGCGTCCGAATAGATCACCAATCCACGTTCATCGCCTTGGGTGCGCCCCAACACATCGCGCAGCTTGTGGACCGAGCGTTTCAGCCGCGTGGGCGTCAGGTCGTCAGAATTCATTGATTGTGCAAGGCTTAGAACCGCAACAACGGGTTCACCGCTTTCAAAAGACGGCACTTCGTTTTCTTCCCAAGTCGGACCGGCCATCGCCAGAACGGTTGCCACAACCATCAAACTGGCGACAACAGGAGTAACGCGAGATCGTTTCGCCTCGGTCCCGCTGATGGCAAGATGGGCCAGCAGGTGACTGTCAATCAGCTTGGCCCAGCCCTCGGACGCGCCTGTATTTCGGTTGCGCATCACCAGCCACCCCAACAGGATCGCGGGGGCAAATGCCCAAAGCCATTCAGGCCGAAGAAAGTGGAAATCAGCGAAGTTCATATCAGACCTCCAATGAGCGATTGTCTTTTTCGGCGGATACCGCGCGAAGGTAGTGCATCAAACCGGGCAGCACAGTGAAGAGTGCGAAGATCCCGGCCAATACCAACGCCAACCCAGCGGGCCAGTAGTAAAGAGCCACCTCGGGCCGCACATGCAACGGATCACCTGACACGGGTTCCAGCTGGTCAATGGCGCGGTAAATTTGGGCTAAGCCCTGAACATCCGTGGCGCGGAAATACTCGCCACCCGTTGTACTGGCGATCTGACGTAACGTGCCCTCATCAAGGTCGCGCGAGTAGCCCGATCCGACACCAATTGTGTAGATACGGATGCCAAGATCTTCGGCCAGTTCGGCAGCCTTTATCGGATCCATGACGCCTTCGTTGTTGGCTCCGTCCGTCAACAAGACCAGCACGCGACCTTCTTCAGGACGGTCTTTCAAGCGCTTCATCGACACAGCAATCGCATCGCCAATGGCGGTTTTCTGACCAGTCAAACCAACCTGAGCTTGATCCAGCAGGTCGCGCACGACCTCGCGGTCGAAGGTCAGAGGGGCTTGTAGATACGCGCGGTCCGAGAACAGGACCAGACCGACCCGGTCGCCGTCGCGGCGTTCGATAAACGCATCAGCAGCGTCTTTAACCACGCCGAGACGCGTGGTAGCGCGGCCATTCACGGCAAAGTCACGTTCATCCATTGAGCCGGATAGGTCGATGGCCATCATGATGTCGCGCCCTTCAGCAGGCAACGGCACCTCGTCCCCAACATAGGCCGGGCGCGCGATGGCTGTGACCAGAAGCGCCCAGATCAGGCTGGCCAGCAGAAGTTTCCACAACGGAGATTTCTGTTGGGTCGCACCCTGCCCCACACGGTCGCGCAGGGCGGCAAAGAACGGTACTTTCACGGCTCCACCCAGACCCGGATCGACAGGTTTCAGAATAGGTCGGGCGAGAAATGGCAGCGGAAGCAGAACGAAGGCAATAGGCCAAAGAAACGTAATCATGCTTGCCTCCTGATCCATTGGGCAGCGGCATCACGCAGCGCGGACGCTGGCGGGGCGTTTTCGGCAAGAGGTGCGTAAGGTGCCTCGGCCAGATGGGTGGCCAAATCTGGGGACAGGCCGGTTTCTGTCAGGAACGAGACCCAATTTTGGTCTTTCAGCTGACCATTCGAGGCATCCTTGCTGATCGCCACACGGCGCAAAAGCACCGACAGATTTGTAGCGAACGCGATTGGGTCCTGATCCGTGATCTGATCCAATTCACGCAGGGCCAAATAGCGCGTCGTGTGTTTGCGCAGGATATTCCACGCCAAAGCGGCAAGAACCGCTGCACAGGTCGAAGCCAGCAAGATCCACCAACCGGGGGCCAGTGGCCACCAGCCAATCTGCTCGGGCAGATGGATGTCGCGCAATTTTTCAAGCTGCGCGAGCATTTCCGGCGAAAGTTCGAGGGTCATGCGGCGCTCCTTTTACGTTCTTTGGGATGCAAGATCGTCGCAGGATCATCGCTTGTTTGCAGATGATGGATCGCCATTGCGTTCTGACGTGAAATCCGGTCGAGCCGCGAGCGCCGCGCCACAAATTGGGCGGCGTAGTTTTGCAGCTCTGCCTTCGTGACCGAGCCCAGAGATAGCGCAAGATCACCATCGCTGATCCGGCCCGCCTGCGACGGCAAGGCCGCGTCCAACGGGTCGCTGATTTGAATGTTGGTCACATGGGCGGTGCCTGAGAGTCGCCGAAGTTCTTTCGCAGCATTGTCGTCTAGATCATTGAAATCACTAATGACAAAGGCCAACGTGCCGGGGCGACAGGATTTGCGCAACCGGCGCAGCCCATTGGCCAGCGAGACCTCGTCACCGGCCTCAAGATCGGTCGCGGTTTGCTCTGCAACGGACTCCAAAAACCTCAGCACGGCCTTACGCGTCCGGGCCGCACGGAAATCCAAAACGCCTTGGCGCGTCAGGATCAACCCACCAACGCGGTCACCGCCATCATGGCCAACCCAGGACAGCATCGCAGCGACCTCGGCCGCGAGATGAGATTTGAAACGCACGCGCGTGCCAAATTGCATCATCGACCGCAGATCAAGCAGAATGTGAACCGGGCGCTCACGTTCTTCTTGAAACAGTTTGGTATGTGGCAGGCCGGTACGCGCGGTGACGCGCCAGTCGATGGATTTCACATCATCGCCCGGCTGATAGGCCCGACTTTCCGCAAACTCCATCCCGCGACCGCGGAAAATCGACCGGTTCGCGCCCCATTGGTGGGTAGATACCCGACCAGAGGGCGCGAAGCCGGTGAGGCCGCGCGGGGGACGTGCGCGAACCAATTCGTTCAAGGTTGTGGTGATACCTTGCATTGTGCTGCCCTCAGCTGACTGGCACGCGATCAATCAAAGCATCGATAAACCCGTCGGCGGTTTTGCCATCGGCTTCGGCCTCGAAGCTCAGGATCACGCGGTGGCGCAGAACATTGTGAAGGACCGCCTGCACATCGGCGGGTGTCGCGAATTCGGACCCGCGCATCCAGGCATGAACACGCGTGCAGCGATCCAACGCCAGCGTGGCGCGCGGGGACGCCCCATAGGCGATCATCTGGGCCAGATCGTCACCATAGTTTTCCGGCTTGCGTGTGGCTTGGATCAACTGAACGATATATTCTATCAGCGCATCCGACGCATGGGTTTCAAGGGCAGCGCGGCGGGCGGCAAATACTTCGTCTGGGGCCACCATACGTTCAGGCGCTAACGCCTCGCCCACCGCTTCGCCCCGGACGATCCGTAGGATTTCGCGCTCAGCCTCGGGGGCTGGGTAGTCGATATTTACATGCAACAGGAACCGGTCAAGCTGCGCTTCTGGCAGCGGATACGTGCCCTCCTGCTCGATCGGGTTTTGCGTCGCCATCACCATGAACAGGTCAGGCAGTTTGTAGGTCGTTCCGCCGACAGTCACTTGGCGTTCGGCCATCGCTTCCAGCAAGGCGGACTGCACCTTGGCGGGCGCGCGGTTGATCTCGTCCGCGAGGATCAGGTTGTGGAACAGCGGGCCAGATTGAAACTCAAACGTGCCTTGCTCGGGGCGAAACACGTCGGTTCCGGTCAAGTCGCTGGGCAACAGGTCAGGCGTGAATTGGATGCGGCGAGCATCACAATCGATGGTCTCGGCAAGCGCATTGACGGCTTTGGTCTTGGCCAGACCGGGCGCGCCCTCCAAAAGCACATGGCCGTCCGCGAAGAATGCCAAAAGCAGACGATCGACAAACCGTTCCTGCCCGACAATGCGCGCGTTCATGTGTGATTTCAGATAGGTGACCAGTTCATTGGAACCGGCGGTCGTGGTGGTAGCATGTTGGTTCATGATTGGGCCTTTCTTAAGCGTTTTGGGATAAACCTGCTGGGACATGTTCATGCCAAAATGTTTGGATGCCCCGCGGACTGGAGTAGTGCCCGCGGGGACGGGCCGTGAGTGGCGGCTTACTGGAAAATCTCGTCCAGCGCATATCCCTGTTTTGGCAGTGCATCGGGTGCATAGCTGACAACCTCGGGCGAGGTTTCGATTGACTTCAGCGTCATGTTGGCGGAATGGATTTCGCCCCCATCCAGATCGACCACGGCCTTTTCAAGGCCATCAACGGTCGACTTATAGGGAACCACCACGACGTTCATCGCCAGTTTGATACCGGCGTCAGTCATCATCTTAATCGCGGCGTTTTGATCGCCTTTTTGCATGAGTTCGCCAGCGGCATTAATCGTGCCAGCGTGGTCCTGTGTGGGCGTGAAACCTTCGGCGAAGCTCAGACCACCATCAACAGGTAAGCCATAGCCACTGTCACCGGGCAATTTGATCGCAAATTTGGCGGCATCATCACCCAGATAGCTGGTGGCCTGTGCTAAAACCGCGCTTGCGGCATCAATCTGACCGTCAAACATCGCAACACGCGCCTTGTGGACGTCGGTCATCAAGGTGACGCCAATGGCGGGCACGGCAAGTTCGCCTGCCGTCATTTTTGTGACTTCTGTTGTGGCATTTGTGCTTGTGCCAGTGTCGGCCAAAGCGACTTGTCCAATGGCCCCAAGCCCGATTGATGTTGCAACAACTGCGGTGATGAATTTCGAGTTGATCTTCACGATTATTCTCCTTGTCGCGGCGCGCCTGTTGCGCCAGTGAAAAGGAGATAGAGGGTCGGGATTAACTACGCTTGAGGCGAACTTTAAATATTCTTGAACTTTGGAAAAAACATCGCGACGCGTAGGCCGGGCTGGGCATCCGAGAGGCTCAGGTCTGCGTTATGGTGTTCACACACGGCCTGAACCAAAGCCAGCCCTAGGCCGCTGCCGGGTGTGGTGCGCGCACGATCAAGGCGTGTGAAAGGCTCCAACACTTTCTCGCGGTCCCCTTCAGGAATACCGGGACCATTGTCCTCGACGCTCAGGCAGATGTGATCGCCCTGACCTTCAAGGCCCACAGTGATCCGAGCGCCTGTTCCTGCGTGTACGGACGCGTTTTTGACCAGATTGACCAGAGCCTGCTTGATCATCGGCGCGTCGCCCGGCACCTGCACATCCGCAGCCTGTAACACAATGCCCTGCTGCTGTTCATCGGCGAAGGGTCGCATGAACTCGACAACGTCCTCGGCCAGTTTGCGCAGGTCAACGGACGTGAACCGGCTTTTGTCCGGATTGGCCTGAATGCGGGTGATCCGTAACATACTGTCGAAGACAGAGTTCAGGTTTTCGACCTCGCCCAGAGCAGCTTCGATCTTGGGCAGTGGGTCTCCGCCACTTTCGACCGCATCGGCCGCTTCGTTCAGCGCGATTTGCGTGTGGGACAGCGGTGTTTTCAAGTCGTGTGCGATAGCAGAGGCCGTGGCTTTCATCCCCCCCATCAGTCGCGACAGCCGGTCGAGCTTATGGTTCATCCGAACGGACACCCGATCGAACTGATCGTTTCGCGACAAAATCGGCAACCTTGCATCGGTTTCGCCTTCCGCAACCCGACGCAAGGCTGCATCCATCGCATCAAGGCGCGCCAGCGACGTGCGACTGGCCCAAAGTCCCAGACCAAGGATGATGGCCCCGATTGTCAGGCCGACCACAGCCAGACCAATGATCAACCGCTGAGTTGCGCGATCAACGGGCGCCCCGTTGCGACCCACGATCAGCGACATCCGATCAAGCTTTCGCACATTCAGAAAGTAGCTTCCGCTGATCGCTCCGCCGGTCATCGCGGTGATCTGGCGTTCGGTTACACCAACAAAGTCCGGCAATACCGAGATCGGACCGGTCAGGCTAAACCCGCTTTGGTCGATCAATCCAGCCACCCGCTCTGGCGGTTTGATCGCGCGTTCCATTTCATTCAGCGTTGCAATCAAACCAGCCTTTCCTTCCGCCTCAAAAATCTCGCTCAACAGCAAGATTTCGGCCTCAGTCTGGGTCTTGAGCTCGACGCTGAGTGTGTCTTTCACCGCGCGAACCAGCAGGACGCTTGCAACGGTGTAAATCAGCAAGAAAACCAGTAATGCCCGCAGTGCCACCTTGAACGGTTGGCCGGTTGTCAGGTTACCGAGGCGCACGGATCGTGTATCCCATATTGCGCACCGTATGGATCAGCGCCACGTCAAACGGCTTGTCAATCTTCTGCCGCAGCTTGCTGATATGTGTCTCGACCACAGTTGTGCCGGGATCGAAGGTAAAATCCCATACCATTTCCAGTATCATCGTCCGGCTGATGATCCGCCCCGGGCTTTCCATCAAAAGCTGGAGCAGCGCAAACTCCTTGTTCAGCAGTTCGATCGTCTGCCCCTGCCGCGTCGCCGTCCGACTGAGCAGGTTCAAGGTCAAGTCGTGGACCTTAAGCGCGGTTTCCTGTGCCGTTTGCTTGGGGCGACGCGCAAGCGCCGTGATCCGCGCCAACAGCTCTGAGAAATGGAACGGTTTGACCATATAGTCATCGCCCCCGGCCATCAGGCCATCCACCCGATCCTCGACATCCGACAATGCTGTCAGAAATATTACCGGCAACTCGCTGTTTGAAGCCCGTAGCGCCTTGACCACTGACAGACCGTCCATCCCCGGCATCATTCGGTCAATGATTGCAAGATCGACTTGGTTGTACAGGCAATAGGTCAACGCCTCGCGCCCGTCTGTGACCCAGTCGACCACATACCCGTTTTCGACCAAACCATTGCGAATGTACTCCGCCGATTTGGGATCATCTTCTGCCAGCAATACTTTCATAAGCGTTTGATATTGTATTTTTTACCATCGGGAAAGCGGTCAATAGGATCGCTTGTATCCAATCACACCCGGCTAGACTGTCAGCTGGCGAACACCTGCTCCATATCCCGAAAGCCCTTCATTTCAATCGGATTGCCGGACGGGTCGCGGAAAAACATTGTCCACTGCTCGCCCGGTTGGCCTTCGAACCGCGCGGTCGGAGGGATCACCCAATCGGTCCCCACCTCCTCAAGCCGGTCAGCCAGCGCACGCCAGTCATCAAAGGCCAGCACCACACCGAAATGTGGCATTGCCACCATATGCGCACCAACTTTTCCCGTATTGGCGGTGTCAAAAGGCTGCCCAAGGTGAAGGCTCAGCTGGTGACCAAAGAAATCATAGTCCACCCAACTGTCCGTCGACCGCCCCTCTTCGCAACCAAGTAGATCGCCATAAAACGCGCGCGTCTCGGCCAAATCAGTGACATTCAAAGCAAGGTGGAATGGGGTCGGCATGGCAGTCTCCAGAATAGGGTTCTGCAAAACTTATCAGATCGCGAACAAAGGACCACCTGAAACACACGGCTGAAACATGGTCCCACCAAGGAAGCAGATGAGAGGCACGCGCGCTTGCCCCGTTGATGCGCCGCGTCCTTTCGCCTAGCCTGCCCCCAAACCAAACGAGGGAGAATTCCATGTCCGAAGAACGCCAACAGGCCTTTGAAACGCTGCAAATCCATGCCGGGACCGAGCCCGACCCCGCCACCGGTGCCCGTCAGGTGCCGATTTATCAAACCACCGCATATGTCTTTAAGGATGCCGAGCACGCCGCGCGGCTCTTCAATCTGGAAGAAGTCGGCTACATCTATTCCCGCCTGACCAATCCGACAGTTGCCGCATTGCAAAACCGTATTGCAGCGCTTGAAGGTGGCGCGGGAGCGGTTTGTTGTTCGTCCGGTCACGCAGCCCAGATCATGGCGCTGTTCCCGCTGATGGGCCCTGGTAAGAACATCGTCGCTTCGACGCGGCTTTATGGCGGCTCGGTCACGCAGCTTAGCCAAACCATCAAGCGTTTCGGCTGGTCGACCAAATTCGTCGATTTCGATGACGAAGCAGCCGTCGCTGCCGCCATTGATGACGACACGCGCGCGGTCTTCTGCGAATCCATCGCAAACCCCGGCGGCTACATCACCGACATCCCCGCCATCGCGGCCATTTCGGACAAGGCGGGCGTCCCCCTGATCGTCGACAACACATCGGCCACACCCTACCTTTGCAACCCAATCACACTGGGTGCGACGCTGGTTGTGCACTCCACCACCAAATACCTGACCGGCAACGGGACAGTGACCGGCGGTGTGGTGGTCGATAGCGGCAAATTCGACTGGATGGCGTCCGACAAGTTCCCGTCGCTCAGCCAGCCCGAGCCCGCCTATCACGGTCTGACCTTTGCCGAGGCGCTTGGCCCCATGGCCTTTACCTTCCACGGCATTGCCGTTGGCCTGCGTGATCTGGGCATGACCATGAACCCGCAAGCCGCGCACTACACGCTGATGGGGATTGAAACGCTGTCGTTGCGCATGGACAAACACGTTGCCAACGCCGAGAAGGTGGCGAACTGGCTGGAAGCTGACGACCGGGTGGACGCCGTGACATATGCGGGGCTGGACAGCTCGCCCTACAAACACCGCGTGGCCACCGTGTGTCCGAAAGGCGCAGGTGCCCTGTTCACCGTGGCCGTCAAAGGCGGCTATGACGCGTGCGTCAAGCTGGTCGACAGCCTGAACCTGTTCAGCCATGTGGCCAATCTGGGCGACACCCGCTCGCTGATCATCCACTCTGCCTCGACCACGCACCGCCAATTGTCGCCAGAGCAACAGGAAGCGGCAGGCGCGGCCCCGAATGTCGTGCGCATCTCGATCGGGACAGAAGATGCCGATGACATCATCGCAGATCTGGATCAGGCGTTGAGTGCGGCGACAGTCTGATTAAACCGCATCAAGAAGCACCAAAGGCCGCCAACTTGGCGGCCTTTATTATTTCGATGATTTAGTACGCCGCATTGCAAGAGCGTATTCTTCCGTTCGATGTGAGAAGGCAGGAGCTAATAGATTCCCAACACTAAGCACTAAGCACGCCAGTGTCAGAACATACGGAATCAACACAGACCCCCAAAGCCCACCCAGTTTATAAATCGTGGCGGAATCCACCGATATCACCGATCTTACCGTGCTAAATGACACCAAAGGAAAAAACGCTAAACCAATAATAAATACGAATCCAAATCCACGCTCCCAAGTGAGTCCGAGAACAACAGTCAACATCTCTCGCATGAACCCGAGCGCCAAAAAGAAAAAAGTGCATGACGAAATCAAAATCACTGTCAACGCAAGCTCATAAACCGCCATTGATTTGTAGTATTGCGCTGCGATGGCACCCTGAGGGTCCTGATTTATCTTCGACAAAACGACGGCAGGAACCACTTCAAATGCTCTGAGAAATGATAACCCAAAGAAATGTGGAACTACATACAAGATATTTAGGAGAAGGAAGCCCTTAACAAGTTTCTGAGTTCGGGGCGAAGCAACAACAACTCTTTCCGACAATCATCCAATCCCATAAAAAATCGTCCATGTGCTAAACCCTAATTAGTTTTCATTTAACTCAAACACAACCGTAACGCTTGATCCGATCTCAAGTTCCCCCGCCGCGACAGGCATATCCGCTTTCATGCTTTCCATTGCCATACGCCCCATAATGGGGCCCGGATGGGATGCGCCGCCTTCCTGGATCGAGAGGATCGGCCCCAATGATACACCTGCCGCATCCGCCAGCACCGTGGCGCGCGCCATCGCGTCCTTCACGGCATCGGCGCGGGCGGCGTCCTCGGCCGGGCGGCGGTTTTGCAGGTCAAACTGCAAGCCGTTCAACTGGTTCGCCCCATCAGCAGTGACGGCGGACATGATTTCGCCCAGCCGATCAAGATCGCGCACCCGGACGGACACCATCGTGTTGGCGGTGAAGCCCACCAGTTTGGCCGGGCCACCCGAATTGCCGTAGTCATATTGCGGCGACAGATTGACCTGAGAGCTCTGCATATCACGCGCCTCGACGCCCACGTCCGTCAATCGCGCAAAAATGGCTTGCGCCACGCCCGCCACGTCATTCAGTGCCGTACCCGCTTCCTTGGCCTGTTTTGTCACGCCAAGGCTGATCCGCGCCATGTCAGGTTCCACCTGTGCGATGCCTTCACCTGTGACACTTATCCGCCCTTGTGACGCGTCACCTGCCCAAGCAGGGTTTACCACGGCCATCATCAATCCAAAAATCGCTATCGTTTTCCGCATGTTAATCTCCTGTTTTGCGCAGTTTGCGCTGTTCTTCGCCAGCCGCAACCCCTGATTGGGGCGCCCTCTTCCCATGGGCAAAAACCTGCTGTAGTTTCAATGGCGTGCGTCCAGTCAATGGACTGTCTTCGCATGGAACAAGGGTCCCGGCATTTTCCGGGTGGGGTTACGACAGGACGACAGACGATATGAAGCCCAATTTTGCGCTTGATCTCAGTCACGACGGCATCGGTCTTATTCACCGGGGTAAAGGCGGCTGGGCGCTGGTCGGGCAAGTGTCGCTAGAACATCCCCAGTTGTCCAGCGGACTGGATCTGTTGCGACGCAAGGCGGCAGATCTGGAAAGCGGCGGTTTTTCGTGCAAACTGATCGTCCCGCCATCCCAACTGCTGTTCACCAGTATGACCGCGCCCGGCCCCGATGAGGTCACCCGTGAAGCACGTATCCGCGAAGGGTTGGAAGGGCTGACGCCATACGCGACTGACGATCTGGTCTTCGATTGGCAGGCGGACCCGGCCGAGGACGGGATGGTTCACGTGGCCGTTGTCGCCCGCGAAACCCTGGACGAGGCGCAGGCGTTCGCTCTGGAACACAAGCTCAACCCCGTAAGCTTTGCGGCCCGCCCAAGCGGGAGCTTCGTGGGCGAGGCGTTTTTTGGTCCCATCGCTGATGGCGCAGTGGTTGAACGCGACGCCGAGCCAGTTCCAGATGTCTTGGGGCTGCCCGCCGGAGAGCCGCCAATAATCCCAGCGCAGGTGGTTGAACCGCCCTCCCCGCCCGTAGAAGAAACTAAGCCAAAGCGCCCCGATCTTGCGCCGTTCCCGCTGACGCTGGATGATCCCACACCGCCGCCTGCCGCGCCCGTTCCCAATGCCAAACCCAAGCCGCCATCACGCGCCGCTGAAGTGCCCGAGCCCGCGCCACAGGCGACCGCCCCTGACCTCGCGCAGCCATCTGCCCCGGCCGACATAGCCCCTGACCAAGACTTGCCCGATCAGGTGTCAGGCATTGTGCCTCCGCCACCGCCACCGCTTGAGGCGGCGGTTGATGAACCTGAATTGCCTGCATTTTCATCCCGCCGGGCTGATATTTCTGCGGCGGACAACGAATCCGTGCAGCCCGCCGCCGACGTAACGAGCGATGATCCTGCAAGCGCGGATGCGTCGGTTGACGAGGTAAGCGTCACGCCCCGGATCTCGTTCGGTTTGGATCGCACTGACGAAACATCAACTGATACCCAGCCTGAAAGCCCCGCAGCAGAGCCGAAACCCACGCCCGTGCATGTTCCTGTGACAGCACCGGTGGCCTTCGGCGACGACCCTGCATTGAAAGCGCGCAAGGCCGGTTCCAAGGCGTCCCTGAAAACTGCGGCCCGGAAGGGCGCGGCCGGGCTGGAGAAGGCTGCGGATGTCGCGGGAGCTTTGGGGCGCAAGGCGGCCAAAAAGATCGGCGGACAACGAAGGGACCGCCCGAGCGATCACCATGCCGCTCTGCCGGCACATGCTGGATTGAGTTCAAAAGCACTAGACAGCACGCAACGCGGCGTCAAAAGCGACTCCGTCACGACGGCGATCGCACCACCGCCCCCCTCGCAAACAAGCGGCGAACGGACACCCCCCTCTCGGCGTGCGCGCGAGGCGGAAACTCTGACCGTGTTTGGTGCACGTCAGTCCCAAACCGTTGGTGGGAAACCCAAATTTCTAGGCCTATATCTTGTGCTGGGCCTGCTTTTGCTGATGGCCGTCGTCGCAGTCTGGTCTCGGTTTTTCCTTGGCGATGTGACTGCATGGTTTTCGTCTTCAGAGCAGGATCCGTTTGAAGCCGCGATCTCGACCCAGACGGAAAGCGATTTGGACGAGGCAGCGATTGGCGATCTGTATGGTGAACCCGAGGTGGCGCCCCCCCCCGCAGACGACACGCCGTCCACTACTGGAAGCGATCCGCTGACCCCAGAAGCGGCCCGCGCGCGGTATGCAGCCACCGGAATTTGGCAGCGCGCGCCCGAGCCGATGCCCGACCCAGAGACAGCTCGGCTGGATGACCTTTATATTGCGTCGATTGACCCGCTCAGCGGCGCGCAGGACGCCATCGCGCTGCCGGCCCCAGTGCAGACAACGAGCGTCGCCCAAGACATCAATACCATCGCCCCTCCGCCGTTGGGCACCACATTCGCGCTTGATGGTAATGGCTTCGTACAGGCAACGCCCGAGGGCGCGTTAACGCCGGGCGGGGCGATTGTTTTCGCAGGGCGACCACCGTTGGTTCCGGCCCCTCGGGCGGGCGACGCACCGGCCACCGATGTCGAGACCGATGCCGCAGCAGACACTGCCGACGCCACCACCCCCGGCCAGCCAACAATTCGGCCCCGCGCCCGCCCTGAGGGTCTAATTGAAGGCAATGAAAGACTGCAACTGGGTGGTCGCACCCGTGTCGAACTTGCAGCACTTCGCCCCCGATACCGTCCTACGACGCCCCGCGCGGTCGCACAGGCAGCGGCGATCACCGCCGCCCTTCAAGCGGACAATTCTGAGGCCGGAAACCCATCAACGGCAGCACTCGTATCGCCCACTAAACTGGCGATTGATACATCCATAGGACCACGTCACCGCCCCAATGGATTCGGCAAAATCGTGGCCCGTGCGTTGGAGCGTGGCGATGCGTCAGATGGCTCGGTCGTGGTCGCAGCGGCCTCTCCGCGTCAAACCGTTGTTCCGAAAATCCCGACCCGCACTTCGGTTGCCAAACAGGCAACGATCAAGAACGCCATCAATCTGCGCAAGGTTAGCCTGATCGGTATTTATGGCTCGTCATCTGCACGCCGCGCCCTGGTACGTATGCCCAATGGGCGTTACGTGAAAGTAGGCGCCGGCAGTCGACTGGATGGCGGCAAGGTCTTGTCGATCTCATCAACCAAGCTGACCTATAAGAAGGGCTCGCGCACCATCACGTTGGAGGTTCTGCCATTCGGCTGAACTAAGATGCCCGACGATCAAGCCGCCGGACATCTTGTTTCGACCGAAACGAGTTTAAGCAACGTCGCCCAGCTCTCCGTTTTCAATCTGCTCACGTTCGATACTTTCGAACAGGGCTTTGAAGTTGCCTTCACCAAACCCGTCATCACCTTTGCGCTGAATGAACTCGAAAAAGATCGGTCCAATCACCGTCTTTGAGAAAATCTGAAGCAGAATACGGGTCTCACCGCCGCCCACCACGCCTTCGCCGTCGATCAGGATGCCGTGTTTCATCATCTCATCTTTTGGCTCGTCGTGATCTTTCACGCGATCATAGGACATGTCGTAGTAGGCCTCGTTCGGGCCGGGCATGAATTTCAGACCCCGACCGGCAATCTCGTCGACCGAGGCGTAGATGTTCTCGGTCCCAACGGCGATGTGCTGAATGCCTTCGCCTTTGTATTTCTCAAGATAGGCCACGATCTGACCTTTCTCGCCACGGTCTTCATTGATCGGAATGCGGATTTTGCCGCAGGGCGACGTTAGCGCGCGGCTGAACAACCCGCTATGCTTGCCCTGAATATCAAAGAAGCGGATTTCTTCGAAATTGAACAGGTTACCATAAAATTTGAACCACACATCCATGTTGCCCTTGAACACATTGTGGGTCAGGTGATCGAGGTAATAGAAGCCAACACCTTTCGGGTGAGCGTTGGATATCCAATCAAACTCGTCATTATACGCGCTGGTGTCAAAATACTGGTCAATGAAATAGATCAGCGAGTCGCCGATGCCGTAGATCGCGGGCACGTCCATCGCCTTGCCGTCGCCATCATAGGGTTTGGCCCCCATTTTCACAGCATGGTCAAACGCGTGATCAGCATCAACAACCCGCCATCCCATCGACGGCGCACAAGGGCCGTGTTCTGCGATGAACTTCGCAGCGTGGCTGCCCGGTTCGATATTGATCAGATAGGTCACATCGCCCTGTTGCCACAGCTCGATGTTGCGGGTCTTGTGATTGGCGGTGTGCGCGAACCCCATCTTGGTGAACAGATCACGCAGCTCTTGCGGCTCTGGATGGGCAAACTCGACAAATTCAAACCCGTCGGTTCCGGCGGGGTTCTTTTCGCTGATTTCAGCGCGCGGGGCATCATGTGGAAACGGACCCATATTGGCTCACTCCTGTTCGTTCACGTGTTATGGAGCTAGTATCGGGCATTACTTGCGACTTTTCTGCGCGTTCTTTACATATTGAATGCAAAATCATGCGTGATATACGCACAAAATTCCGGTTTACGCAGGTATCACGCACATGGACACAACTGACCGACGATTACTGAAAGCCCTACAACAGAATGCACAGCTGACGGCGCAGGAGCTCGGCGAACAATTGAACCTGTCTGCCAGTCAGGCCGGTCGGCGGCGCCAACGTCTAGAGGAGCAAGGCTTTATCCGTTCTTACACCGCGCGCCTTGACCCCGCGCGATTGGGGTTGCAGGTGCAGGCCTTTGTACAGGTGCAGATGGAAAGCCAATCGCCTGAAGCTGCGCGCGCGTTCCTGCGTCTGGTCGACTTGCGGCCCGAGGTCACATCGGTTTGGACCCTGACCGGCAACGCAGATTATCTGATGCGGGTCTATTGCACTGATTTGGCCGCGCTAAACGTGTTGATTCACGAGGTGCTGTTGCCGCATCCCTCTGTTGCACGGGTTCAAAGCCAGATCGTGTTGGACCACGTCAAACAAGACGCACCATTGCCAACTGATCACGGGTGATCGCGCCAAACCCATGATCACGAAATATTTCACTTAGGCTTTCGGCGCCGCATGTATTATCGCCTAGGTCATGGCTTACAATTACGATGCACTCTACAGCGAAACCCCAGACGCCCTTGGTGCGCCGACGGACGTCTTTGTCCGGTTCTTCAATCAGTTTGACCGTGACAACGCGTGCATCTTGGATGTCGGCTGTGGGCAAGGTCGGGATGCCTTGTTCATCGCAAGGCTTGGACACCGTGTCGTCGGCGTTGACCTGTCCCCTCATGGCATTCAAGATTTGGAGGCAGCGGCTCAGAAGGAAAATCTGGACATAACTGGCATCGTCGCCGACCTGACGGGCTATGCCCCAGGGGACACGTATGACGTGATCCTGATCGACCGAACCCTGCACATGTTAACGCGTGCCGCCCGGCAGGACTTACTTGCAAGGCTGCTTGATCACGTCGAGCCTAACGGCTGGGTGTTAATCGCGGATGAAGCATCGAACATTGTCGATTTCGAACAGGTCATTTCTGACCACAGCGCCACTTGGACAACCAAGTATGGTGAGCGTGGCTATTTGTTCGTGCAGCGCGACTGATCCGGGTTACGCGTCAGACACACCTGCCTCTGCGAACGTCGCCATACCCGAGTGGCAGGCTACCGCACCTTGCAGGATGCCAATAGCCAAGGCCGCGCCCGACCCTTCGCCAAGACGCATACCCAAGGACAACAGTGGCTCTTTGCCCAATGCGTCCAAAACTTTGCCATGCGCAGCCTCGGCGGATGCATGACCTGCAACTGCATGATCCAGAGCGGAGGGTGACATCGCGTTCAAGCAAGCCGCAGCGGCCGAGCAAATGAACCCGTCGATGATCACCGGAATGCCGTCCACACGTGCGCGTGCAATGGCGCCTGCCATGCCGGCAACCTCGCGACCACCCAGACAACGCAGCGCTTCTGCGCCATCCGATTTTGCGGTCGGATTGGCAACCAACCCTTCAGACACAACGCGCGCTTTTAGCGCCACGCCTGCGTCGTCGACACCGGTGCCGCGTCCGACCCAGTCAGCAGCCTCACCGCCGAAAAGTGCATAGGCGATGGCGGCGGCAGAGGTCGTGTTGCCGATGCCCATCTCGCCGGTGACCAACAGGTCGGTATCCGCATCAACCGCATTCCAACCGGTCAGAAGCGCGTCTACAACCTCGGCTTCACTCATTGCCGGGCCTTGGGTGAAATCTGCGGTGGGGGTGTCCAGTGAAAGCGCGTGGACGTCCATTTTTGCACCGAACGTCTTCGATAGCTGGTTAATCGCTGCGCCACCATGCTGGAAGTTCAGGACCATTTGCTCGGTCACCTCCGCCGGAAAGGCCGAGACGCCCTGAGCGGTCACACCGTGGTTGCCCGCAAAGACAATCACTTGCGGAGCGTTGATCGACGGGCGACCCGTGCCGCGCCAGCCGCCATACCAGATGGCCAGATCCTCAAGCCGCCCTAACGCGCCGGGTGGTTTCGTCAGTTGGCCATTGCGTTCCTCGGCCGCTGCACGTGCGGTGCCATCCGTGTTTGGTGCGTCCGCCAAAAGGGCTTTGAAGTCCGCAAGCGATTTGAATGGCATGGAGGTCATGGCGTCGTTCCCGATTGATTCCCGTTCCCACCCTCTTTACCCATGGGACAAGCACCAAACCAGACTGCAAAAGACCAAATATGACCAAAGACGACACAGGACATCGTAGCGTAGGGCCACTTGCCGCCGCTCAGGACATTCCTGCGGCGATTGGGCTTTTGACGCGTCTCCCCATACGGGTGGACACAAAAATGGCGATGCAACGAGGCGCGCGTGCAGCCTGGGCTTGGCCGCTTGTTGGTCTCATTCCAGCGATACTATCTGCGATGGTTGGATTCGCAGCTCTGGCCTGCGGAACCCCTGCCCTTTGGGCGGCGGCTCTAGCGTTGGTCGCGCAAGTGATGGTCACGGGCGCCATGCACGAAGATGGGCTGGCAGATACGGCTGACGGATTGTGGGGGGGCGCAACCAAAACCCGCCGGTTAGAGATCATGAAGGACAGCCGAATTGGGGCTTATGGGGTAATCGCTTTGGTTCTGTCGTTGCTGCTACGGGCCACAGCTCTAGCCGCTGTCTTACCAACGTATGGCGCGTTCTGGGCCATCGTCGTCACCGGACTGGTCAGCCGTGTGCCGATGGTCTGGATGATGGCATTCATGAAAAATGCACGCGATGGCGGCTTGTCGAAATCGGTCGGACAAGTCCCGCACAATACAGCGTTCCTGGCGCTTGGCATTTCAGCGCTCGCAGCTCTGTTTCTGACGCCCTACGCAGTCGTGGCTTTGGTTTTCTGGATCGGGTTAGCTGTCATCCTGCTGGCATTCATTGCGAAGCAAAAGATCGGTGGGCAGACCGGAGACATCCTTGGCGCGAGCCAGCAAGTCACTGAAATTGCTTCTCTCGCTGTTTTTGCAGCTCTGTTGGCCTAACAAAAAACCGCCGCTCGGACGTCCCGAACGGCGGTAAAACGAAAAGTTTCTTGGCGTTAGGCCGCAGCAGCGCGCGACTGCAATACGTCGCCGATCTTATCCTGAGCGGCCAGTTCATCACCACCACCCACAGCCGCGACTTCGCGGGTCAAACGCTCCAACGCAGCTTCGTAAAGCTGACGCTCGGAATAGCTTTGCTCGCGCTGATCGTCTGTGCGGTGCAGGTCACGGACAACCTCGGCAATCGCAATCAGATCGCCAGAGTTGATCTTTTGTTCGTATTCCTGCGCCCGGCGCGACCACATGGCGCGTTTCACACGGGCTTTGCCTTTGAGCGTTTTCATCGCGTGGGCGATTTCATCCGCACTGGCAAGACTGCGCATGCCAACTTCGGTTGCCTTATGCGTGGGCACCCGCAGCGTCATCTTGTCTTTTTCGAACGCAATGACGAAAAGCTCAAGATTGATCCCAGCGACTTCCTGCTCTTCGACCGAGACGATCTTGCCAACGCCATGGGCGGGATAGACCACAAACTCGTTCGGGCGGAAATCCAGCTTTTTCTTGCTCATATAACGCATCCTTCGCGTGACTGTTACATTTCATGGTCAGAGATATGCTGAACGACCGGGCGACAAAAGCACCGCAGGGTAAAACTTACCCATCGGTGCGATATCATTTTTCGGTACGTTCCACCTGTTTCGGTGATGCTTGCCCCAACATTATCGCCACTATCATAGCATAAATTTCATCCCCCTAAAAGCGCCGCAGTGCGGCAAGGGGTGTTTCTTGTTCTGTTTCTGACAGTTAGGAAACTGACTGACGGTCAAATAACACCGGTATTACACGGTATCTCGCACCCAAACGAATCACTGATCCGCAGGCGCTTCCGAGAAGTACTTTTCCATCTTTCCTTCTTCGCCATCACGCTCTTCCGCGTCTGGCAGGGGGTCTTTGCGCTCGATAATCACCGGCCAAAGCTCCGAGTATTTGCGGTTGAATTCAACCCAGCTTTCGGTGCCCGGCTCGGTGTCTGCACGGATCGCATCGGCCGGACATTCGGGTTCGCACACGCCGCAATCAATGCATTCATCGGGGTGGATCACCAGCATGTTCTCACCCTCGTAGAAACAATCTACGGGGCACACTTCGACACAGTCGGTGTATTTGCAGGCGATGCAATTGTCTTGAACGACATAGGTCATGTTGGCACCTCACTTTGGCTCACCGCCCCCAATATTGCAGGCAGCAGCATCATTCAAGCATTCCTCTGCGCGAAAGAAGCATGTTGCGACGATCTTTCTTAGTTGGACGGCCTTTGCGACCCGTTTTTGGCGCTGGTGCAATATCGGGTGGAACAGAATTCTCGCGCGGGGTGGGTGGATCAAGGTCATCGTAGAGCGCTTGCGCCTCGGGCGCAGGTCCGCGCCGGGTGGAAAGCGCCAATATGCGGATCACCCGCACCTGCTTTCCTTGCGGGAATGTCAACACATCCCCTGCCCCGATGCTGTGGGACGGTTTCGAGACTTTGTTGCTATTCACCCGCAAGTGGCCTGCCGAAATCAGCTTGGTCGCAATCCCACGAGTTTTGAAGAACCGCGCGTGCCACAACCATTTGTCGGCACGCATTTTGGGGCCATGAGGGTCCGGTACGGTGGGCAAAGGGGCGGCGTCACCGCCCCCTGTTTGATCGTTCTTAGCCAATCAGCCCTTTTCCTTAAGCGCCAACAAGGCCGCGAAAGGATTGTCGGGATCAATGGCTTTTTCTTTCCTCGGACCGGACTGATAGCTCTTAGGCTTGTTGTCGCGTGGACCTTTGCGGGGTCCCTGACCACGTTTGCCCGGCTTACCGCCTTGCTTGCCACCCGGTTTTCCACCCTGTTTGCCGCGCGGTCGATCACCTTGTGCCTGGTCGCCGCGAGGTTTGCCACCACGTGCGCGGGCGAACCCACCCCAAGTGAAGGTATAGAAGACCTCCATTTCGGGTGCTTCTTCCGCAGCCGGTTCGGATGCCTCGACAGCGGGTTCAGCTTCGGCAACAGCCTCGACCGGAGCGGGTGTTTCTTCAGACGCTTCTTCAGCCGAGGTATCTGCGGGTGTTTCCTCTGCCTTGACCTCACCTTCGGGCGCAGCAGCAGGATCAATCTGTTTCACCTTAACGCGTTCGTCCTTAGCGGCTTTATAGCCAAGACCAGACATCAGATCCGCGAACTGCTCCAGCGTCATACCAGTGATCGACAGCATGTCGGCTTTCGCCTCAAACCCGCCACGGCTGTCTTCAGCGCGCAGTTGGTCGGCCAAACGCTCCAGCATATCAATACGGATCGCGCGGGTGCCGGCAGGGCGATAGCCCGACAGCATATAGGCGCTGTGATCGACACCTTCGATGACCGGAATGGTCACCAGACCGGGCGGAGGCGATTCAGGAAACTCTGACAGGTCTTTGAAAAGACTGTCCAAAACGAGTCGTAGCCGCGTCGGCGCGGGTTTCAGAAGAAGCGGCATAAAGATGGTGAACTGGCCAAACCGAACACCGTGCTTACGTAATGCGGCGCGCGCATCTTGGTCCAGCTCTTTCACTTCTTGAGCAACTTGATCGCGCGGGATGATCCCCAGTGCTTCGATCATACGGAAGCCGAAGCCACGGGCCAAACCGGTCAGTGTTTCGTCTTTTTCGATGTTCGACAGTGGTTCGAACAAAGCCTGCACCTTGCGGTCGATAAAGTGTTGCAGACGGCGTGTCACCTTCTCAGTCACATCATCGCCTGCTTCTTCATCTACAAACGCATGCGCGCGCGGCTTTTGAAGCTCGTCACCTTTCACCAGCTTGCCGACGGCAAGTTCGCCCCACATCAGGCCACCCTGCTCGGTGAAATCAAGTTCGGTGTCAGGTGCGTTATAGAAGCGATCTGCACGCAGATGGAATTCCGGCGCGAGCGCTTTCAGGCTGGCCGCACGAAGCGTTTTCGCTTCTTCCGGGCTTTGGGCAGTGTCCTGACTGAACTGGAATCCCTCCAGTCGGCCAACAAATTGGCCTTCAACCGTCACTTCACCTTTGTCATTCACGTCAGCCACGAGGCTCTCCTTCTGCTTCAACCGCCGCAGCAATACAGATGTGCGGCGATCAACAAATCTTTTGGTCAGGGCGCTGTGTAACGCATCCGACAGGCGATCTTCTACAGCACGAGTCTCTCCGCGCCAATGGGCAACATCGTCTAACCAGTCGCGACGCTGCGCCACATATGTCCAAGTGCGAATGTAGGCCAAGCGTTTGGAAAGGGTATCAATATCGCCTTCGGTCCTGTCGATACGTTTCACTTGCCGGGCAAACCAGTCCGCGCGAACACGGCCATGTTCATGGATATCACTGAAAATGCTGGTGATCAGACCGGCGTGTTCTGCATGGCTGATGCCGCGAAAATCAGGCATGCGGCAGGTGTCCCACAACAGGGCCACGGACCGCCCGTCTGTGGCGCGCGCAACGACCTCTGCGTCTTCAGCCAGCATCTTCAGGGCCACCATATCATCCGCATCCCGCGCCCGTGTCAGCCAATCGTTCAAAGTCGGCATTTCAAGTGAGCGGATAAGTGCCTGAATATTGCCGAACGCATGATCAGCGTTCCGCCAACACAGCTTCCGGATCGGCGTGAAGGAATGGGATGTAATCGCCTCGGCCATTTCGTCGGACATGGGGGCAACATCGCCTGTCACACCGAACGAGCCATGTTTCATGTACCGCCCTGCCCGCCCGGCGATCTGCGCCAGTTCGTTCGGGGCCAGTTGCCGCATCCGGCGCCCGTCGAACTTGGACAAGGCCGAGAATGCGACATGGTCGATATCAAGGTTCAACCCCATCCCGATGGCGTCGGTGGCAATCAGGTAGTCGACCTCGCCGTTTTGGTACATCTCGACCTGAGCGTTGCGCGTGCGCGGGCTGAGCGCGCCCATGACAACGGCAACGCCACCTTTCTGGCGGCGCATCAGCTCGGCGATGGCATAGAGGTTATCGACCGAGAAACCGACGATCGCGGAGCGACCCGGCATCCGGCTGAGTTTTTTCGAGCCCGAATGCACAAGCTCAGAGAATCGCTCGCGATACAGAAACTGCACATCCGGCACCAAACCGGCGATGGCGCTGCGCATGGTGTCAGAGCCCATGAACAGCGTTTCCTGCGTGCCGCGCATATGAAGCAAGCGATCGGTGAACACATGTCCACGTTCTGGGTCGGCGCAAAGCTGGATTTCATCAATGGCGACGAACTCACAACCCAGGCCGGGCGGCATCGCTTCGACAGTGGCGACCCAATATTGGGCGCGCTCCGGCACGATGCGTTCCTCGCCGGTGACCAAAGCCACCGCATTGGGGCCACGTAAGGCGACGAGCTTGTCGTACACCTCGCGTGCCAAAAGGCGCAAAGGCAGGCCGATGACGCCTGTGCGATAGCCCAGCATCCGTTCTAAAGCATAGTGGGTTTTGCCAGTGTTGGTGGGCCCAAGCACGGCAGTGATCCGCGGGCCACCCCGCGCGCTGTCCGAGACCATGCTACACCCTTTCACGCCTGCATTCGGGAACGCTTACACCGCGTCCTATCCGATCAGATATCCTGTCCGCTCGCGGTTTCAAGCCGCTTAACGGCTTCTTTTACGCGCGGGCTTTGCGGATGTATAGCAAGGGAATACTGAAACGCCTGAAGCGCTCGATCAGGATCGCCAAGCTGTTCAAGGATCAACCCCAGTCCTGATAACGCACCAAAATGACGCGGCTCCAGCGTCAGGGTGCGCGCGATGTCATCCAAAGACAATCCAAGCTGCCCTGACAGATAAAACGCCGTTGCGCGCGCATTCCACCCTTCAGCAAATTCGGGGGCATGATCGGTCAAAGCCGTCAGGTGTTCGATCGCAGCGTCGAGATCCCCCTCGTCCATTGCGTCGCGACCACGCGCCAGCAGGAGATCGAACGTATCGGACCCTGATCGGGACCAGAGGTCCCAAATCTCCTCCTCCAAAGCCTTCCAGTTCGTCTCGTCCGCGTTTGCCAGAAGCGTAAAAAGGTTATCGAGTTCGTCACTATGGGGCGAGCTAAGGTAATTCCCGCCCTCTGGCACGGTTGGTGCTGTGGTGGACTGCGCGAGTACGCGTCCCGGCAGACCTTCGCTTAAGCCAAGAATCAAACCCACGATAAGAAATGCTCGTAACATACCCAATAATACCTCTTACGGGACGGGTTCACAGACACTTTTGCGTGCGAACCCGCCCAGACTTAACGGCCCAGAACAAATTCCCATGCGTCACTTGTAAGAAAAGCGATTTACGCCTTTATCAACACTGCGTTAGCATCCCTTTGATAATGACGCCTATGTTGGGCAGCAAATGGAGGACGACACGTGAGTGACGTGATCAATGCGGCGGTGACCGCTCTGAACGAGAAAATTGAAGGCGGCTTTGACGGCGGCACAGCAAAATTTGTGCTGAACGGCGAAGGCTCAATCATCGTGGATGGTGACGGCGCGCGCGCAGGCGACGACGACGCAGATGTAACGCTGACCGCAGATGCTGACGTATTTCAGGACATGCTGTCGGGCGAATTGAACCCAACAACCGCCTTCATGACCGGTAAGCTGTCGGTGGATGGCAATATGGGTTTAGCCATGCAGTTGGGCTCGGCTCTCGGCTAAACACGCACAACCATGCGGGAGGCCCCGATGCAAGACGCACCCCTTTTCAACGACATCGCGAACGGCCCACCCGGCGGGCGTGCCGTTTGGCGTTCAACGTCGGATGGGGTGCGCATACGGGTGGCGCACTGGCCCCGCAAAGCGGATACGCCAGAAAACGGCATCGGGAATGGCACGGTATTGCTGTTTCCCGGTCGAACGGAATACGTCGAGAAATACGGCCTGAACGCATCTGAATTGACCGCGCGCGGCTTCGACGTCTTGTGCATTGACTGGCGTGGTCAGGGATTGTCGGACCGTCCGGACGAAGAGCGGGTTCTGGGCCATGTCGGCCACTTTGATGAGTACCAGCTTGATCTGGCCGAGATGATCGCGCTGGCGCAGGAACTTTCTCTGCCGCGACCTTTCACGCTGTTGGGTCATTCGATGGGCGGCTGTATCGGATTGCGTGCATTACACAACGGGTTGGACGTGTCAGGTGCTTGTTTCTCGGGTCCGATGTGGGGGATTGTGATGTCACCCGCTATCCGCCCGGTGGCATGGGGCAGTTCGTGGGCGATGCACCAAACCCCGCTGAAAATGACATTGGCGCCCGGCACAAAGCGGCAAACCTATGTGCTGGCGGAACCCTTCAAGGACAACATGCTGACCACGCAAATTGATATGTGGAAAGCGATGCAAATGCAGGCCGTCGCACACCCCGAACTTACGCTGGGCGGGCCAACAATGGGTTGGCTTTATGCTGCGTTGACTGAAATGCGTGAGTTGGCTCAGATGCCAGCCCCGTCTGTACCTGCCGTGACTTTGCTTGGGTCAAACGAACGCATCGTCGAAATGGACCCGATACATGCGCTGATGGACCGGTGGCCGAACGGACGGTTGGAAGTTCTGGACGGGCTTGAACACGAAGTTCTGATGGAAGCACCAGAAATCCGAGAGCGGGTCTATGCCTCGATCGAGGCATTGTCTCAACCCGCGCAGGCCGGGTCGGTGGCCTGACGCTCTTCGCTTTGGCTACGTCACTTTTCGGCTTTTCTGCATCGCTTGCAGTTGTGCCACCAACGCACGGGTCGAACCGTCCAACCCATCGCCCGCCTCGCGCCCGGACACCACCGGTTCCAGCGCGACGGCAAGCTCCTTGCCAAGCTCCACCCCCCACTGGTCGAAGGAATTAATCCCAAGGATCACCCCCTCGACAAAGACGCGGTGCTCGTAGAGCGCGATGATTTTTCCAAGTATTTCAGGGGTTAGAAACGGATAGACCAGTGTGGTCGACGGTCGATTGCCGGGGAAAACCCGATGCGCGGCCTGACGCTCCAGCTCATCACCCGTGTAGTCCTTGGCCGCCATCATCTCGCGCGCCACGTCCATCGAACGCCCGACCATAAGCGCCTGGGACTGCGCCAGACAATTGGCCATCAACAGCCGATGCTGATGCTCCAGTTCAGGCTCATGACCAGACGCGCCCACCATGAATTCGCACGGAATAATGTCGGTGCCCTGATGGATCAACTGATAGAATGCATGCTGCCCATTGGTCCCCGGCTCGCCCCAAACCACGGGGCCAGACACCACGTCCAACGTGCTGCCATCCAGGGCCACGCGCTTGCCGTTGCTCTCCATCTCCAATTGCTGAAGATAGGCAGGCAGGCGGGCCAGCCGTTGTTCGTAAGGCAGAACGGCGCGGGTCGGATAGCCGCAAATCTGGCGGTGCCATATCCCCACAAGCGCCAGCATAAGGGGCATGTTGTCGCGACCTTCGGCGGTGCGGAAATGGGCATCCATCGCCCGCGCACCCTCTAGCATCTGGTCGAACCGATCCGGACCAATCGCAATCATCAGCGACAGTCCAATTGGACCCCACATGGAATAGCGCCCACCAACCCAATCCTCGAACCCAAAGACACGTTCACCGGCGATGCCCCACTCGGCCGTTTTTTCGGTATTCGACGAAAGCGCCGCGAAATGAAGGCCAACGGCGTCTTGACCAACCTCGCGTGCCAACCAGTCGCGCGCCGTGGCAGCGTTTGTCATAGTTTCAATGGTGGTGAAGGTTTTTGAGGCAACGATCACCAAGGTCTCGGCCGGGTTCAGGCCTGCCAACACATCCGCGATCTGCGCCCCATCCACGTTGGACACGAAATGAACGCGCGGCCCGTCGTGATAGGGCGACATCGCTTGTGTGGCCATCGCAGGGCCAAGATCGGAGCCTCCGATCCCGATATTGACCACATCGCGAAACCGCCCCCCGCCGGGCGCACGGATCAAGCCTGCCCGAAGGCGCGAGGCAAAATCGCGCATCCGCGCCAGTGTATGGTGAACGCCGGGAACGATGTCCTCACCGTCTACAAAAATCTCAGCCTCACCGCCCGCGCGCAGAGCGACATGCAACACCGCGCGATCCTCGGTCAGATTGATTTTCTCACCCGAGAACATGGCCGCACGCTTGTTATCAAGCCCAGAAGCGTGCGCTACCGAAAAAAGAAGCTCAACCGCTTCGTCATCAAGTCCGGTCTTAGACCAATCAAAGATCACCTCACCAGCGCGGGTCGAATACCGTGCAGCTCGGGTCTCATCTTTGAACAGATCTGCAATGCGCCGATCTTTGGTCTGCGCGCAATGCGCCTTTAGCTCTTGAAACATAACAAAATTCCCTAACCCAACGTCGACCAATACGGATCTACTCGGCCCAATGAACGGTCATGTCACCCAGAACCGCCTTGACCGGCGCGTCGAACGCATCTTCGGCCTCCAGCGCGGACGCAAGGGCCGCACGCTTGGCCTGCCCCATGATCAGAAGGTGCTTTGACATAGCCCCGTTGAGCACAGGCGCAGTCAACGTGATGCGCGGCTCTGGCGCACCCGGTGCGCGCATCGGCAGAATCGCGGGGGCGCTATGTGACAGACCTTCGGTCAATAAGTCGGCGCCCGGAAACAGGCTGGCCGTGTGCATGTCCTCGCCCATACCAAGCAACACGACCGACAATGGCGTCGCCTGCATTACCCCGGCCGAGAGCGCATCAAGACTTTCTTCAGGCCTGTCCGTACCGCCATAGAGCGGGACCAGACTGGCAGCAGAGGCCTTGTCCACCAACAGGCGGTTTTTCAAAAGCGCCGTGTTTGAGCGAGGGTTATCCTCGGGCACCCAACGTTCATCCGTCAACATGACATCCACCCGCGCCCAATCCAGATCAACCGCTGACAGCGCGTCAAACACAGGCCCCGGCGTGGTCCCACCGGGCACTGCGATAGATGCGCGATCTTCGTGGTCCAGCATAGATGACAGTTCCGACGCAATCTTATCCGCCAAATCCAACATCATCATGTCACGATCGGCATATTCGACCAGTTTCATTCGCGAATCTCCCTCCAGCGGCGTCCATCTTTGTGCAGAAGCATAAGCGCCTCTTCCGGCCCAGACGAGAAAGGATCATAAAGCGCGGGTTTATCGCGGCGCTCTTTCCATCCTTCGATAATGGGATCGGTCCATGCCCAAGCCGCTTCGACCTCGTCTCCGCGCATGAACAACGTCTGGTTGCCACGGATCACGTCCATAATTAGCCGTTCATAGGCATCAGGACTATCGGCTGCCTCTTCCCCCAACGCATCGGCAAAGGTCATATCAAGCGGCACGTCGATCAGACGCATCCCACCCAAGCCAGGCTCTTTAATCGTAACCTTCAGATCCATTCCTTCGTTCGGCTGAAGTCGGATCGAAAGCTCGTTCGCAGTTTGGCCGGTGTCTTCCTCGAAAATCGAATGCGGTGGCTCTTTGAAACGCACTACAATTTCGGACATCCGATCACGCAGACGTTTTCCTGTGCGCAGGTAGAAAGGTGTTCCATTCCAACGCCAGTTTGAGATCTGCAGCTTCATCGCCACGAAGCTCTCGGTCGTGCTGGCATCTGCATCCGCATCTTCGAGGTAGGACACAACATCATCATTTCCACGATACTGTCCGCGAACGATATCTTCGGGCGAGACCGGGTCTAATGCACGGATAATCTTGAGCTTTTCGTCGCGCACGGCGTTGGGTTCAAACTTCGACGGTGGTTCCATCGCAGTCAGGCACAAAAGCTGCATCAAGTGGTTTTGCACCATGTCGCGCATCGCGCCGGACTTGTCATAGTAACTGCCGCGCCCTTCGACCCCGACGGTTTCAGCGACCGTGATTTGAATGTGGTCAACGTACTGCGCATTCCAAAGTGGTTCGAACAACATGTTTCCGAAACGCAGAGCCATCAGGTTCTGCACGGTCTCTTTTCCCAGATAGTGGTCGATCCGGTAAATCTGATGTTCCGCGAAATGCTTGGCCAAGCTTTCATTCAGCGCGCGCGCCGTTGCCTCGTCATGGCCGAAGGGTTTTTCCACCACAATCCGCGCATCCGCGCCTGCGATTTCGTATTTGTGGAGCCGTTCTGCAATCGCACCAAACAAGCTTGGCCCGACTGAGAAATAGAACGCCTGTACCCGTTCATGATCAGATAGCGCCTTGAGATCAGGCCAACCCTGATCCCCCAATGCGTCCAGCTGAACGAAGTGAAGGCGTTTAAGAAACGCCTTCAAAACCTTGGAATCACATTTCTTTTCGGAAACAAACTCCCGCACGGCGGCATCAACGAACTTACGATATCCGTCGGTATCCATCTCGCCACGCGCAGCGCCAATGATGCGGGCATCTTCGGGCATCTGCCCATCTAAAAAACGGCGATAGAGGCCGGGCAGGATTTTACGACGGGCCAGATCGCCCGTGCCTCCGAAAATCACCAGATCGAAGGGATCAACAGGAATGACGCGCGAGACCATGGGCTACTCCAACTCTTGTTAGCGCTAACGGGTTCTGACACGGTGTCTATCCGCCCACGCGTCAAAAGTCTAGCATTCATGGACCCAACCACAAGCGAAAGTGGCGCAGCGAATTATGTCGTCATCACGCACAACAGCTCAAACATGATCGAAGCGCCAAGATAGGCGGTTGCACCGCTTGCATCAAAGGGCGGCGATACCTCGACCAGATCGGCGCCAACAATGTTCACGCCCTTCAATTCCCTCACAACCTCAAGGGCTTGAAAGGAATTCGGGCCGCCCACCTCTGGCGTGCCCGTACCCGGGGCGAAGGCAGGATCAACGAAATCAATGTCATAGCTGACATAGGTGTCGCCTTCCCCGGCAATGTCGCGCGCTTCAGCCATAACATCTGACACGCCGCGCTTATGAAATTCTTCAATGGCAATCACCCGAATGCCGACGCTTTCGGCAAAATCCCGGTCCTCACTGTCATAAGCGGTGCCCCGAATGCCAATCATGACGACGCGTTTGGGGTCCAACAGCCCCTCTTCAACCGCGCGCCGGAATGGGGTGCCGTGCGTGTACATCGTGCCATCGAAATACGAGTGAAACAGATCGGTGTGGCTATCGAAATGGATCATGCCCAGCGGGCCGTCGTTGGCCATCGCGCGTAGGATTGGCAAGGTACACAGATGATCACCGCCACCGGTCAGCGGGCGGACACCTGCGGTTTTAACTTTGCCATAGAAAGCCTCCATCCGCTTCAAACTGTCCATCACATCGGCCGGGTTCGGCGCGACATCCCCCAGGTCTGCGCAATTTGTGGCCTCGAACGGGCGCACGCCGGTTGCCCCATTCTGTGCGCGGATCATAGTGGACATATCGCGAAGCTGTCTTGGTCCGTGGCGCGGCCCCGGCCGGTTGGTCGTGCCGCCATCCCATGGGGCGCCAATCAGACCGATCTGGACTTCAGAAAATCGAGGGTGGTCAAAATCCACAAATGGCAGGCGCATGAACGTTGGCACACCGGCGAAGCGCGGCAGGTCAAAACCTGAAATCGGCGTAAAAAAAGGATCGGGCATTTTGGGCTCCTGCTGTGTCACCGCGGGCTAGCGTGCAATCCTTGCCCAGTCACGTCCAGTCATGCGTCGAGTTCGGCGTCCCAATAAAGGAAGTCCATCCAGCTTTCATGCAAGTGCCCCGGTGGGAATTTACGCCCAGTGTTGCGCAGCTCTTCTGCGGCAGGCTGGCGAGGTGGGCGGCGCAACGACAGGCCGGAAAACCGCAAGGGCTTTGAGCCTTTTCTGAGATTGCAGCGCTGACAGGCCGCGACGACATTCTCCCAGCTTGTGACCCCGCCAGCAGCACGAGGGACCACATGGTCAAAGGTCAGATCGCCCTTTGCACCGCAGTACTGACAGCAAAACTCGTCCCTTAAGAACAAGTTGAACCGCGTAAAGGCCACGCGCTTTTGGGGTTTCACATAGTCTTTCAGAACGACGACCGACGGGATGCGAATTTCAAGCGATGGGCTTCGGACAACCTCGTCATATTCGGCTAAGATATTGACCCGGTCCAACACCGCAGCCTTCACCGCCTCCTGCCACGGCCAAAGTGACAAGGGGTAATAGGATAACGGCCTGTAGTCCGCGTTCAGCACCAAGGCCGAGTGGTTCTTCACCCCGCCCGTTTCGCGCACAAAATCCGTTCTAAAGTCTCCGTCCATGGCCCAAACAATCCTCGCCCGTATACGCCGCTTTGCGGCTTATCGGGGCGGGGACGCCCGCCCCATGCTTCAAGGTCGACTATATATAGGTGAGCCAACCTGACAAGCCCCATGATCTGGGGTCGGGAAACGGGTAACGTTTGGATGTATCAGCGGTGTGACAGATGCTTATTTGGGCTGTTCTTTGGGCTCAATGCCCAACCGGTCCTGAATAAAGCTGAGCGCGACAGACAGACCATCCATCGCGATACCATGGCCTGTGCCCTTCATTATGAAGCCGTAGGTTTCAAACCCATTGGCCTGAAGGATTTCACCACTTTCCGAGAAGTGCCCGGGCGGCACCATGTCGTCCTGATCGCCATGCACCAAAAGAACCGGCGGTTTTGATTTGATGTGATCCGCAAACTGATCCGGCTCCAGCATGCGGCCAGAAAATGCAACGATACCGGCAATCGGATCGTCGCGGCGCGGCAGCACACGCAGTGCCATCATGGTCCCTTGCGAGAACCCGAACACGATAAGCTGCTCCGGGTTTATGCCTTCGTCCTCAAGCACTTGATCCAAGAAAGCATCGATGTCGCTGGCGGCCTGGTTGGCGCCAATCATGCTGTCTTCTTCGGATGATCCATCAAGCCATGGGATCGGGAACCACTGGAACCCGCCGGGATTGCCCGCGCATTTCTCGGGTGCATCGGGCGCGATGAATGTGGTGTCTGGCAAGTGTTCGGACAAGGGGTCGGAGAGCCCCAACAGGTCATCGCCATTGGCGCCGTAGCCATGCAGGAACACCACCACCGAGTTTGTTTCGCCCGAAGCGGCCTCGCGCCGTTTCACATCCAATATCCGGTCCATCAGCGGATCCCTTCCCGTTGCTTTTCCAGACGGTAATAGGCCCAGAGCAACCGGGCCGCAACGCCTCTCCACGGGGACCAGTCAGCAGCCATCGCGCGCATAGCTTTGTCCTTCGGTCGTTCTGGTAGATCAAACAGCAGTTTCGCGGCCTCTTGCAGGGCAAGATCGCCCGCCGGAAAGATGTCGGCACGGGCGAGCGCAAACAGCGCGTATATCTCAGCTGTCCATAGTCCGATGCCGGGCACAGCGGTTAGGGTTTTGATCACCTCATCCGATGGTAAATTACGCAACGCCGGGTAGTCGATCCCAGCCTCCGCCAGCGCAAAAGCATAGCGGATTTTCGGGCGCGACAGGCCAAGATCAGCCAAATCTTGATGCGAGGCCTGCATCACAGCCTTGGGCGTAACCATCCCTGCCCCTTCGACCCGCGCCCAAATTGCCGCTGCCGACGCGGTCGAGACCTGCTGGCCAACAATGGCGAAAATCAAGGCTTCGAACCCATCGTCACGAAGACGCAACGGGATTTCATCAATCGCATCTACGACAGGCTGGAACCGCGGTTCGGCTTCGCACAACCAGTATGCACCCTCGTTCAGACACGCTGCACCTTCGATCAGGCGCTCAGTTTTTTCAGCCAAGCCAACGCATCCTTTGGGGTTTCAACGTGATCGCAATCAAGGCGTTCGGGCCGCTCCTGCAACGCCACCGGGATATTCAATGCACGGGCGGCATCAAGCTTGGCCCGCGTCGGACCGCCAGAGTTCTTGGACACAACCCAGTCAATTGCGTAGGTCTTGAGAAGCCGCATCTCATAGGCCAACACAAAGGGCGGCTGGCCAATGATCCACCCGCCTTCATAGGGAAAGGGGTCGTCTGTTCGGTCCACCCGCCGACAAAACAGCGTGCGCCCCTTCGCCAAGCCCGACCATTGGCCGATGGACTGCGCGCCGGTTGCCAAAAATACCCGCGCGCCCTTGGGGATCATCTTCACGATGTCTTTTTCGGTTGCGCCGCTGCGCCAAAGGTCACCATCTTGCGGCTGCCATGCGGGGCGCAACAGGCGCAGATACGGAAGGCCCAGACGCTCGGCGATGGTTAGACTGCGGTTCGAAATCTGTGTTGCAAACGGATGGGTTGCATCGACAACGGCATCAAATTCCCCATCTTTCAGGAAACGTTCTTGTGCATCCTCACCGCCAAAGCCACCACGGCGGGTCTTGATCGGCAACCCTCGCGGCGCATCAGTAACACCTGCCAAAGACGCAACAGCGTCGACACCCTCGTTGGCCATCAAACCAGCCAATGCCTGTGCGTCGGACGTTCCCGCAAGCAAAAGCGTCTTCAATCGGCGCGCGCGATGACCGCGCCCTTTCGGTCTATCATCACGATGTCCAAGGTGACATCGGCGTCTCTTAGCATCTTGGCGGCCTCATCACGAGCTTTCGAAGCGATAAGCTTAGCCATGGTATTTCCATGTTTTTCATATGCTTGCAGGGCGGTGTTCATAGATTTCACGTCAGGGTCCCCCAACCAATCGGCCAGTGTGTCAAAATTCACCTGACTGCGGCCAGAGTGCAGATCACGCGCGCCTTGGGCCAGTTTGGTCAGTTTCCCAATCCCACCGCCAATCGTCGCGTGCTCTACCGGATGGCGAGCCAGATACTTCAACACTCCCCCAACAAAATCCCCCATATCAAGCATTGCACCATCCGATAGGCCATAAAGCGCCTGTACGGTGCGCTCGGACGTGGCGCCTGTGCAGCCCGCCACATGGGTCAAACCCTCGGCCCGGGCCACGTCGATGCCACGATGGATCGAGGCGATCCACGCCGCACAGGAAAACGGACGCACGATGCCGGTTGTGCCAAGGATCGACAGGCCCCCTTTGATGCCAAGACGCGGGTTCCACGTCTTTTGGGCCAGCGCCTCGCCGTCCCGTACGGAAATGGTGATGTCGACATCGGTGCTTTGTCCAAAAGCCTCCGCCGTCTCATGGATCACCCACTTCATCATCTGACGCGGTACGGGGTTGATCGCAGGTTCTCCGACTGGGATTGGAAGGCCGGGCTTTGTGACGGTGCCCACGCCCTCGCCTGCAAGAAAGCGAATGCCCTGCCCGCTGGCCGCATCGGCGACATGTGCACGGATCAAAGCGCCATGCGTGACATCCGGGTCGTCACCGGCGTCCTTGATGATTGCGGCTTCGGACCAGTTATCGCCTGTGGCTTGTTCCTCGACAGCGAATATCGGCGTCTCACCCTTCGGCAAAGTGATGGTCACCTCCCCCGGTACACCCCGCCCCCATAGGCCGTGCAACGCGGCTTTCACAGCGGCGGTCGCGCAAGCGCCTGTGGTCCAGCCACGGCGCAGTTTGGGGGGCAAATCACTGTTCATCGCGCCGACTATAGGCTGAGGCGCGCGCGCCGCCAATCCACCGATTGAGGTCGCAAGAGCGCTTTTCGCCGACGCGTGCGCGGTGCATAAGGGGCGCATGAGCGACTCGCAGACATATACGCCACCCAAATTGCCCGGCACCAACTGGCCAGAGATGCAGCCCGGCTGGGTCTGGCTGTGTGGTGCAGGCCCCGGCGATCCGGGTCTTTTGACGATCCACGCGGTCAACGCGTTGTCGCAGGCGGATGTGATCGTGCATGATGCCTTGGTGTCGCCCGAAATCCTATCGTGGTCACGTCCCGAGGCCGAGGTGATCTATGCCGGCAAACGCGGCGGCAAGCCTTCGGCCAAACAGCGCGACATCTCGCTTCGCCTGGTCGATCTGGCGCGCGAGGGCAAGAAAGTGCTGCGCCTGAAGGGTGGAGATCCGTTCGTGTTCGGGCGTGGTGGCGAAGAAGGCCAGACGCTTGTGCAACATGGCGTCCCGATCCGCATCATTCCTGGCATCTCGGCTGGGATTGGCGGGCTGGCCTATGCGGGCATTCCCGTAACACACCGTGATGTGAACCAATCCGTGACCTTTGTCACCGGCCATGATCAGTCGGGCAACGCCACGGGGTCGCTTGATTGGCAGGCGATCGCGCGCGGCTCTCAGGTTATCGTGATCTATATGGGCATGAAGCACCTGGACCGCATTCGAACGTCTCTGATTGAGGCTGGGCGGCCAACCGACGAGCCTGTCGCCATCACCTCGAACGCGACCACACCCGAGCAACGCGTGCTGGAAACCACCCTTGGCACTTGCGTTGAGGATGCCGCGCGCGAGGGGCTTGGTGCCCCGGCGATCATCTGCGTCGGTCGTGCCGTTTTGATGCGTCAAGCGTTGGACTGGCAGGCGTTAGCCGCCGGGATGGAGCCGCGCGACACCGATCCACTTGGCCGGGGTCGCCCTGCCGAGGATCGGTAATGGCATCGTCCAAACAATCGGGTCTGATCCTATCCGCCCCGTCCTCGGGCAGCGGAAAAACCACCCTGATATTGGGGCTTTTGCGCGCCTTGGCGCGCAGAGGAGTTGATGTGAGCGGCGCCAAGTCCGGCCCCGACTACATTGACCCCCGCTTTCACGCCGCGGCCTGCGGACGCGAATGCCCCAACCTAGATGCCTGGGCGATGTCCCAGGACCGAGTTCAGAGGCTGGCCAATGATGGCGCTGAACTGCTGCTGATCGAAGGCGCTATGGGGCTGTTTGACGGTGCACCGCCAGATGGGCGCGGCGCGTCAGCGGACCTTGCGCGTATACTGCGTCTGCCCGTTATTCTGGTGCTGGATTGCGCACGATTGGCACATTCAATCGCCCCAATCGTCAATGGGTTTGCGATGCACGACCCCGATGTGCAGGTTGCCGGCGTGATCCTGAACAATGTCGGCAGCCCTCGTCACGAAGCGATGCTACGTGCGGCGCTGCAAGACAGCCTGATCCCGGTGTTGGGGGCTGTGTATCGGCAGACAGGGATGGAGCATCCGTCGCGCCACTTGGGGTTGGTTCAGGCAGGCGAACATCCCGATCTACAGGCCTATTTGGAGCGCGTGGCCGATGCGGTGGAAGCAGCGATTGACCTAGATGCTCTAATCGCGCTGAGCGGACCGGTCGCCCAGACAGACAGCCCAGCCCGGCGTCTGAAAGCGCCTGGACAACGCATCGCCGTGGCGTCAGACAAGGCTTTCGCCTTTGCCTATCCTCACATCCTTGCAGATTGGCAAGACGATGGGGCAGAGGTCGTGCCCTTCTCGCCCCTAGCCGACGAAGCGCCCGACCCGCGCGCGGACTTCATCTTTCTGCCCGGTGGGTATCCCGAACTGCATGCCGAAAAGCTGGCCGCTGCCGACGCGTTCAAAGCAGGGATGCGCGCCGCCAACTGCCCCATTTACGGGGAATGCGGCGGATACATGACGCTTGGTCGCGCGATCACCGATAAGGACGGAAAACGCCACGAGATGCTCGGCCTACTTGCGCTTGAAACCAGTTTCGCCAAACGCAAACTCCACCTTGGGTATCGGTCGGTGCATGCAGACAATGGCCCCTTTCCCGGAGCGTGGCGCGCGCATGAATTTCACTACGCCTCCACTCTGCTGGCCGAAGGCACGCCGCTTTTTCAGGCACATGATGCCGAGGGCAACCCGCTTGCGCCCATGGGCCTTATCAATAGCAATGTTTCTGGCAGTTTCACGCATTTGATCGACCGGGCCTGATATCGCGACCACATGCCTCTCGTATCGGTACAATTTCGCACTGGTCAAACCAAAGCGGCATAGATACGCATATGCGCATGAGTGACGCGACCCGCCCCATAGAACCGGCCCAAGCTGATGATGCCCGTGCAAAGCGCAATGTGACCGTTTTAGTATTGGCTCAGGCGATTTTGGGATCGCAAATGCCGATGATCTTCACCATGGCGGGCCTTGCGGGGCAGTCTCTGGCGTCGAACCTATGCTGGGCGACATTGCCCATTTCGTTGATGGTCGCCGGGTCAATGGTCTTTGCCAACCCGGTCAGCTGGGTGATGCAAACTTATGGCCGTCGCGTTGGCTTCTGGCTGGGCACGACAGGCGGGTCTGTTGGCGCTGCTATTTGCGCCTACGCACTGGCGCAAGCAGATTTTGGTATCTTCCTGTTCGGGTCTTTTTTGCTGGGACTTTACCAATCTGCGCAAGGGTTCTTGCGGTTTGCCGCGGCAGACACGGCGTCCGACGCGTTCCGTCCCAAAGCGATTTCTTATGTTATGGCGGGCGGGTTAGCAGCTGCCGTGATTGGCCCACAACTTTTCAACCTGACCAACGATATGATGGTGGTTCCCTTTCTGGGCGCTTACCTTGTAATCATTGCGATCAACGTCTTGGGATCGTTCCTGTTTTTGGCTTTGGATATCCCCAAGCCAGTGCCCCTGCACAAGGACGCCCCCCGGGGGCGCACCCGCCGAGAGCTGTTGCGTGATCCGGTGATCGTAGTGGCAATCATTTGCGGAATGGTCTCCTACGCACTGATGAACTTGGTTATGACCTCAACTCCGTTGGCGGTGGTTGGCTGCGGGTTCGAGACGGACATGGCGGGCAATGTTGTGACGGCCCATGTTTTGGCGATGTTTGTACCCAGCTTTTTTACGGGCCACCTGATCGCCCGGTTTGGGGTCCGCAAGATCATCGCGCTGGGTCTGTTGATCCTTGGGATGGCGGGCGTCGTTGCATTGCAAGGCGTCGAGCTGGAGAACTTCTTCATCGCCCTGATCTTGCTGGGACTTGGTTGGAATTTTGGTTTTATTGGTGCCACCAGCATGTTGGCAGGCGCACACGCACCCGAAGAGCGTGGACGTGTACAGGGCATGAACGACATGATTGTCTTTGGCTGCGTCACCGTCGCTTCGCTTGCGTCAGGCGGATTGATGAATTGCTCGGGCGGTACAGCCGTTGAAGGCTGGAGTGCCGTCAACTTGGCAATGGTCCCGTTTTTGGCTCTGGCAGGGGCTTCGCTGATTTGGCTGACCTTGCGTCCCGAAGAAGCCTAACCCGCCCCAGCCAGCTTGCTGCGATCAATCCTTGTGCTGTCCTTCGGAGATCGCCGTTGCTTGGTGTCGCGGACAGGTTTCATGGCAGCCGTGCGAAAAGCACGGGGTCACGTTGGATGCCAAGCCGCTATCCTCTAGCGTTGTGCGGCTCTTTGCGATCACGTCCTTCAACATTTGCGGCGAGATCTTCGACTTAAACTGGATGCCCGCGAAATAGGCATTTGTCCACTTCACTTGTCCCCTGGTGTTGTGCCCACAAAAAAACAAGTCAAACCACATCCGTTCGGCGTGTTCAGGCGCGACCTCAACCTTCATGCCGGAACGGTTGATGTCCAGAATGTTGGTGATCGTGCACTGTGCGCCGCGCGACATCAATAAAGGTGTGCGGCATACCAGACGAGTTGTCCGATCCCTCAGCCCCCAATGGAAGGCCAGCCCAGCACCGATGATCAGTGCCAATACCACCGCAACTGATGCACCGATTACGACCGGCGATGCACGCTTTAACCTATCCACCGCTTGTCCGGTTAAGGTATCTGAGACGGCCAGTGGCTTAGCCGTTCCACCAACAATCGCCTGCTTATCCGTACGACAGCCAAACAGCGGCGCAATGCGGTCCAGATCGCCTAATATGGCCGGCAGGTTGTGGCGAAGGTTCGCAGCAACCATTGCGTTGTCCAATTGTGGTCGTCCCGTTACCCGGTCCAGTGCAGATATCACCGGGAATAGGGCGTCAGAGCTGCCGACGTTCGATCGATTTATGCGCCTGAGATGCGCGGAAACAAGGGCAACATGGGCCATCGTTTCATACGGATCAGCAAGAGTGTCGGCTGAGGCCAGTCTCTGCTGATCCAGCCTGACTTTACTGATCGAACCACAGAGCTGCGCGTCATTCGCCATCAGCGGTCTGGCGGACGTCGCTATTAGCAGCGCAAAGAGGATGTATGAGAATAAATATCGGGACGCGAAATGCATAATGTGCACCACTTTGCCCGATTTTCCTTAGAAAGTTGTTAAAGCTACAAGCACCCGTTCCAGCCCCTGGGGGGCGAGACGTCCTCGCCGCAGCCATCAACAGTCAAGGCCTCCTGTCCGGCAGATCCGCGCTTCACAGGTATAGCCATCGCGACATGCGCAGCCTCACGCCCGCAGAGCTCAAGGTAAGGAGAATCCCGGGTCGCGCCTATTCGACCCGCCCACGACGCCCACCACGCCGCTTGGGCGTCGCTTGATCTTCCAGCGCGGCTTTCAAAACCGCTGTCATTGGGTGATCGGAATTGCTGGGGCCGTAGTGGTCCAGTAGCGCGACGATGTTGTCACGCTGCGACGCCCCGTGATCATCAAACAGCGCCCAATCCAAAAAAATCGAGCGGCATTCGCCATCCGAGATCCCTTCGATCCGGTAGCTTTCGCGGATCAACCCGCGCGGGTCGACTTGGCTGTTAAGATCACTCATGACGTATCTCCTGATGCCCGGCAGCCCGGTCATTCCGGGGGTGACGCCAGCACCTCGTCTATGGCACGGGCTGCAGCCCGAGCCTTGGCCTCCAAATCCTGAACCAGTTCGATCTCACTTTCGGCACCGGTCTCACGCAAGAGCAAGTCCTGACCTCCCTTCCCAAGCGCGTCAAGGTCCAATGGACCGTCCGACAAGAGTTTCGAGGCCGCTTGCAATCGCCACATCAGATCATGACTATCTGCCAGCGCCTGCCCTTGAGCGTCCGTAAACCAACCGATTGCGACGCCTTGCGCAATTTGCGATGCAGGATCGCGCGGCGTTTCGGGCGACAAAAGCGTGGCGGCTTGGGCGACCAATTCCACATCCTGCAAATGTCCGACACCCAATTTAGCGTCCAAGGCACCGCCACCTGATTTCGCCTCGGCAATGCGGTTGCGCATGTCGATCACATCGTTGACCACGTGGGAAGGCTCACGCGAGAACTCCATGACTTCGGTGCGTGCGGCGTCAAAAGCGTGACAGACGCTTTCAGGGCCAGTCACGATGCGGGCGCGGGTCAGCGCCAGATGCTCCCAAGTCCAAGCCTCGTCCCGCTGGTAGGCCCGAAAACTGTCAATCGATGTAGCCACCGGCCCCTGTCGGCCAGATGGGCGCAGGCGCATGTCGACTTCATAAAGCCGCCCTTCAGCCATCGGGGCCGACAACGCAGTCAAAAAAGCCTGCGTCAAGCGGGCATAGTACGGCCGCGTCGCAAGGGGGCGTCGTCCGTCGGACGTCTCGATACCCTCGGCGTCGTAGATCATGATCAGATCGAGGTCCGAGGTCGCCGTCAGGCTGCGCGCACCCAGAGACCCCATGCCAATGATCGCCGCGCCGGCCCCCGGTGGATCGCCATGTTTGGCTGCAAAATTCGCAACAACAACAGGCCAAAGCGCCCGGATCACCGCGTCTGCAAGGTCGGTATACTGCCGCCCTGCCTCGCGCGCATGGATCAACCCGCGAAGGAAGTGAACACCAATGCGGAAGTGCCACTCTTTCATCCAGCGGCGTGCGGTATCCAACCGAGCCTCGTAATCGGGCTGCGCAGCCAAGAGCGTCGCCAGATCACCTGCGAGCGCATCCACACCCGGCCAATCCTCAAAAAACCCACCACCGATCACGGCATCAAGCACTTGCGCGTTGTGTCCGAGATATGCCGCCAACGCCGGCGCCGTGGCGGCAATATCAACGATCAGGTCGACAAGTGTTGGATTGGCTTCGAACAGCGAGAAAAGCTGAACACCGGCGGGTAGACGAGAGAGAAACCCGTCAAACTGGATCAACGCGTCGTGCGGCCGGGGCGCATCGGCCAGCCGAGCCAGTAGATCGGGTTTCAACCGGTTGAAAATCTCGACCGCACGGGCCGAACGCAAGCAGGGATAGGTTTCCCACCGGCTTACGATCTCTGCCTCGGTGTCGGACAGTTCCCGACTGTCCGCGGCCGTTCCATCTGGGGCGAAGAACCCTTCTGTAATCTCATGCACTTCACTTAGAGCAGCGTGTATGCGCGCCTTCAGGGCCTTCGTGTCCCCCTCGCCCATCATGCGTGCGAGGCGATCAAACTCGCCGTCGCTTGTCGGCAGTTTGTGGGTCTGCGCGTCCCGCATCATCTGAACGCGGTGCTCAACTTCGCGATGGAACCGGTAGTGACCTGTCAGCACCTGCGCCACATCGCCCGGTATCCACCCTTTGTCGGCCAACGCGGCCAGACCCGGTACCGTGCCACGTTGCCTCAACCCCTCGTCCCGACCGCCGGCAATGATCTGGCGGGTCTGGGTGAAAAACTCGATCTCGCGAATGCCGCCCCGCCCGAGCTTCATGTCGTGACCATCCAGCGTGATGTCCCCATGCAACCCTTTGTGTTCACGGATACGCAGGCGCATGTCATGGGCGTCCTGAATAGCGGCGAAGTCCAGATGCTTGCGCCAGATGAACGGTCGAAGGCGCATAAGGTAGGCATCGCCTGCATCGAGATCACCGGCACAGGGCCGTGCCTTTATATGCGCGGCACGCTCCCATGTACGCCCAAGACTTTCATAATAGCGCTCTGCCGCCTCCATCGAGACACAGACCGGCGTTACTGCCGGATCGGGCCGCAGGCGCAGGTCTGTGCGGAACACATAGCCGTCCGCAGTCAGCTCGGACAACATCGCGCTCATCTTTCGGGTCGCGCGGATATGGCTCGCGCGGGCGTCGTGGAAATCATCCCCTTCAAAGCGGCTGTCATCGAATAGCACAATCAGGTCGATATCCGAGCTATAGTTCAGCTCATGCGCGCCCATCTTGCCCATTGCCATCGCGACCATGCCGCCCGCCGTGGTGATGTCGTCTTCACCCATGCCCGGCAACTTTCCGCGTTTGATCTCGCGACCAACCTGAAATTTTATCGCGGCGTCGGTGGCCCGGTCTGCCAAATCGGTCAGAGCGCCGGTCACCTGTTCCAATGTGAACACACCCGCTAGATCGGCCAGACCGGTCAACAGCGCGATGCGTTGCTTGGCGATGCGAAGCGTGGAACGCAAGGCATCTTCACTGTCCGCATGGTATGAGATGTCTAGAAGGCAGTTGGCAATCGCACGCTCTGGCGCTTCGTCAAGCGCCTTGCGTACCCAGTCGGCTTGTCTTTCAAGCAGCCCTTTCAGATAGGGCGAACATCCTGCCGCCCCCGCTAGAACCGCGCGCATATCTGGCGGCAGATCGGCAAACAACGTCTCAATCTCAGAAGCTGGGTCCGCCTCGTAGGGTATGGGACATCGACAAATACGGCGGGAAAACGGATCAGAACTCATAGGGGCAAATTGCGCTGCACAGAAAGGACGGTCAACCTTCCTTACGGACGCACCCTGCTTGTGGGTTAACCAGTTGCACTGACGTTGCAATCAGGTAACGTGCCGCGACCATAATCACTGGGGGCGCATCATGTCCAAAAGCTTGAACCGGGTAAAGCGAGCTCTGCTTGATCTAGGAATCGATACAGACATTCGCGAAATGTCGGACGGGACGCGCACCGCTACTGATGCGGCAAACGCCGTGGGGTGTGAGATCGACCAGATCGCCAAGTCGATCATCTTTAAGGGTGTGCAATCAGGCCACGTCATTCTGTTCCTGACCGCTGGCGGTAATCAGGTGGATACCGGCAAAGCGTCAGCTCTGGCAGATGAACCTTTGGGCAAAGCAGACGCAAAACTGATCCGTACAGAAACCGGGTTTGCCATTGGCGGCGTGTCCCCCGTTGGATTGATCGCCCCTGTACGCGCGTTCTATGATGATCGGCTTCTTGCGTTCGATACCGTTTGGGCTGCTGCTGGTACGCCACGGCATGTATTCCCCGCCTCGCCGAGCGAATTGATCAGGGCCGCAAGCGCATTGCCCGGAGACTTTATAGTAGGCTGAAAGACCTTCTCCGGCCTACAGCTCGATCCTAACGAAGATCACCCCACTATGGCGCGGGAACTCAGTTCATTGGCGACATTTTCCAGCCTAAATTGGGATGGAGCGCGGTGGCCCGCGCTCATATACAGCGGCGCGCTCATAAATTATTTAACCCTTTTATCTTTAATACTCAAATCCTTACAAGATTAATGTAAAAAAGTTTCACATTAACTCTTGATGGTACGGGGAAAATACCCACATCCTAGTCATGTGAAAGACATTCACATCAACACAAACAACGGAGACTTACCATGAACACCGCCGCTCAAACCGACTTCCCTGCTGCCTCGCGTGGCTGGTTTGCGAGAAGCGAAGCATGGCTGGACGAGCGCGGTAAAGGCGCCTGGATCGCTGCCATGGTTATCAGTTTCATCTTCTTCTGGCCCGTCGGGCTGGCCCTTCTTGCCTACATGATCTGGAGCAAACGCATGTTTTCGAAATCCTGCAACCGTCACCGGTCAACTGAAACCACAGCTTGGAAAGATGCTCGCTATGCGCGCCGCCATGGTTTCTCGACTTCCGGCAACACAGCGTTTGACGCCTATAAGGCCGAAACCCTGCGCCGCTTGATGAGCGAGCAGGAAGCCTTTGAAGCCTTCCTTGAGCGCCTGCGTGCAGCGAAGGACAAGTCCGAGTTCGACCAATTCATGGACGAACGTGTGACAGCTGCCCGGACCGCCCGCGATGAAGCCTATGCGGAAGACATGGCTGAAGATGATGTTGAAGACATCGAGGTTCTTGACGAACCCGCTCGCGACAAAAAGAAGAAAAAGTCGTAAGCTGACGACAGGCACGTCACCGTGCACCGACTTGCCCGGCCCAGATTTGGGCCGGGCTTTCAGATTACCAAACACCACACAGGACCAACAATGTCAGACTTCCCGCACATGTTTCAGGACAATCAAGACGGCCGCGCTCCTTATTGGGGCCTGCCTGATCCCGAGACTCAGGCCGAGTTTTATCAAGACGTCACCATGAAGCGCCTCGTCGCCTGGCTGATTGATGTGGCGCTGATCGTGGCCATGTGTATCCTTGTTGGCCTTCTGACCTTTGGTATCGGTTTTTTCCTATGGGGGCTGATCTATCTGGCAGTCGGCTTTATCTACCGCGTGACCACGCTGACCAACAAATCCGCCACCATCGGTATGCGTCTAACCGCGATTGAGCTACGCACCCATAAGGGCGAGAAATTTGACCGCTCGACAGCCGCGCTGCACACCCTGGCCTATTTCGTGTCAATGTCGACTTTTGTGCTGCAGTTGATCTCGATCGTGATGATGTTCACGACGGCGCGCGGTCAAGGGTTGGGAGACATGCTTTTTGGAACAGCCGCCCTTAATCGGAAAGCCGGTCGGTAATACCAAAATCCGATCAATGTTTCACGAATGCGGCACCCTAAGGGGTGTCGCATTTATCTTGTGATTTACCTTGTGATTACTGGGGTCTTGCCCCATCAGACTGTCCGGGCTAACGTCTGTATACTTACACAATTTCGAAAGTGTCATGCGTCATACACTACCGCTTGCACCACAATTCTATGTCACCGCCCCGCAAGAGTGTCCCTACCTTGACGGGCGGATGGAGCGGAAGTTGTTCACAGCCTTGCAGGGCGAACACGCAAGCACTTTGAACGACACATTATCCAAGCAGGGATTTCGCCGCTCGCAAAACGTGCTTTACCGCCCCTCATGTGCTGAGTGCTCTGCCTGCTTGTCTGCCCGAATACGTGTCGCCGACTTTGTCGCTACTAAGGGTCAAAAACGCACGATCCGGCGCAACAACGATCTGGAACGCCGCGCCCGCGCACCTTGGGCCAGTGAAGACCAGTACGAACTTTTCCGGCACTATCTGGACACACGCCACGCGGATGGTGGCATGGCCGATATGGATGTGTTCGAATTCGCCGCGATGATCGAAGAGACGCCGATCAAAAGTCGAGTAATCGAGTATTCAGAACGCGGCGCGCATCAAAATCCGGGCGATGAGGCGATTGGACCTCTGCGGGCGGTTTGCCTGACCGACGTGCTCGATGATGGGCTGTCCATGGTCTATTCTTTCTTCGATCCCGATCGCACCAAGACCTCGCTTGGCACATATATGATCCTCGATCACATCGAAATCGCGCGTGAAGCGGGATTGCCCTATGTCTACCTTGGCTATTGGGTGCCCGGCAGTCCCAAGATGGACTACAAGGCAAGTTTCTCGGCGCTTGAGATTTATCGGAATGGTCAATGGACCGCGCTAAAAGGGGACGAGGATTATTCCGCCGAACTGCATCCCCTGTCGACTGATCCGATTGCCGAGCAAGTGGCCGGAATAACTTTGCCCGACACGGTTCGTTAGCAACCGGCACAGCTTCACTGGACCACGCGCTTCTGCCACATCACATCGAAACAGGCCGAAATCAGCGCACAAGCCGACCTAAAATTGCATTAATTGCGCAATACGGCAGCCATACCGACTAAAAATTACAATTTTTTCGCCTCCACGACAGATTATTCGCGCTTTTCCCTGTTGACGCCCCTCCCGCCCACTCATAATGTCTCGCCCACGGAACTGAAAAGCCCCGCGCATCTATTGGCGGGCAAGACAAAGGAATACCTGCAATGGGCAGCGTCCTCGTACTTGTGAGAAATTGGCGCATGGGCCGGTAACGGACACCATATAGGTACCCCATGCGCCCCCGATGATCGGGGGCTTTTTTGTGTGAAACGCACGTGGAACGGAGAGAGTAATGACACGTCAAATGACCGGAGCGAAAATGGTGGTTCAAGCCCTGAAGGATCAGGGTGTCGACACAGTATTCGGATATCCCGGGGGCGCGGTCCTACCGATCTATGACGAAGTGTTTCAGCAAAACGATATTCGCCATATTTTGGTGCGTCACGAACAAGGTGCAGTTCACGCCGCCGAAGGCTATGCCCGTTCGACAGGCAAGCCCGGCGTGGTTCTGGTGACCTCGGGCCCCGGTGCCACCAACGCTGTGACCGGTCTGACGGATGCACTGTTGGATTCGATCCCGATCGTTGTCCTGACCGGACAGGTTCCCACCTTCATGATCGGTACAGACGGGTTTCAGGAAGCCGACACCGTTGGGATCACCCGCCCCTGCACCAAGCACAACTGGCTGGTGAAGGAAACGGATAAGCTCGCGGAAACGCTGCATCAGGCGTTCCATGTGGCAACCTCGGGTCGCCCCGGACCGACGCTGGTCGACATCCCGAAAGACGTTCAGTTCGCGACTGGCACATACACGCCACCAGCCAAGGCCGAGACCGGCCATTACACACCGCAATTGCGAGGCGACAAGGATGCGATCACCGAATTGGTGACCGCGATGGAGACCGCCAAACGCCCAGTATTTTATACAGGCGGCGGCGTGATCAACTCTGGCCCTGAAGCTTGTCAATTGTTGCGCGAATTGGTGGACGCGACCGGATTTCCCATCACCTCGACCTTGATGGGGTTGGGCGCCTACCCGGCCAATGGTGAGCATTGGATTGGGATGTTGGGCATGCACGGGCTTTATGAAGCCAACATGGCTATGCATGATTGCGACCTGATGATCTGCGTCGGCGCGCGCTTTGATGACCGGATCACTGGACGTCTGGATGCGTTCAGTCCGGGCTCGAAGAAGGCACATATCGATATCGATCCAAGCTCGATCAACAAGGTCATTCATGTCGAGATTCCAATCATTGGGGATGTCGGCCATGTCCTTGAAGATATGCTGAAAATCTGGAAGGCACGTGGCCGAAAGACCAACTCTGAAGGCCTGTCCAAATGGACCGCCAAGATCGATGAGTGGAAGGGTCGCGATTGTCTTGCCTATCAAGAGGATGACAAGGTTATCCAACCGCAATACGCCATGGAACGGCTTGAAGCGCTGACCAAGGACAAGGATCGCTATGTCGCGACCGAAGTTGGCCAGCACCAGATGTGGGCGGCACAGTTTCTGGGCTTCAATGACCCGAACCGTTGGTTGACTTCAGGTGGTCTGGGTACGATGGGCTACGGCCTGCCCGCCTCGCTTGGTGCGCAAATCGCGCATCCCGAAGCGCTGGTGATCAACGTCGCGGGAGATGCCTCGTGGCTGATGAACATGCAGGAAATGGGCACGGCCGTTCAGTTCCGTGCACCGATCAAGCAGTTCATCCTGAACAACGAACGATTGGGCATGGTGCGCCAGTGGCAAGAACTGCTGCATGGCGAACGCTATAGCCATAGCTGGTCCGAAAGCCTACCCGACTTCGTAAAACTGGCCGAAGCCTTTGGTTGTAAGGGCCGTCAGGTCTCGGATCCGGCCGAGCTGGATGACGCCATTCAAGAGATGCTCGACTATGATGGTCCGTTCATTCTGGACGTGCTGGTCGAGAAACACGCAAACTGCTTCCCGATGATCCCATCAGGCGAGCCGCATAACAAAATGCTTCTGGGTGAAGCCGAGACGCAGGGCGTCATCGGGTCCTCGGGCGCGACGTTGGTTTAAGGAGGGTCAAGAAATGTCTGCACTCAAGATCAAAAAAGGCTCGTCCAAGAAGTCCGCATATGACCTGCGCGATCCAAACTCGGATGTCATCGAAAGTCACACGCTAGCCTGTGTTGTTGACAACGAAGCTGGTGTTCTGGCCCGCGTGATCGGGCTGTTCGCCGGGCGGGGCTACAATATCGAAAGCCTGACCGTCGCGGAAGTCGACCATCTTGGCCACCTGTCGCGGATCACGATTGTCACGACCGGCACGCCTGCCGTGATTGAGCAAATAAAAGCGCAGCTGGGCCGCATCGTACCAGTGCATGAGGTCCATGACTTGACGGTCGAAGGCAGATCTGTCGAGCGTGAACTTGCGTTGCTAAAGGTCGAGGGATCAGGCGAAAAGCGCGTCGAGGCGTTGCGTCTTGCCGATATTTTCCGCGCCAATGTGGTCGATTCCACGTTGGACAGCTTCGTGTTCGAAATCACCGGCACGACCGAGAAAATCGACGCCTTCGCCGATTTGATGCGGCCGCTGGGGCTGATCGAGGTTGCGCGCACAGGTGTTGCTGCCTTATCGCGCGGCGCGCCCGCGTAAACCGAAAGTCTCACAGTAAATGCACCCGCATCAGTGCGGGTGCTCAACGCACCATAGGGCCGAGGTTCCTTGTCAGACCACCCGCCGTGCAGCTGGCCCGCTCACCTATCTTATGCGACGACCCGCAAAGCCGGTCGCGCGGCCAGATGATCGTAGCCTGCCAGCAACAGCGCGGGATCCATGGCGCCCATCACAACCGCCACCCCCTCGATGCGTCGCACGGTCCGAAAACCGCTGACCTCGTCGTAGTCAAATCTGACCTGAGAGCCGCGCACCAATTCGCCGACCCCCTTTGGTGTTTTAACCTCAGGGCCAACATATGCCAGCGGCCCCTGATCTTCGCACCACACCAAGCCAACGCTCTTTTCGGCGTTGTACCATAGGATTATGCCTAACATTACCTTCTCCACTTCTAGTAGATATCTTATCCACAGGGTTTGGCAGGAACAGGGCAAAATCACCTGATGCGACACTTTATTGCGTCATGTCTGTGGCCTTTTCTGGACAATGCCCCCGTGTCTGGGGAATTGTCTCGGATTCTGGTCGAAATTAATGAATCGACGCAGCACGGAATCACACTGAACGACAAACACAATAGGACCGCGCGCAAAGAAAAGGGGGCGCCCGAAGGCACCCCTTAGTTTTCGCTGATAGGGCTCGTGTTTCGTACCGCCCGGGTTATTTGCCTGCGGCCCTATCCGCGTCAGGGGGCGAGCGCACCCGCCCCGTGTCAGAGTGGGAGGGCGAACAACCGCCCCACCCTATTCCTGCTGACCCCGCCCCCTGGGACGCGAGCCGGATCAGCGGAAACCTAGCTACATCCTGTGGTTGATCCGCAGGTGTTGCATTTCATGCAGGTGCCATTGCGCACCAGTGTGTAATTACCGCATTCGCCACAAGGGTCGCCCTCGTAGCCTTGCATTTTAGCCTTGGTCCTGGCGTCCACCTTGTTAATCGTTCCGGTCGAAACCGAGGCTTCGCTGACGATGGTTTCAGTTGATGTCGCGGTTGCAGTTTCCGGAACCAATGTGTTCAGAGCGCCCACTGGATCCGTACCCGTCAGGACCGTTGCGCCAGCCTCGGCGCCACCTTGAAGCACCATCAGCTCTTGTGGCATCCGCTTGCGCAAATACCCGGTCGAGCTGATTTGTTTCAACACTTCCAAAGACTTAGTCGCTGCAGTTTCGGTCATCTCTTGTACGTTCGAGACGCCTTCTTCCTCGCCACGTCCCAGATCATCAAAGCTCGCGCCCTCTGGTTTGACATGCGCCAGATCGGTGCGATCCAGATAGGACACGGCCAATTCGCGGAAGATGTAGTCTAGGATCGACGTGGCGTTTTTGATCGAGTCATTGCCCTGCACCATGCCCGCGGGTTCGAACTTGGTGAAAGTGAATGCGTCGACGAATTCTTCAAGCGGTACACCATATTGCAGGCCAACCGACACCGCGATCGCGAAGTTGTTCATCATTGCCCGGAAGCCAGCACCTTCTTTGTGCATGTCGATGAAGATCTCGCCCAGATTGCCGTCTTCATATTCACCAGTCCGCAGATACACTTTGTGTCCGCCAACGATAGCTTTCTGGGTGTAGCCTTTACGGCGCTCGGGCAGTTTTTCACGTCCGCGGGCGACTTCTTTGACGACGATCTTTTCAATGATCTTCTCCGCCAATGTCACCGCTTTCTCGTGAGGGGAGCCAGAGGCGAGGATTTCCTCCGCCTCTTCGTCATCTTCCACCAGAGCGGCGGCCAAAGGCTGGCTCAGCTTCGATCCATCGCGATAAAGCGCATTCGCTTTGATGCCCAGCGACCACGACAGTTCATAGGCTTTTTGACAGTCTTCGATGCTTGCATCATTCGGCATGTTGATCGTTTTCGAGATCGCACCAGAAATAAAGCTCTGCGCCGCTGCCATCATGTAGATATGGCTGTCAACATTCAGGAAACGCTTGCCCTTTTTGCCGCATGGGTTGGCGCAATCAAAGACGTTGTAGTGCTCTTCCTTCAGGTGCGGTGCATCTTCCAGGGTCATCGTGCCGCAGACATGGTCGTTGGCGGTTTCGATATCCTTGCGGGTGAAACCAAGGTGGCTCAGCAAGCTGAAATCGGGGTTGTTCAACTTTTCAGCCGGAATGCCCAACACGTTGGTGCAGAACTCTTCACCCAGCGTCCATTGGTTGAACACAAAGCGGATGTCAAAGGCCGATGGAAGCGCCGCCTCGATCTTGTCGATCTCGTTTTGGCCAAAGCCGTGGCCGATCAGCGTTGTATGGTTGATCCCTGGCGCATTGCCAAGCGTGCCGTGGCCGACCGCGTAGCTGATGATCTCTTCGATCTCAGACGAGGCATAGCCCAATTTCTCAAGCGCAGCGGGCACCGAACGATTGATGATCTTGAAATACCCACCACCAGCAAGCTTTTTGAACTTCACCAAGGCGAAGTCAGGCTCGATCCCAGTGGTATCGCAATCCATCACCAGACCGATGGTGCCGGTCGGCGCGATCACCGAGACCTGCGCGTTGCGATAGCCGTGCTTTTCTCCCAGCGCCAGTGCCTCGTCCCAGGCACCCATGGCCAGATCGACCAGTTTGCTATCGGGGCAGTTTTTCAGATCGAGCGGCAGCGGTTTGATCGCCAAATCTTCGTAGCCTTCCGTCGCGCCATACGCGGCAGTGCGGTGGTTGCGAATAACGCGCAGCATGTGCTCTTTGTTGCGCTCATACCCTTCAAACGCGCCCAGCTCGCCCGCCATTTCGGCAGAGGTGGCGTAGGAGACGCCAGACAGGATCGCGGTCAGTGCGCCACAAAGCGCGCGCCCCTCTTCACTGTCATAGCCGAAGCCCATGTTCATCAGAAGACCGCCGATGTTGGCGTAACCCAGACCCAAGGTGCGGAATACAAAGCTGCGCTCTGCGATCTCTTTGGATGGGAACTGTGCCATCATCACTGAGATTTCCAGAGTGATCGTCCACAGGCGTGTTGCGTGCATGTAGTCTTCTGCTTGGAACACGCCGTCCTTCAGGAACGTCAGCAGGTTCATCGACGCAAGGTTACAAGCCGTGTCGTCCAGGAACATGTATTCCGAACACGGGTTGGACCCGCGGATCGCGCCATCTTCAGGGCAAGTGTGCCACGCGTTGACCGTGTCGTGATATTGGATGCCGGGATCGGCACAAGCCCATGCGGCATGACCGATTTGGTCCCACAGATCGCGCGCTTTGATGGTCTTGGCGACCGAGCCGTCTGTGCGACGGATCAGTTCCCAGTCTGCATCCGCCTCGACAGCCTTAAGATAGGCGTCGGTGACACGAACCGAGTTGTTTGAATTTTGGCCAGAGACGGTCGCATAGGCTTCCGAATCCCAGTCCGTATCGTAGGTCGGGAACTCAATCGAGCCATAGCCCTGCTTTGCATAATCCAACACCCGTTTGACGTAAACTTCAGGAATTGCGACCTTTTTTGCCGCCCGAATTGCACTTTTCAAACTCTCGTTGGTTTTGGGGTCATAGGCATCTTCTTCTTTACCATCCCAAGCGCGAATGGCTGCGAAGATGTGATTCAGATGCTCTTCGTGCATCTTCGAGCCAGCGACGAGCGACGCCACTTTCTGCTCTTCTTTGACCTTCCAATTGATGTATTCCTCGATATCCGGGTGGTCGCTGTCGACAATCACCATCTTGGCTGCACGGCGCGTTGTGCCACCCGATTTGATCGCACCCGCTGCGCGGTCACCAATCTTTAGGAACCCCATAAGACCCGACGACTTCCCGCCGCCCGACAGCGGCTCGTTCGCGGCACGTAGGGACGAGAAGTTGGTGCCGGTACCGGAACCGTATTTGAACAGGCGCGCCTCGCGCACCCACAAGTCCATAATACCCCCGTCACCCACCAGATCATCGTCGATTGACTGGATAAAGCAGGCGTGCGGCTGTGGATGCTCGTAGCTGGACTTTGACTTGGTCAGCTTACGGGTCTTGTGATCAACATAGTAGTGGCCCTGCGCTGGACCATCGATACCGTAAGCCCAGTGCAGGCCCGTGTTGAACCACTGAGGCGAGTTCGGCGCGGCGCGCTGGCTGGCCAACATGTGGCGCATCTCGTCGAAATAGGCCTTGGCGTCTTCCTCCGTCGTGAAGTAACCGCCTTTCCAGCCCCAATATGTCCATGCGCCAGCAAGACGGTCGAAGACTTGTTTGGCAGAAGTCTCGCCACCGAAACGATCCTGTTTCGGCAAGTCCGCCATCGCCTTGTCGTCAGGAACCGAGCGCCACAGAAATTCAGGAACGCCCTTCTCTTTCACACGCTTCAGCGCAGCCGGCACCCCCGCCTTACGAAAATATTTCTGCGCAATCACATCCGACGCAACCTGGCTCCAGGCAGAAGGCACTTCACATTCGTCCAGCTTGAACACCACCGTCCCATCGGGGTTTCGGATTTCCGACGATGTCGTGATGAAATCCAGCTCGGAATAAGCATCTGTTCCGGCTTTGGTGAATTTGCGTTCAATCTTCATGGTGCCCCTGGTCCTTCGTGCGCTGTGGCGGTGCGCGTCTTGGCGCGCCTTCACCTTATTAATACTCTTTGCTGATCCCGAAGGACGGATCCAAGACAACAGTTTCCAGCGCCGGAGGCGGTTAAATCTGCCCCGGAGTAAGGTGCCCAACGAAAGGCTCTGTCAAATTTGTTTCACTGTCCCGCTTTAACCTGCCGCCACTATATGTTGTGGCTTGATGACCAGCGCCCACAAGTTGGCGTAGGATACCCTATCGGGTCAACAAAAACTTGTGAGTTTTCCACAACTCTTTTGCGTTGACGCATGACCAAGATTGGGCCGTCCAAAATTAACAAATTGATTCCGGACGCCACCCCGCCTTTGCCTGCTTGGTGAATTAGTCAAAAAAACGGCGGACTTACGCGCATTACGAAAAGTATCACCTGAATTGTTGTCCACAGGCAGAGCAACCGTCATCTGCCAAACCTGTCCCGGCGTCATCTTTTTCGAAAGGGTTTCCCGCGAGTTTCGCAAGATTATTTCGTGAGCGTGGAAAATAACGGGTTTGGCCCAAGACTGTGTCTTTTGCGCACTCGAATCAATCGGTCAATCACATGCCCAGCACCTGTCAGAGGGAGAATCATCTGCGACATATCTGGCAACCGGATATGACGCCTTAGGTCCGCCGCTGGGCTTACGACACACACGCGGCTTGCCGGTCGGTATAGATGGTGGATGAAGTGGTCGGGACGGCAAGATTCGAACTTGCGACCTACGGTACCCAAAACCGTCGCGCTACCAGGCTGCGCTACGCCCCGAACGCCCTCTCCTTAACGAGGGTTCGACGGGAAGAAAAGAGCAAAAATCGCCCTTTCGCCACTTCGCCGCATCAATCGTTTCACTTGGCGCTATCGCAGGCCCATGCGGCCGCGTCTTGGTCCAGCATGGGATGGCGCAGAACCGTGCCCTCGTTGATACCAAACCGGTCAGCAATACCGCCGTTGACCTCCAGCACTGCCAGAATATCCTGCCCACCGGGGATCAGGGTCAGGTCATGGGGAACGGCATTTTCATGCACGCGGGCGACGGTGCCATCACTGTGAAGAAACAACATGTCCAAAGGAATCAGTGTGTCCTTCATCCAGAAACTGACCTCTTGCGGCGCTTCGAACAAAAACAGCATGCCATGGCTTTGCGCCATGGTTTCGCGGCCCATTAGTCCAAGTGCGCGGCTGCGGGGCGTGTCCACGACCTCGACGCTGAAACGCGCCTGCCCCCAATCGCCTTTCAGGTCAGCATAGGCCGGGTCACAATCTGCAGCGCTTGCCAACTGACCTGACAGAAAAAGAGCGCCCACAAAGGGCGCCCATATTGTCTTGATTGATATCCCGCGGATCGCCACAGCGCCTAGTCTTCGTGATCGACGGCGGCATCCCAAGACGAGACACTGACCGCCATACATCCGCGCTTTCCGTCGGCCGAGCGCAACCCTATGGCCTCACCCGGTTGCAAATCTGCAAGACCCGAGCGGCGCAAAACCTCAACATGGATAAACACATCTTCAGACCGGCCAAAGACGTTCGCGAATCCAAATCCCTTGGCCTTGTCAAACCACTTGACCCGAGCTGGCTCCAATGGGCCGACACTGTCGGGATCCACCAAACCTTCGCTGAACTCCTCCAGGTCATGTGTACCATCGGCTTCAGGCGGCTCAATCGACACCACTGTCACGGCCTGACGACCGCGGTCCGTTGACTGCACAGTGATTTCGATCCGCGAGCCATCCGCGACCGAACTTTGTCCATAATTCCGCAGCACATTGGCGTGAAGCAGAATATCTGCTCCACCCTCGTCTGCGATCACAAACCCAAAACCCTTGCTTGGATCAAACCATTTGACCTGGCCACGCAACACAATTGGCTCATGCGCGTCTGTATCTTGCGCCATCGTCTTCCTCTAAAATATTCACATCCCCGCCACACTATTGGTGTGTTTGAAATCGGGGTGCAAGCCTTAAACACCTATACTTTTAGGCAGGTATAGCACGGAAACACCAATGAACTAAGGGTTTAGTCGCACAATCGACCAGGGTGAATTACACCCATAGCGTGTCCACTTAAACCTATCATGCAGACGAAACGCGCCATCGGCCCAGAACTCGATTTCTGTTGGCCGGATCCGATAGCCGCCCCAGAACGGTGGACGTGCCGGGTTGGTGCCCTGCGCCGCGGTCACCTTCGCGACCTCGGCCATCAATGCAGCGCGCGATGCCAGAGGCTGGCTTTGCTGCGAAGCCCATGCGCCCAAACGACTTTTTAGCGAACGTGAGGCATAGTAGGCATCTGCTTGATCCCCCTCTTCCTTCTCAATCGTACCACGCACACGCACCTGTCTTCGAAGGCTTTTCCAGTGCATCACAAAAGCGGCTTTACCGGCGTGATCAAGCTCTTGCGCCTTAGCCGACCCATAGTTTGTGTAGAAAACAAACGCGTCGTCTTCGATGTCTTTCAAAAGCACCATTCGCGCATTGGGCATGCCATCCGCATCTACTGTCGACAAGGCGATCGCATTTGCGTCGTTGGGTTCCGACTTGGATGCCTCCCCCAACCAGGAACGCGCGATCACGAACGGATCATCACCTGCAAAAATTCCACCCCGTTCGGTCATCAGACGCTCCTTTTCGTCGCATTACCCGCGCTTAGCTGAACATATGGCCTGCGCGGTTCCGTGCCAACTCTGTTACAATCCTGTTGCAGGTGTTAGCGGGCACACTTGAAGATACACGGCCAATCGCCTAAACGGACTTAACGCAGTATCTCGGGACGGGGAACCACAATGTCGACGGAATTGATGAAGGGCAAACGCGGCCTGATTATGGGGCTGGCCAATGATAAGTCCATCGCGTGGGGCATCGCCAAGGCCTGTGCCGACGCCGGTGCCGAGCTTGCATTTTCTTATCAGGGCGAGGCGCTGAAAAAGCGCGTTGACCCGCTGGCCTCTCAGCTTGGATCGGACATTGTTGTGGAATGCGACGTATCTGATCAAGCATCGATCGACACGCTTTTCAACACTTTGGAAGAAAAGTGGGGCAAGCTGGACTTTGTCGTCCATGCTATTGGTTTTTCTGATAAAAACGAGCTTCGGGGTCGGTATGTCGACACCAGCCCGGAAAACTTCCGCATGACAATGGATATTTCTGTCTACAGCTTCACGGCAGTTGCCCGTCGCGCGGCCGACATGATGCCCGATGGCGGTTCGCTTCTGACCCTTACTTATTACGGGGCCGAGCAGGTCATGCCACACTATAACGTCATGGGCGTCGCCAAAGCCGCGCTGGAAGCCTCGGTTCGTTATATGGCCGAGGATCTTGGCAAGGACGGTATCCGCGTTAACTCGATTTCGGCGGGGCCAATCAAGACACTCGCCGCCTCTGGCATTGGTGATTTTCGTTACATTTTGAAATGGAACGAGCTTAATTCGCCGCTCCGTCGTAACGTGTCCATTCAGGACGTGGGCAACTCGGCCCTCTATCTATTGTCAGACCTTGGCGGTGGCGTGACCGGCGAAACCCATCATGTGGACAGCGGCTATCATGTCGTCGGCATGAAAGCGGTTGATGCGCCTGATATCGACGTGACCACTGGCCGTAAGTAAGGAACCATTTGATGAGCGACCGCCTGCCCCACGAAAAAGGTTTCCACATCAGCTGGGATCAAATCCACCGCGACAGCCGAGCGTTGGCTTGGCGCCTTGACGGGCAAGGCCCCGACGATGGTGCATGGCGCGCAGTTGTAGCCATCACCCGTGGCGGCATGGCCCCTGCGATGATCGTCAGCCGCGAGCTGGACATCCGCAAGGTTGATACCGTTTCGGTGAAGTCCTACCACCATCAGGAACAAGGCGAGGCAGAGGTGCTGAAAGCCCCGGATGCCAAGATGATGGGCGACGGTGAAGGTATTCTGATCATCGACGATCTGGTCGACAGTGGTAAGACGCTGGAACTGGTCAAAGCCCTGTATCCAAAGGCGCATTTCGCAACGGTCTATGCCAAACCAAAAGGCCGCCCGATGGTGAATACCTTCATCACCGAAGTCAGCCAGGACACGTGGATTTTCTTCCCCTGGGACATGGCGCTGCAGTATGTCGAGCCCTATCGCGGAACCGATTAACACCGCGCGACGTTCTCTGAGTTAAATCGTCACGCTCAAAGCGTAAGTTGTTGAATACACAGTAACGCCTGCTACCTTCATGGTAGCATTAAGGCGGTAAGGGCGATGTCCAATACGAGTGGTGATTTAATTGTGTTTGATGCCGAGTACATATTTTGCTCGGGCTTTGCGAGGTTTATCGCCAAACACGACAAAGGGATGCGTTTTCATTTTGTCACCGCGCAATCCGAGGCCGGACGCGCCCTGTATATTCAGCACGGGCTTGATCCTGATGACTGGAGCACGAACATCGTCCGGGTCGACGGCACCTCCTTTGTAAAACTCGCAGCTTTTTGCGCCGCGATGGGCGCGTTAGGGTGGCCTTGGCGCGCACTGCTTGTTCTGAAGGCGATCCCAAAACCGATTGCTGATTGGATGTACGACCGCATCGCCCGCAATCGATATGTATTTGGCCGTCGCAGCTGCCCCCTTCCCAGCGCAGAGTTGAAGGGTCGAGTGATTGACTAATCGCATCCTTATTATCGGCGGGTACGGCGTATTCGGAGGGTACTTGAGCACCGCTTTGCTACAGCAATCCGAGGCCCAAGTTTTTGTCGCAGGACGATCATTAGAAAAAGCGGAGGAGTACTGTCGTAAGCACGGTGGGACCCCCGTTTCGATTGATCGAACGTCACTTAATTTGACCGATCGGATACGCGACATCGCACCTGACATAGTCATTGATGCAGCCGGTCCATTCCAATCACCCGACAGTTCACCAGAGTATTCTGTTGTTCACGCCGCGCTGGAATGCGGTGCTCACTACGTTGATCTGTCAGACGACGCGGAATTCACCGCGGGAATTGCCCAGTTTGACACCGTCGCCAAGGAAAAGGGACTGATCATTGTGTCGGGTGCTTCCAGCGTTCCCGGCATGTCGTCTGCTGCAGTGAACGACCTTAGCCAAGGTCTTGAGCGCATTATCCGCATCGAAAGCACCATTTTACCCGGCAATCGCGCACCACGAGGCCGTTCGGTGATGCAGGCGATACTGTCTCAGGTCGGGAAACCGATTGAGATCCAAGAGGCAGGACAGAAGGCCGTTGTTTTTGGCTGGTCTGCGCCCAGACTAGAGCGCCTTGCACTGCCCGATGGCCGGTCGCTGAATGCACGCTGGTCGACGTTCATCGGCGCGCCCGACCTACGTTTGTTTCCTGATCACTTTGGGGCCGAAACCGTCCATTTCCGGGCCGGGCTGGAGTTGAAGACGCTTCAATTCGGTTTGTGGATGCTAAGCTTTCTGACCCGGTGGAAACTCGTTCGCAGTTTACGATCGCTTGCCGCACCGCTTCTGTGGATTGCCAAGCGATTTGAGCCCTTTGGCTCGGATCAGGGCGGCATGATTGTACGCGTTCTGGGTGAAACGCCGAGCGGGCAAGCAGAGATACGTAAGTGGACGCTGTTGGCCGAAGCAGGTGACGGCCCACATATCCCCACACTTCCCGCACGTATCCTGTGTGACAAAATTCTGTCTGGCATGCTGTCGGCAGGCGCGCGGCCTTGCCTGTCGCTCTTTTCAACGCAAGAGGTCATGGATAGTGGGAAGCACTTGAACCTCGCAGCGGGACGAGCAACAGAACCCGCGGCACCGCTTTTCAAACACGCGCTTGGCGATCTCTATGACGTCCTGCCCGAACAGGTCCGCGCCCTGCACGACAATCTGGATGTCAGTGTGTGGTCAGGGACGTCCAGTGTTGGGGTTGGACCCTCTCGCCTGTCGGCGATCGTGCGCAAACTGATCGGCTTTCCCTCAAAAGGGTCGTCTGTACCAGTGACAGTTCATATGAAACGATCCGGAGACCGCGAAATTTGGACGCGACGGTTTGGCGATCAGGTTTTTCATTCGATTCTGAAACTTTGGGGCTCGCCAAAATCGGGAACGGTCACAGAACGGTTTGGCCCGTTTCGCTTTGTTATCGACTTGCAAGCGTCGGACGCAAATCTTGAATATCCTATTACCAAAGGCTGGGCCTTTGGCATTCCGCTGCCAAAATGGATGCTTCCCAAAAGCCAAACTCAAGAAACGCAAGCAGATGGCAGATTTCAATTTGATGTCGCGATCGGCCTACCACTTGTCGGGCTGCTGGTGCATTACAAAGGACATCTACAACCGCACGAAAAAGCCCGCCAGACCAAATGATCTAAGCGGGCATTTTAAGCGTTTTGAGGTTACTCAGCCGCTTCCGGTGCGTCTGGCGTTCCTGCGTCTGGCGCGGCGTCTTCGCTTGGCGCTTCGGCCTTTGGCTTGCGGGGCTTACGGGCGCGCGCTGGCGGCTTTTTGGGTTTGCTTTCGGGCGTCTCGACCAAGCCACTATCCGCATCGTCTGCAACCGGTTCGGGCTGGGTTGAGATATCGGGTTGTTCGCCTTCGCCGGCAACTTCTTGCGACGCTTTGCGTTCGGCACGCGCCTCGCGCTCTTCTCGCTCGCGTTGCTGACGTTCACGGTTCTGCTGATCAGACTGCAGGCGGCGCGCTTCCATCTCTTTCTGAGCTTCGCTCAGCAACCGCGTATAGTGCTCGGCGTGCTGTTGGAAATTCTCGGCTGCCACCCGGTCGTTCGACAAAAAAGCGTCGCGTGCAAGTTGGGTATACTTGTCGATAATCTGCTGGGGCGTACCGCGAACTTTGCCTTCGGGACCCGAGCTGTCATAGACGCGGTTGATTACATTTCCCGGATTGTTCCGGTTACGGTTCGACTTGTTGCGCGAACGTGATTTGGACGATCTCATAAGCTTGTGCTTCCAGCTTTAGCTTTCAACGCGCGACGTTAAAGACGCGCTGTGATTTCGAACATGACACTAATCTGCGTCTTAGCGTTCGAATTGTAGGGCTTACCAGCGGCGGCTGTCGCAAGGACTGCAACGCTACTGTATCCTGATTGTCATGTGGATGCGCGAAACACAAGACTTATCTGCGCAAAACCGGCGCGAGCGGGGTTTTTTGCCGGGTTTTGGTAGGTTTGCGCACCGAAATTGGTCCGTGTCGATGCGTTAACGAAGTGATTCTCTACGCTGGATCGACAATGCGGCCGGTGACGACGCGATCATGGCCTGCTAGGTCTTTCTGGACACTGACCTTGCCAAACCCCGCCTGTTGAAAGAGCGCTTGAACAGCGGAGCCTTGTGTCGATCCGATTTCGACCATCAGCCAGCCGTTCGGCTCCAGATGATCCGCCGCCTTTTGCGTGATCTCCCGGTATGCCGCAAGACCATCACCGCCGGGTGTCAGCGCCAGATGCGGCTCCCAGTTTCGCACCTCGGGGGAAAGGTCGTTCATCTCGACCGAAGTGATATAGGGCGGGTTCGAAACGATAAGGTCAAACCGCTGTCCAACCTCTAACGAATCAAACCATGATCCAAGCCGGAACTCCGCGCGATCTTCAACAGACAAGAGGGCTGCGTTGCGCCGAGCAACGTCCAGAGCTGCCGGTGAAATATCCCCCCCCTGCCCGCTTGCTTTTTCATTTTCTGCAAGCAATGTCAGCAGGATACAACCTGAACCCGCACCTAGATCCAGCACCGTTTCGAACGGTTGCCCCAGCGCCAAGTCAACCAAAAGTTCAGTATCTGGACGCGGGTCCAGCACGTCGCTGGTGACAATGAAATCGCGGCCATAGAACGCGCGTGACCCGGTGATCTGTGCGACGGGCTGGCGAGCGGTGCGGGCCTCGATGGCCCGTTCGAACGCCGCTTCGGCAACTTCCGGGACATCATCGGGCAAAACAAGTGTCAGGCGACTTCGTTCAATGCCGATGGCATAGGCCAGCAGGATGCGCGCGTCACGCGCGGGATCGTCGACACCTGCGGCTTTCAACCGGCGCACGGCCCCAACCAGAAGCGCAGACCCGGTGGTCATCCATCCAGCTCGGCCAGTTTGGCGGCCTGATCCTCGGCGGTCAGGGCGTCGACAACTTCGTCCAAATCGCCCGCGATGATCTGATCAAGTTTGTAAAGCGTCAGATTGATCCGGTGATCCGTCATGCGTCCTTGCGGAAAATTATAGGTGCGAATGCGTTCGGACCGGTCACCCGACCCGACTTGCGCCTTGCGGTCAGCGGCGCGTTCGTCGTCCACTCGCTGTCGTTCAAGATCAAACAGTCGCGTCTTAAGGACCTGCATCGCGATCTCTCGATTTCGGTGCTGACTTTTCTCTGAACTGGTCACCATGATGCCCGTGGGCAAGTGGGTGATCCGCACGGCACTGTCGGTCGTGTTCACGTGCTGTCCACCTGATCCTGATGCACGCATCGTGTCGATACGGATATCACCCGGATCGATTTGAATATCAACGTCTTCGGCCTCTGGCAGCACCGCGACAGTCGCGGCCGAGGTATGGATGCGCCCCCCGCTTTCGGTTTCGGGTACACGTTGCACCCGGTGCACGCCACTTTCGTATTTCAGTCGTGCAAATACGCCGTCGCCTTTGACATGGGCGACAACTTCTTTGACACCACCAAGTTCGGTCAGGGATTGCTCCATAATCTCGAATTTCCAACCCTGCCCCTCGGCATAGCGCTGGTACATCCGAAGCAAATCCCCGGCAAAAAGAGATGCCTCATCACCACCTGTTCCGGGGCGAATTTCGATCATCGCGGGGCGGGCGTCAGCGGCGTCTTTGGGCAACAGAACCAGGCGCATCGCCTGTTCCACCACAGGCAGACGCTCTTTCAAAGCCGGTAGCTCTTCTTCGGCCAGTTCGCGCATGTCGGGATCGTCCATCATCGCCTGGGCTTCAGCGATGTCATCCAACAGGCGCCGATAGCCCGCAATTTCGTCCACCACAGGCTTCAATTCGGCATATTCGCGACCGGCTTGTGCAATTTCATCGCCCGACAGGCCCTGAGCCATGCGTGCTTCCAGAAACTCGAACCGTTCCGTGATCGCTGTGAGTTTTTCCAAAGGAACCATCTTGGCGGTGTCCCCCATCCGAAGAGTTTGGTCAAGGGCCGCATCCGTGCTAAGCTAGGCCATGCACAGGATTTTGCCCCTTTTGATCGTTGCGGGCGGGCTTACCGCCTCTGTCGGGCTGGCTGATGTTACCGCACCGGGCGGTAAAGTGATCGATTGCTTCTGCACTGACAAAACAGGCAGCCGGGTAGAGCTTGGCCAAAGTATCTGCCTGTTCGTAGACGGGCGGGCTTTTATGGCGCGATGCGAGATGAGTTTGAACGTCCCAATGTGGCGCGATACCGGCGATGGCTGTGTATCTGCTAAGCTTCAAGGAAGCTCACCGCTCCCTTCAAGCATTGCCACCGCTCCACTGCCGCAACTCTGATCCGCTACAACGCGTCGTCCGAGTCATCATCCAGATTGTCGAGCTGCGCCAGCCAACCATCAACGCGTGCCTTATTGGCCCCCAAGTCGCTTTTCCCGTAAACCAGATGCGCATAAATGTGCAGCGCTCGATCTGTCGCCCAAGCCACTGTAATATCGGGAAAACCGATGCGGCGGGACCGCGTTACAACTGCAAACAGATCCTCTTCTTGGTGCTTCAGATGGGTGCGCGGCGCCTCAAGCGCGATCCACGCCAAATGATCCAACGCCCCGTCCGGCAGGTTCGTTAATGGGATCACATATTTGACGCCACCAGTCAGCTCATGAGTGCCATAGTCTCGCGGACCGGGTCTTTCGGTAAACCGCCCGATCGGCAACGGAGCAAGCCGCACCCAGCCCAGCCCAAGTACGGCAAGAAACAGAGCAACCAAAATCGCTGCAACAAGGTAATCCACACACACCCCCTAACCCTCCGCCCCCCAGCGGATTGGGATAATCAACTCTTGGTAGCGATAAAGAAGCCGAGGATGCCCTGCAACCTTTATCGACCCAATGTCACAAAGGCGTCTTAGGTGATGTAATACGGCAAAGAGTATCGTGTGGCAGGCGACCAGATAAATGCGCTGGGTCGAACGCAATCTGGTTAACTGAGCATCACATTAACTTCGCCGCGTAACAGCCCATAGATTAAGGATTTCCATCGCCAAATGTGCGCCCGCAATTGCAGTGGCTCCGGTCGTATCGAACGGAGGCGACACTTCAACGACGTCGCCGCCAACAATATTGATCCCAGCCAGATCACGCAAGATAATGGACGCCTGCGCCGATGTCAGCCCGCCCCAAACCGGCGTTCCCGTACCTGGCGCATAGGCCGGGTCAAGCCCATCAATGTCGAAGGTCAGATAGGTTTTGTTGTCGCCCAGAATGGATTTGATCTTCTTGACCACCGCAGCAGGTCCGGTTTCATGAACTTCACGCGCGTCGATAATGTTCACGCCCAACGTATCCGCGTTATGGGTGCGAATGCCAACTTGAACCGAGCGTGCCGGGTCAATCAGCCCCTCTTTCACGGCCTTGTAGAACATGGTGCCATGATCCACGCGGGTCATGTCGTCGTCAGGCCATGTGTCGGTGTGAGCGTCGAATTGCAACAGGCTGAGCGGCCCATGTTTCTTCACATGCGCGCGCAGTATTGGGAAGGTGATGTAGTGATCCCCACCCAGCGTCAGACAGGCCGCACCTTGATCCAGAATGCTGGTGATATGTGCTTCAAGCGTCGCGGGAAACTGATCGATATGGGCGTAATCGAAGGCCAGATCGCCGTAGTCAACGATGGCAAACTCGCTCATCACATCGAAATCCCAACCATAGGCCGGATCGGGTGATTGCAGGCTTGAAGCCTCGCGAATCGCGCGTGGTCCCAACCGGGTTCCGGGCCGATTGGTGACAGCTTGATCAAAAGGAACGCCTGTGACGGCAATATCAACGCCCGTCAGGTCTTTGGTGTATCTTCGGCGCAGAAAAGACAGCATACCGCCAAAGGTGTTTTCGAAAGAAAGTCCCTTCAGCCCGTCGCGGGTCAGCGCCGTGTCCACTTGAGTTTTCGCGTCTTCCAATGCCATGTCTGCCTCCCTAGATCTGCCTCGATCTATCACAGGGAAATCATCCTGGCCAGATAATTTGATCAAATTACATCAAGAGATGAAAGACGTTATGTCGGGTTCAAACGCTCAATCAAGCGGGCAAAGAAACTTGCCCCGTAAGGCGCGGCTTCGTCGTTGAAATCATAGGCCGGGTGGTGGACCCCTGCCCGATCTTCCCCGACGCCGAGGAACAAATAGGCACCCGGCCGCTCTTCCAGCATATAGGCGAAGTCCTCTGCCCCCATTTCGCGACCCTGATCGGGGTGAACACGGTTCTTGCCGCTGATTTCCTCAGCCGCCCCAACCGCCTTTTCGACAGATGATGGATCATTCACCGTTGGCGGGTAGCCCAGCTCATAGTCAATCTCGGCACTGACGCCAAAGCTTACCGCCTGCCCCTCGATCACCTCGCGGATGCGCTTCTCGGCCATCTCGCGCACCTCAGGTGAAAATGAACGAATGGATGCACAAAACCATGCATCGGCAGGGATGATGTTATCGGCCGTACCGCCGTTGATCTGCGTCACCGAAATCACCAGATTCTCCATCGGGGGAAGGTTACGGCTGACAATGGACTGCAAAGCCTGGACCATCGTGACGGTTGCGATAATCGGATCCACTGCATCATGCGGATAGGCCGCGTGCCCGCCGCGCCCGGTGACCTTCACCGTCAGCGTATCGACCGCCGCCATGATCGGTCCGGGTGTTGTGTAAAACACCCCAAGTTCGTGGCCGGGCATATTGTGAAGCGCATAAACCTCTTTGATATCAAAGCGATCCATCATGCCCTCATCGCACATGTATTTCGCGCCGCCTTCGTTTTCTTCTGCGGGTTGGAAGATCAACGCCACCCTGCCAGTGAAGTTCCGCGTCTCAGCCAGATAACGCGCGGCGCCCAAAAGCATCGTTGTATGTCCGTCATGCCCACACGCATGCATGCGCCCCGGCACCGTCGAGGCATGGTCAAGCCCCGTCATCTCTTCCATCGGCAGTGCATCCATATCGGCGCGTAGGCCAATCGTCGGCCCCGCACCCTGCCCGTTGATAATAGCAACAACACCGGAGACACCGATTTTCTCGTGTATTTCATCCACACCGAACGCGCGCAGCTTATCGACGACATATTTAGCGGTGTTATGACACTCCAACCCAAGCTCGGGATGCGCGTGCAGCCAGCGGCGCCACGTTCTCATGTCATCGGCGAATTCACCAATCCGGTTGATGATCGGCATCACTTTCTCCTATCAAGGGTAGATTGAAACAATCCTGTTTAAGGGCCGAATGCAATGAGCAAAAGCGATGATATTTCCCCGTCTGATGCGTTGGTTAACAACCCGCATGGCGGGATGGAGCGACTGCGAGAGATCATGCGTAGGTTGCGCGACCCCCAGACCGGTTGTCCATGGGATATCGAGCAAAGCTTCGCGACCATAGCGCCCTACACGATCGAAGAAGCGTATGAAGTGGCCGACGCGATTGAACGTGAAGCTTGGGACGAACTGAAAGGCGAATTGGGCGATTTGCTGTTTCAATCCGTGTTTCACGCCCAAATGGCAGAGGAAGCCGGGCTGTTCACCTTTGACGACGTCGCCGACACCATGTCTAACAAGATGGTCGCCCGCCACCCGCATGTGTTTGGGGACGAAACGCGAGACAAGTCCGCCGAACAGCAAACCCACGATTGGGAAACAATCAAGGCGGCTGAACGCGCCAACAAAGCGCAGCAAGGGGTTTTGGACGGCGTGGCCATCGGACTACCGGCCCTGCTGCGCGCTGTTAAACTGCAAAAACGCGCCGCGCGTGTGGGGTTTGATTGGCCCAATATTGGCCCGGTGCTTGATAAGATTAACGAAGAAGCACAAGAACTGGCAGAAGCCCGCGACACGCTTTCACAGACGGAAGTGCGCGAGGAAATGGGCGATCTGCTGTTCGTTGTGGCCAATCTGGCGCGCCACTTGGATGTCGAACCAGAAGAGGCGCTTCGCCACGCCAACGCAAAATTCGAGCGGCGCTTCCAAGGCATCGAACGCCGGTTGGCGTCGGAAGGGCGTGAACCACGTGAGGCAACACTGGAAGAAATGGACGCACTTTGGGAGCAAGAGAAGGCGGACGAGCGGGCGCAAAAGATACGTGCGACATAATTTCCGATTAAATTAATCGGGTATTGACCCTAGCAAAAGACTCAGGTTTAAGCGGCGCATCAAACAAGGAGATACGCGTGATGAACACTGCTCGCACCCTCGCCACGGCCTCTATCCTGGCCACAGCTCTGACCCCTGCCGCCGCTAGCGCAGACGAGGTCAACGTCTATTCATACCGTCAACCCGAGCTGATCCAGCCGCTGATGGATGCTTTCACCGAAGAAAGCGGCGTACCTGTAAACGTCGCTTTCCTGAAGAAAGGCATGATCGAGCGTCTGGAAGCCGAAGGCAAACGCAGCCCGGCGGATCTGATCTTCACCGTCGACATCTCGCGCCTTGCTGGTGTGGTGAATGCAGGTCTGACACAGCCTGTTGACTCGGCCGTTCTGGACGAAAATATCCCCGCTGAATACCGCGACCCCAACGATGAATGGTTCGGGCTAACCAGCCGTGCACGTATCGTTTACGCGTCGAAAGATCGCGTCGCTGACGGTGAAGTCACAACCTACGAAGACCTTTCTGATCCCAAGTGGAAAGGCCGCATCTGCACACGCTCCGGCACCCACGCCTACACTCTGGCGCTGGTATCGGCCTATCTGACCCACCACGGTGAAGAAGAAACCAAAGCGTGGATCGAAGGTCTGAAAGCCAACCTCGCGCGCAAACCGCAGGGCAACGACCGCGCACAGGTCAAGGCGATCTGGGCGGGCGAATGCGACATCTCGATCGGCAACACTTACTACATGGGTAAAATGCTGGCCGATCCCGAGCAAAAAGAATGGGCCGACAGCGTGAACGTGGTCTTCCCAGTCTTTGAAGACTCGGGCACCCATGTGAACGTGTCGGGCATGGCGCTGGCCAAAAATGCGCCCAATAAGGAAGCCGCGGTCAAACTGATGGAATTCCTGTCGTCACCGAAAGCTCAGGAAATCTATGCCTCACAAAACTATGAGTACCCAATCGCACCGGGTACCGAGGCGGACGAGATCGTTCAAAGCTGGGGCACATTCACACCCGACGGTTTGAACCTGATGGAAGTTGCCGGTCAGCGTGACACAGCCCTGAAACTGATGCAGGAAGCCGATTTCGACGGTTGATCGAGCATCAAAATCAAATGAAAACGCCCGGCGGAGACCGGGCGTTTTTTATTGACTATCAGATATTTGAGTCACTAAGCTCGATGGCCTTGCGCAACATGTCCCCCACATCTGGGCAAAGGTCGAGCCGCGATCGGAACACATCATCATATGGGACGAACTGCGCATCCAGCGCATCGTCTGCGGCCACTGGTTCCCCACCGACATAGGTACAAAGAACCCCCATCAATAGGAAGTGGAAGTCGGGGGTTTGTCCGGGGGCACGTTCAAGCGGGCGAAACACCTCTTGAACGTCAACCAGAGGTCCGGGTGTCGCCGTGATCCCGGTTTCCTCTGCCAGTTCGCGACAGGCACCCTGCCCCAATGTCTCGCCATACTCCAAACGCCCGCCCGGAAACCCCCACAGCCCCGCGTCTGGCGCGTTCTTGCGTTGCACCAAAGCCGCCTTGCCATCGCGCAAAACGATGGCCAAGACCGCGACGGTTGGCTGCGTGACCATCACAGCATGTCTTTCAGATAGTGCCCGGTGTGGCTTTCTGCGACTTTCGCAACCTTTTCGGGCGTCCCCGTTGCCACAATGCGCCCGCCGCCATCACCACCTTCGGGACCGATATCAATCAGGTGGTCCGCAGTTTTCACCACGTCCAGATTATGCTCGATCACAACAACCGAATTGCCCTGATCGACCAGTTCATGCAGCACTTCCAAAAGCTTACGCACATCTTCGAAATGCAGACCTGTGGTGGGTTCATCCAGAATATAGAGCGTCCGTCCCGTCGACCGCTTCGACAGCTCTTTGGACAGCTTCACCCGCTGCGCTTCGCCGCCTGACAGCGTCGTCGCCTGCTGGCCAACCTTGATATAGCCCAGCCCCACACGCATCAGGGCGTCCATCTTATCGCGAATGGACGGCACCGCCTTGAAGAATTCCTGCGCATCCTCAACGGTCATGTCGAGCACATCCGCGATGGACTTGCCCTTGAACTGAACTTCAAGCGTTTCGCGGTTATACCGCGCGCCTTTGCAGGTTTCGCATTGCACGTAAACATCGGGCAGGAAGTGCATCTCGATCTTTATGACGCCATCGCCCTGACAGGCTTCACATCGCCCGCCTTTGACGTTGAAGCTAAACCGACCGGGTTTGTAGCCGCGTGTCTTGGCTTCGGGCAGACCGGCAAACCATTCGCGGATCGGGGTAAACGCCCCGGTATAGGTCGCAGGGTTTGAGCGCGGCGTGCGACCAATTGGGCGTTGGTCGATGTCGATCACCTTGTCCAAATGCTCAAGCCCCTTGATCGTTTCGCAGGGCGCGGGTGTCTGCCGCGCACCATTCAGGCGCATCGATGCCGTCTTGAACAACGTCTCGATCGTCAATGTGGACTTGCCACCCCCCGACACGCCGGTCACACAAATGAACTTGCCCAGCGGAAAATCCGCCGTGACATTCTGCAAGTTGTTTCCGGTCGCTTTCCTTACGGTGACCTTCTTTCCGTTGCCCTTACGCCGCTGGCTCGGCACGGAAATCTCTCGCTTCCCAGTCAGGTATTGCCCGGTAATCGATGCCTCACAACTTGCCACCACGTCAGGTGTACCATGGGCAATCACCTCCCCCCCATGCACCCCGGCGCCGGGACCTATATCAAAGACATAATCCGCCTCGCGGATCGCCTCCTCGTCATGCTCAACGACGATCACGGTATTGCCTTGATCGCGCAGGTTCTTAAGCGTCGTCAGAAGCCGGCCATTGTCACGCTGGTGCAACCCAATGGAAGGTTCATCCAGCACATAAAGCACGCCCGTCAGGCCCGACCCGATCTGACTTGCCAACCTGATACGCTGGCTTTCCCCACCCGACAAAGTGCCGGAGTTGCGGCTAAGCGTCAGATACTCCAACCCGACATTGTTCAAAAACCCAAGCCGTTCGCGGATTTCTTTCAAGATCGCCCGCGCGATCTCGTTTTTCTGGGCCGTCAGGTTGTTAGGGGCTTCTTCGACCCAGGCAAGCGCCTCGCGGATCGACATCTCGACCACCTGGCCAACATGAAGCAGCTTGTCCTTGTCATCTGCCGGACCGATCTTGACCGCCAAAGCCTCGTCACGCAGTCGGTAGCCACCACAGGCCCCACAGGGTCGGTTGTTTTGATACCGCTCAAACTCCTCGCGAATCCAATTCGAGTCTGTCTCGCGATAGCGGCGCTCCATATTGGGGATCACACCTTCAAACGGGCGCGTCACTTCATAGACACGTCCACCCTCGTCAAAGCGGAACTTGATCTCTTCCTCGCCTGATCCATACAGAAATACCTGCTGCACATGGGCAGGAAGGTCTTTCCACGGCGTACTCTTGTCGAACTCGTAGTGGCGGGCGATGGATTCAATTGTTTGTAGGAAATACGGCGACTTTCCCTTGCGCCACGGTGCGAGCGCCCCGTCGTAAATCTGAAGCGTTGCGTCTGGCACCACAAGCCGTTCGTCAAAGAACAACTCTTTCCCCAAGCCATCACATTCCGGGCAAGCGCCAAAGGGCGCGTTGAACGAAAACAGTCGCGGTTCGATTTCAGGGATGGTAAAACCAGACACCGGGCACGCGAAGTTTTCCGAGAAGGTGTGGATCTCTGGCTCGCCCTCTTTTGGGGCCGTTTCAAAAAGCGCGATGCCGTCGGCCAGATCAAGCGCCGTGCGGAAGCTGTCAGCCAGACGTTGTTCCATCCCCTCGCGCACAACAACACGGTCCACCACGACATCGATATTGTGCCGAAATTTCTTGTCCAATGTTGGCGGCGCGTCCAGCTCGTACATCTCACCATTTACTTTGACACGCTGAAAGCCCTTCTTCTGAAGCTCTTGAAATTCCTTGCGATATTCGCCTTTGCGATCCCGCACGATCGGGGCCAAAAGATAGGCACGCGTACCGTGCTCCATCTGCATGACACGATCCACCATGTCCTGAACTTGCTGCGCCTCGATCGGCAGACCCGTCGCGGGGGAATACGGTGTCCCCGCACGCGCAAAAAGCAGACGCATATAGTCGTAAATCTCGGTCACGGTGCCCACAGTCGAGCGCGGGTTCTTCGACGTCGTTTTTTGTTCAATGGAAATCGCTGGCGACAGCCCCGCGATGTGATCCACATCGGGTTTCTCCATCATATCAAGGAACTGGCGCGCATAGGCCGACAGGCTTTCAACATAGCGCCGCTGCCCTTCGGCATAAATCGTGTCAAACGCCAGTGATGACTTCCCCGACCCCGAAAGCCCGGTGATCACCACCAGTTGATCGCGCGGGATATCCACGTCGATGGATTTCAGATTGTGCTCGCGTGCGCCGCGGACTTGTATTTCTTTCAGCTCGGCCATTCTGACCCCCAATTCATACTTGCTTAACGGTTAGGACAATCCGCGCCTCGGGACAATCGAAAAATTAGAACTTTTAGTGAACATCCTGACAGCCACTGGCAACCCAGCTCGTTGCCGCAAGCGAAACGGCGTTCGGAAATGTCCTGCATTTCCCATACGCGACCCAAGGCATTGTGGATCAGCCCATTCACTGCGTCGTCGCCTCAGTCTTTTCTCGTCGCCCGTTGTCAGAACATCATTCACCTTTTTGGTTGACTGATGGATTTTGCGATGTTATTCACCCACATGGTTGAACGAAAGGATCCCCATCTGCTCAGCGCAGTTCTGAAAGCCGCGTCAGACCCGACGCGGCGCACAATTCTGACATTGTTGGCGCAAGAAGGCCCGCTGCGGGTCACCGATATTGCGCAGCGCTTTGATATGAGTCTGAACTCGGTCTCGAAGCACATCAAAGTGTTGGAGAACGCCGGTCTCGCGACCCGTCGCACAGAATGGCGTGAGCACCTGATCGAGGTGCAGATGGCGCCCCTTTCTGAAATTGATCAATGGTTTACCGACTTACGCTCGATCTGGGCGCTACGGTTGGATGCCCTCGAAGCTGCCCTTAAGGAGGACGACAATGACTGAACTATCCCTAGAAATTAACCGCCACATCCCCTACCCGCCTGAGCGTGTTTTCGACGCTTGGCTTGACCCCAAAATGCTGTCGAAATTCATGATCCCCGGCCCTGGCGTTACTGTACCCGAGGCAAGTGCCGATGCAAAAGTTGGTGGACGTTTCAGCATTATCATGCGCGTGCCTGAGGCCGGAGATTTGCCTCATGAAGGCGAATACAAAGTCATCGACCGGGCGAAGCAGCTGCAATTCACCTGGGAATCGCCAGCCAGCACAGTCGAAAACTCGGTTGTGACGCTCGATCTTACTCCAAAAGATGGCGGCACTGATCTGCGGTTGCACCACGTACGCTTCCCGTCCGAAGAAAGCCGCGACAACCACAATGGTGGTTGGACATCCATTCTGGCCACATTGGACGAGGTGCTGTCGTGATCAATTGGGTTGCCATGGGCGCAGGCGTCATCGGCGCATTCGTTTTGGGTTTCGTCGTTTACGGCCCGTTCTTAGGTCTTCAGCGACGCTGGGCAGAGGGCACGCGGATTAGCCCCGAACCACCCGAGAAGATGCCGATGGGGGCAATGCTGGCTCAGCTCATCGCCCTGATCTTGCTGGCATTGGTGATTGCAATCACTGAAACCACAGGGGCGCTGGGGGCGGCCATGGTCGCCATCCTCGCCTTTGCGGCGCAAGCCGGATCGGTCGGCGCTTGGGCACAGAAAAGCGGTTTCGCGATTTCTGTTGATGTGGGCTATGCCCTGCTGTGCGGTGTTGTCATGATCGCCGCACAAGGTATTCTTTAAACAGGCGAACTTAAGTAGAGGGCCGGGCGTTTCTGCCCGGCCTTTTGTCATTACATGTGGATGACGCGGTCGTATGCGTCCAGCACCGCTTCGTGCATGCTTTCCGAGATGGTCGGATGCGGGAAGACAGTGTGCATCAGTTCTTCCTCGGTGGTTTCCAAGGTCTTGCCGACCACATATCCTTGTATCATTTCCGTGACTTCCGGGCCGACCATATGGGCGCCTAGAAGCTCGCCAGTTTTGGCGTCAAAGATGGTTTTGATCATCCCTTCTGGATCGCCCATTGCGATGGCTTTGCCGTTACCAATGAAGGGGAAACGGCCAACTTTAATCTCGTATCCCTGCTCCTTCGCTTTGGCTTCCGACAGACCAACGCTCGCGACCTGTGGATGGCAATAGGTACAGCCGGGGATGCTTTCGGGCTTCACCGGATGCGCATGCAGGCCCGAGATCAGCTCGGCCACCATGACGCCTTCATGGCTGGCTTTGTGGGCCAGCCAAGGGGCACCCGCGATGTCGCCAATGGCATAAAGTCCGTCAACGCCCGTGCGGCAATGTGTGTCAGTCACCACGTGAGTCCGGTCGATTTTTACGCCCAACTCTTCCAGCCCAAGGCCTTCGACGTTACCAACGATCCCGACCGCAGAGATCACGGTGTCGTAGTCGTGCTTCTCGACCTTGCCGCCGACCTCGATATGGGCCGTGACTTTGCCTTTGGCGCGGTCAAGCTGCTTCACCATGGCTTTTTCCATGATGTTCATGCCTTGCTTGACGAAAGACTTTTTCGCAAAGGCCGAGATCTCAGCATCTTCCACTGGCAGCACCCGGTCCATAACCTCGACCACCGTGGTGTCAGCGCCCAACGTATTGAAGAAGCTCGCGAATTCGATACCAATCGCACCTGACCCGATGACCAGAAGTTTCTTTGGCATACGTGGCGGGTTCAACGCGTGCTTGTAGGTCCAGACCAGATCGCCATCTGCTTCAAGCCCCGGCAGCTCGCGCGCACGGGCGCCGGTGGCCAGGATGATGTTCTTGGCGGTCAGCTCCTCAGACCCCTTATCGGTCTTGACCGAAACCTTGCCCTTGGCCGGGATCGTGGCTTCGCCCATGAAGACCGTAACCTTGTTCTTTTTCATCAGATGACCGATGCCACCCGACAACTGAGCGGCCACGCCGCGCGAACGTTTCACGATGGCCGGCAGATCATAGTCAATTTTACCTGCAGACAGACCAAACTCTTTCGCCCGGTGCATAAGATGAAAAACTTCGGCAGAGCGCAGCATTGCTTTGGTCGGGATACAGCCCCAGTTCAGGCAAATACCGCCCAGATGTTCACGTTCGACGATCGCGACGTTCTGACCAAGTTGTGCGGCACGAATTGCGGCCACATATCCGCCTGGTCCTGACCCAACGACGATCGTATCGAAAGACTTTCCCGCCATGTGGCTTCTCCTCATCCAGAATATAGTTTGGCATTAAACTAATTTGTTCAACGGATCAATGATCCTGCGGAAGACCCGCTAGTCGCTGAGCGAAACCCTAGCCGTGATGGTATGGGACCACAGAAGCAAGGGACACGCAAGCAAGCCTCAAGGTTGCGCTGCTTTGTCCGCAGCTTGAAAAGCTTCGCGCAAATTGACGTATCCTCCATCGTCGATGAAGGCCTGTTCTTCGGAAGTCGTCACGCGTCCCAAAGCATCATTCCGATACGGAAACCGACCAAAGCGCACGATGATCTCGCGGTGTATCCTTGCATGAAGGGTGTCACCCTGCCCCAAAGGATCGCTCATCCGCTCGGCCATCAATGCGACGCAGCGGTCCTGATCGGCCATCTCTTCGCTGTGCATCAAAGGCATGTAAAAGAACTGGCGATCAGGCACCGCAATCCGCATGTCATGGCCTTGAGCAATCGCCTGTTCAGAACACGCCCGTGCAGCCGCGTCTGTCGCAAAAGATCGCGCATCGCCACGAAACATATTGCGGGGGAATTGATCCGTGAGGATCAAAAAACCAAGGGCACCCATCGGGCTTGTCTGCCAATCATCGCGATGGCCTTCGCGCGCGGCCTCCCAATCATCGCCGAACCGCTCGCATATCTCTTGATCAAGGGCCTCACTGCCGTTGTACCAGCCCTGCGGTCCTGTTTCGTTGATCCAGAAATGGACAACCTCTTCTGCTGTGGCCATAAGCGCCCCCTGTTTCTTTCCAGCCTAGCGTTGCTGGCCGGGGGCGCAAGGGATCAGTTTTCTTCTTCGGCGGCTTCGTCAGCCCAAACCTCTTGCGCCATGTCCAGCGCCACAGGCGATGCGGCGGGTGACATGTTCACGTAAGCGCCGGTCTCGGCGGGTGCTGGTGCTGAGCGTTGTGTCGTCCGCCACATGCCGTAGGCCAGCAGACCGATCAACAAGACCGCGATATAGGCAAAGAACCCAAGTGGACCGATCAAGCCCATAATCCAACCCGTGACAATCGGCCCTGCGATGGCCCCCATCCCGTTGATGAAGATCAGGCCAGCCGATGCGGCGGGCATGTCATCGGGCTCCAGAAAATCATTCACATATGCCAGCAGGAGGGCATAAAGCGGATTGGTCATGCCGCCGACAAGGAATGCCGCGACAAGCAAAATCTCGTATCGCGCGCCCAGAACCATGGGCAGAAGCGCCCCTACGGCGGCGATGGCCGTGACCATCAAGATCAGATATCGACGATCCATCCGATCCGATATCCAGCCAATCGGATACTGAAAAAGCAAACCACCAATAAAGATGGCCGATACAAAGGTCGAGATTTGCCCAACACTCAGTCCGATCTGCTGTCCAAAGACCGATGCCATGCCGAATTGTGCTGCGAACACTCCGCCCAAAAGCGCAAAGCCCACACATCCAAGCGGCGAGATGTGGAAGAGCTCTTTCAGGCTCATCCCCTTGGTCGTATCGAACGCAGGTGTTGGGCTGACAGAGAGCAAGATGGGCGCAAACGCAATCGAGACCAGAACAGAAGGGAGGATGAACAAAATAAACCCAGCGGGATCACCCAGCACCACAAGACCCTGCCCTGCGATGATCCCGACCATCTGCACGAACATGTAAAGCGACAGCGCCTTGCCCCGGTTTTGGTTATCTGCCGCATTGTTCAGCCAGCTTTCCGCCGTGACATACACGCCCGAGAAACAGAACCCGACCACGATGCGCAACGCGGTCCACGCCCATGGATCCGCGATTGTTGGAAACAAGATCAGCACAGCCGAGATAAACGACCCAAGGGCCGCAAAGACCCGCACATGGCCGACCCGTCGGATCATGGTTGGCGCAAGGCGCGACCCAATCAAGAACCCCGCGAAATAACCGGACATGACGACTGACAACTGGAAAGTCGTCATGTCTTCGATACCGCCACGGATGCCCAAAAGCGTGCCTTGCATGCCGTTGCCAACCATCAAAAGCATCATGCCCAAGAGCAGTGCCCACGAGCTTGTCAAAACCTGAAGCATGGGATCCTCCTGTTCGCGTCAGAGTCTCAAAATACCGGATTTGGGGCGGTTAAGATCGACAATTCACGACACGTTATGGTCGTGTTTCGGCCTGAGGTTATTTCTTGTCAGTCGGCAGCAAAAGCGAGCTGTCGCCATATGAGAAAAACCGATACTTGTTCTCGATCGCATGGGAATAGACCTCACGCATGCAGTCCGTCCCCATCAGGGCAGATACCAGCATCATCAAGGTCGATTTGGGCAGGTGGAAATTTGTCATAAGCCCATCTGCGACGTTGAACTGAAAGCCCGGGGTGATGAAAATATCGGTCTCGCCCACCCAAGGTTCGATCCAGCCGTTGCGCGCCGCGCTTTCGATCAGACGCAACGCAGTGGTGCCGACCGGAATCACGCGACCGCCTGCGGCTTTGGTTGCTGCAATTTCCTGTGCGGCCTCGGCGCTGACCTGGCCCCATTCCGCGTGCATCTTGTGTTCAGAAATATTATCGACTTTGACGGGCAAAAATGTACCTGCGCCCACATGCAGCGTTACATGGGTCAGGCCCACGCCCATCGCTTCGACCCGAGCGAGCAGCGCCTCGTCGAAATGAAGCGACGCTGTCGGGGCCGCGACGGCACCGGAGTTTCGTGCAAAGACCGTCTGATAATCCTCGTTGTCCTGATCATCCGCCGCGCGCTTGGCTGCAATGTAAGGCGGCAAGGGCATCTTGCCTGCAGTCTCAAGCGCGGCGTCAAAGGCGTCCCCGGCCAAGTTAAAACGGATCACGGCCTGATCATCGTTACGCCCAATGTATTCGGCCGTCAGCGCGTCCGAGAACGCAATCACATCGCCATCCCGCAGCTTACGCAAGGGTTTCGCCATCACATGCCACGCGCCTGACGTATCTGGCGACAAAAGTGTAACCTCGATCCGGGCGACGCCTTCTCCAGGGGCCTGCCCGGGACGCGTACGGGTTCCGAACAAGCGCCCGGGAATGACTTTGGTATCGTTCAACACCAGGCGATCACCCGGACGCAGCCACGCTGGCAAATCGCTGACATGCGCATCGGTAATACCCGTGTCATCGGCCACCAGAAGACGGCTGGCGGTGCGCGGGCGGACGGGTCGCGTGGCGATCAGCTCGTCTGGCAGATCGAAATCAAAATCACTGAGTTTCATGGCCGCGCGTTTATGGTCCCTGACCGCCTCCGTCAATCGCTTTGACCTCACTGCCCTTCTGGAACGGGTGGTGGATCACGACGGAAGATGTTGCGAAAGAAACCCGGTGTGAACAGCGACAGCGGATTAACAGACACTTTGGGATCACTCGCCGTGCCTTTGAGCGCATAGTTGAATCCGACCAACCCTTCGCCTTTTCGAGCAAATATGCGTCCAGCGGAATTCACAAGGTAGAAAGGTGAAATAACGCCCTGCACATCCATTTGGCCCGACCCGAGGTAATAATAACCATCCATCGAAATTCCCATCGAATGACCGGTGGCCGCGCCCTCGTAAATGGTTGCTTTTTCGGGATCGAGGCGGAAGCGCGCGTCGACTTTGTTGAAGGGAATACCCTTGCCCCCCAATTGCTGTAACAGTCCAACCACCGAGATCGCCGAAAGCAGCTCGGCCATAGCGGGGGCGTTGTGGATATCGACATTCTTGATGTCCAGTTGCCCGTCATATACGCCTTTGCCGCCACCCGGAGCCAGCACCAGCTCCAGATCACCACCCCTGGCCGATTTGAAGACGCCAGCGGCCCACATAACGCCCCCCGCATCACCCGAGGTTAGACGAAATGCGGTACCTTTTGGTTGCGGGGCTGCCGTGCCCTTGATCCGAGGCCCGCCACCAATGCGGCCCTGAAACGTGCCGTCCAATCCATTTCCCGTGCTGTTAAAATTGCCCTCAAACCCGCTGACGGTGATCCCCTTTGAGATGATGAGTTTATCCAAAAGCAGCGATATCGGCACGTTTCCCTTGTTCGATCCACCGGAAGCACCGCCCCCAAGCGTCGCGCGCCGCATGTCCAATGTGCCGCCCTTGACCGTCACTGCCACCGGCTTACCCGGACCCCGCCCGGTCAATGTGACCGGCGCGTCAAGCCATCCACCCAACCGCACCCGGTCAAACTGTGCGGCCACCAGTCCACCGCCTTCGGCCAGAATGATGCTGCCGTCGGCATCAAGCCCGGGCGCTTTGATGGTGATCGCATCAATCACAGGTGTTTTGCCCAGCTTGCCGCGTACAGACAATGATCCGGACGCAGCTTTTGGCTTCGACCAACCAAGTGGAGCAATGCGCATGCCAACCCCCTTAAGCGGCGCATCAAGCGAAAGTCGGGGCGTTTCTCCACGCGCTAGATTGATGTCATACGTGGCATTTGTTGCGCCTGACACACTGTTAGGCGGCAGCCCAATTGAAAATGCATCAAGAAACGCCTGATCGACGCGCACTTGCCCTGAAACAGTCGAAACACGCGCGTCGGCACCTCCCTGAAGGCTCTGTTTCCACATGCCCGATACCGGCACGCCCGATAATGTCCCGCGCGCATCCACGACAACACGCTCTTGCGTGACGGACAGCGCGGCCTTGGGTATCTCAAGTGCACGCCCGGCCACGATCACATCACTCTTAACGCCTGTCATTTCACCAGTTAGGTCGTACTGGATGGCCTCTCGCGGGACTTTGGGTTGCATCGCGATGTCGATCCGCCCTTCAACAGACACACGGCCCGTTGCCATGTCTGGTCCGATAGCCCCATCCGGATTGCTGCGGAAAATCCGAAACGGCTTATCGTCCAGTAAGTGAAGCGCGGCCTGCATCGGGCCTGAAACAGACAAATTCACAATAGCAGGCACTGGCGGGCGCGGCGCGTCCGGGTTCTTCGGCTTGCCTGCCATCTTTGGAATAATGAACTGAGTTCCCGTCGCATCCAGAACCCCGGCCACACGATCATCTCGGTCTTTCGGGCGTAAGACGCCCTGATCGGCATCCACCACCAAGCGGCGCCCCTCAATCGAGAACAGGCCCGCGCTGTTTTCGATGGGCACCATGGTCTTCACCGCGCGTACATTCATTCGTTCAAACTGCGACGTCAGCGCCAACCGGGCGGGCGTCCCACCCGCCTTACGCCAGGCCATCGAGACATCAGTGAACACACCCTTTGTCACGTTATCACGCGCCCAAAGACGGGTGCGTTGACTGCTGTTAACAGGCCAAAACCGAATGACCTGCTCGGGCGTTACCTGATCGGCGGCGGCGTCAATAGCAACGGTCCACCCCGCATCGTCAATCCCGACACGCGCCGATCCTTTTGCCATCGTACCGTCTTGCGAGACATTGAACTGGCCAATATCGACCGCGAACGGATCCAGCCGCAGACGGAAATCGACGGCACCATGATCCAGCACTAGATCATCTTCGAACATATCGGGTGGGCTGATACGCGCTTGGGTTACCTGAAGCTGCCCCAAAAGCTCGGTCGGCCAGCCACCGGACCAACCGCGCAAATAGGTGTGACCATCCGCCTGTATCTCGCCCCAATCTGATTGAAGCGTCATCTGGGCAAGGTCCATCCGCTCGCGCTCGGGATCATAGTCCAGATATACTTTTCCGCCGGTAAACATCACAGGTTTCGCGGCTGGATCTGGCGACAAGCTTCCTGCCCCGAACTCCAGAGTCCCGGCCAAATCCGAAATCGCGCCGGTATCATCGATCTCGGTCCTGAGCGCACCCGAAATCGGCGCATCGACCAACCCTAGAAAGGTCAAAAGGGGCGATTGCGCCGCGATGTCACGGGCACGCGCATTTCTGAACGTCGCCGTTAGACGCGCGGCGGATCCGTCTTTGAACGAACGAAATCCCAGCACGGTCTCGGCCAGTTCCTCGGTCTGGTTAAACACGTCAAAGGACACGGTCATGTCCACGGCATCAGGCGTTTGGCTGATTTTTAGCCCCCCATCCGTCACCTGCCACAAACGCCCCGAGCGGGCGTCTTCAAGCGTCAACGTCAGATTGCGCGCTGTAATGGCATCGGTTTGCGACAATAGCCCAGTGGTGAACACCCCGTCGATGCGATCAAGGACCGACGCCAGATCGCCGCTCGCGCCGACCCCTTGACCGAGGCTTAGATCAAATGCCCCGTCCCGCTGCCTGCGAATTGTGATCTGCGCGCCTGTCAGGGCAAGGTTATCCGGCTCTAGCCGGCCCGACAGCATGGGACCGACCAACAACGCCCCCTCAAGCGCATTCACGCGTCCAATTTCCAGCCCGCTTTCGTCACGAATACCCAAATCGACCAGCCGTAACCGTGGCAGCCCCAGCCGCGTTACGCCCAACTCGACCCGCGATAAGGATAGTTTTACCCGATTGGTTTGTGCGTTAATCCGGGTTTCGATCCGCTGGGTGGCCCATTCTGGCAGGGCAAACAGATGCCCCGAGACCGACATCGACACCAAAGCCAGAAACACCGCTGCGGCCAACACCATCACGATCGACCAAATCCCGAAATGCCATTTTAGACGTCGACGTCGGCGCGCGCGTATCTCGGACGGTGGCGCGTCCGCTTGGGCGCGTTTCAATGATCTAGATTTCGACGGCTTGGGATCCCCGGGCGCATCGTCTGCAGCCGATTCTGGCGCCGCTGCACCGTCCCCTTCAATCGAACTGTCTTTGTCGTCCATCGGTGGCCCTATTCGGCGGCGTCACGTCGCCTCTTGTCTTTCATCCTGACGTGAAACGGCCTAGAAGGAAAGCTTGCAATACCTTAGATCATCGCAACGGAGCGCGCCAATACAATGACCGATAACATGCTGAAGGCAGGCGATATTGCGCCGGATTTCACCCTACCGCAGGATGGCTGTGATCCCGTGACATTGTCCAAGCTCGCGCCCGCTCCGGTAATCTTGTACTTCTACCCAAAAGACAGCACGCCAGGTTGCACCACAGAAGCCTTGGATTTTACCGCCCTACTGCCCGAATTTGACGCCCTTGGTGCGCGCGTTTTCGGAATTTCGAAAGATAGCCTGAAACGTCACGAGAATTTCCGGGCCAAGCAAAATCTGAGTGTAGCATTGTTGTCGGATGCTGACGGAACAGTCTGTGAAGATTACGGTACTTGGGGCGAAAAAAAGAACTACGGTCGCACCTATATGGGCATCACCCGAACCACCTTTCTGATCGGATCAAATGGCAAGATCGCGCAAGTCTGGAACAAAGTGAAAGTTAAAGGCCACGCAGAAGAGGTTCTGGCAGCCACAAAGGCATTGGCGGACAGATGAGCGGCCAACTATCTCGACCCCTTGCCCAAATGGCGGACGCGGTGCTGCGCCACGCGGATGGACGTGAAAAAACGACCATGGCGCGTGATTTTGCGGCGGAGTGGTTTGCCGCGCGCGCGGCGGGCGCGATCACCAGCCCGCTTGAAGACCGCGACGCACTGATTGGCACGGCTACCCCACCGGATTTTCCAGCCCGCCCCGATAAGCCCGAGTTAAAGAACCCTCGGGACGTTCCACGTCGTCGCCCCGGCAGTCGCGAAGGTCAGATCGCGTTATTGCACGCAGTCGCGCATATCGAGCTTAATGCCGTCGATCTGCACTGGGATATTATCGCGCGCTTTACTGGCACACCGATGCCGCTTGGTTTTTATGACGACTGGGTCAAGGCCGCGGATGAGGAAGCCAAGCACTTCAACCTAGTCAGCGATTGCCTGGAACAACTCGATAGCTTTTATGGTGCCCTGCCCGCCCATGCCGGTATGTGGCGCGCGGCTGAGGATACAGCAGGTGATTTTCTTGGGCGTCTTGCCGTGGTCCCCATGGTGCTTGAGGCACGCGGTTTGGATGTCACCCCCGGTATGATCGAAGTCTTCCGTAAGGCAGGCTTGGACGATACGGTCGCGGCGCTTGAAGTCATTTATGCCGAAGAAGTGGGGCATGTGGCTTATGGCTCGAAATGGTTCCATTTCCTGTGCGGCCGCCACGAACTTGATCCGAAAGAGACGTTCCACAACCTTGTGCGCACGTATTTCCACGGCGCGCTGAAACCCCCGTTCAACGAAGAAAAACGCGCCGAAGCCGGGCTGCCGCCAGATTTCTATTGGCCATTGGCCGACGAGACACCGAAACAGGCACGCGGGACGCCGAAATAGCAGGTGCGCAGGGCGCAAATAGTGCGCACTTCATGTCGGCAATTTCTCGCTTGAAACCACACTGAACGTTAGGAAATTTCAAAATTCCTTGCGTGAGTGTCAACGCCACGTTAATCACCTCGGGTCTGCCGGTATCGCCTTGAGAAGCTGAAACACCGAGCGGCACAGGGACAAAAGGGAAGAATTCGGGGCTTGGGACTTGCATAACCGCTTGATCAACAAGGTTAATAACGGACTTGAACGCGTGTTTCCCGAACAGCGTCTTTTTCTGCGTTCCGAAGACGGCACCCGCTTCATCCGACTGACACCATTAACACAAGCGTTGGGTTGGACCGGTTCTGCGGCCTTCTTGGCCTGGTCAATCATTGCCACCGCCGTGTTGCTCATGGATTCGATCGGTTCGGGAAATTTGCGCGATCAGGCGCAACGCGAGAAGATTCTCTATGAGAACAGACTGCAAGCCCTGTCCGAGGAACGTGATACCCGTACCAACGAGGCCTTCGCCGCACAGGAACGGTTCAATCTGGCTTTGGCCGAAATCTCGGAAATGCAAAGCGAGTTGTTGGCGTCGGAAGAACGCCGCAAAGAGCTGGAAACCGGGATTGGTGTGATTCAATCCAATTTGCGTCGCACCCTTGGCGAACGGGATGATGCACAGGACAGCTTGGAAAGCATGCTGGCCGAAGCCAAGTCCGAAAGCGAGAATGGACCAACCGCCCCCGCCCCTGTTCAGGCGAATGCGACGTTGGATGTCATGACCAAAGAGCTTGCGCGCACCGCCGCCGAACGTGACTTGATCGCCAACAACGCAGCCGAAGCAGAGCGGTTTGCCCAAGACATGCTGTATGAGGCGCGGCTGCGTGACGAACGCAATGACCAGATTTTCCGACAGCTTGAGGACGCCGTATCGATCTCGCTGGAACCGCTCGATAAAATGTTTGCCAAATCCGGCATGTCCGTTGACCGCATTTTGGATCAAGTGCGCCGCGGCTATTCAGGCCAAGGCGGTCCGCTGACACCAATGATTCTGTCGACCCGAGGCCAAGGCCCTGATCCAGACGCCGAGCGTGCCAATGACATTCTGAGCCAGCTGGATAAGATGAACCTTTACCGCATTGCAGCTCAGAAAATGCCCTTTGGTATGCCTGTAAAGTCCGGCTTCCGCTATACGTCAGGCTTTGGCTATCGCTGGGGCCGCATGCACAATGGCACCGATTTCGCCGCCCCGATTGGCACCCCCGTCTATGCCCCCGCCGATGGCGTGGTGGTCAGCGCGGGCTGGAGCTCGGGTTATGGGCGGCTGATCAAGATCCAGCACGAATTCGGTATCGAAACGCGTTACGCCCATCTTTCGCGCATAAATGTACGAAAGGGACAAAGGGTCTCGCGTGGCGAGAGAATTGGTGATATTGGAAACTCCGGGCGGTCGACCGGACCGCATCTTCATTATGAAGTGCGCGTCGGCGGCAAGCCCATCAACCCGATGATCTATATCAAGGCAGCAAAAGATGTTCTCTAAAAGCAGGATCAACGAACCCGGACCCAAGGCCGGTGACAAGGAAACAAACCCAGAGGCCGCCGCTGATAAGCCCGCCTCGGCTCCGGCTGTTCCCCCCGCGCCCTCGTCGGCTGCTCCTAAGGTGAAGCCGCCCGCATCTACCTTGTCGTCCGACATCGTTATCAAAGGTGACGTGAAATCAACCGGCGACATCATCGTCGAAGGCACGATCGAAGGCGATATCCGCGCCCATCAGCTGACCATCGGCGAAGGCGCCACCGTACGCGGTGAAGTGGTTGGAGATGACGTTGTCATCAATGGCCGCATCATCGGTCGTCTGCGTGGTCTGAAAGTTCGCCTGACCTCCTCGGCGCGTGTTGAAGGTGACATCATCCACAAAACGATCGCCATCGAAAGCGGTGCGCATTTCGAAGGCTCCGTGCAGCGTCAGGACGATCCGCTTAGCGGCAAGTCCTCTCCGCAGGCCACGGCTGCTGCAACAGCAGCGCCGGCAAAGGCTGACAAGGGTTAATCCCTATCTAAAGATCGAAACAACAAGGCCGCCCACCGGGCGGCCTTTTGCGTGTGATCATTGCCGATCTGCACTACTCGTCAAAGCTCATAACCTTGCGATAGAGGTGCCAAGTTCCATGGCCCAGCACAGGCAGGACGATGAAAAGGCCCAGGAAAAACGGGATCATCGCCAGAAATGTCAGCACAGTGATCAGCGCCGCCCAGACCAGCATGGGGACCAGGTTTTGTATGACGGACTGGAACGAATAGATCATCGCGGTGATAAAATCGAGTTCGCGGTCGAGAAGTAGTGGCAAACTACAGACAGTGATCGAAAACGCGACAAACGCCATCGCACCGCCCACGGCCGTCCCCACCGCCAGCATAGTTAACCCGTTTCGATTGATCAGCGCATCTTGCCAGTTCGATGTGATGTTCGTTAGCGGCTCCAACCCCATGAACAAGGTGAAGATCAGGTGCGCCACAAAGACCCAAAACATGAAACCCATAATCAGAACCATTGCGATTGATGGGAATTGTCGGTCCTTCTGATTGACCACCACACCTAAAATCGCTGGCCAGTCCAAGGGTTCACCACGCTCAATCCGGCGACTGACCTCGTACAGTCCCACGGCCAGAAATGGCGCCAGGATTGGAAAGCCAAGGCCAACTGGAATGATCCAGTAGCTTTGCTCTAACACACCAAATTCCAGATAGATGACGATGCCACCAATCACAAAGAAAAGCGCAAAGAACAAACCAAATGCAGGAGCATGTTTGAAATCCCGAAAGCCAGCCTTAAGCGCGTCGAATATGTCACCGATCGAAATCGGTTCGATATTTGGAGGGGCTGAAGCCTCCAAATGTACTGTGTCTGTCATGTGTCCTCCCAACACCTTGCAAACATTCGCGCGCATGGGGAGTGTCGCGACTGACGCGTGCGCCGTCAACCTCATGACAGCGGGAAATTCTCATGCGCTACACATGTGAGCAAAACCCCGGACCACATACAGAGTATCAAATCATTTCGCATTTTACGGCCCTGACGCTAAACTGACCGAATACCAACTGCGAAACTCATTTCTTCGCACCAAGCGATTTGCCACAGAACAGGACCCATCCCATGCCCGTATCAAAAACTCTACTGGCCGCCAGTATCGCCCTTAGTCTCAGTACCGGGGTCGCAGCGGGTGCAAGTTGTGGCAACTCAGCGGCGGGGTTTGACGCCTGGAAAGCCAGTTTCGCGAAAGAGGCAAAGGCGGCAGGTGTAGGTAAACGCGGCTTGCAGGCGCTGGCGTCGGCCAAATATTCAGCCGCAACGATCAGCGCCGACCGCAATCAGAAGTCATTCAAATATTCCCTCTCGAAGTTTATGCAGATCCGGGGAGCTGAAACCATCATCGCCCAAGGACGCAAACGCAAAGCCAAAAACCCGAAATTCTATACGGCGCTGGAAAAGCGATTTGGCGTTCCTGCGGGTGTGTTGCTTGCAATCCACGGAATGGAAACCGGCTTTGGCGGCTTCATGGGCAACACCTCGGTCGTCTCTGCAATTACCACGCTGACATATGATTGCCGGCGGTCCAATTTCTTCAAACCGCACGCCATTGGCGCGCTAAAACTTGTGGATCGTGGCACCATCTCTGGAAACACTCGCGGTGCCAAACACGGAGAGCTAGGCCACACCCAATTCCTACCCGGCAATGCGTTTAAGTACGGTGTGGATGCATCAGGTGATGGGCGCGTCGATCTCTACAATCTGGCTGATGCACTGGCCTCCACCGCGAATTTTTTGCGTAAGAAGGGATGGAAACCGGGCAAAGGATACCAGCAAGGTCAACGCAACTTCAAAGTAATTGAACAATGGAACGCCGCAACGGTCTATCAGCAAGCCATCGCCCTTATGGCTGCGCGAATTGATGGCTAGCCGCGCTCTGCACCCGTTACATCACGCCGATAAAATACATCGCGCCCTTCCCGATGCGTCTCAGCGAACGCTAAGCGCAGTAGAAGCCCTTGTGATGCAAAATTGTCTTGATCCGTGTCGGCCGTAAGCTGCGCAATGCTATGCTGTGATTGCAGTTCCTCGATCATTAGCTCAGTGGCCCGCTGGGCGATCCCGGTGCCCCAAACCTCTGGGGACAAAACATAGGCGATACTTGCCTCATGATCATGTTCGATGGTCGCTTGGGTGTATCCGATAATCGTCGGACCAAGGAACACGGACCAGTTCAGCCAAACCTCGGACCTGTCAGGTGGACCGCCGACCATCAAGCGCTTGATACGGTCCTCAACCGCTTGCACCGAGGCGGGCGGGTACTCATCCAGATATTGATAAATCCGAGGGTCCGACAGCGCCGCAAACAACCCCTCGGCATGTGCCGTTGTCTGGCGAACCAGACGGATATCAAAAGGCTCAGTCCTCAGCGTTGGCCTCGGCCCGTGATTTACCGGCCACATCCTGCGCCAGCACCGCGGCCATAAACGCGTCCAAATCACCGTCAAGTACGCCCTTGGTGTCCGATGTCTCGTGCCCGGTCCGAAGGTCTTTGACCATCTGATAGGGCTGCAAGACGTAAGACCGGATTTGGTTGCCCCACCCCGCATCGCCCTTGTTTTCATGGGCGGCGTTGATGGCTTCGTTCCGGCGATCAAGTTCCATCTGATAAAGACGCGACTTCAGGGCCTTCATGGCGATATCTCGGTTTTGGTGTTGTGATTTCACAGAACTGGTCGTGACAATCCCGGTCGGGATGTGGGTGATCCGCACCGCCGAGTCCGTCGTGTTCACGTGCTGACCACCTGCCCCTGACGACCGGTAGGTGTCGATGCGAATGTCTGAGGGGTTCACCTCGATCTCGATATTGTCATCGACCACAGGATACACCCAAACCGAGCTGAAGGACGTGTGGCGTTTCGCGGCGGAGTCAAAAGGTGAAATCCGAACCAGCCGGTGAACACCAGATTCAGATTTCAGCCAGCCATAGGCATTGTGGCCGGAAATCTTATAGGCGGCCGACTTGATCCCCGCCTCTTCCCCCGCGCTCTCAGATTGAAGCTCGACCTTATAGCCCTGCTTTTCGGCCCAACGAACATACATCCGCGCCAGCATCGACGCCCAATCGCAGCTTTCGGTCCCACCGGCACCTGAGTTGATCTCAAGAAACGTGTCATTGCCATCGGCTTCGCCGTCCAGAAGCGCCTCCAACTCAGCCGCCGCCGCCTTCTTGACAAGCTTGGCCAGCGCCGCCTCGGCGTCCGAAACAACCTCTTCGTCCTCTTCCATTTCGCCAAGTTCGATCAGGTCAATATTGTCCTGAAGATCTTGCGCCATGGACTTGTAACTGTTCACGGAATCCAAAAGCCCCTGCCGGTCGCGCATCAATTTCTGCGCGCGTTCGGGGTCGTTCCAAAGGTCAGGGTCCTCGGTCATCGCGTTGAATTCCTCCAACCGATGTTCTGCCGTGTCCCAACCGATCCGTTGACGCAATAGCGCCAGAGATTTACCGATTGCCTCAACACTGTTCTGAGCCTCTGCCCGCATGGGTCATTCCCCTGTCCGAAACCTTGCCCCCCGCAATAACAACCGGGGCGCGGATGGGCAAGACGCAGGCGCAGCGACCGTCGTGCAATTTAGCTTTGCATCGTCAAACCGTCATGGAATATCTGAAGCTTCGACGGGTCCGCCGTCAGGCGTACCGTCTGGCCCTTTAGTCCTTCATGAATTCCCGGCAATTTCGCGATCAGGTGGGTCTGGTTAGCGCTGTCTGCGCCCTCGCCCACCGACATGTTGGCGGGGATATAGAGCAATGAGACCTCGCCCAAAGCTTCCAGAATTTCCACACTGCCTTCAAAAATCGCATCACCATCGGCAATGGTGAAATCCTCGGGGCGGACGCCGAGGTTAACGGTTTTGCCCATGTCGGCGTCCGTCGTTGGGATCGCTGCAATGGCCTTACCGCCTGCATCCAATGTGACCTCGGTCTGTGCACCGGTGCCGGTGATCTTGCCGGGCAGCAGGTTCATCGCGGGCGAACCGATGAACTGCGCGACAAATTCCGTGCGTGGACGCTCGTAAAGCTCAAGCGGGCTGCCCACTTGCGCGATGCCTTTGTTGGCAAGAACCACGATCCGGTCGGCCAGTGTCATCGCCTCGACCTGATCATGGGTCACATAGACCATGGTGCTTTCTGGCATCGCCTCTTTCAGTTGGGCAATCTCGATCCGTGTGGCCACCCGCAATGCGGCGTCAAGGTTTGAGAGCGGCTCGTCAAACAGATAGACCTTTGGGTCACGCACAATCGCGCGCCCGATGGCCACCCGCTGACGTTGCCCGCCCGACAGTGCCTTGGGAAGGCGGTCCAGATAGGGCTCCAGTTGCAGCGCCTTGGCCGCGCGATCAATTGCGGCCTCAATCTCGGCCTTCGATTTTTTGGCGATGTTCAGGGCAAACGCCATGTTGTCGCGCACGGTCATATGCGGGTAAAGCGCGTAAGATTGGAACACCATCGCAATGCCGCGCTGACTGGGGGGCACGTCGTTCACCACGGTCCCCTCGATCTCCAGCTGGCCGTCGGTGATCTTTTCCAACCCTGCGATCATGCGCAGAAGTGTCGACTTACCACAGCCAGAAGGGCCGACGAAGACGACCAGTTCACCGGTTTTGATGTCTAGATTGATGTCATTCAGCACATTCACATTGCCGTAGCTTTTCACCACATCTGTCAGTTTTACGTCGGCCATTTTACACGTCCTCCTTGGCGGTCAGGATCACTGATTGCCATGCTTGAAGTTCCAACGACGCGCCGCCTGTTATCTCGGCGGGCACCCCCGAGGCTGAGCTATCGATGCAGGTCCAGCGGCCGTCAGGTATGGCAATAGAAACCGCGTCATCACCCAGGTTAAAGGCGCAGAACAGATGTTCGTCGTCCAACTTCCGGTGAAAGCTCAGACCAGAACCATCAGCCACCAGCGCGTCCATCGACCCCTTTTGCAACGCCGGATGGGCATGGCGCAGCGCGATGACGTGCCGGTAGTGGTGGATCAAAGCGTCTGGATCGTTCTCAGAGCGGTCGACGGCCGTCCCCAGATGTTCTTCTTCGACCGGCAACCATGTCCGGTTGGCAGATGAAAACCCGCCTTGTGAGGCGTCTGCCTCCCACACCATCGGCGTGCGGCAGCCATCGCGACCTTTAAACTCGGGCCAAAACTCGATGCCATAGGGGTCTTGCAGGTCTTCAAATGCGACATCTGCTTCGCGCAGGCCCAGTTCTTCACCTTGATAGATGCACGCTGATCCGCGCAAACACATCATGAGCGTCGCAACCATTTTCAGCCCGTCGCGGGATAAGTCCCAGCGCGAGGCATGACGCAGCACATCGTGGTTTGAAAACGCCCAGCACGGCCAACCGTCGGCCGCAACCGCGGCCACGCGATCCATCACGCCAGCAACCTCGCCTGCTGTTGGTCGGTTGTTGGCCAGAAACTCGAACGCATAGCACATCTGCATCAGGTCATCGCCCTGCGTGTACTCGCCCAAAATTTCAAGGCCCCGTTGGGCATCGCCCACTTCACCAACGGCCGCCGCATTGTAGGGGTCCATAACCGTCCGCAGTTTGCGCAGAAACGCGAGGTTCTCGGGTTGGTTCTTGTCGTATAGATGCTCTTGGTGGTTATACGGGTTCACCTGCGGCGCGATGGTCGAGTTGCGCTGATCCTGCGCCAAAGGTGGGTTGTCGCGCAGTTCCTTATCGTGGACATAGAAGTTGATTGTATCAAGCCGGAACCCGTCAACGCCACGTTCCAGCCAAAACCGCGCGACATCCAAAAGCGCGTCTTGCACAGCCTCGCAATGGAAATTCAGGTCAGGCTGTGACGCCAGGAAGTTATGCAGATAGTATTGCTGGCGTTGCCCATCCCATTGCCATGCCGGTCCACCAAAGATCGACAGCCAATTGTTGGGTGGGGTGCCATCGGGCTTAGGGTCCGCCCAGACATACCAGTCAGACTTCTCACCATCGCGGGCAATACGGCTGTCGCCAAACCACGGGTGTTGATCCGATGTATGGCTCAGCACAAGGTCAATCATCACCCGAAGACCCTGTGCATGGGCGGCATCAACCAACGCGTCGAAATCCGCAAGCGTGCCGAACATTGGATCGACATCGCAATAGTCGGAAACGTCATAACCGAAATCCTTCATCGGAGAGGTGAAGAACGGCGAAATCCAGACCGCATCCACACCCATCGACGCGATATGGGGCAGACGTCGGGTGATCCCACGCAAATCCCCGATACCGTCACCGCTATCGTCCTGAAAGCTGCGCGGATAAACCTGATAAATGACGGCCCCACGCCACCAATCAGCATCAGCGCCCAATTGTTTTGCCTTGGAAACATTGGTTTGCATGTTCATCTGCTCTCCTTCCAGACGCGGGGTCGCGCCCCGGTCGTGATCTGATATTGATCCGGTATTGTTCGGACCCGCCCTTGCGGGCAATGTTACTTGACCGAGCCGGCCAGAAGGCCGCGCACGAGGTATTTTTGCATCGCGAAGAACACCGCCAGAGGCACTGCAATCGAAACGAAGGCCGCCGTGGCTAGGATTTCCCAGTTACCACCTCGTGTCCCCAGAAGTTCGACGATCTGATTGGTCATGACCGTGGTTTGCCCGGTTGCATCAATCAGGAACACTTTCGCCACAAGCAGATCATTCCACGTCCACAAGAACTGGAAGATCGCGAAACTGGCCAGGGCGGGGAAGGACAAGGGCAGAATAATCTTGGTGAAGATCTGAAACTCGGTCGCGCCGTCCACACGAGCGTTCTCGATAATATCATGCGGCAACCCGACCATGTAGTTGCGCAGCAGATAGATCGCCAGCGGCAGACCAAACCCAGTATGGGCCAGCCAGACGCCCAGATAGCCTTTGCCGATGCCAATCGCCAGATGCAGTTTTAGCAGCGGGATCAACGCCAGTTGAAGCGGCACGACCAGAAGCGCGACCACGAAGGCGATCAGCAGCGCGCGGCCCGGAAACTCCATCCATGCCAGCGCATAAGCCGCAAAGGCCGCGATCAGGATCGGAATGATCGTTGCCGGGATCGTCACAGTCAGCGTGTTGAAAAACGCCCGTGCCATGCCTTCGGAGTTGCTGTCATCCAGCAGCATCGAATGGTAGTTGTCTGTTGTGAACTCGGGCGGAGAAACCGCCGTTGTGAAGACACGCGGCAATCGCTTTCCTTCTTGGCTTTCCTTGGCGGTGAAGCGGAAATTTCCGGCGCTGTCCACGGTGATGGTGCGATCTTTGCTAAGCTCGGCCACATCGCCCGGCGCAAAGGCGTCAGGTTGGCGTGACGAGGTACCCCAGCGTTGAACCTCGGCGCTGGTGCTATCAAAAAGCTGCCCCTGGATCACGAAAAGCCCATCAGTTTCGGCTTCGGCCCCCGAGACACGGATGGCTGGGTTCTGACGCTCCTGCGTGGTCAGGGATTTCCACCAACCGGTTGCGGCGATCTGGTCCCCGGTTCTGAACGAGGACACAAACAGGCCGATCGTCGGCAGAAGCCACAGAACGACAAGGACAGCAACCGAGATATGAACGGCCCAGGTCAGTGATGATTTTTTGCCAGCAATATTATCCATGACCGTCCCCTCAGCGCATTTCTTTGCGCGCGTTATAGACATTCCAGACAAGGATCGGCGTCACCATAAGCATGATGATCATTGCCGCAGCCGAAGCCATACCCCAATCCAAGCCGCGGAGCATTTTGTCGTACATATAGTTCGCCAATACCTGCGTTTCCCACTGGCCATTGGTCATCGCAAACACGATGTCAAAGACCTTCAGGGTTGCGATGGTGATCGTCGTCCAGACCACCACAATCGTGCCCATGATCTGGGGTACTTTGATCTTGAAGAATATCTTGAAGGGGCCTGCTCCATCAACGATGGCGGCCTCCACCGTTTCTTCGGGAATACCGCGTAGGGCGGCCGACAGGATCACCATGGCAAATCCGGTTTGGATCCACACCAATACGATCATCAAGAAGAAGTTGTTCCAAAATGGGAGCGTCAGCCACGTCTGCGATTCAACGCCTCCGAACCACATGTAAACGGCGTTCAGAATACCGATCTGCTCGGACCCTTCGGGGCGGGCGTCATAGATCAGTTTCCAGATCACCGAAGCACCAACAAAGGAAATCGCCATCGGCATGAAAATCAGGGACTTCGCGATGCCACCCCACTTGATCCGGTCCGTCAGTTGCGCCACCAAAAGCCCGAATCCAGTCGAGGCCGCAGGCACAACAAGAAGCCAAAGGAAGTTGTTGCGCATGGCCTCCCAGAACTTGGGCTCTGCCACCATGTTTGTGTAGTTTCTCAACCCAATAAAGGAACCGTCACCACGCGTGTCTGACAGCGAAAGTCGCATCGTCTCGAACACCGGATAGGCAAGGTAAAGGCAAAGGGCAAACAGTGCCGGAAACAAAAAAAGCCAAGGGCGGATCATGTTTGCCCGGTTGATATTCCGTCCTGCATTCGGCCCTTTCGCTGGGAACAGAACCTTATCAAGAAGCTGATTTGAAAAGTAAAAATAGGACAGGCACGCGCCGACGCCGATGGCAATCGTGACAACCCCCAGGATGGCTGGATGCATGGTAACCTCTCCCTATTTTGGCAAAGATGGATCGCAATTGTCGATCCGGTGACACCCCCCGCATATCGCAACGCGGGGGGTGAGATTGTCGTCTTACTTCAGAGCGTCCCATGACGCTTGGATGTCCGAGGCAACAGCCCCCGCATCCTTGCCGCCAGTGTAGTCGACCATACCCGTCCAGAAGGTACCTGCGCCGACACCCCCTGGCATCAGGTCAGAGCCATCAAAGCGGAAGGTGGTTGCACCCAATAGGATTTCACCCAAACCACGCAAGGTGTCATCCTTATAGGCGTCAAGGTTCACCTGTTCATGCGGTGTCAGGAAGCCGGTTTGAGCCATCATGACCTCGTGTGCCAGCGGCAGCTTCAGGAAATCCATCAGAGCCGTCGCACCCTGAGAGGGGTTCGTGATCGCCATCAGCGTACCACCGCCCAGAACCGGGTTGCCCAGATCCTTATCTGCATAGGCAGGCAGATAGAAGAAGTCGGTATCCACGCCGAATTCTGTTCCTTCCGGGAAGAATGCGGGCACGAAGGACGCCTGACGGTGCATGTAGCACTGTGGAGGCGACGTGAAGAGACCTTTCGGACTGTCGCGGAAGTCGGTTGAGGCCACGGCCCCTGCCCCGCCTGACACTTTGGCGTCATCGCGGGCGAACCAACCAAACTCTTCGATCGCGGCGACGACGCGGGGATCATCGAACGGAATTTCGTTCTTGGTCCATTGGTCGTAGACATCAGGTGATTGCGTACGCAGCATCATGTCTTCAACCCAGTCGGTCGCAGGCCAGCCGGTCGCAGCACCTGAGCCCAGACCGATGCACCACGGCACTTCGCCATCTGCAACAATTTGCTCGGTCAGCGCTTTCAACTCTTCCATCGTGGTCGGGACTTCATAGCCCGCATCCTCGAAGTTTTCAGGGCTGTACCACACCAAAGACTTGACGTTTACGTTATAGAAAAAGCCATACATCTGATCGTTGCCGTCAGCATCGGCATAGGTGCCCAAGTCGACCCATGACTGACCAGCGGCATAGTTGTCTGCAACCCATTTCGCCATGTCGTCACCCAATGGGGACAACTGTCCTTTGGACGCCATCACGGATGCCAGTCCCGGTTGCGGGAACACCGCGATGTTTGGGGCGGCGCCTGCCTCAGCATCAATAACGATCTGCTGTTCAAAGCTGTCAGACCCGGTATAGATCGCGTCCGCACCCGTTGCTTCTTCAAAATAGGCCAGCATGTTGTTGAAGAACCCATCTTCCGGATTCAACCAAGGGCCGAACACGGTCACGGTCTGGCCACTTAGGTCGGGTGCATTATCTGCCCACGCTTTGTAGCTGTCCCAGCTAAACGGGCCCTCGCCGGGCGCAAATTCCAGATGGCCATCCGCTTGCGCCATGCCTGCGGTAAGCGCAAGAGTGGCCACGCTGGCATAAAATACGTTCTTCATGTCTTCCTCCCAATGACCCTGTCGGGCCTCCCAGGTTCAAAATCGGCTATCCGATCCCGGCGCCTTGGCGCCATTATATGTGCCAAAACGCTTGCGCTTGCAGAATCGCAAGCTTCCAAAGCGCTTTGAATAATCTAAACTTGCTCATAATCCGCCCCCTGTCAACGATTCCGTTAGCGCCAACAGTTTTCTTGCTGTTTCTGAGGTTTTCCGTATAGAGTGCAGGTAATGATAGGGCATCAGGACATCCCTCTGCTTGTCCGCTTGCACCCAAACCGGTTTGAAAGATAGTCATGACGTTGAAAGAACTCTCGGATTTGCTTGGCCTATCACCAACCACCGTCAGCCGGGCGCTGAACGGATACCCCGAGGTCGCAGAAAGCACGCGACGCAAAGTGTCCGCAGCGGCGCGAGAGCACGGATACGCCCCAAACACCCGCGCGCGATCCCTGGCGACAGGCCGTTCGATGGCCATCGGCCATGTGATCCCAATCAGCGCCAATCACGAGATGGTAAACCCGATCTTCGGCGACTTTATCGCCGGCGCTGGCGAGACCTATTCGCGCAACGGTTACGATATGCTCTTGTCAGTGGTGCCTGACGACGAGGAAGAAGACGCCTATCGCAGTTTTCTGACCAAACAAAATGTCGATGGGATCATCCTGCACGCGCCGCGCCATCGCGATACCCGCATTCCGCTGCTCAATTCGCTTGGCTTGCCCTATGTCGTTCATGGTCGCAGCTCCGAGGCGACCGCCCCCTATGCGTGGGTTGATGTCAACAACAAGCGATCCTTTCAGCGGGCCACGGATTTTCTTCTGGACCTTGGGCACACGCGCATCGCACTGGTCAACGGGCTGGAGCATATGGATTTCGCCCGCCGCCGCCGTGAGGGCTATGAGGCTGCCCTTCTGGCGCGTGGCGTCGCCCCTGACCCAAATCTGATGTTCGCAGGCGAAATGACCGAGGCACAAGGCCACGATGTCGCCCGCGCGCTGATGGCCCGACCCGACCCGCCAAGCGCCATACTGGTCAGTTCGATGATCAGCGCAATCGGTGTCCGCCGCGGAATAGAAGAGATCGGCCTGACGTTGGGCCGCGACGTCTCGCTGATCACTCATGACGATGAACTCAGCTATTTTCGGAACGGCACCGATATTCCCGTTTATACCGCGACCCGGTCATCGGTGCGCGAGGCCGGACAGATCGCTGCGCAAATGTTGATCGATATCGTTCAAAACCGCGATGCGCCACGCGAAGTGCTGTTGGAGACCGACTTGACTGTCGGACTGTCAACAGGACCGGTCAACACCGATCGCGTCACCTAAGGCACTGCCCGTCAAACTCTGCCCAGATGGCCCAACAGAACCACCAAATCGAGATCCATATGCTGCCACACCGCACTGACTTTCCTAAAGACTTCCTGTTTGGAACCGCAACGTCCTCTTATCAGATCGAAGGACATGCCAAAGGTGGCGCAGGGCGCACCCATTGGGATGATTTTGCCGCAACGCCGGGCAATGTGGCAGGCGCCGAAGATGGTGCCATCGCCTGCGGTCATCTGGATCGGTGGGAACAGGATCTGGACCTGATCCGCGATGGTGGCTTTGACGTCTACCGGTTCTCGACCTCGTGGGCGCGCGTACTGCCCGACGGACGCGGCACGCCCAATGCAGCGGGGTTGGATTTCTATGACCGGTTGGTGGATGGAATGCTGGAGCGTGGGATCAAACCTGCTGCAACGCTGTATCACTGGGAATTGCCCTCCGCACTGGCGGATCAGGGTGGTTGGCGAAATCGGGACATCGCCAATTGGTTTGCAGATTACACCGAAATCATCATGGGCCGGATCGGCGATCGGGTCTGGTCTGCAGCGCCAATTAACGAGCCGTGGTGCGTGGCGTGGCTTAGCCATTTCTTGGGTGCACATGCACCTGGGCTGCGCGACATTCGCGCCGCCGCGCGCGCCATGCACCACGTTTTGTTGGCGCATGGTCGCGCAACCGAGGTGATGCGGGGTCTTGGGATGAGCAATCTGGGTGCCGTGTGCAACATGGAGTATGCGGCCCCCGTTGATGACACGCCCGAGGCCGCGCGTGCTGCCGCTGTACAGGACGCGATCTACAACCGGTTCTTCATCTCGGGCATTACGAAAGGGAAATACCCGGCCGAAGTGCTTGAAGGGTTGGAACCACATCTTCCCCAAGGCTGGCAGGATGATTTCAAGACGATCACCGCGCCCATCGATTGGATCGGCGTGAACTACTACACACGCATGCTGTACGGCCCCGAAATCACAGCAGACGGCACCCCTGCCCCTTGGCCCGGCACCACGGGGCATCGCGGTGATTTGCCAAAGACTGCATTGGGCTGGGAAATCTATCCCGAGGGGCTGGAGCATTTTCTGCACATGGTCGCCAAGGAGTATACCGGCGATCTGCCCATCTATATCACCGAAAACGGCATGGCCGGTCTGACCGAACTTGACGGTAAGCCTTATCTTGATCCCGACCGCGAGGCATATCTGGCCGCGCATATGCAGGTGATCCGCAACACCATCCGCGACGGATTGCCTGTTAAAGGCTACTTTACCTGGTCGCTCATGGACAATTATGAGTGGGCCGAGGGGTATGCCCCCCGATTTGGTCTGGTCCATGTGGATTTCGACACTTTAAAACGCACTCCGAAAGCGTCATACCTCGCGCTCAAAAAGGCCCTGCAACGCCCATGACCCTTTATTCACTCGTCGCTGATGTCGGTGGCACAAATACCCGTGTCGCGCTGGCACAAGGCACCCAGTTGTTGGGCGACACCATCGTTAAACACCGCAACACGGACCATAGCGGGCTGGATAGCTTGCTTGCGTCCTATTTGAAGGGCCAAGGCCAGCCGAACTGTGATCGCGCAGCGGTGGCCATTGCAGGGCCTGTGAAGGACGGCGCGGGTCAACTGACGAACCTCAATTGGAGCATTGATAAGGACACGTTGGCCGCTGTTTCGGGCGCAGAACGGGCAGCTGTGTTGAATGATCTGCAAGCGCAGGGACATGCATTGGGGCACATCGCAGATAGCGACCTGACCCTGATCAAACCAGGACAGGACAGCAACCCGAACGCGGCGATGCTGGTGGTCGGCATCGGCACCGGGTTCAATTGCGCACCGGTATTCCAAACCGCGAAAGGCCGCTTTGTGCCCCCGTCAGAGGCCGGTCACCTGACGTTCCCTGCACGTGGCGATGACCTGTGGGACTTGTCCACATACCTTGACGAGAAGCTCGGCCATGTCGGGGTCGAGGACGTTTTGTCGGGACGCGGTCTAGAGCGGTGCTATGCATGGGCCTCGGCCAGGTTGGGGCAAAACAAGACGGCCTCTACCGCCGAGATATTCACTTTGGCCGACGCGCGCGATCCCGTCGCGATCAAAGCCATAACGGCCTTCGTACAAGCTTTGGGTGGCGTCACCAGTGATTTGGCACTGACGCTTTTGCCTTTTGGTGGCATTTATCTGGTCGGCGGCATGGCGCGCGCGGTCAAGCCTTGGTTTGACACATGTGGTTTCCACCATGCGTTTACAGACAAAGGCAGGTTCAGCGAATTCCTTGATGCCTTCGCGATCCATCTGGTCGAAGACGACTATGCCGCCTTATCAGGCTGCGCGCATTTTCTGGCAAGTGCCGACGACCAGTAACGCAGCGCGTCCCGCGTAGGCTCTGTCTTGACCTACGTCATGGATGACCGCCCAAGCGCAGGCATAGATACGCAGGAAATACACTGGCAATCCGACGCCAATCACCTGGAGTACACGGCAATGACTGGATGGACCCAATATGCGCTGGCCTTCGCCGCCTTCTTTCTAACCCACTCAGTCCCAGTCAGGCCGAGGGTCAAAGCGCGTATTGTCGCGGCAATCGGACGACGTGGGTTCACCGTCGCATATTCCTGCCTCTCAATCGCGATGCTTGTTTGGGTGATCGTGGCCGCAGGGCGCGCGCCCTTTATCGGCCTATGGGATTGGGAGCCTTGGCAAAACCACGTCACGCTGACCTGCATGCTGGCGGCTTGCCTGATCGCAGCGCTCGCCATTGGCCGCCCGAACCCGCTGTCATTCGGCGGGGCGCATAACGACCAGTTTGACCCGACCCGTCCGGGCCTGATCGGCTGGATGCGCCATCCCTTGCTGGTGGCGCTGCTGCTTTGGGCAGCGGGTCATTTGGTGCCCAATGGCAATCTTGCCCATGTCATCCTGTTTGGCGTGTTTGCGGTGTTCTCGCTTGTCGGGATGCGGATCATTGATCGGCGTCAAAAGCGCGTAATGGGGCAAGACCGATGGGGCGCATTGGCCCAAACCAAGCGCACTCTCAGCGTCACGTCCAACGGCATCATGCGCGTTGTGATCGGCCTTTTCGTCTATGCGCTTTTGATCACGCTGCACGGTCCCATCATCGGCGTGGTGCCCATTCCCTGACCCCAGCCATGGCGCCATCTGCTGGCCGCCCTTCTCCCCGGACGACGCTGCGCGGTGTGACCCCAAATTCCGAGCGGAATGCGCGGGCAAAGGCGCTCGCATCTGCATAACCTGCGCGCAAGGCGACCTCGGCGATAGATAGCCCTCCGGCCTCTAACATACGTTTGGCCGCGTTCAGCCGAAGCCGTTTGTAAACCTGTCGCGGTGACGCCCCAAAATGCCGATCAAACCGCAACTCCAGATCACGCTGGCGGCAGCCCACCCTGCGCGCAAGCTCTTTGATCGGCAGAGGTGCTTCGATATTAGCAGTCATCTCTCGCAAACAGGCATCTACACGCTTATCTGCCCGTATGTGAGATGCCGCCTGAGCCGCAGTTGGGTTTTCCGACATGAACATCTGCGTGATTTCCAGCATCAACGCCGCCCCGTGATGCTGCCCGATCAGATCGCATGTCAGTTCGAACGCGGCCATCCCACCACTACATGTTAACCGCGCGCCATCCCGCACCCAACGTGCACGTTCCACGTCAACCGATGGAAATCGCTCGGCAAATGCGTCGAGAAGATCGAAGTGTATCGTGGCTTTGTGTTGATCCAGAAGCCCAGCATGTCCCAGAAGCCAGCACCCGGCATCGACCCCCGCAACAGTATCAAACCGCCCCGCAAGCCTGCGCAGGACCGCGGCGTTGGTGGCGGTTGCGTGGCGCTCGTGGTCATAGCTTGCCACGACATAGATCATGTCGCCCCCCGTCATCTCTGACGCACGTACAGTCGGCATGATCGGCAACCCGCTTGAGGTCCTCGCCACTCCGTCATCCGGCGTGACGATTTGCCATTGATAGGCATCGTTCCCCAAAAGCGTATTGGCCGCGCGCAACGGCTCTAACAGATTGGCCAAAGCAAGGTTCGAAAAGCGATCAAACAGCAGAAAGCTGATCTTGTGCGTTTTTGTGCTGGATTTTGACCAATTCTGCATGATTTTGCATAAAACAGCACAACATGACCGTCAATCCCGCGCATCATACAAAGATCAACATTGCGCATCTCAGGGAGGATCCGATGCCGCTTGCCATGAACAAAGACGTTTTCATAACCTGCGCGGTCACTGGGTCCGGGTCGACGCAAGACCGGTCTCCTCATGTCCCGCGCAGTCCCAAACAGATCGCAGACAGCGCCATTGAAGCCGCCAAAGCGGGGGCCGCAGTGGTGCATTGCCACGTACGTGATCCCGAAACCGGCACACCGTCGCGCGATCTGCGATACTACCGCGAAGTTACCGACCGCATTCGTGACGCGGACGTGGATGTGGTATTGAACCTGACCGCTGGCATGGGCGGAGATATCACCTTCGGCCCTACCGAAGCGCCCTTCCCGGTGAAAGATGCTGGAACAGACATGGTCGGTGCCACCGAACGCGTGGCCCATATTGCGGATTGTCTGCCCGAGATTTGCACGTTGGACTGCGGCACAATGAATTTCGCCGAAGCCGATTACGTCATGACCAACACTCCGGGCATGTTGCGCGCCATGGGCAAAATGATGACCGATCTGGGCGTGAAACCTGAAATCGAGGCGTTCGACACCGGCCACCTTTGGTTTGCCAAGGAACTGGTCAAAGAAGGCGTTCTGGACAGCCCTGCCCTTGTGCAGCTTTGCATGGGTGTGCCTTGGGGCGCGCCGGATGATCTGAATACCTTCATGGCGATGGTGAACAACGTGCCGGATGACTGGTCCTTCTCGGCCTTTGGGCTTGGGCGCAATCAGATGGCCTATGTCGCGGCGTCGGTCTTGGCGGGCGGCAACGTTCGCGTCGGGCTTGAGGACAACCTGTGGCTGGAAAAAGGTGTCCTTGCCACCAACGCTCAGCTGGTCGAACGCGCGCGCTTTATCATCGAGGGCATGGGCGCACGGGTTATTGGCCCGGCAGAGGTTCGCGCAAAGCTCGGCCTGACCAAACAGGCCCCTGCATGAACAGCCTTGACGGCAAACGCGTGTTGATCACGGCGGGCGGCAGCGGCATCGGCGCTTGTTTCGCCCGCAGATTCCATGCCGAAGGTGCCAGGGTTGCCATTTGTGACATGGATGCGGACGCGTTGGCACAAACCGCCAGCGCCCTGTCCGGCGTGATCTCAGTCGCGGCGGATGTGACCCAACCCGACCAGATACAGGTGCTGTTTGACCAGTTGGACCGGGATTGGGACGGCATCGACCTGCTCTGCGCCAACGCGGGGACAGGCGGTCCAGCAGGTGCGATCGAGGACTTGTCGCTGGACGACTGGCGCGCCTGCCTCTCGGCCAATCTGGACGGCGCCTTTCTGGCCTGTGGCTGGGCTGCGCGCCATATGAAGACACAGGGAAGTGGCAGCATGCTTTTGACATCCTCAACAGCCGGTCTATGGGGCTATCCGATGCGCTCGCCCTATGCCACCGCGAAGTGGGGCGTGATCGGCTTGATGAAAACGCTGGCCTCAGAGCTTGGCCCTTATGGTGTACGGGTAAATGCGCTTTGCCCCGGTGCCGTCGAAGGCCCGCGCATGGAACGAGTGATTGCACGCGAAGCCGAGGCCCATAGGCTGGACCCGGACGAGTTGCGCAAGCGCTATGTCACTGGTGTGGCGATGAAAACTTGGGTCACGGCAGACGATCTGGCGGATACGGCGATCTTTCTGGCGTCAGACGCCAGTTGCAAGGTTTCGGGTCAGGCTTTGGCCGTCGATGGCCACACAGAATCTCTAGTTGGATAAAGACAGATGACACAAAAAGCAGCGATTATTGGCGGTGGCGTGATTGGTGGCGGATGGGCCGCGCGCTTCCTTTTGAACGGATGGGACGTGGCGGTATTCGATCCCGACCCCGAGGCCGAACGCAAGATCAGCGAAGTCCTGACCAACGCACGCCGCGCATTGCCCGGGCTGTATGAAACAGCGCTGCCGACCGAGGGGAAACTGACCTATCACACAGATCTGGCCGAAGCTGTTGCGGATGCGGACTGGGTCCAAGAAAGCGTGCCGGAACGGTTGGAATTGAAGCACAAAGTGTTTGCCGACCTCATGGCCCTCGCCCCCGAAAGCGCCATTATTGGCTCATCAACGTCGGGCTTCAAGCCCTCGGAATTGAACGAAAAAGGCGCGAATGCCATCGTCGCGCACCCGTTCAATCCGGTCTATCTTTTGCCGTTGATCGAACTGGTTGGGGACGCAGACACCTGCACCCGCGCCGCCGATATCCTAAGCGGCATCGGCATGTATCCCCTGAAAGTTCGCAAGGAAATCGACGCCCATATCGCCGACCGCTTCCTTGAAGCCGTCTGGCGCGAGGCGCTGTGGTTGGTCAAAGACGGCATCGCCACGACTGAGGAAATCGACGAGGCAATTCGCATGGGCTTCGGCATCCGCTGGGCGCAGATGGGGCTGTTTGAAACCTACCGCGTGGCGGGGGGCGAGGCTGGCATGAAGCACTTCATGGCCCAGTTCGGCCCGGCTTTGAAGTGGCCATGGACCAAGCTGATGGATGTGCCCGAGTTCACCGATGAACTGGTCGACCTGATCGCAGGCCAATCCGATGCCCAATCAGGCCACTTGTCGATCCGAGAGCTGGAGCGCCTGCGCGATGACAACCTCGTTTCGATGCTGCGGGCCCTGAAAGCACGCGGCGACGGGTCCGGTGCGGGTCGGGTGATCCGCGACCATGAAACGGGGCTGTGGCCTTCTACGAGGGAGGAAACACCGATGCGCACCGTCGCGCGCGACGTCCCCATCGACTGGACGGACTATAACGGCCACATGAATGAAGGGCGCTATGGGCAGGTCTTTTCCGACGCCGCCGACCGCATCATGATCCATGTAGGCGCAAATGCCGACTATATCGCCTCGGGCCTCAGCTATTTCACTGCGGAAACCAACATCAAATACATCGATGAATGCCACGCAGGCGAAACCGTCTACGTGGACAGCACCGTCACACTTGGCGAAGGCAAAAAACTGCGCCTGTGGCACGAGATGAAGCGCGCATCCGATAATGGACTGCTCGCGACCTGCGATCAATTCCTGCTGCATGTTGACCTGAACACCCGCAAATCCTGCCCGCCCCGCGCGGACGTGGAAACCAAGGTCGAAGCATTGGCCGCCCTACACGCCAAAGGAGATGCGTGATGCATTTTGGTCTGTCCGAAGAACAAGAAATGATCGTCTCAACCGTCCGCAGCTTTGTTGAGAAAGAGATTTATCCGCACGAAGACATGGTCGAACGCACGGGCCAGGTGCCCGATGAGCTTGGGCAAGAGATCAAACAGAAATGCGTCGATCTGGGGTTCTATGCCTGTAACTTCCCCGAAGAGGTCGGCGGCGCGGGTCTTAGCCACCTCGATTTCACACTTGTAGAACGCGAGCTTGGGCGTGGGTCCATGGCGCTGACCCATTTCTTTGGGCGACCCCAGAATATCCTGATGGCCTGCGAGGGTGAGCAGCGTGAGAAGTACCTTCTTCCCGCCGTGCGCGGTGAACGGATGGATGCGCTGGCGATGACTGAACCTGACGCTGGATCAGACGTGCGCGGCATGAAATGCTCTGCCGTGCGCGACGGCGGAGATTGGGTTGTGAACGGATCAAAGCACTTTATCTCTGGCGCGGAACATGCTGACTTCTTTATTGTTTTCGTCGCAACCGGCGTGGACGAAACCCCCAAAGGCCCCAAGAAGCGGATCACCTGTTTCCTTGTTGATCGCGGCACACCGGGCTTTGAGGTCCGCGAGGGCTACGCCTCGGTCAGTCACAAGGGCTACAAGAATTACGTGCTGGATTTCGACAACTGCCGCCTTCCCGACGCGCAGGTATTAGGCGAGGTCGATGGCGGGTTCGCTGTGATGAACGAATGGCTCTATGCCACGCGCCTGACCGTCGCCGCCTTCTGTGTCGGTCGCGCACGTCGCTGTTTTGACATGGCGCTGGACTACGCCGCCGAGCGCAAGCAGTTTGGCCAACCCATCGCCAAGTTCCAAGGCGTCAGCTTCCAAGTCGCCGACATGATCACCGAGATTGACGCTGCCGACTGGCTCACCCTCTCTGGCGCTTGGCGTCTGGACCAAGAGCTTCCGGCCAACCGAGAGATCGCATCTGCCAAACTCTACGCCTCCGAAATGCTCGCCCGCGTAACCGACACCACCTTGCAAATCTTCGGCGGCATGGGCTTGATGAACGACTTCCCAATCGAGCGCTTCTGGCGCGACGCCCGTGTCGAGCGTATTTGGGACGGCACGTCAGAAATCCAGCGCCATATCATCAGCCGCGACCTGTTCCGGCCATTGGGAGCCTAGTCAATGGCACATGAACAAACATCAGATTTGACCAAACCACAGGTCATCATCACATATTGCACCGGCTGCAATTGGCTGTTGCGTGCAGGCTGGATGGCACAAGAACTTCTGCAAAGTTTTGGCACGGATTTGGGCGGCGTAACCCTTGTCCCCGGAGAAATCGGCGGCATCTTCGAAATTACGTTGGACGGTGATGTGATCTGGGAACGCAAGCGTGATGGCGGGTTCCCTGATGCGCGGGTCTTGAAGTCGAAGGTGCGTGACCTAATCGACCCCGACAGGGATCTGGGCCATATCGACCGCGCCACATCGGATCAGGACGAAGGCTAGATGGCGCGACAACGCCAAACGCTTGACCGGCTTCTTCGACCGCGTTCTGTTGCAGTGATCGGTGGTGGCACCTGGTGTGCCAACGTGATCGATCAGTGCCGTAAGATTGGGTTTACCGGAGACATCTGGCCAGTCCATCCGTCAAAACCCGAGGTCGGAGGCATTGCAGCCTACCCCTCGATCGAAGCCTTGCCATCACCGCCGGACGCCAGTTTCATCGGCGTCAATCGCGACATTACAATCGACGCTGTCCGCACCCTTGCAACGGCCGACGCGGGTGGTGCGATCTGTTTTGCCTCTGGCTTTCGTGAAGCCAAGGCCGAGCTGGATGACGGTGATCATCTAGAGGACGCTTTGTTGGACGCGGCGGGCGACATGCCCATCATCGGACCGAACTGCTATGGTCTGATCAACTGCCTGGACGGCGTCGCACTTTGGCCCGACCAGCATGGTGCAGAACGGGTCGAAAATGGTGTGGCGCTGATCACCCAAAGCTCGAATATTGCGATCAATCTGACCATGCAGACCCGTGGGGTGCCACTGGCCTATGTGGTCACCGCTGGCAATCAGGCGCAAACCGGGTTGGCCGATATCGGAACCGCCGTGCTGGAGGATCCGCGCGTCACAGCGCTCGGCCTGCATATCGAAGGGATGGGCGATTTGCGCGCGATGGAGGCGTTGGCAGACCGCGCGCGTGATCTTGGCAAGCCCATCGTAGCACTCAAGATCGGACGGTCGGATCAGGCGCGCGCTGCCACCATTTCGCACACGGCATCTCTGGCGGGCAGTGATGCTGGCGCGAGGGCCTTCCTTTCACGTCTTGGTATCGCGCAAGTGTCGCAATTGTCCGACCTGCTTGAAACCCTGAAACTTCTTCATGTTGTGGGGCCGCTCGCTTCGGATCGGATCGCGTCGGCATCGTGTTCAGGGGGCGAAGCCAGTCTGATCGCGGACACCGCAGTTGATCACGCGGTCAAATTTCCCACCCTGAATGATCGTCAGAAATCCGGCCTGCGAACAGCCCTTGGACCCAAGGTCGCCCTAGCCAACCCACTGGATTACCACACATATATTTGGGGAGATGTCAAAGCACTGACCGACACGTTTGCTGCATTGATGCAGGGCGATCTGGCGATGGGCATGGTCGTTCTGGATTTCCCGCGTGCAGATCGGTGCGACGCGGCAGAATGGGACAAAGTGATCGAGGCCGTCGCCGAGGCGCAACGCATAACGGGACGCCCCATCGGCATCCTCGCCTCCCTTCCCGAGACGATGCCCGAAGTGACAGCAAAGCGCTTGATGCAAGCCGGGATTATGCCATTTTCCGGTATGCGCGCAGCGATGGCGGCCATCGAATGCGCTGCGTGGCTTGGCAAGCCCTGCCCCCAGCCCGCGCCAGTCTTCCTGACACCTCCGGTGATGGCGGGGGGCGTTCTGACCGAGGCCAAGGCGAAAGACGCCTTGCGGTCTTATGGGCTTCAAGTGCCGCAATCGGGCCATGCGCAATCCCCCGAACAGGCTGCGCAGATCGCTGCCTCGGTCGGCTTTCCCATTGTCCTGAAAGGCGAAGGCGTGGCCCACAAGACCGAGGCCGGGGCCGTCGTTTTGAATTTGATAGATGAAGCTGCCGTGCAAGAAGCCGCGCGCACCATGTGCGCCCACAGCTTTCTGATCGAAGAGATGATCACCGGCGGCGTGGCTGAGCTGTTGATCGGCGTCACCCATGATGCGGCCCACGGATATTTGTTGACCGTGGCCGCAGGCGGCACGCTGACGGAAATCCTGCAAGACAGTCAAACGCTTTTGGTTCCGTCGACGCGACAAGACGTGGACGCCGCCATAAATCGCTTGAAGATCGCGCCACTTCTGCACGGGTATCGCGGTGCCCCACCCGCAAATATCGACGCCATCCTTGACGCCGTGATGTCTGTGCAGACATTTGTACAGGAAAATCCCGTGGCCGAGATCGAGGTTAACCCACTGATCGCCACACCAGACCGCGCCGTGGCCGCAGACGCCCTTATTCGCACCGGAGACAACTCATGACCGACCTGACCAACCTACAAGACGGACCGATCAAGACTGAACGCCGTGGACACGTGTTTGAGGTGACGCTTGATCGCCCCAAGGCCAACGCAATCGACCTGGCCACGAGCCGGATCATGGGCGACGTGTTTACCGCGTTTCGGGACGATCCCGATTTGCGTGTGGCACTGATCACAGGCGCTGGTGAGAAGTTCTTCTGCCCCGGATGGGATCTGAAGGCGGCGTCAGACGGTGACGCGGTGGATGGCGACTATGGCGTTGGCGGGTTTGGCGGGCTTCAGGAATTGCGCGGGTTGAACAAACCGGTCATTGCCGCCGTAAACGGCATCTGTTGCGGTGGCGGGCTGGAACTTGCTTTGTCTGCCGACATCATTCTGGCCGCCGATCAAGCAAGCTTCGCCCTGCCGGAAATTCGGTCCGGTACGGTGGCCGATGCAGCCTCGATCAAACTGCCCAAGCGCATCCCCTATCATATCGCGATCGAGATGCTGCTAACAGGCCGCTGGATCGATACCGAAGAAGCAGCACGCTGGGGGCTGATCAATCATGTCTATCCTGCAGGCGACCTGATGGCAGAGGCACGCAAGCTTGCAGACCTTCTGGCCTCGGGTCCGCCGCTGGTCTACGCCGCAATCAAAGAGGTGGTGCGCGAAGCTGAGGACATGAAGTTCCAAGACGCCTTGAACAAGATCACCAAAAGCCAGTTCGAAACGGTCGAGAAGCTTTATCGCTCGGACGACCAACTGGAAGGCGCGCGCGCGTTTGCGGAAAAACGCGATCCGGTTTGGAAAGGCAAATAGGACCTAGAAGACGATGTTTAGCATCACCAGCGACACGACAAGGAAGATGATCGTCATGATCCCCCCGGACTTGACGAAATCCTTCACCTTGTAACCCGCCGGTCCCATGATCAGCGCGTTCACCTGATGGGTCGGAATGATGAATGAATTGGAGGTCGAGATGGCGACTGTCAATGCAAACACAGCAGGATTGCCCCCAGCCGCGAACGCAATGGACACAGCCAATGGCACCAACAGAACTGTGGCGCCAACATTCGACATAACAAGCGAAAACGCGGTCGCCAAAACCGCGATCCCAGCTTGCAACGCCCATATGGGCCAGCCATCCAGCAGGTACAATATTTGCTCGGCAATCCAAGCGGCGGTTCCCGTGTTCTGGACGGCCTGCCCCAAAGGTATGAGGCTTGCCAACAAGAACACGGTATTCCATCCAACCGCCTGATAGGCTTCATCAATTGACAGGACACGGGACAACAGCATCCCCACGGCCCCTGTCAAAAGGCACAAAGACAAGCGCACATCGGTGAACAGGATCATCGAAAGCGATATTGCGAAAAAGAAAAGTGCCCAACCGACTTTGTGGGGCCGTAATTCCTCTTGTGGGAAATCAGACGTGATGATCACAAAATCCCGGTTGTCTTTCAGTTGCGTAAGGTTGTCCCAGCGCGTGTGTGCGACCAACATGTCCCCGACTTTAAATTCCACCAACCCGATGGCCGTTGGTTCATGTTCATCTGTTTCAACATGGCTTAGGGTTTCCTCGCCCCGGTGTATGGCAAGCAGCGACAGGCCATAGGTCTTCCGCAGCAACAGCTCACGGGGGCTTTTCCCAATCAGATGGCTTTCTGGTGGGATCACGATCTCGGCGATGCCCGCATTGGTGGGGGCAAACTCCTCGGCAAAAATGTCCAGATCGGGCGCGACCGTCAGACCAAACTTTTTGGCAAATGCGTCGACCACGGTTTTCTTGCCGATGATGGCCAATCTACAAGGCGCCGCAATCTCGGCCGTCAACACCTGCACCATCGACGTCTTTCCGCGATAGAATGTCGAGATGATGTATAGGTTGTTTTCAAGATTCACATCCGCCAGGATTTGCCCAACCAGCGGGCTGTCCGCAGGTACATCTACCTCATAGACTTTGGCGCGAATGCCGTAGACTCGTTTCAAATAGGCAGACATGCCGTGACCCACTGAAGCGCTGCTTGCCTCGCCGCCGCCGGGCAGAACCCAACGACCCAAAAGCAAGAAATAGAGGATCCCGGACACAATAAGGGCCGCGCCAATCGGCGTGACCGAAAACAGTCCAAAATGCTCCATTTGAAGGTCTTCCGGAAGGCCGGAATTCGCCGTCGTGATCAGGTCATTCAGCAAAATCAACGGCGAAGAACCCACCATGGTCATCGTGCCACCAAGGATGGCGCAAAATCCCATTGGCATCGCCAGACGGTTTAGTGGAATGCCCGAACGGGTTGAAATCCGACTGATCACCGGCAGGAAAAGCGCAGCCGCACCAACATTTTGCAAGAAGCTGGAGATAATCCCGACTGTCCCGGCCACGATCGGCTGGATGCGTGCCTCGGTCGAGCCACCACGCTTCATGATCGTGGCAGCCACCTTGTTCATCAGCCCGGTTTTGTCCAGGCCCGCCCCTACGATCATCACCGCGATGATGGAAATCACGGCGTTCGAGGCAAACCCATCGAAAAGGTTGTTGACCTCTGCAAGGTTAGACATCGCAGGCAGGTAACTAAGGATACCCAAGATGACGAGGATGAGAATTGCGGCAAGGTCTATTCGGACGATCTCGGAAACGAATAAAAACACTGTAAACGCCAACATGGCGCAGACGACGCCCATTTCGAGCGAAAATGCAATTGGTTCCATTTTGTCCCCAAACCCCCGACGGCAACTTTTTCAACACTCGATATCAAGCTGCGATTTCTTACGAGTTTAGGAGCAAAGCGATTTCAAAATCAAATTTGTGTGGAAACTCTGAATTTTACCCGTGGAGGTGGATTGCATGAACCCCGGCAACAATATCCTGTCACCGGGGCTCTCGCGGAGTAATCGGTTTACTTCGGCAAGATCACTGCATCAATCACGTGGATCACACCATTCGATGCTTCGATGTCGGCCTGAACGACATTTGCGCCGTCGATCATGACGCCTGATGTGGCATCAACCATGGCCATCGCTCCGTTGACGGTGGCGACCTCCATGCTTTTGCCTGCGATGTCACCAGACATGACCTTACCGGGCACAACATGGTAGGTCAGAACAGCCGTCAACTTGTCCTTGTTTTCGGGCATCAAGAGCATTTCGACCGTGCCTTCTGGCAGGGCTGCAAAGGCCTCGTCGGTCGGTGCAAACACGGTGAACGGGCCTTCGCCCTTCAGCGTTTCGACAAGCCCAGCGGCTTCAACGGCTGCGACGAGCGTGGTGAAGCTGCCGGCTTCTACGGCCGTATCGACGATGTCTTTCGAGTGGCCGTCCGCCAATGCGGGCGACGCCAAAAGAGCTGCTGTGGTGAGAGAGAGGAAGGTTCTGCGAAACATAATCTGTCCTTTTCGATGTACCATTTTGAAGTTGTATTAAGGGTACGCGGAAAGTGCGCAATTGGATCATATTGCGCTATTGTTTCTTATATGGAAACGCTGATATCGAGAAGTAAGTGCCTGTTATATATCATATAACACCATCAGAAGCGGTGTTACCGATCCACTCGCACTTCTGAGTATCGTAGACCGTAGGCTATCCTGCGGTCATCTCATCTAATGTAAAGTCGACGACAGATGCGAGATCCCCACGCACCGTCAAGTCATCATTCAATACGATCAGATCTGTTATGGGGCGCCCGGCCAACTTCCCAAGCTCTGGTCGCCTGATACACGTCGCAGGGATTGATGTCGCCATCCGCAACGCCGTCGTCAAGCTCGTACCAGTGTGATCCACCAGACGCTTCACCCCCTCAGCCTGGGTGACATGCGCACCAGCCAAGCTGCCCTCGGCGTTGACCAGACGACCGTTCTGCAAGGTGATGGTCTTGCCGTAAAGTTCGAAATGATCTGGGCCCCCAACCGTGGCCATGGCGTCGGATACAAGGAACATTCGGTCTGGGACTGGGCGTGCGCGAATGGCCATGCCGACCATTTCGTCTGCGACATGATGCCCGTCACAAATGATGCCTGAATAACAATCGGAATTGATGATTGTGCCCACGGCCCCCGGTGCGCGACCCACCATCGGGGACATGGCGTTGAACAAATGCGTGGCACATGTCGCGCCCGCTTCAATCGCCTGCCGCATAAGTCCAGCATCCGCGTCGGTGTGGCCAAGCGAGACGATCGCCCCAAGCCCTGCTAGGGCCGAGATATCGTCCATCGTTGCCGCTTCCGGGGCAAGGGTGATCATCACGGCAACACCCGCTTTTCGCAGTCGCGCAACAGTGTCGAGCGTGCGGGCTTCAAACGGGCGCACGTGACCCGGCGCGTGCGTTCCACGTCGAGCCAACGATATATGTGGTCCTTCAATATGAAGACCGGCGACCCCTTCCCGGCCCTTTGCGCCAATCGCAGCCTCTGCGGCGGCTTCCAGCACGTCGGGTGCGTCGGTGATCACGGTTGGCAACAACGCCACTGTGCCAAACTGGCGGTGCGCTGCCGAGATGGTGTCCATCGCCGCAACTGTCGGCCTGTCGTTCAACTGCGCCCCACCGCCGCCATTGACTTGCAAATCAACGTAGCCGGGCGAGATCATTCCGCGCACGCGAATGGCCTCTGCTGGTGTCTCATCCATATCGACGACGCGACCGTCAACAAGGCGCAAGGCCTTGCCGGTCAACACATCGCGTCCGTCGAACAAGCGGTCAGGAGATACCCATTGGTCCATCATGCCGCCTCTTCAAAGAAATATGGGTCAAGCGCAAGTTGTATCTGCGCATCAATCAACCTTTGAACGGGATCACCGCCTAGCGTTTCGGCGCGCGTCAGCACGGCTTCGCTGAACACGGTTTGTGCAATCCGATCAGGGATGGGTCCGTTGAACGCGTCCCGCAGCGCGGCAACAGCGGCCAGCGCCGCCGGGTTTGGCCAGTAATAGCGAATACGATCTGCAAGCCCAAAGTGGCGTTGGTGGCGCAAAGCGGCTTCGTCCCCGTGATAGTGACCGGTCCAATATTTTGGATCGGCAGACATCACCTGCTCCATCACCCCCTCAAGCGCACCGGGCATCGGGCTGATCTTGTCCAACGCGTAAAGCGCCTCGCGATAGGCGAAGGTCAGGGCCGGGCCGACTTTTTGAAAGGCAAATCCAAGCTCGGCCAAACGCGCGAATACTTCTGGATATTGATAATCGGTCGAGTGTGCCTCAAGGCAAACGCCCGGCCAACCCTCGAGCGCATCCAGCAGGTGGGGGTCACGATCCAGAGGCATATGGTGCACATCCGTGGGGCTAAATTCGACCCCCGGCTGGACCACCAGACCGCCAATCATGGATGCCATTGAACCAAAGCTGTCCCCATGGGCGGCAAGCGTCGCCTTTGCCGCCGCTGGATCGGTTGGGGGGATATCGTCCTCCTCGTCCGCACGGGCACCGCCGGGCGGCGGGACTTCTGTTCCAACAACGAACAACAGCCCATCGGTGTTGCCGTCACACGCCTCGACACAGACCTGTGCCAGATCGGCGGAACGAGACGCGGTAAGGGCGTCGCCCAGCTGGGCAGGCTCGCCGACGCAGCCTTCCGAACAATCCAAGTGGATTTTGCGAAAACCTGCGGAGACATAGTCGTTCACCAACACCCGCGCTTTTTCCATCGCCGCATCTGCGGGCATAGATCGCCACGCCTGTGGTCCAAGATGGTCACCGCCAAAGATGATCCGGTCTCGGTCAACACGCGCTTGGTCAGCTATGCCATGTACATAGTCGATGAAGCCCGCCGGGGTGATGCCCGTATACCCACCGTCCTGGTTGACCTGATTGCTTGTCGCCTCGATCACAACACTGCGGTCCAGTGCTTCGGCCCGCAGAAGAGAGGCTCGCAGCACGTCCGGCTGCGCTGAGCAGACAGACGGGATCGCCGCCCGCGCCCCTGCCCGGTTTCGGGTTACAATATCGCGAAGTGGATCAGACATGATCTTCCCCCTGCGCCTGCCAAGCCGCATAGGCCGCACCGCGACCGCCGCTTGTGTCGCCCCCTTCGGCGAGTATGAGCTTGGCCGTGCCGTAATCTCCGATCTGCGCATTCGCAGCGGCGTTCGTCAGATCATCAACGATCCCGTCGATCTGGCTCAAACCTCCACCAAGGATGATTACATCCGGGTCCACAGTCAGGGTGAGGTTGTGCAGAAGTTCCGCCGCAAATTCACACCAAACCGCCCAGACCTGCGCCATGTCGCCGGATTTGCGCGCGGCAATCTCGGGTGGTGTAACGTCCTTTCCTGTCAACGCCTTGGCCAACCGAACCATGCCGGGGCCTGCAACATAGGTCTCAACACAGCCTTGGCGTCCGCAACCGCAGGTCACGACGGGCAAATTGTATTTTTGGACGAGGTGCGCGGGCGCGGCGGTATGGCCAAACTCCCCCCCGGTCACGGTTGGCCCCTGTAAGATCGTCCCGTCAACAGCAATCCCGCCGCCAATGCCCGTGCCCAAGATCAGCGCGACAACCGTGCGCAGCCCTTGGCCAACGCCAAATATCGCTTCGGACAAAGCCAAGGCGCGGCAGTCGTTTACATAAGTGATGGGGCGCGAAATTGCGTCTTCGATGTCTTTTTTCAGGGGTCTGCCAGAGGCCACAAGATTGGCCGTAAGTGCGAGGCCGGTCTCGGGATGCAAAAGACCTGCGGCGCCCACGCCGATGGGTACAGAACCACCCGCCTTGTCATCTGCCCAGCGGATTTGATCTGCAATGGCGCGTACAAGCTGGTCATAGTCATTAGGCGTAGGTACACGGTTCCTCGCAATGATTTTCCAATCATTGTCAAAGAGTTGCACTTCGATCTTCGTGCCGCCCAGATCTATGCCAGCGGCGCTCATGAAGCCACCGGATAGAGCACAACGCCCGACACAACGCGGCTGAGCGTACCTTGTCCAGTGAAGGGATCATCCACGTTCAGGCCAAGCTGATCGGCCCAAATGACACCTGTGACTTGCGCGACGGCCACACAAAGCGGAGCCGCCCATGTCGGCCCAAATGGCATCGCAATGTCGATATCCCCACCCGGCCCAATCGCCGTGACCTTTGCCTTTGGGAATTGTTGGCGAAGCTCGGCCACAAGGTCGCCGTCATAATCTTTGGTAGGCGCATCAGGGCTGGTGAAGACAGTGATGGCCGTACCATCTGTCACGAAAGATTTCGGACCATGGCGAAAACCCAACGTGCTGTCCCATAGGGCCGGGATTTGCCCGGCAGACAGCTCCATAACCTTCAAAGCCGCTTCGCGCGCCGCGTAGGCCAGAGGGCCCGAGCCCACATAGACCGCGCGTTCTGGTCGCGCTGCGTCTTCCAGATGCGGAAGCAGCGCCGCCATCTGACCGGCCATCGCAGACAATCGGGCGGGAACTTTGCAGGGCGCATCAAACAATGCCAGCGCTGTCAGAAGCATCGTCGAAAAGCTGCTGGTCATGGCGAAGCCTGCATCATGGGTGGCATCAGGCAGCACGATGGCTTTCATGGGCCCTTTTGAGCTGCGAGTCGCCAGTGCGCCGTCTTTATTGCAGGTGATGTGAAGTCGTGGCGCATTGGGTGCCAGCACGTCCAGTGCGTCCAGCGTGCCGATGCTTTCGGTGCTGTTGCCGGACCGCCCGAAGCTAACGACCAAAGGTTTCACACCGTTCAAGAATGATTTCGGGGCGGCCACCAAATCGGTGCTTGCCACCGATCGCAATCTGGGCTGCATTCCGGTCACACCGGCTGTAACTATGTCGCCGATATAGGCGCTGGTGCCGGCGCCACAAAACCAGACCTCGTCATGGTCCAGACCACTGATCCATGCGCGCAATCCCTCAACATCAAGGGCTTTTCCCCATGCAGCCCAAATCTCTGGCTGGCGGTGAATTTCCTGCCATGTGGCCCATTCTTTCAGCGTGCTGGTCATGTGGTTTGTGTCACTTTCGACAGAGTTTCCGGCGCGTCGGGATCAAGTCCAAGCGCGAGCGCGGTGTTTAGAATGATGGGGTACATCACGGCCAAAAGCGCAGCGGCAGAGGCGGCCGGCGTAAGACCAGACGCACCTATATCCGTAGGAGAGATACGATGCACATCGCAGCCAACGCCTTTGAACCGCGCCTCGGCTTGGTTCAGGCTGTCCTGAATGTGGTCCGCCCCGGTATCAAGGATCAACACCATCAGCGGATTGGTGGCGAGTTGCAAAGGTCCATGCAGTACTTCGGAAGACGAATATGCTTCGGCATGGATTGCGCAGCATTCTTTAAGCTTCAGCGCAACCTCATGCGCCGCACCGTATCCGGTGTCCCGCCCGATCACATAGACGTTCCGCGCCCTGAGAAGGGCAGCCTGAACCGCCTTAGCACGCGGATGGTTGGTGTTGACCGATTTCAAAGCATCAACGGACGCCTTCGCACGCGCTTGATAGTCAGGCACCAGCCCACCCAAAAACGCCATACCAGCAGCGACCGAACCGATCACCGTCTTGGTAGCGGGGACCGCCAATTCAGGCCCTGCCCCGATCGCCACCGTGACTTGCGACGCGTTTTCAACTGGGCTGTCAGGTTGGTTGGTAATCGCCATGACACAGGCACCACTGGCACGCGCACCTTTCGCCGCGCGCACAAGGTCGTCGCTGGCACCGGATTGGCTGATCACCAACGCACCTGCCCCATCCATCGCAACCCCGCCGCCCAACGAAAAGACCGATGGAGGCAGCGAGGTAACGGGCACCGATAGTTCGCGCATCAACTCGTAGGACAGGATGTTCGCGGCCGCGTCGGATGACCCCCGTGCGATTGTGTAAATAGCGCGGACCCCTGACAGAGCACCGGCATCAACCGATTGGCTTGCTGCGTGGCAGAACACATCCATCGCCTCGGCGCTTTCGCGGGCCATCAGTTGTCCATGTGGCTTCGTCTCAATGCTCATGCGCGCAGTCCATAGCTGTCGAATTCTTCCCAAGTTTCGCGCAGATCGACCACGCTGTTTGTTGTTCGTGCCTCGTCCAATGCGATGGCCGCCAATCCGGCCTCGAGCGCATCAACCACGCCCACAGGTAAACTGTCTGTATCACCGCGCAGGAACGCGGCAATATCGGCGACCATCATATGATCGGCCCCGTAATGCGCCGACGCAAATTTCTGATCCATGTTTGAGTAGTCGTGATCCGCAATAACCGTTCCATCCCGAAGGGTCGCTTTCAGATAACCGCGCACAAAGTCACCTTCGGCCATCCCCAACGCACCTATCACACAGAACCGGCGGTGTTCATCCGGCACATTCAAATTGGTGTGAAAGGACATTGACGCCCCGCTTTCATATTGCAGGATCGCCGTTTGAAAATCGATGATGTCACCATCCGACCGATACGGGTCCGAGGTGCTTTCCCAAACGCTGGCTTTGCGCTGGGAAATCTCTGTTTCTGCATTGGTTTTCGGCGCAAACTCGGGCAGGAACGACCGGCTCCCCCCGAAGCTTGCAACCTGCGTGGGCCGTGAGTGGGTTACCATGTTGTAAATATCAATATCGTGGCAGCATTTTTCCAGCATAAAGCCACCCGAAAGCGCCGTTTTCCGTCGCCAGTCGCGCATAAAGAACGAACCGTGATAGGGCGCGATATGTTCATTCGCTTCGAGCGATGCAATTGGACCCAGCTGGTCCAAAACAGCGCGTAGATCGACCATGTGCTGAGAATAGCGGAGGACCAGTCCTACCATCACCTTGTCGGTGCCATGTTCGGCCAGTAGGCGCGCCAGTTCAAATGTGTCTTCGCGCGTCGTGACCACCGGTTTTTCGGTAAAAATGCGCACGCCTGCTTCTAACCCGAGCTTGATATGCTCAAGGTGATACGAATTCGGAGAACCCACGAAAAACAGATCCGGCTTCGCTTGGCCCAACATCTCGGCAATATCATCGAAACGCGGCGTCTCTTCTCCGATCATATCTAGCCGCGAAGGCTGAGGATCGTAATACCCGACAAATTCGACCTCGGGCATGGCTTCTTTCAGGATTGAAAGCACGTTCCCAGCACGGTGGCCGATGCCCGCTGTTACAACTCTCATGCAACCATCTCCGGAGCGGACTGACGGCGCAACACGTCGCCATTGGCATCAAAGACGTGACAGTTCTCAGGGGCCACCGCCAATGTCAGGTTGCGACCCTCTTCAATGGGGGCATCACCCGGTAGTGAGGCACAGAAGCGTGTTCCATTACCAACGGTGCCATAGGTGATCGACACGCCACCCAGCCGTTCCAACACATTGACCGAAATATCCAGTCCGCTGTCGCCCATATCGACATGCTCGGGCCGGATACCGACCTCAACTTTGTCGCCCTTTCGGACCGAGCTTGCATCGACCGGCAGTGCCATTCTGTGCCCGCCATCCAATTCAACCGACACGCCTTTGGCGTCAACGCCAGCAACTGTCGCCGGTATCAAGTTCATATTAGGTTGGCCAATGAACGAGGCCACAAACTTGGTGGCTGGGTGGTGGTATAGCTCCATCGGAGAGCCGAATTGCTCGACCCGACCCGCGTTCAGGACGACGATGCGGTCGGCCATTGTCATCGCCTCAACCTGATCGTGAGTGACGTAAACCATGGTTGCATCCAAATCGCGGTGAAGCTGGCTCAGCTCCACGCGCATATCTCCACGCAGCGCGGCGTCGAGGTTTGACAAAGGTTCGTCGAATAGGAAAACTTTCGGGTTTCGTACAATCGAGCGACCAATAGCAACACGTTGGCGTTGTCCGCCAGAAAGCTGCCCGGGCTTCAGTTGTAATTTATCCGTAAGTTGAAGGATTTCCGCGGCCTTCTTGACGCTTTTATCCAACGCGGCGGCATCCATTTTCTGGACCCGCAAAGGGAATGCAATGTTTTCATACACGCTGAGATGTGGATAGAGCGCATAAGACTGAAACACCATCGAGATACCGCGATCCACCGGATGGGCATTACTGACGTCCTCGCCACCGATGATGATCTTGCCAGAGGTGGTTTCTTCCAGCCCTGCAATGATGCGAAGCAGCGTAGATTTTCCGCAACCTGATGGGCCGACAAAGACAACAAACTCTTTGTCTTCGATTGCTAGGCTGATGTCGTGCAGCACTTTGGCCGAGCCGAAGGATTTGCTGATCGCTTGAAGATCAAGTGTAGCCATGACGTTGCCATCCCGTGATTAAATGTCTGAGAAGTCATGTCCGGGCCAAACTGTGTCCAGCCCGGACTGTTTAGTCTTGATCGCTAACGATCAAAGCGCGTCGTTCAGTTCCTGACCGGCTTGCGTCACCAAGTTGTCCACGGTGTCATCCTCTAGAATGATGCCCTGAACCATGTTGGTGAATACCGGTTGCAGCGACTTGAAGTTCTCGACCAGCGGCTCTGGGCCACCTGTTGAAATTGTCGCTGTGAAGTTTGGCCAAATGCCATCTTCATAGTACAGATCCGATTTACCCAGCGCCGAGTAATCAAGGATCGGTGTCAGACCCCAGCTGCTGTCCAGATCATACTGGCTGTCGCCCGAAGTGATGCGCTGCGCCAGTTCCTGCGCCAGCTCTTCATGGCCAGACCCTTTGAAGACAACGATACTATCGGTGATCAAGATTGTGCCGCTTTCGCCCGAAGGACCTGCGGGCACGGGTGCCACCATCTGGTTGATGTCTTCGTTGTGCTGACCATAGCCCCAAGGACCTTGCACATACATGGCAATCTTGCCGTCGTTGAACAGGTCTTTCAGCTGATCACGTTCCCAAGCGGTTGGACCTTCTTGGGCCACATCAACAAGCTTACCGTAGAATTCCAGCGTTTCGCGGGTTTCCTTGCTGTCGAGCTTGTTTTCACCGGTCGCCGGATCAATCACCACGCCACCATTTGAATAGAGGTAGTTCAGGAACTGGTGCATCGTGTTGTCAAAGTCTTTACCGGCAAGACCAACGCCAGCCGCGTCAGTGTTGTCTTTTACACCTTTCGCCATGGCATACATCTCGTCCCATGTTTTGGGCGCGACGCATTCCTGACCCGATGCTTCCACCAGATCACAGTTGATATAAAGCGCTTTGGTCGAGAACGCATGGGGGTAGCCCCAGGTCTCGCCTTCGATGGACACAGTGTTCAGAACGCCCTCTTGATAAGGGTTTTCGCTGGAGATTTGCGCCGGAACGATCAAATCGTTGTTGGCCAGCTGACGCAACGTGCGCGAGCCCATGTAAGCGATCGAGGGCGGGTCACCAGCAGCAGCCAGTGTCAGCGACTTGTCCTGACATGTGCCCCACGGCACAGCCTCCAGATTGACGGTCACGCCTTCGTGGTCGGCTTCGAACTGGTCGACGATCTTCTGGTCGGCCTCACGTACTTCGCCACCGCACATGATGAAATGCAGTTCCTCGGCCGCACTTGCGCTCATTGCTGATCCTGACAGCAGTAGCGCCGCCAATGACAGTTTGGTTACATTCATTTTTATCTCTCCCTTGGTTGAAGTCATTCCTTGACCGCACCAGCCGTCAGGCCTGCGACAAGGTATTTTTGCAAGAACAAGAAGATGACCATGACGGGCAAAACACCCACCAATGCAGCGGCCATCATCTGGTTCCAGGTTACGTCCTGATAGCCGATGAATTCGTAAAGACCGGCTGGCAGGGGTTGAAGTTCACGTTTTTGGTTGAACGTGATGGCGAAAAGGAATTGTTGTGCATAAGCGCCAATGAACACGGCGACGCCGACGACGATCAGACCCGGCACTGCAAGGGGCAGAACCACGCGGCGCAGGGTGTAAAGACGCGAGGCACCATCAACAAAGGCCGCCTCTTCCAGCTCGCGCGGGATTTTTTCCAGATACGAGCGCAGAAGCCAGATGCCTGTCGGGATCAGGAACGCCACGCCCGGGACAATCATCGCCCAATAAGTGTTCAAAAGCCCCATCGTGCGAAGCACGCGGTAAAGCGGGATCAAAAGCACCGCGCCGGTGAACATGTTGACGCCCAGAAAGATGCCAAGCGTGGCGTTCTTGAACGGAAAGTCCAGCCGCGCATAGGCATAAGCCGCAGGCACCACGAAGATCATCGTAAGGCCGGTCACCATGAAGGCGATATAGATCGAGTTGAAGATATAGCGGCCCAGCAAAGGCACAGTGACCCACATGTCGCTATAGGCCTGAAACGAGAAGTCATCGGACCAGAACTGATATGGGCTGCGGAACAGGTGTTCCAGCGGGCGTAGCGACGCCATGAACATCTCGAAAAACGGCAACAGGATGAAGGTCAGGAACACAGCCAGACAGGCATAGATGCCAACCATCTGAAGTTTGGTATAGCGATCCATCATCTTACTTCACTCCGTATTTCTTGTTCACCTTGTTCAGGAAGAACAGGTAGGCCAGCGAGAACAGTCCAAGCAGCACAACGATGATCACCGCACGGGCCGACCCTTCGCCGAATTTGTAGTTGCTGATTGCGGTTTTATAGGTGTCGACGATCAAGGTGGTGGTGGCGCCACGCGGCCCGCCTTCGGTCAGGATCCAGATGATCTCGAAACTGTTGAAGGTGAAGATCGCAGACAGAAGCGACATCGAGATGATGACCGGCATAATCTGCGGAATCGTGATGCGGCGGAAACGATACCAGCGCCCTGCCCCGTCGACCCAGGCGGCCTCGTACAAATCGCGGCTGACGCCTTGCATCGCAGCAAGGAAGAACAGCGTCACCATGGGTACACCGACCCACACGTCGGTAACAATGGCCGAATAAAAGGCAGATTGTTTCTGTGCAAGAAACTCGAACGGCGCGTCGGTAATGCCCAATTTCATCATCGTGCCGGACAGCACACCGAAGTAACCGTTATAAAGCCATAGCCACCCAATACAGCCGATCGCAATCGGGATGACCCAAGGCGGCATCACCAAAACGCGAAACAGCGCCCGGCCCGGGATGGCCGCGTTCAGCAGCGTCGCGCCAATCAGCCCCAGCACAAGCTTCAAGCTGACTGACAAAAACATCCAATAGAAGGTGCGTACGATGGTTTGGTGAAACTTCCGACTGTCGACAAGCTCTTGGTAATTGGCCAAGCCGATATACTTTTCGCCACCAAGACCGGCTTCCATGAAGGACAGACGGACCGTCTCAGCCAGCGGCCACGCGACGATCACCGCGATGAACAACATCGCCGGCCCCATCAACAACCAGGCAAAAAGTGCTTCTGACATGGTTTTACGAGAGCCACTTTCGGCCATCGGATCCATAACCTGCGTTACGTCTACCAAGATAGTTCCCCCCTGTGATGCGCCGGACGAATCGTGGCACATACCATTTGATACCAAATACGCATATAAAATACTACCATTGCAATACCAAATTTCAACAGCATTAATTCTATTGTTAATTTTCAAACAGTTATGGGATTATCCAACTCACTAACCTCAATGAGAGATTGCAATTTGGTTTTCTTTGGTATTACTTTTAGATACCAAATTCACGGAAAGTTGCACGCAAATGAACACAGGATGGCTTGATCCAAGCGAATGGTTTCGCCCCGGCCGCGGACCGCGTTACCTGCAATTGCACCGCCATATTCGGTCGGCAATCCACACTGATGTGCTTGCCCCCGACGACCAATTGCCGCCCGAGCGTGACATCGCTGATGCGGCCCAAGTCAGTCGTGTCACTGTTCGCAATGCCATCGCTGAATTGGTCAGCGACGGCTTGATCGAACAACGGCAAGGGGCTGGCTCGTTTGTACGTTCCGCTGCGCCAAAATTGGAGCAGTCACTCTCCTCGCTGGTGTCCTTCACAGAGAACATGCAAGCGCGCGGCATGACATCGACCAGCGAAACCTTGTCGTCGGGCCTGTTTCGCCCAACCAGCGATGAGATGCTGACACTTGGCCTGTCCTCAAACGATCATGTGGCGCGCATCACCCGTCTGAGAAGCGCAAGCGGCACGCCTATGGCGCTGGAACGGTCTTCGCTTCCGGCCGACATCCTGCCCAACCCAGAGAAGGTCGACGTCTCTCTTTACGCATTGTTGCGCAAATCCGGCCAGGCCCCGACCCGCGCCATTCAAAGGGTGACTGCAGCAAATCTAAACGCATCCGAGGCCGAGATGTTTCATTTGTCAGACGGGGCCGCCGTTTTGAAAATCGAACGCACGGGTTACTTGGCAACAGGTCGCCCAATCGAGTTTACGAGCGGGCTCTACCGCTCTGATATATATGACTTTGTCTCTGAATTGAGGTTAGACTGACATGCAGTATACGTGCCGTATCGAACACGGTAAAATCATCGCAACACTGACACCGGATCGGGACCTGACAGCCCCGATCCTCTGCTTTTCAGGGATTGGCCCGATGACCGTCACAGCCGGCGGCATTCCTGTAGGAGGGCTAGGCAGCTTCACCGAGGTGGCCTTGCCTGATCTGACTGCTGGCGCGCCTCATAACGTAACGATCGAATACACGCACGGGCACAGCGCCAAGAACCGCGCATGGCTGCCCATCGGCCCCTATCTGAAGGTTGATGGAGACGCCGTGCCCTTGCCCTTCGATGCCGGAGGTTGCGTCCCCCAAGTATTGCCAGATCTCGGTCCAGTCGACGGGCTCGCGCTTGTCCCGCAGCCCAGCAATCATGCGATGACAGGTACGGTGGTCGAAATCTCGGGTGTAGATTGCAAAGATGATGCCCTTGCCGCTGTCTCTGATCTGGCCAAACGGCGCGGATGGGCATTTTCTGGTACATTTCCAGTCACTATCAAACCTGCTGAGATGGCCGACGATGCCTATCGGCTTGAAATCACGCCCAATGGCATCCAAATTTCCGCAAGTTCTTATGGTGGGCGTTTCTACGCAGGCGTCACGCTGTTGACCCTGATGCGGCACGGCCCCGTCCCTTGTGGCATTATCGAGGACGCGCCCCGTTTCTCGTGGCGCGGACAACATCTGGATACGGCACGCCATTACTACCAACCGCAGACCATTCTGGAACTGCTGGACCTGATGGCGCTGTTGAAAATGAACCGCTTTCATTGGCATTTCGCCGACGACGAGGCATTCCGTCTGCAAATCGACAGTTTCCCCGAACTTTGGCAGAAAACCGAAAAGTGTGGTGTGGGCCAGCTTCTACCCGGACTGTTCACTGGATCACTGGTGTCAGGCGGCAGCTATTCAAAAGACACCGCCCGCCAGATCATCGCCCATGCCGCCGCCCTGAACATCGAGGTCTTGCCGGAAATCGAGGCCCCTGCCCACGCCATCGCCATCACGCATGTCTATCCGGACACGCGCGATCCCGCCGATAATGGCGCGGAGCGATCCGTTCAGGGCTATCGCGGCAATGCGCTCAACCCAGCCATGCCAAAAACATGGGAGGTGCTGGAAGGTATCGCCAAGGAAGTGGGCGATCTTTTCCCTTTTGGACATCTGCATTTGGGCTGCGATGAACTGCCCGCAGATACGTGGCTCGGTTCTCCCAAAGCGCGCGAATTGATGGCGGATGAAAAGCTTGAAACCACGGACGACCTGCAAGGTTGGATGATGTCCCGGCTGGCCGCAAAGGTGGTCGAAAACGGCCAACGCCCTGCCGCTTGGGAGGAAGCCGCCAAAGGGTCGAACGGAGGCATCGGCAACGGCGCGATCTTGTTCAGCTGGACCGGCCAAGGCCCCGGACTTGACGCCGCGCGCGCAGGCTATGATGTCGTGATGTCGCCCGCCCAGCATGTGTATCTGGACATGGCCCATACCGACGATGTGGACGACTGGGGTGCAGGCTGGGCCGCTGCGGTCGGGTTGGCTGACACGATTGATTGGAACCCCGTCCCCGACCCCACCCTGTCAGATCGCATCATCGGCATCCAAAGCACCTTCTGGTCCGAGTTCACCACCCATGACAGCCAGCTCTGGCCCATGCTGATGCCGCGTATGTTGGGGGTGGCCGTCAAAGCGTGGCAAAACGCGGATATGGCCGCGAATGATTTGTCACGTTTGGCGGTGTGTTATCAGGATATTTGGCCGGTGGAGGCGTCGGAGTAGATAGGCTTCCCGCTTGAGACCATGACGTCTGAGAAGTCTTGAGCCCCTTGTAGCGGGGGCTCTGACACTGCGCGATTTCACATTGAATGGGTGTCAGGACGCGGCGGCACGCCGCCTCTCTCTCGTCTCGTCAACCCTGGCCAGCATCGGCATTACCCAAAGATACTGGGATCGCTGTGTCGCGAATCTCTTGCCAGAAGCGCTTGCATTAATGTAGAACATAACATGAACATTTGTGAGAGTCGTTTTGCGTGCATGACATCAAACAATCCCAAAATACGTATCAGAAAAGGCCCAATCCCCGCGCAGCAGAAGACAAAGATTCTGTCCGAGGCCTTTCCGGCCGTGGCAACCGATATGGGGGTTTTGGGGTTCATTATGTCGCAACTCGGGAAAGGCGGCACGCCATTGCTTTGGGTGCAGGATCGGGTGTCACAAAAGGAAACAGGCAATCCGTATTTGCCCGGACTACCACACAAGAACATCATACGTGTCGATGTGAACCGGGCGGCGGATGTGCTGTGGGCGATGGAGGAAGGGCTGCGCTGCAAAGCTCTGAGTTGCGTTATCGGCGAGGTTTGGGGCGATCCAAGCGTGCTGGATTTCACAGCCACCAAACGTCTGGCACTAAGGGCAGAATACCACAAACGGCCCTGCTGGCTGGTCCGGCGCGCGGTCTCCCCAAATTTAAGTGCTGCACGCAATCGATGGCGCGTCACATCATTGCCTTCCCTGCCGCACCCACACGACCCGCAAACTCCAGGCGATCCACGCTGGCAGGTGGAACTGTTCCGCTCACGCGGTTCTCGGCCCGGAACATGGGTGGTAACATATGACCAATCGACGGATCGTATCAATTTTTCTACCCCAGTTCGCGATAGAACGATGGCAGCGGGTAATGCAGCAGAACGGCAGCGCCCCACCGGATGATGTGGCGATAGTCCTGGCCACCGAGGGGCCGCATGGGCCAATCGTCCACGCCACAAATCGCGCAGCCCGAATGGCCGGGGCGACAACCGGCGCAAGAGTGGTGGATGTCAAAGCGATCAGCCCTGATTTACAAGTCGAATATGCGGATATCGCAGGGGACAAGGCCGCGTTGGAACGGTTGATGATCTGGTCGCGGCGCTGGTGTCCCTGGACGGTGATCGACGGCCCAAACGGCTTGATTTTGGATACAACAGGGGCTGATCATCTGCTTGGCGGCGAAGCGGCCATGCTAATTGATATGGAAACCCGCCTATCATCGCTGGGACTTAGCGCGCAACTGGCCGTTGCCCCCACATGGGGGGCGGCATGGGCGCTGGCCCGCTATGGGCCGGTCCGTGCAATCTGTGATGCCGGACAAACCACATCAATGCTGGGGCCTTTGCCTGCGGCAGGTCTGCGGCTTGACCCGGTCACCTTGTTATTGCTTCACCGCCTCGGGCTAAAGACGGTGGGCGAGATCAGCGATGTGCCACGCCTTTCTCTGGCCCGGCGCTTTGCCCGGGTTGCCACACATACCAATCCGCTTTTGCGACTGGATCAGGCCATGGGGCATCTTGCCGAACCGGTCGCAAGCGAGGAGACCCACCCGAGGTTCAAGGCACAAGCCCGCTTGCCCGAACCAATCCAAGACCCGACTTCTTATCTTCCGGGGCTTTGTGCGGACCTGTGCCTGCAACTGGCCAACCATGGCTTTGGGTGCCGAAGCATCCAATTGAGCGTCTATCATACCGACGGTGATGCCAGCACAATTGGGGCCGCCACAGCCGCCCCCTCACGCGACCCCGACCATTTACACCGCCTTTTTGTCGACAAGCTTGAGCGCATTAACCCCGGCTACGGTTTCGATTTGATCACGCTCGAAGCAGACGTGATCGAACCTGTGGAGCTTGTCCAAACCCGGCTGGAGGGAGAGGCCGAAGACGATGTCGAACTGCCGCAACTTCTGGATCGCCTGACGGCCAGGTTGGGCGGTCGCTCCATAAAACGCCCGGTTCTACGTGAAAGCCATGTCCCGGAACGGGCCGAGAAGGCGCTAGGAGCCTTGAGACCCACCCAAAAGATGGCCCAGCCCGTTGCACGAGAGCGCCCACTTCGTCTGTTAAGCACGCCGGAAGAGATACGTGTGCTTTATGCCGTTCCCGAAGGACCGCCTGCACAATTCACCTGGCGCAGACAAACACATCGGGTGGCTCGCTACGCTGGCCCTGAACGCATTGCCCCGGAATGGTGGCATGACTGTCCCGGGACGCGGTTGCGTGATTATTTCAAAATTGAAGATCAAAGTGGCAAGCGTCTGTGGCTTTATCGCGAAGGGCTACATAAAGACGGCCGCGGCGGAGATCCGCGTTGGTTTGTGCACGGGATGTTTGCCTGATGACCCGGCACGACGCAAAAACAGTCAGGTTGATTACTTCCACATCGGGTCAATGCACCCCGAACCACTGTGGAGCCTTGCATGCCTGAGATGGACAACCAGCGCCCAAGACGCACACTTGAAGACGATGGTTTCACCCCCAACCCAAAAGCCGATTTTGTCGAACTTGGGATCACCACATGCTTTTCCTTTCTACACGGCGCGTCCGACGCCGTAGATCTGTCCGCGACGGCTTGGGCACAAGGCTATGACGCAATTGGCGTGGCAGACCTGAACACGATGGCGGGTGTGGTCAGATTACACGCCGAAGCATTGAAGGCGAAGATGCGCCCCGTCATCGGGAGCAGGATCGAGTTGGTCAGTGGCGAGCAGTTTCTGGCCTATCCAAAGGATCGGGCGGCTTACGGGCGGCTTTGTCAGTTGCTGTCCAAAGGCAAGATGCAGGACACTGCAGGCGGCTGGCAAGAGAAAGGAGCTTGCGACATTACGCTCGACGATCTGGCGCAGCATGCAGAAGATGTACAGCTGATCGCCATGCCCGGCTATGACATTCCAATCTTTGCCGCCAACCTACCTCGATTGATCACCGCGTTGCCCACTTTGCGGCATATTGCCGTCAGTTATCTTTATCGCGGCGATGATCGGGCGCGAATAAACGCTTTGGACCGCCTCGCCAGAGAGCGCAACTTATCAATCTTGGCCACAAATGACGTGCAATACCACGCGCCTGACCGCAGGCCTTTGCAGGATGTGATGACCTGCATCCGGCATAAGACCACGATCACCAAGGCAGGATTTCTGTTAGAGGCTAATGCCGAACGACATCTAAAATCCCCTACCCAGATGTGCGCCCTCTTTGCCGAGTGGCCGCACGCCATCCGCGCCACGCGATTGGTTGCAGACGCCTGTAGATTTGACCTGCGTCAGTTGTCCTATGAATACCCAAAAGAGGTTATTCCCCAAAACCATAGCCCCCAAGACTATCTGTCCAAGCTTACATGGGAAGGTGCGGCTGCCCATTACCCAAAGGGTATCCCCGATAACGTGCGCCGAACTCTGAACAAAGAGCTGACCTTGATTGGCAAACTGGATATCGCTCAGTATTTTCTGACCATCCACGATATTATCCAGTTTGCTCGTTATGAATGTGATCCACCGATCCTGTGCCAAGGGCGCGGTTCTGCTGCAAACTCAGCTGTCTGCTATGTGTTGGGGATCACTGCCGTGGATCCCGACAAAAATGACCTCTTGTTTGAACGCTTCATCTCGGAAGAGCGCCGCGAGCCACCCGATATCGATGTTGATTTTGAACATGAGCGGCGCGAAGAAGTTATTCAGCACATCTATGAAAAATACGGGCGCGACCGGGCCGGTATTTGCGCGACCGTGATCCATTATCGTCCCCGTATGGCCGTGCGTGAGGTGGGCAAGGTCATGGGGCTTTCAGAGGATGTCACATCCGCACTTTCCAAGACGATATGGGGCAGCTGGGGCCGTGACATCGGCATGAAAGAGGCCGCCGAAGCTGGGTTGGATCTGAAAGACCGGCTTTTGTCGCGCACCATCAAACTGGCGGACCAGATGATCGGCATGCCCCGCCACCTTAGCCAGCATGTTGGTGGCTTTATCTTGACCGAAACACCGCTGACTCAGATTGTGCCTATCGGCAACAGCGCCATGGCTGATCGCAGTTTCATAGAATGGGATAAGGATGATATTGACGAGCTACGTATCCTTAAGGTCGATGTGCTTGCGCTGGGAATGCTGACCTGTATTCGCAAGGCGTTCGATCTGATTGCCGCACATCATGGTCAGCGATTTGACCTTGCGACCGTCCCTAAAGAGGATCAGGCAGTATATGATATGCTCTGCAAGGGCGACAGTCTGGGTACGTTCCAGGTAGAATCCCGGGCACAAATGAACATGCTTCCACGTTTGAAACCTCGCGAGTTCTATGACCTGGTCATTCAGGTCGCCATCGTACGTCCCGGCCCCATTCAAGGCGACATGGTACATCCCTATCTTAGGCGGCGCAGTGGCAGGGAAATTGTCGACTATCCCGCGCCCGGCCCCGATCATGACCCCGACGAGCTGCGAAAGGTGCTTCACCGGACCCTCGGCGTACCCATTTTTCAAGAACAGGCGATGAAAATCGCAATGGTGGCAGCAGAGTTTTCCCCCGCAGAGGCAAATCAGTTGCGCAAGGCCATGGCGACCTTTCGGTCGCGTGGCACAATTGGCGAGCTTGAGGAAAAGATGGTTGGGCGGATGATTGCGCGCGGTTACGATCCAGAGTTTGCCAGCCGCTGCTTCAACCAGATTAAAGGATTTGGCGATTACGGCTTTCCCGAAAGTCATGCGGCGAGCTTTGCGTTGCTGGTCTATATCTCCAGTTGGATAAAATGCCATTACCCGGATGTGTTTTGCGCCGCCTTGCTGAATGCCCAGCCAATGGGCTTCTATGCACCCGCTCAGATCGTGCGTGACGCACGCGAACACGGAGTGGAAGTGCGCGCGCCAGACGTCAATTACAGCTTGTGGGACAACACGCTGGAGCCGATTGAGCCGGGATACTTTGCAGTGCGTCTGGGCCTGCGGCAGGTGGATGGAACAAGGCAAGGGATGGCAGAACGGTTAATGCAAGCGCGCGATATACCGTTCAATGGCTTACAGGACCTCAAAGGCCGTGCAAAACTGGACACCAGCACAATACGCAAGCTCGCTGCCGCAGACGCGTTCCGGTCCGTCGGTCTGGACCGCAGACAAGCGCTCTGGGATGCACAAGCCTTACGTGATGCACCGGATTTACCACTCTTTCGAGATGCCGACGAAGAAGGATGCGAGCCTCAGTTCATCTTACCCAAAATGCCCAGCTGTGAGCATGTTGTGGCAGATTATCAGACCTTAAGGCTATCGCTGAAAGCACACCCGATGGCATTCCTGCGCCAAAGCATGACGCGCCAAGCCTATACCCCAGCAGGCGACCTCCCTCAAATGCGCAACGGACAGCTTGTCTCGTTGGCCGGTTTGGTCCTGATCCGGCAACGCCCCGGCAGCGCCAAGGGCGTGTGTTTTATCACAATCGAAGACGAGACCGGCATCGCCAATCTGGTGGTCTGGGCCAAAGTGATGAAAGCCTACCGTAAGGCCATTATGCAATCACGCCTTATCGACATACGTGGTGTCGTTCAGCGTGATGAAGACGTAATCCATGTTGTGGTGCACAAGTTGATAGACCGCAGTGATGCATTGGATCGGTTGTCAAATGGCACCATGGACACGCCGTTGGCCCACGCCGACGAAGTTCGCAGGCCCGTGGCACACCCCTCCCGGCGCCATCCCCGTGATGTCAGGATCATCCCCAAATCGCGGGATTTTCATTGACCGCGAAACAAGGCCGACCAAGCTAACTTTGGTTTTCTTTCAGAAAATCTATCAACCTGCGTGTCAGTTTTTTCTGCGGCCCGATATCTGGCCAAACGGCATATATCCCCAGTTCCGGTAACGACCATTGCGGCAACACCTCGACCATCATACCCGCAGCAATTTCATCATCAGCTTCGCTGTCCGGCAGATGCTGAATGCCAAGACCCTCTAGGATCGCCGACTTAGCCGACGCCAAAGAGTGTACTTCGACCCGCACGTTCTCGGGCTCGAAACTGAACTGCTCATCCGCCTTCAAAAGTGTGATTTTGTCTGACAACATTGCGATCGAGATGAAATCACAGGCCAGTAAGTCCTCCACCGATCTGATTTTGGGGCGCGAAGCTAGATATTCGGGACTGGCAACCAGTTTTCGCCTGAAACTTCCGATACGTTTGCTCATCATTGTGCTGTCTTTTAAGACGCCAAGGCGGATGGCCAAATCATATCCTTCTTTCACAAGATCAACGGGATAGTCGTTAGCGTGGATCGACACCGCAACCATCGGATACTTACGTGCAAAGCGCCATATGGCGCGATGCAGCGGGCTTCGATCTCCAAAAGCCGGCAGCGTGACCCTTAAGGCCCCAGTTGGTTGATCACTGGTTTCAGCTAGAACATCCATCGCCTCTTGGGCGGCATCGACCATGGCGCGCGCCGCCGGCAAAGAAGCACGCCCCTCGGCCGTCAACGACAGAGACCGGGTGGATCGAAAGAACAGCGATGCACCAATCTTCGCCTCTAACTTCGAGATGTGATGACTAACCACCGATGTCGACAACTTCAAACGACGCCCTGCCCCACTAAAGCTGCCTGCTTCCGCAACGGCCACAAACACCGCCAGCCCCCGGTATTCATCCATCATCTTTCCAATTTATAGAACAGTGCCTTCGATAATAGTGGGATAATCGAAAGGTCAATCTCTGTCTACATCTGCTTTTCGTAGCAAGGAGAGATCGATGACCCACAGTAAGTTGCACCTAAAGACCAATCACGCATCCAAGTATTTGCAGCAGCTTGGCAAGCATTTTGGCCACAAGGTTCCCGCCACCTTCACCTCATCGCAAGGCAATGTCACGCTGCCATTTGGCCATTGCGAGATGACCGCATCCGACAGCGCCCTATCAATCACTGTCTCCGGCGAACATGACGAGATCGGACGTCTGGAACAGTTCATAAGCAGCCATCTTTCGCGCTTCGCATTCCGGGAAAACCCAACTCTAGCCTGGCAGCGCGCTGTCTGAATAATCTTGAAAGGATACGATGATGGAAAAGACATTAACCACACTCAGTGCAATTGCCCTAAGTACATCGGCAGCACTTGCCGATGTCGAAACCAACAAGGCGACTGCGGTTGCGGCAATGAATGACGTGTTGGTCAATCTGGATGCGTCCAGGATCGACACATATTTCGCCGACCCCTATATCCAACACAATCCAGTGGCGGGGTCCGGAGTCGATGCGCTGCGCGGTTTGGTGGAACACGCCAAACAAGGGCTAGGATTTGAGCTTGAGACTGTGCGCATGATCGGAGCCAGTGATATGGTTGTGATGCATAACGTGTGGGAAGGTTTCGGACCCACTCCGATGGTTGCCTTTGATGTGTTTCGGTTCAATGAAGACGGTAAAATCGTCGAACATTGGGATAACCTCCAACCTGTTGCGGATAAACCGAACCCATCTGGTCGCACCCAAATTGACGGTGGTACCGAGATCACGGATCTGGATGCCACAACCAAGAACAAGGAGCTGGTCGAAGATTTTGTCACACGCGTCTTGATCGATGGCGAAAAGGTGGACTTCTCCAACTACATCAATCCGGAGAAATATCTTCAGCACAACACGGCGGCCGGCGATGGGCTCGACGGCTTAGGCGCGTTTCTTGCCCATCTCGCCGAAAACGATATCGCTTTCTATTATTCCGACCTGGCAATAATTGTGGCCGAGGGGAACTATGTATTCACAGCGTCCAAAGGTGTATTTGGTGATCAACCCACCGCATATTTCGATCTTTTTCGCCTTGAAGATGGCCGGATCGTCGAACATTGGGACGTCATCGCCGACATGCCGTCGGGGGATTTGCCCCGTGGATATCCGGGTAAGTTCTGATCTTTCGCGGGGCTGTTAACACAGCCCCGCCGCTTGCCCGAAACCTAGACAACCGTGTTAGCGTGAAACGATACGTTCTGATTCTAACTAACCAATAGCCAGTGAGGAAACCCATGAGCCAGCAAGTTCCAGTTATCGCCGCGAAATTCCCAGCCAAAGTTGAACTTGAAAAGGGGAAGAGCTATTTCTGGTGCCAATGCGGTCTCTCCAAAACTCAGCCCTTTTGCGACGGCTCGCATGCGGGCACGGACGTGACGCCACTCAAGTACATTGCAGAGAAAAGCGGACAAGCCGCGCTTTGCCAATGTAAGGCCACCGCGAACGGTCCGTTTTGCGATGGCACGCACGCGACGTTAGGTAACCTTGAAGTGGGCGATACCGCTCCGGAGCCAAAGTCAGAAATCCCCACGGCCAAAGCAACGCCCGAAGAACCAACCGTGGCGCGCATTCACGAGTTGGCTCGCGACGGGTTAAGCAAGCTTGGTCATCATGGCGAAATGGGCGCAATGGGCGTGCCGCGCAAAGATTTGCCGCATTGGGATGACATCCAGATATTGCCTGCGCAAATGGCGCGCAAACCGCTGTTAGACGACGTAGATGTTGCGACATCCGTCACAATCGGTCCCCGAGCCCGCGCGCCTTTGGAGCTATCAATCCCCTTGTTTGTGTCGGATATGAGCTATGGCGCGCTATCCGAGGAGGCCAAGACCGCTCTAGCACGCGGCGCAGAACTGGCGGGCACTGGTATCTGCTCGGGTGAAGGAGGAATGCTTCCCGAAGAGCAACGCGAGAACTCCCGATATTTCTACGAACTCGCCTCTGCAAAATTCGGCTGGCGACCGGAGTTGGTCGAGCGGGTCCAGGCCTTTCATTTCAAGGGTGGCCAAGGCGCCAAGACTGGTACCGGAGGACATCTGCCGGGCGACAAGGTGCAGGGCAAGATTGCCGATGTGCGCGGTCTAGAACCTGGGCAAGCCGCAATCTCACCGTCAACCTTTCCCAACCTTCACACAGCCTCTGACTTTCGCAAGCTGGCCGATGAAGTTCGCGAACGATCCGGCGGCATCCCCATCGGGTTCAAGTTGTCTGCCAATCATATCGAGGACGACATCGATTTCGCGCTGGAGGCAAGTGCGGATTACATCATACTCGACGGCCGTGGCGGTGGCACAGGTGCTGCCCCGCTGATATTCCGCGACCACATCTCGGTCCCGACCATCCCCGCCCTCGCCCGCGCCCGCAAACATCTGGACGCCAAGACCGGGCGCGACGTCACGCTGGTGATCACGGGTGGTTTGCGCATGCCCGAGGATTTCATCAAAGCTATGGCGCTTGGCGCTGACGCGGTCGCAATCAGCAATTCAGCGATGCAGGCCGTTGGCTGTATTGCAGCACGGATGTGCAATTCGAACAACTGCCCAGTCGGAGTCGCCACCCAGAAACCCGAGTTGCGCAAGCGATTGGACGTCCAGGTTGGCGCAGAAAAACTCGCCCGTTACTTCGGCGCGAGTGTTGAACTGATGCAGGTTCTCGCGCGCGCATGCGGACACAACAACCTGACGGACTTTCGTAAAAATGACATCACGACCTGGAAACGCGAGATGGCAGATTTGTCCGGCGTTAGATTTGCCGGTGTGGCAAGTTAAACGAGGTCCAAATAAGCGACAATGGCCTTTTTCACTTTGTGCTACCGAGTTTCTCCTATACTAATTCTATAGTTGTCACTGACGGAGAATTGCCGTGGCGCGCCGACGCAGCGAATTGCTCACAGATGTTGAGCTGGAATTCATGATTGCACTCTGGAGCATAGGCTCCGGATCGGTGCGTGATGTTATGGGGGCCCTGAAGGGTACCACCAAACGGGCTTATACTTCGGTGGCGACGATCATGAAAATTTTGGATGACAAAGGGTATGTCACATCCGAGCGGCAGGCCAGAAGCCTGGTGTATGTGCCCGCCATCCAAAGGCATGAGTATGAGGGGAGGTCCCTCAAGAACTTGTCAGATGCTTTGTTTGGAGGAACACCGACCGCGCTTGTTGCAAGGTTGGTGGATAACGAAGATCTGACGGACGAAATGATCCAGGAAATAAAAGAGATCATTGATACAAGGATCAGAAAGGATGACGATTGAACAAATCGTAGGGGGGGTGATCTGGATCCAATCCATGATCTTGCTGGCCGCCTTGGTCTTTGCCGTATTCGAAGCAGCATTCATGCTGTGCGGACAACGGCGATGTTTTCTGACGCGTCGTCGGCTGGGTGTAAGTGCCTGCCTCAGTCTGGCTGTGCTGCCGTTTGTTTTACCACTTCTGATGTCCTCGCCGCTGGCGACTTCAGTGAATGCAACGGACGCCATCGTCGCGCAGTATCTAAAAGGTAACCTGTCCGTCAGCGCCAGCGAAATGAGCTCGCTTATTTCAATGAAGACGCAGTTCGTAGATCACATTGCAACGGGTGGATCTTGGCCGGTTATGGTGCTGGTCGCGGCATTTCTGACCGCACTCATCGCGCGAAGTGTCTATCTGCTCGTCAATGTATCGCGTATCAGCCGCGCCATTCAGGCCGGACATGTGATGCGCCAAAGCCGCCGGGTCCGCGTTGTGGTGAGCCCCGAGATCACGGTGCCTTTTTCCACGCGCGGCCTGTGGTTCTACTACGTCGTACTGCCGGAAAACCTGTATCGGGACCGGGATGCGATGCAGATGTCCATCGGACATGAGATGCAACACATCCGTCAGGGCGATGTTGATGCAGAAGTGGTTCTTTCGCTGATCTCGCCGCTGGTTGTTTTGAATCCAGGCTTCTGGTTCCTGTCGGGACGCCTTCGCAAGCTGGGCGAGTTGGCATGTGACCGGGCATATCTGGCGCGACGCCGGTTCGACGCGCACGGGTATTCCATACGGCTTTTGACCATCGCGCGCCGCAACCGAAACACACGCGGTCAGCCGCGCGCATTCGGTGTGCCTTTGGTTGGGCGCTCTGTTCCTCTAATCGGGCGGCGGTCTATGTTGAAAGACCGCATTCTTGAGATCGCGCACGATCAATCCAACCCAACCCGCGAGCGGCGTTTCATCGGTGTTGCTATGTCGGTCGTGATGTCGGCTTGTGTGCTGTTGGGTGCGACGTCGTTGGCGCAGCCTGCCGGTTGGAGCCACGAACGAATTATGTTGTCCACGGTCGCCAATCTTGAGCGGTTGAACCAGTTGAATACCTTGGCGCAACGCAGCTGGTAATCACGCCGATCTGATAGAAAAAAGCGGCCCTGAATTCGGGGCCGCTTGTTATTTCGAACTGTTCAAACCTTCCAGAAACAAAAGAAGCCCCAAACGAGTGATATTGCGAGCGGTCCCCAAAGCGGCATTCCGATAAGGCCCAACCAGATCATGAAGATAAAGCTCGTGCCCAGCAGGCTCAGGAAATACCGGTCCCCTCGGGTGGTTGTCAGGCCAAGAACGCCCTGACGCTCTGCGCCACCGGGGTACTTGATCTCAACCAGTGTGAGGATCGCAATACCTGAAAAGATACCGATAAAGACAAACGCAGTTGGCCACGTCCATGCCATCCAGCTTAGCATATCAAACCCTCCCCATCGCGAAACCCTTCGCGATGTAGTTACGGACAAAATAGATCACAATCGCACCCGGAATGATCGTGAGCGTTCCAGCCGCCGCCAACAATCCCAGCTCGTACCCAGCGCTTGATGCGGTTTTGGTCATAGTGGCTGCGATGGGCTTGGCCGCGACCGCTGTCAGCGTTTTGGCCAGCAGCAGTTCCACCCACGAGAACATGAAGCAGAAGAACGCGGCCACACCAACGCCGGCTTTGATTGTGGGTATAAAGATCGACACGAAAAAGCGCGGGAAGGAATAGCCGTCGACATAGGCGGTCTCGTCTAGCTCTTTCGGTACTCCGCCCATGAAACCTTCTAGGATCCAAACGGCCAGTGGGATGTTAAACAGGCAGTGCGCCAATGCCACGGCCAAGTGTGTGTCGAAAATCCCGACAGCCGAGTAAAGCTGGAAGAACGGCAGGGCAAACACCGCCGCCGGGGCCATCCGGTTGGTCAGGAGCCAAAAGAACAGATGCTTATCGCCCAGAAAGCGATAGCGCGAAAACGCATAGGCCGCAGGCAGCGCCACCACGATCGAAATCACCGTGTTGATCGACACATAAAGGATCGAGTTGATGTAACCCCAATACCATGTGGGGTCGGTGAAGATCGTTTTGTATGCATCCAGCGTAAAGGTCTGCGGGAACAGCGAGAAGCCCGCAAGGATTTCATTCGTTGTCTTGAAGCTCATCGCGACAAGCCAGTAGATCGGCAGCAACAGGAAGATGATGTAGATAAGTGGGACGAGATATCGTTTTTGCATGTGTTCGTCCTCAGTTCAGGTCGTCTTTGGTCATCAAGGTGTAGAACACCCAAGACACCAGAAGCGTGATTGCAAAATAGATCAGCGACATCGCCGCAGCCGGCCCCAAATCGAACTGACCCAGCGCGATTTTGACAAGGTCGATGGACAGGAGCGTGGTCGAGTTGCCCGGCCCCCCTCCGGTCAGGACAAACGGTTCGGTATAGATATTGAAACTGTCCATGAACCGAAGCAGCATCGCGATGGTCAACACGTTTTTCAGCTTGGGCAGTTGGATGTATCGAAACACCGACCAGTTGGATGCCCCGTCGATCTTGGCGGCCTGATAATAGGCGTCCGGGATCGAGACGAGACCCGCATAGGACAGCAGCACGACCAGCGATGTCCAATGCCAGACATCCATTGTGATAATCGTCACCCATGCAGCCACGGGGTCTTGGGTCATATCGTAGTTGATACCCAGCACGTGATTGATGAAATAGCCAAGCAAGCCAATGTCAGGCAAAGCAAAGATATTCCACATCGCGCCCACCACGTTCCACGGGATCAACATTGGTAGAGCCATCAGGATAAGGCAGACCGGCACCCAGAACCCTTTGCGCGGCATGGACAGCGCGATGGCGATACCCAAAGGTACTTCGATGATCAGGACCAGAAAGGTGAACAGGAACTGCCGACCAAGGGCGGCATGGAACCGTTCGGATCGTAAGATTTGTTCAAACCACGTCAGCCCCTCCCAGAAGAAAAGGTTGTCACCGAAGGTTTCCTGCACCGAGTAGTTCACCACAGTCATCATTGGGATCAGCGCATTAAAGGCCACCAGTATCAGCACTGGCAGCACAAAGAACCACGCTTTTTGGTTTTCGGTTTTCATGCCGTAGCCTCCTGCGAGGCCGGATCGGTTGCGATCCAGCCGTCGGAATAAATGCGGGTTTGGTCTTGTTGGAATTGCAGATGAACGCGGTCGCCTTTTGCAGGAGCAGGGCCATTCAAAATGGCCGAGACCTTTTGATCCCCCACCATCGCCTCGACCACATTATGACGACCAACATCGGCCACGCGGTTCACCTGCGCTTCGATCCCGCTGTCTCCGACCGCTACGAACTCTGGGCGGACGCCGATTTCGATGCGCCCATCCGTGCCGGGCTTCACTGCACCTTCCAGCGGGATATTCTGGCCGTGAAAAAACGCCCCTCCGTCGCGCAGCTCGGCCGGAAGAACATTCATACCGGGCGAGCCAATGAAGTGACCCACGAAAGTGTGGGCCGGTCGTTCAAACAGTTCAACCGGCGTGCCGATCTGCACCACTTCGCCTTCCTCCATCACAACAACCTGATCCGCGAAGGTCAACGCCTCGGTCTGGTCGTGAGTGACGTAGATCATGGTCGCTTTGACACGCTGATGAAGCTCTTTCAGTTTCGAACGCAGCTTCCATTTCAGATGGGGGTCGATCACCGTCAGCGGCTCATCAAACATCACGACATTCACGTCATTGCGCACCAAACCGCGCCCCATCGAGATCTTTTGCTTGTTGTCCGGCGACAACCCCGCAGCACGGCGGTCCAGCATATCTGTGACCTCCAACATCTCGGCGATCTCAAGCACCCGCTCGCGCACGGTATCTTCATCCCGCCCGCGATTGCGAAGCGGGAACGCCAAGTTGTCGTAGACCGTCATCGTGTCGTAGATGACCGGAAACTGGAACACCTGCGCGATGTTGCGCTGATCCGGTGGGAACGGTGTAACGTCTTGGTCATCAAACAGAATCTGACCTTCTGACGGCACAAGAAGCCCCGAAATGATGTTCAAAAGCGTGGATTTTCCGCACCCTGACGGACCAAGCAGCGCGTAGGCCCCGCCATCGTCCCAATCGATATCAAGGTGTTTCAGCGCATAATCCTCGGGCCCTTTCGGGTCCGGCATATAGGAATGCCGCAGGTTTTTTAGTGTGATCTTGGCCATCTCGCCCCCCTCAGACGGCTCGGCTGCCATCGGGTGCAAAGTAAAGGCACGCGTTGGCATCCATGTAGAAAGTGTGATTTTCGCCTATCTCATACGGGTGCGCCCCATGCGCCAGCGAGACCCAAGCGTGATCGTCAAATTCGAAATGCGCCGAGCTTTCAGAGCCGCTGAGCTCGGTCACAGCGATGCGACCTTCTAGCGGGACACGCGCGGCGGCGCTTGGATGCGGTACTATGTGATTGGGGCGCACGGCGACGGTGTAGGTTCCGTCTGTCAAACCCTGTGTTTCAGGGTTGGCAGGCCAACTCACCCGCCCCATTTCAAATGTGTCGCCTCGTTTCGTCACAGACGCATAGTTAATCGGTGGATCAGAAAATATGCGCGCGGCAGCCAAAGTCGCGGGTGCCCGGTAGATGTCCGCAGTCGGGCCGAATTGGGCGACGACACCGTCGTTCATAAGGGCCGTTTGACCGCCCAACAAAAGCGCCTCTTCCGGCTCAGACGTGGCATAAACAACGACCGCACCGCGACCCGCAAAAAGCTCGGGCAGTAGTTCACGCAGTTCTTCGCGCAGCTTGTAGTCAAGGTTGGCCAATGGTTCATCCAGGAACACCACCTGACTGTCCTTGGCAATCGCGCGCGCCAGCGCGCAGCGTTGTTGTTGGCCGCCTGACAATTCGTGCGGGCGGCGATGCAGCATCGGACGCAGCTTTAGTATGTCGGCGGCCTCTTCCACGCGGCCTTGAATTTCGGATTTCGCCAGTCCAGCCACTTTCAGCGGCGAGGCGATGTTGTCGTAAACCGTCATATGGGGGTAATTGACAAAAAACTGGTGCACCAAGCTGATCTTGCGCTTTTGCGTCGACAGTTTCGTCACATCCGCGCCGTCCATCAGAACCTGACCCGAGGCAATAGGGTCCAACCCAGCCATCATCTTGATCAGAGAGGTCTTACCGGCTCCGGTTTGCCCTAGCAGGACATTGAAATGTCCTTTGTCCAACGTCAGGCTGGTGGGTTTGATATGCGTCACCCCTTGCACCACCTTGGTGATATCTTTCAGCACAAGTGCCATCATTCGTCCTTGATTGAATAAGCGCCAGAGGGCGGACAGGGAGGCTGAGGCCTGTTAAGGCCCCAGCCATTGTCAGGTCACGAGGTAAGGACCCCGTGACACGGGAGAAGCTTACTGGTCGTTCCAGCGTTTGACCAATTCGTCATAGTTGACGGTCTGACCTTGTGGCTTTTCATTCGCCAGCTTCGGCTTGGCACCACCGTTGGCGTACCACCAGTCTGCGTCCTTCTCTTCGTTCAGACGTGGGCCGCAACCGCCATAGACGTTCTGTGCCTCATCAGCGCGCTGCATCCGGGCCATGGTGATGTCCATCTCTTCGGCCAGACGATCCATCGCTTCTTGCGGTGTAAAGGCGCCCGAGTTCACGTCACCGATCTGCTGCCACCAGATTTGGGCCAGCTTCGGATAGTCAGGTACGTTCACACCGGTTGGCGACCACGCTACGCGGTCAGGTGAACGGTAGAACTCGACCAGACCACCAAGTTTTGGGGCGCGTTCGGTGAAGCTTTCGTGGTTCACCGTGCTGTCGCGCGCGAACGTCAGACCAACTTGCGACTTCTTCACATCCACTGTTTTCGAGGTCACGAACTGTGCATAGAGCCAAGCGGCCTGCGCGCGATCCGATGGTGTCGACTTCAGGAAAGTCCAAGACCCAACATCTTGGTATCCGACCTTCTGGCCTTCTTCCCAATATGGGCCGTGCGGGCTTGGCGCCATACGCCACAGCGGATTTCCGTCGTCATCCACCGTGTTGTTGCCTTCTGACTTCGGCTTCACCATGTCGGCCGTAAACGCTGTGTACCAGAAGATTTGCTGGGCCACGTTGCCTTGTGCCAAAGCGGGTAGCGACTGATAGAAGTCATAGCTCGCCGCGCCCGGAGGGGCGTAGTTACGCAGCCATTCGTCCCACTTGCGGATCGCATAAACCGCTGCCGGGCCGTTGGCAGCACCACCACGGGTGACACTTGCACCTTGTGGGTTACAGGTTCCGCCTTCCATGCGGATACCCCATTCGTCGATCGGCACACCGTTCGGTTCGCCTTTGGACCCAGTGCCCGCCATGGACAGCCAGGCATCGGTCATCCGCCAGCCAAGGTCAGGCGCACGTTTGCCGTAGTCCATGTGACCATAGATATCGACGCCGTCGATGTTCTTAACATCGTCCGAGAAGAACTCAGCGATATCCTCATACGCCGACCAGTTAACCGGCACACCAAGCTCGTAGCCGTACTTTTCTTTGAAAGCGGCTTTCAGATCCTCACGGTCGAACCAGTCTTTGCGGAACCAGTAAAGGTTGGCGAACTGCTGGTCGGGCAGCTGATAAATATCGCCATCCGGACCGGTGGTGAACTGAATGCCCATAAAGTCAGCAAGGTCGAGCGTTGGCGACGTGGTTGCCGCCCAATCACCAGACATCTGATCTGTCAGGTTATAGGCCAATTGCAGGCGCGAGTGCGTACCAATCAAGTCGGAATCGTTCACGTAGCCATCATAAAGGTTCCGCTTGGTCTGCATCTGCGTCTGCACAGCTTGCACAACCTCGCCCTCACCCAGAATCTGGTGATTGACCTTGATGCCGGTGATTTCCTCAAACGCCTTGGCCAACACTTCTGACTCGTAGCTGTGCGTTGGAATGCCTTCAGAAAGCACGTTAATTTCCATGCCATCATAAGGTTTTGCCGCATCAATGAACCATTTCATCTCGGCCATTTGTTCGTCTTTGCTTAGCGACGAAGGCTGAAACTCGCTGTCAATCCAACGTGTCGCTGCCGCTTCGTCCGCATAAAGCGAATTTGTTCCCGCAATCACGGCAGTCGCCGCAACTGCAGACATAAGATACCTACGCATCTTGTCCTCCCAGTTTTTTCTTAAGCCGGCTCCCCGCCGGATATGTTACGTTTGCAAAGACGGTGCAAACAGTCAACTAATAAATTAGTAGGAACGTTCATTCGTCCCCTCTAACAAGGTTAAATACGCCGCATCCGCGAGGCCTAAAGCCGGCAATAACGGGCCGGCACTGCCGCGGGGGAAACCTATTTTCTCTTTATTATGAAAGCCTTAAATCCGCACCACGGGCACATCTCCATCGTTCACCAACAGCATAGCCACACGTCTAAGTGTTTGACGAATTCGGTCGATATGTGGACCTTCGTGACCAAGATCATTCAGCGCTCGATCCATAATCGCCAGCCAATTCTCAGCGTCTTCCTGAAAAATCGGGACGTGCTCGTGAATGAGTTTCACGTTCATATGGTGGTGCTTCTCTTTGTAGTATTGGCGACCTCCAAAGAACCCGCACATGAAATTGAATTGCTCAACCCGTGTTTGCGCGATGCCGTGCCCGTCCATATGTAAACGAACGATGTTCCGGCCCTCCGGGGTGCTTTCGACAAGATCATAGAAGTGCTCCACCAGTTCGTGCAGACCCTCCTCGCCGCCGATCTCCTCCAGGACGCTCATGATCTGGGTCGTTCTTTCTTGGGGTCGTAATGTGCAAAGGGCACGATCGTGGCCGGTAACCGTTTCTGATGCCCATCCAGCTTGCCGACTTCCAACTGCGTCCCGACCTCGGCATGAGCGACATCCACCCGCGCCAATGCTATGTTTTTGCTTAGCAATGGCGACCGCATCGAAGAGGTCACCTCTCCGATCTGCGCGCGTCCGATATGTAAACAATCACCATGATCAACGGCGACGTTGCTGTCGATATCCAAGCCGACAAGCTTTTTCATTGGATGTTCCTTGCGTCGGATCAATGCATCACGTCCGATAAAGTCATCCTCTTTGGACTTTAACGGAACCGTAAACCCGATCCCGGCTTCGAACGGGTCGGTTTGATCAGAAAAGTCGTAGCCTGCAAAAATCAAACCCGCCTCGATCCGGACCATGTCCAGAGCTTCAAGTCCCATCGGCTTCAAACCATGATCTTGCCCGGCCTCCCATATTGCATCAAAAATCTCTGAGGCATGTTTGGGATGACACATTACCTCGTAGCCCAGTTCCCCTGTGTATCCTGTGCGCGAGACAACGAAAGGCGTGCCACTTTCATTGTTCAGCCGTGCTGGCGTAAACCGGAACCATCCAAGTTGATCGAACTCCGGGTTATGCGGCGCTGTCCATACGATTTTGCGCAACAGATCGCGGCTTTCCGGCCCTTGAACGGCGACATTGTGCAATTGATCAGTCGACGACCGCACCAGTACCTTCAACCCAAGTTTTTCGGCCTGCTCGCGGATCCATTCGCCACCATAGTCACTGCCACCAATCCAGCGGAAATTGTCCTTACCCAGCCGGAACACAGTTCCGTCGTCAATCATGCCGCCATGCTCGTAGCACATCGCGGTATAGACCACGCCTCCCACGGCGAGCGTCTTCATATTGCGAGTGAAAATATACTGGCACAGAGCTTCTGCGTCAGGACCGGTGATCTCGAACTTGCGCAGGGGTGACAGGTCCATGATCACGCTTTTTTGCCGGCACGCCCAGTATTCCTCGATCGGGCCGGCCTCGGCAAAGCAGTTGGCAAGCCAATAGCCATTATACTCGATAAAATTGCGCGTGTGTTTTGCAAAACTATCGTGAAATCCGGTTTGTTTGGTCATCTTTGCGTCCGCATCAGGGGTCGGTCGATACGCAACCGAGCGTTGGAATTTCTCTTCGCCCGAATAGGTGCGAACGTGGATATCTGTTGGGTTCCAGCCGTTGGCGGCTGTGGTGTCATCCGGGCAGGCCGAACTTACACACACGATATCGGTCAAAGCACGCAAGAGCACATAGTCGCCAGGTCGCGACCAAGGCTCGTCTGAATACATCACACCGTGTTCGTCTAAAAACGTGTTGAAGAAAAAATTGATGGCCATCCAACCCGGTCGACCAGTGACATTGAAGTCAGCCAGCGCGGCATTGAAATTGTCTGAACAATTTACATGCCCAGGATACCCGATATCATCGTAGTACTTTGCCGAACATGCCAGTGCGAATGCATCATGACGTCCACATGTATCCTGCACGACCTCGACCAACGGCAGCATTTCTTGATCATAGTACTTTGCGTGCAGTCCGGGCATCGGATAGGCATGACCCATCAATGTCCGCGTGGTCGTCACATCGAGCGCATGCTCGATCCCCTTATCAAGTTTTCGCGCAGAAAAGCATTCAAAATCAGTGCATTGCCTTCCGTCCACATCGAGGATTTGGATGTAATCACCGGCCTTAACAAAATAGGCCTCGGCGGTCTGGCTATGGACGCGAATGTCGGCCAAAGGGTCCGCCAACGGGTCCGGCAATTCAAACCGTGCAACCTGCTTTATCACAGTTCGCCTGACCCAAAGTGTTAACGGCGTGGCAGTGTCTTGCGCCTCATAATCCATTACACCCGTTGGGTTTGGATGGGGGGCCACGACAACGATTACGCCATCGCGTGTAGCGATAAACTCTTCTTCGGTCCCGGCAGGTGTAGCACTGTCAAACAGATGCACGGCCACACCCGACGATAGGTCAATATCGCGGGCCTCAAGTCCAATGCGCAATCCCCGAAGAGACTGATCATTCGTGCTGGCAAGGAGCCCCATCAACCCGCGCGCGGGGCCTTGTGCAGGTGCATCCAAAAGCCCGTTATCGGCCTTACCATCTGGCCCAGCACAAACGATCTCGCACGGCTGGCCGCCTTCAGTGTTGACCACCCTAACTTTGTCGCCCTGCTCCACCCGGACCAGAACCGCACCACAGCCTTCGACCGCATATCTTTCTGTACCTGGCGGCAAAGAAAATATACTCGGCTGCATAATGACGCTAGGTCTAGGCGGCCCAGGCACCACTTTTGCGATATTGTCGTCCAGCATCATGGCCTCCTTCGCAACAGATGGCGTTGCATGAGTGGAAACTTTGTTTAATGGTAAGAATAGTTCGGCCAATTCGAATCCGCAAGAAAAACAGCACCGGCCAGAGATGTATTTGCACATGTCCGAAGAACTGAGGTTCAAAACATGAATGCCATCACGCTTGGCCTTATTGCAGCATTGTGCTGGGGCATTCACGATGTGACAATTCGCAAACTCAGCCAATCCACACCATTGATGGCAACCTTGCTGGGTGTGCTGTCAATTGGTGCCATATTCCAGATCATCGCGATGGGAATCATTGGCGGAATCGAACCTGTACCGACAACCGCGATAATGTATTCGATGTCGGCGGGGGTCGCTTTCTTGTTTGGCAGTATGGCCCTTTATGGCGCGTTTCACCGAGGACCCGTGCGGATCGTTGCGCCTGTGATCGGAAGCTTTCCGATCCTGTCCGTTGCCTTCGCGAGTTTGGTGGGGGCGCAGGTCTCCTTAACCCAGCTGGGCGCGGTGTTATTAGTCGTCGCTGGGATTGCGATCGTGTCCGTATTCTCGCACGCAGAAGAGGATCACACACCTGCCAAGGGGCCGACGATTGCGCTGTCCGTTGTCGCGGCTATAGGGTTTGCGACCACGTTTGCACTGGGGCAAGAGGCCGCTCGAATTGCCCAAGACCTTCCCACAATCCTGATCACCCGTATGACAGGTGTGCTCTTGCTGGTACCTATATTGCTTGTACTTTCATTGCCCTTATGGCCCGGTCGGAAGGCCCTGCCCTATATTATCGTGTTGGGTATTCTCGACGGCATTGCACTGCTTTTGGTTTTGTCGGCGGGAAATTTGCCATCCGCGCACTATGCGTCGGTGGCCTCGTCAATATTCGGACTGATCACAATCATCCTTGCTTGGTTATTTCTGAAGGAAAAGATGACGCCGTCGCAATGGCTCGGGTGTATATTGGCCTTTGCAGGCATCGGGTACCTCGCGACCTAGTGTGTTCGGGAACGTGCAGCTAACACCAGATTATGAGACACTCTCGACAACCAACTGGTTTGGTCGCAAATCATTTATTGCACATCTATGTGCAATGATCGCCCCGCTCACCCGATCTTCATCAACGACACATCTTTTCTCGCACGCACCTGCGCAGGAGACACACCATATTGGTCGCGCACAGCGCGCGACAGCGTGCTGACCGATCCAAAGCCCGTGGCCACGGCAACCTCTGCCAATGGCAAGGGCGTCGCTTCGACCAGCGCCCACGCCTTTTTGGTCCTGAGTTGCTTGTAAAATTTGGCCGGAGACTGATCAAAGAATTCGCGGAAGATACGCTCCACCTGCCGCGAGGACATTCCAACCTCGCGGGTCAAAGACTGCATATCCAAGGGGTCGGTGATGTTATCTTCCATCACACGGATGACTTTGGTCACACGCGAATTCCAAAGTGATGTACTGGCCGCCAAATCTTTTGGTTGGTCCGCGTTGCTTTTTCGAATGGTCTCAAGAAGCAAAATATTGGCCAGTTCCGCGACGGCTAACGGATCCAGATAGGCCGAAATGATGCCCAATACGATTTCTATTGTGGAACCTGCGCCCGCGGCGGTAACCAGCCCGTCAGACACTTCGGCCAGATGGTCGGTGATTTTCGGATGATACCCGGCCTCGCGCAATGTCGCGGCATCCCGCCAATGGGTGGTCACATTCCCCTTGGGATTTTGGGTATTTTGAATATAGGCCGTTGCGGCATCGGAAAACAAAACCACCTTTCGCGATTGCCTTTGCGCTTGGCGCGCTCGCTTAAGCCACACGGCAGACGCACCACTGTCACCCCCAACAACAAACATGATGTCCGAGAAACCGTGCTCATCAATTGCCGGCTCTGCCCGGACAATCATCCCACCGCGCGCATCAACAAGCCCGGGCTGGTCGGAAATAAAGCGCCAATCAAAGGCCTTTTTCTGAAGCAGTTCATTTGCCTCACGGAGTGTTCGGGTGATACTGGATGTTTCAAGACTGTCGAAATCGGGACCGACGAAAATCTCGACCGTCACCGCGTCGCTGTCCACGATCTCTGCATGACCAGCCGAGCGCTTGGGCTTGAAGTTGGGTTGAAAACTTTGCATCTACCATCCTCCGCTTTGCCAGGCGGTCCTATCAAAGGTTATCCCGGAAAAATCAGAGCCTCCAGAGGTCTTTCATTTTACAGACAGCCGCTGTTTCTTCAAACGGCCCGTGAGCAAGGTACACATATTCCCACGCATAAATTTTTATTCATTTTGGGAAAAATACCAAACCTACGTTCCCTAGACAAGGATTGATGAGCACCGGCCACTCCTCATAGTGGCTCCAACACGGCTTGGACTTATGTTGCGTTCATTTGCCCATCATGAAAAGCTGAATATCGGCCACATTTGTTCCCGTCGCCCCAGTCGTCAAAAGATCACCCGCTAGATCGAGCGCTTTGTTGCTATCGTTGTTTCTGAGAAGGGCCGCCGCATCTTCGCCGCGCTCTGAAATGCGCTTGATCGTGTTTGCATCAACAATTCCACCTGCCGCGTGTGTGGGGCCATCCCGGCCATCCGTACCGCCACTCAGAAACACCCAATTTCCGGGCAGAGTCTCAGCCTTTAAGGCAACCCTCAGCGCAAGCTCCTGATTGCGCCCACCTTTCCCGTTTCCCGTCAACGTAACAGTCGTCTCACCGCCCCAAATAAGCACTTTTGGGCCTGTCCCGCGCATGGAATCGATAGTCGATAGAATACTGTTCGCCGCGTCATTTACGTCTCCACCCAGCTGTGCCGTGATTATACGAGGCGACAATCCGTCTGCCGCATCTGCGATAGCCTCCAAGCTGTGCGTATTCGAGCAAATGACACTATTAACAACGTCGATATCGGTTGTTTCCTTGTCCATACCCCCCGCAAGAACCACCTTCGCGCGCTCTGGCATTGCCTCCCAAACACCGCGCGATTTCAGGGTATCAATCGCCTCTTGTGCAGAACCCAAGGGCTTGGCCGTTGGACCGCTTGCGATGGCAGATGGATCATCGCCAATCACATCAGACAGGATCAAGGTCCGGATCTTGGCCGGAGACGCCAGCTGTGCAAGCCCCCCACCCTTCAGTTCCGAAAGGTTTTGACGGACGAGGTTGGTCTCGATGATATCAAAACCGTTCGCCAACAATATCTTGTTTACCTCTACTTTGTCCGCAAGCGTCATCCCCGTTTTGGGGGCCGGCAACAAAGCAGAACCGCCACCCGAAACAAGGCAAAGAACGTGATCATTCGGACCCGCGGAAGCCGCGAGTTCCTTTACCGCCATCCCAGCTTTCAGTCCGTTTTCGTCCGGCACCGGATGGGCCGCGGTGTAAACTTCACACCCTGGCAATTCGAACGCGTTCTCATAATTGGTGACTGCGATGGCTCGACACTTCTGCCCCGAAGGTACGCAGCTTAGCGCGGCTTTCATCATAGCCCCCGCCGCCTTGCCTATCGCAATAATATACTGCGTTCCTGCATTCAGGTCTGGCAAAGGTTGTTCCACCAATGCCCGAGATACGGCCTTCCCAGGGTCGGCCGCCCGCACCCCTTCTGTAAAAAGGGTGCGGGCAATATTTCTAAGCTTCACGTCGTCCATCACGCTGCAATTTGTTTGGCTTTCTCCACCAACACTTCTGCCTGACGGATCGAGGCATAGTCAATCAGTCGTCCATCCAGCGATACTGCGCCTTTGCCCGCCGCCTCGGCCTCGGCCATCGCTTTCAAGATGCGTTGCGCTTTTTCGACTTCCGCGTCCGAGGGGCTCATCACCTCGTTGGCCAAAGCAATCTGGCTGGGGTGTATGGCCCATTTGCCTTCGCACCCCAAAACCGCTGCACGGTAAGCAGCGGCTTTGTAGCCGTCAGGATCGGAAAAATCCCCGAATGGCCCGTCCACAGGCCGCAGTCCATTTGCACGAGCTGCAACCACCATATTGGCAATGGCCGAGTGCCACATATCCGACCAATGCACCTGCCGGCTTCCATCTTCGTCCGGGTCGGTCAGGACCGAATAATGCTCGTTCACGCCGCCGATAACAGTGGTGCGTGCACGCATGGAGGCGGCGTAGTCAGCGACCCCGAAATGAAGGCTTTCATTCCGCTTCGAAGCCCCTGCGATTTCGTTCACATTTTGCATGCCCAATGCGGTCTCGATTATGTGCTCAAATCCGATGCGTTTGGTCAGGCCCATTGCGTCTTCAACCTGGGTCACCAGCATGTCCACCGCATAGACATCCGCTGCCGTTCCAACCTTCGGAATCATGATCAAATCCAACCGTTCTCCGGCCTGCTCAATGACGTCAACCACGTCACGATACATGTAATGCGTGTCCAAACCGTTGATACGAATCGACATGGTTTTGGTGTTCCAATCGACCTCATTCAGCCCTTGAATGATGTTCTTACGGGCCTGTGCCTTCTCATCTGGCGCAACCGCATCCTCCAGATCCAAAAAGATCACATCGACATCTGATTGTGCCGCTTTTTCAAACATTTGCGGCTGGCTGCCGGGAACGGCCAACTCGCTGCGATTTAGACGGGCGGGTGCTTGTTCGATTGGGTGAAAACTCATGTCTGACCACTCCTTGTGCTTGGTCGGGTTGCGTGACGGACAGACAAAAGGGCGAAAAAAGCACAAGTCAAGTAATTTTATTGCGTGCAATGGTACACAATTGGAACTTTATTTCTGCGATCAATCGCCGCCAGGAAGTTGCGACGAATAGTAGAACGCAATCGCTTGGGCACGGTTCTTCACCGACAGTTTGTCATACAGGTTCGACAGGTGAAATTTGACCGTGTTAAGCGATATCCCCAGCTCTTCCGAAAGCTCCCGATTTGTGCGCCCAGTTGACAGGGCTTCCAGGATCAACCTTTCCTTCCTGCTCAGGCTTTGAATCGGGTCGGCTTGTAGCTCGCGAATGTCGACAAACGGGAAAACCATTTTTCCGGCCGCGACTTCGACACAGGTGCTCAACAGGTTTTCGACGTCCCCTGACCGCGACACAAATCCAGCCGCCCCCGCGCTCATCGCCAAACGCGGTAAATCGCGGATGTCTTCGCCATAGACGATCAGCTTCGGCGCGCTTTCGTGTTCGCGCAAAACCTCGATCAGTTTCGCGCCGCCCAGCACCGGCAGGTTCCAGTCGATAATCCCGATCTGAACGGGAACACGCATCACGGTGCCAAGAAAGCCTTCCGCTGTTGCAGACGTCGCAACCAACGAGAATCTCGGATCGCGTTCGAAAATCTCAGACATCGCAGATAAAACCAGCGGATTTGCGTCTGCCAGCATCACGTCAATGGGTCGATCAGTTTCGTTAAGCATCTAATTTCCTTACAGAAATACGAATAAACCACCCGTTTAGGTGGGGTATTTTCCGGCATACAGCCGCATACTTACCAATATGGGTAGGTTTTAAACCATGCTTTTAGATACCCAAAAGCACATCTAACGAATGTTGCCGATTTTCTCAAGGGCTGGCTTGCTGAATGACAAGCGTGAATTGATTCACCGACAGACCAACAGAGGAACGATCCATGACCGGCTCAAATTTCCCACAACTTGAAATTCCCAACACGCTGGCTGCCGGTCCCGGACCGGGCAACACCGACCCCCGAGTGCTTGAGCGATTTGCGTCGGCCGGGGTGGCGGACCACATGCAAGGCGACGTTCTGCGCGGCATAGTCGAATGCAAACACATGCTGCGCCAAATTTGGGGCACCCGGAATGCACACACGTTCGCGGTGGCCGGTACTGGGTGGAGCGCCCTCGACGCCATGTTTTCGGCGGTCCTACCCGGCGACACGGTCGTCGCTTTCGCAAATGGCACCTTTTCGGGGATCGACGCGCTTACCCTGCGTATCAAGGCCTCGACCCGCGAGGAGTTGGTCGCTGATCCAATGAATCCTTCGCCCGCCTCGGTCATCGTCATCGACATTCCCCACGGGACATCAGTCGACGCACATACGGTCGACAAAGCGCTTGCCGAACACAAGCCCAAATGGGCGTTCATGGCGCATTGGGAAACCGGGTCAGGGCGGATCAACGACCTTCAGGGTTTTTCGGATGCTTGCCAACGCCATGGTGCTATGGGTCTGATCGATGCGGTATCCTCGCTGGGGGTCGACGACTTTTCGATCGATGACTATCCGGGTGTGGTTGGCTGGGCCTCTTGCCCCCAGAAAGGAATTTGCTGCTTGCCGCTGACCTATGCCCCCGTCAGCTTCACCGATGCATACATCGAAATTTTGAAGACAAACGGCGCTTACACCTATGCGCAACATCCAATCTTCGAAGCCCGCCACTGGGGCATCGTCGACGGGCAAGATATCGAGAAAGGCACGTATCATAGAACTCATTCAGGTTACGCGGTGGCAGCGTTCCACGAAGCCCTTCGGCTGACCCTTGAAGAGACTTTGGCCAAACGTTCCGACGCCTACCGCCTGCACGAAGAAGTCCTGCGCGAAGCCGTGATCGCCATGGGATGTGAAGTGACGTCGGACATGAAAAGCCTCGTTGTCCTTAACCTTCCAAAAGAACTTGCGGGACGCGAGATGGAGCTGGTCCAGAACTGTCGTGCTGACGGGTTTGGTATTTGGCCCACCCTCTCAGAGCCCGTTCAAGTGCGCATCGGCATCCTTAATCAACTTGACCGCGGGGCTATTCGCAAAATCACTTTGCTGTTCGCTGACGCCATCCGCGCGTTGGGTGGCAATGTGGATCAAGACGCGGTCGATGCCGTGCTGGACAGCCGCTACGGCACATCAATAGCCGCCGAATAAGGAGCGACCAGATGGATATTCACGAATACCAAGCCAAGGAATTGCTTTCCAATTTTGGCATCGCCGTCCCGCCCGGTGCGCTGGCCTACAGCCCCGAGCAAGCCGCCTATCGCGCACGTGAGTTGGGCGGCGACACCTGGGTCGTCAAGGCACAAGTCCACGCAGGCGGTCGCGGCAAAGTGGGTGGCGTCAAGGTCTGCAAGTCAGATCAAGAAATTCAGGACGCTTGCGAAAACATGTTCGGTCGCAAGCTTGTCACGCACCAAACCGGCCCTGAAGGCAAAGGCATATACCGCGTTTATGTCGAAAGCGGTGTGCAGATTGATCGCGAGATTTACCTTGGTTTTGTTCTGGATCGCACCAGCCAACGCGTGATGATTGTTGCATCCGGTGAAGGCGGTATGGAGATCGAGGACATCTCGGAAAACGAACCAGACTCAATTGTGCGCGCCATTGTTGAGCCCGCCGTCGGGCTGCAGGAGTTTCAGGCCCGAGAGATCGCATTTGCGCTGGGGCTTGACCCCGCCTTAAATGCCCAGATGGTGCGAACTCTTCAGGGGTGCTATCGCGCGTTTACCGAACTGGACGCCACAATGGTTGAGATCAACCCGCTTGTGGTCACTGGTGACAGTCGCATTCTGGCGCTCGACGCGAAGATGACGTTTGACGACAACGCCTTGTTTCGCCACCCGCAAATCAGTGAGCTACGTGACAAAAGCCAAGAAGACCCGCGTGAAAGCCGCGCGGCTGATCGCGGGCTGTCTTATGTCGGTCTGGAAGGCAATATCGGCTGCATCGTGAATGGTGCCGGCCTTGCCATGGCGACCATGGACACGATCAAATTGGCGGGTGGAGAGCCTGCAAACTTCTTGGATATCGGTGGAGGGGCAACACCAGAGCGCGTCGCTAAAGCGTTTCGATTGGTGATGTCGGACAACAACGTACAAGCCGTTCTGGTGAACATTTTCGCCGGGATCAACCGCTGCGATTGGGTCGCAGAAGGAGTGGTTTCCGCATTGAAAGAAGTACAAGTCGATGTCCCCGTAATCGTCCGTCTGGCCGGAACCAATGTCGACGAGGGGCAGAAGATCCTCGCGAAATCTGGCCTGCCTATCATTCGCGCCAACACCTTGATGGAAGCCGCAGAGCGCGCGGTTGGTGCATGGCAACAAGACCTGACTCAAGACACAAGAATGAGGGCTGTAAAATGAGCATCTATCTGGATCGAGATACGAAAGTCATTGTGCAAGGCATCACCGGCAAGATGGCCCGTTTTCACACCAAGGACATGATCCAATACGGAACCAATGTTGTGGGCGGCGTCGTTCCCGGCAAGGGCGGTGAAACCGTGGAAGGCGTACCTGTGTTTGACACCGTTAAGGACGCCGTTGCTGCGACCGGGGCGGAAGCCAGCTTGGTCTTTGTGCCCCCTCCTTTTGCCGCTGACAGTATTATGGAGGCTGCAGATGCAGGCATCCGGTACTGCGTTTGCATCACTGACGGCATCCCCGCGCAGGATATGATCCGGGTAAAGCGCTACATGTATCGCTATCCGAAAGAGCGTCGCATGGTTTTGACTGGTCCGAACTGTGCAGGCACGATCAGCCCCGGCAAAGCGCTGCTTGGCATCATGCCAGGCCACATTTACCTGCAAGGGAATGTCGGGATCATCGGTCGGTCGGGTACTTTGGGATATGAAGCGGCCGCTCAGCTGAAAGAACGCGGCATTGGCATATCTACATCCGTTGGTATTGGCGGAGATCCGATCAACGGATCCTCGTTCAAAGACATCCTTCAGCAGTTTCAAGACGATGAGGACACTGACCTGATCTGTATGATTGGTGAGATTGGCGGGCCGCAAGAAGCGGAAGCCGCTGAATATGTGCGCGAGCATGTGACCAAACCTGTGGTGGCTTACGTTGCAGGTCTGACCGCCCCTAAAGGTCGGACCATGGGCCACGCTGGTGCGATCATCTCGGCCTTTGGCGAGAGTGCGAGCGAGAAAGTTGAAATCCTTGAGGCGGCTGGCGTGACGGTGGCTGAAAACCCGGCCGTCATCGGCGAAACCATCGCCCGTGTGATGGAGGCCCACGTGCTGGAGGCGACGGCATGACGAAACCATCAGTTCTTGTCACACGGCGCTGGCCGGAAGCCGTCGAAGCACAACTGGCGTCAGACTATGAAGCGACGTTCAACACGTCGGACAAGCCTCTCACCCCTGCCGAGATACGCGACGCGATGAAGAATTTCGACGCCGTTCTACCGACCGTCACTGATACCGTCAGCGCCGAGGCTTTGGATGTGAAGCGCCCTCAAGCCAAAATCTTGGGCAACTATGGGGTTGGGTATTCGCATATCTGCGAAAAAGCTGCGCGCGACTTGAACCTGACGGTCACCAATACGCCCGATGTTCTAAGCGAGTGTACCGCGGACATTGCTATGACCCTTTTGTTAATGGCTGCACGACGCGCAGGCGAAGGTGAACGCGAGCTGCGTGCAGGTGCTTGGACCGGTTGGCGGCCAACACATCTGGTCGGCACGAAGGTCAGCGGCAAAACACTTGGAATCATCGGCTTTGGGCGCATCGGTCGCGAGATGGCGCGACGCGCGCATTTCGGGTTCGGGATGGACATCGTCGTTCAGAACCGCAGCAAGGTGGCCCCAGACATTCTGGCCGAGTATGGCGCGAGGCAAGTTGAATCAGTCGACGATCTTCTTCCGCTTTGCGACTTCATTTCGCTGCATTGCCCTGGGGGTGCCGAGAACCGGCATTTGATCGATGGACGCCGCATGGACTTAATGAAACCCAACGCGTTTCTCATCAACACGGCACGCGGTGAAGTCGTGAATGAACACGCTCTTATTCAGGCCCTCATGTTCAACACCATCGGCGGCGCCGCTTTGGATGTTTTCGACGGCGAGCCACAGATTTCCCCTGACCTATTACAATGCGACAATCTGGTGATGCTGCCGCATCTTGGCAGCGCCACCCGCGAGGCGCGCGAGCAGATGGGGTTCCGCGTGCTCGATAACCTTGATGATTTCTTTCATGGCCGTCCCCCAAGGGATCGCGTGATCTGATGCCATCGGCACAACCAAACCCGAAGCAGGCAGAGGTGGATCGCGAAAGCGACTACGCCGCAAACCTGCGGGACACGGTTGCGCAGCTATGGCGAAATGTTCTTCAACGTCGCGCCCCGCATGTTCTTGATTGGGTCGAAGTACCCAATGCGGAAGTTCCCCATGGGAACGCCGCAACGCCGTATCTGCAAGCGATGACCATTTGGTTCCAACTGTGCCGCATTGTTGATGAAAACTCTGAAATCAGGAAACGGCGCGGGCAAGAGAAAAAAGCGGGGACCGCCTCCGTTGCAGGAAGTTTTTCCCAAGCAGTTTCGTCTGCGGCCAGCACAGACAAAGCGCTTTTGTTAAAAGCAATTTCCGACTTGTCCGTTGGTCCCACCCTGACCGCACATCCAACGGAAGCCAAACGCGTCACTGTGCTTGAGATCCACCGACGCATCTATCGTTGCCTTGTTAAACTAGAGACAGACCGATGGACCGCTACTGAACGCTTTGCCCTTCTGCAAGATATCGAGAACGAGATTGAACTTCTCTGGCTTACGGGAGAATTGCGCCTTACTCGCCCCTCGCTTTCCGATGAAATCGACTGGGGGCTTCAGTTCTTTCGCGACAGTATCTTCGATGCAGTCCCGCAGGTGTACCAACGCTTTGAGGCTGCGACAGACATCCTATCGACCCAAACCACGCCATGTATCCGGTTTCACAGCTGGATCGGTGGCGACCGTGACGGCAACCCCAATGTGACCACGGACATGACGGCGCTCGCTCTTCGCCGCTCGCGGTCAGTGGTGTTAGCAGAGTATCTTGATCTTCTAAATGTAGCAGCTGCACAGATCAGCATCTCGGACCATATCTGCCCGCTGCCGACCAAGCATCGCGAGCGGTTGGCGACCATCATCAATGCAGTTCCCGCGTCCCCCCGCAACAACGACGAGACCCTTCGCAAGTCGATCGGAGCCATCAAAACCCGCTTGGAAATCAGCTCGTACGGCCATGTTCGGGATTTCATTGCAGATATCCAGGCCATCGAGGATGCTTTGATGGCGATCAACGCTACATCACTAGCAAAGGCGTTTATCCAACCGATCCGGTGGCGTGCCGAGGTCTTTGGTTTTCGTACCGTGACCTTGGATGTACGTCAGAATTCCACGGTCACGACCCGGGCCCTGTCCGAGATCTGGACCCACCAACAGCTGGACGAGATTGAATACGGAACTGCGGAGTGGTCTGCGCGGCTGCGCACGCAAATCTCGTCTCATGGTCTGCCTTTTATGAAGCGGGATCGGCTTTCTGATGAAACCAGCGAGCTTTTAAGCTTGTTGGAACTGATGCGCGACGTCTCAAGCGGTCCTGACCCAGATGCCATTGGCCCGTTTATCTTATCGATGACCCGATCTGCGGATGATCTTTTAGGCGTCTATCTTCTGGCCAGATATACGGGATTCGGAACAGAAACCTTGGCGATTAAGGTGGTTCCGTTATTCGAGACCATCGCGGACCTGCAAGCCGCGCCCGCGATACTAAAAGAGCTAATTGACGTTCCACTTGCCCGCCGAAGTCTGAAGACCGGCGGCAGCGCCATCGAAATTATGCTTGGATATTCCGACAGCAACAAGGACGGAGGCTTCCTAACCGCAACGTGGGAACTGGACCGTGCACAACGTAAAATCACCCGCAGCCTGGCGAATCTAGGGTTCAAGCCCTCGTTCTTTCATGGTCGGGGTGGCTCCGTTAGTCGCGGCGGTGCCCCCGCTGGTCGGGCGATTGCTGCACAGCCTGGGGGGACCGTCGCTGGTAGGATGAGGATCACCGAACAAGGCGAGGTAGTTTCAGCAAAATACGCCAACCGTGGGACGGCGGCAAACAACCTTGAGCTTCTGGCGGCCAGCGCCCTGACACATTCTTTGAAGCCACAGAAAGAGCCGATAGAACCAGAATTCGAGGACGCGTTTGATGCGTTATCCAACGTATCGCAAACGACTTATACATCCCTGCTGCATCAGGATGGGTTCATCGACTATTTCACGCAGGCAAGCCCGGTCGAGGAACTGGCTTTGCTTAGGATCGGCTCCCGCCCTGCCAAACGCTTCGGAGCGGCGGGTTTGTCAGACCTGCGGGCCATCCCATGGGTCTTCGCCTGGTCGCAAAACCGGCACCTGATCACCAATTGGTATGGTTTCGGAACGGCCATCGACACTTTCCGTAGGTTTCGTGGCTCGCAAGGAATCGACACGCTCCACCGGATGTTCCAGACCTCCAAACTGTTTCGGTTAGTTGTAGACGAGGTCGAGAAATCCCTGTTTCAAGCCGACATGACCATCGCCGAAGTCTATGCCGGCCTTGTGACCGATGCCGTCGCTCGTGATCAGGTATATGGCGCTGTTCGGCGGGAATACGACCAGACTTGCAATGCAGTACGGTTCTTGACGGGCGACCCCAGTATCGCTGACCGCTTTCCTAACCTGCGCAGACGGTTTGAACAACGCCGCACCGATCTGGATCGGATCAACAAGCTTCAAGTAAGATTGCTCCGCAACGCGCGTCAGGAACGAAAAGAGGGCGCGGTTTCGGTGCCTCTGCTTCAGTCGATCAACTCGATTTCGGCCGGGCTGGGTTGGACAGGCTAACACCACCGCAGTCTACAAACGAAAACGGCCTCTGAAAGAGGCTCGTTGTCGTCGTTTCACGTATGCGTTGCGATCCCCTGAGCCAAACAAAGGGACAATTTGTTAGATATCGAGCGTATTGTCCCGCTCCCACCGGCTGAAGTGAGATACGAAGGAGTTCCACTCCTCCATCTTCATCTTCAGATAGGCCGCGCTGAACTCTTCACCCATCGCTGCTTTCAGCGCCTTGTCCTTATCATACTCACGCAATGCATCCAGCATGTTTAGCGGCAGTTTTGGCGCCCCCTTAACCTTATGGCCATCAGCATACATATCAATGTCATGACGCTTGCCGGGGTCGGCCTTGGAACGGATGCCGGACAGACCCGCTGCGATGATGATCGCTTGTAAAAGGTACGGATTCACCGCCCCGTCTGGCAGGCGCAGTTCGAACCGGCCCGGACCCGGAACACGCACCATATGGGTACGGTTGTTGCCCGTCCATGTCACGGTATTCGGTGCCCATGTGGCCCCCGACATCGTGCGTGGCGCATTGATGCGTTTGTAGCTGTTGACCGTCGGGTTGGTGATCGCAGCCAGCGCGCTGGCGTGTTTCATGATCCCGCCAAGGAAGTGCTTACCGCGTTCAGAAAGGCCGACCTCTCCAGTTTGGCCATCACCTTCACCGGCAAAGACATTGGTTTTCGCCGCCGCGCCCGGCGCATCCCAGACTGAGATATGCGCGTGACATCCGTTGCCAGTCAGACCCTCGATTGGTTTGGGCATAAACGTCGCGCGGTAGCCGTGCTTTTCGGCGACCGTTTTCACCATGAACTTGAAGAAACTGTGCTTGTCAGCGGTGGCCAACGCATCATCGAATTCCCAGTTCATCTCCCACTGCCCATTGGCGTCCTCGTGGTCGTTTTGGTAGGGCAGCCAACCAAGTTCCAACATATAGTCGCTGATCTCGCGAATGACATCCAGACGGCGCATGAAGGCTTGTTGATCGTAACATGGCTTGGCGGCGGTATCGCTGGGATCGCTGATTTCCTGACCTGATGGTGTGAGTAGGAAGAACTCAGCCTCAATACCCGTTTTAACGTGCATCCCTTCATCGGCGGCCTCCGCAATCAAGCGACGCAGCACGTTGCGCGGCGCTTGAGCGACATCTTCGTCTTCCATCACACAATTGCCGGGCACCCAAGCAATCTCCTTGTTCCATGGAAGGATAATCACAGCCTCTGGATCAGGTACCGCAAGCATATCGGGATGCGCGGGTGTCAGGTCTAGCCAAGTGGCGAAACCCGCGAACCCTGCTCCGTCTTCCTGCATGTCTGCAATGGCCTGCGTCGGAACCAGCTTGGCGCGCTGGCCCCCGAATAGGTCCGTAAACGAGATCATGAAGTATTTTACACCGTTGTCTTTGGCAAATTTGGCAAGATCAGTCGTCATGTGTCTTTCCCTGTTCGTCAAATGATGAGGGCGCGTACCGCTTTGGTCGCGCCCTTCGTTTTAGTCGTTAGTAAGAAGTACCCGGTTTGCCGGGGTACCAATCAGTACCGGCCAGCGGAACCTTGGCCATCGCGGCGGCCTCCATCGTCAGAGCCACCAGATCTTCCGGTTCAAGATTGTGCATGTGGTTGTGGCCACAGGCCCGCGCAATGGTTTGTGCTTCTAGCGTCAAAACCTTCAAGTAGTTGCGCAACCGGCGCCCCCCTTCAATGGGGTCAAATCGCGCCATCAGCTCGGGCGTTTGCGTCGTGATGCCGGCTGGGTCTTGCCCTTCGTGCCAATCATCATAGGCACCATGGGTTGTTCCAAGCTTTTGGTATTCGTCTTCCCATTTCGGGTCGTTGTCACCCAATGCGATCAGCGCAGCGGTTCCGATGGCAACCGCATCCGCACCAAGCGCCAAGGCTTTCGCCACGTCGGCACCCGTACGAATGCCACCGGAGACAACCAGCTGAACCTCACGATGCAGTCCTTGATCCTGAAGCGCTTGAACGGCGGGCCGAATGCACGCCAATGTCGGCAGCCCGACATGTTCAATGAACACATCCTGCGTGGCGGCTGTACCGCCCTGCATACCGTCAAGAACCACTACGTCAGCACCGGCTTTAATGGCGAGCGTGGTGTCAAAATAGGGACGTGTGCCGCCGATCTTCACGTAGATGGGTTTCTCCCAATTCGTGATTTCGCGCAGTTCGAGGATTTTAATCTCCAGATCGTCGGGGCCCGTCCAGTCGGGGTGACGACAAGCTGACCGTTGGTCGATACCTTTGGGCAATGTCCGCATTTCAGCAACCCGGTCGCTGATCTTTTGGCCCAACAGCATACCGCCGCCTCCGGGCTTGGCACCCTGCCCGACCACAACTTCGATGGCGTCCGCCCGTCTAAGGTCATCTGGGTTCATACCGTAGCGCGACGGAAGGTACTGATAGACAAGCTTGCTTGAATGACCGCGTTCTTCTTCCGTCATCCCACCGTCGCCGGTGGTCGTTGATGTGCCAGCCGCCGAGGCTCCGCGCCCCAAGGCTTCCTTAGCCCCGCCCGACAGCGAGCCAAAGCTCATACCAGCGATTGTGACCGGGATATCCAGTTCGATCGGCTTCTTCGCAAAGCGCGTTCCCAGCGTCACCTTGGTCTCGCACTTCTCGCGATACCCTTCCAAAGGATAACGAGAGATCGAAGCGCCCAGAAACAACAGATCATCGAAATGCGGGACGCGGCGTTTTGCGCCCCCACCCCGGATGTCATAGATCCCTGTATCGGCCGCACGACGGATTTCGGCGTTGATCGGATTGCTGAATGTCGCTGATTGGATGGGCGCCGTCTGGGAGAAGAAGGGGCTTTTATCGTCTTTCATACCATTCTCCTCAGTATGCGGCCGAATTATCGACATCGAAGTTGTAAAGATTGCGGGCTGAGCCATAACGTGTGAATTCTTCGGGCTTGGCATCACAGCCAGCTTTTTCCAGAAGGTCTTTCAGGACTTCGATATGCTCAGGGCGCATCTCCTTTTTCTCGCAATCTGCACCAAGGCTTTTGACCTCGCCGCGCACAAACAGGCGTGCTTCGTAAAGTGAATCGCCCAAGGCGTCGCCTGCGTCCCCACAGACCACCAGATTGCCAGATTGCGCCATAAACGCACTCATATGGCCGATGTTTCCGTGAACAACGATGTCGATGCCCTTCATTGAGATACCGCACCGCGACGCGGCATTCCCTTTGATGACCAACAGCCCTCCGCGACCGGTCGCACCGGCATACTGGCTGGCATCGCCTTCAATCACGACAGTGCCGGACATCATATTCTCGGCCACACCCGGTCCGGCCGAACCATGGACATTGACTGTCGCTTGTTTGTTCATACCTGCACAGTAATAGCCGGTGGAGCCTTTGACATTCACCTCAATCGGTGCGTCCAAACCGACGGCAATCGCATGGCTACCTTTCGGATTAACAATGTCCCAACGTGTTTGGTTGGTATCCTCGGATTGAGCATGCAGGGTCGCGTTAAGTTCGCGCAGACCCTGTGCTTCCAGATCAAATGTTTGCATCAGGCGGCTTTCTCGTGTGCTGTTGGTGCGGCGTTGTGAGACCAGAAATAGACCGTGGCAGGTTCAGGCTCCCAGACGCGGGCGTCTTCTATGCCCGGTAGGTTCACCAATGCGCGATATTCAGATCCAAAAGCCACGTATTGGTCTGTTTCCGCCATCACAGCAGGCTTACAGGCAATCGGGTCACGCACCACGCCGAACCCGTCTTTGGTCCCGACGACAAAGGTGAAGAACCCGTCCAGATCATCAAGACTGCTTTCCAGCGCCTCGCCCAATGTCGCACCGTTCATCATGCGCCATGTCAGATAGGCCGCGCCAACTTCGGTGTCGTTCTCGGTTTCGATGTGCACCCCTTCACGGCGCAACTTACGGCGCAGCGAGTTGTGGTTAGACAGCGACCCATTGTGAACGAGGCACTGATCAAGGCCGGTGTTGAAGGGATGTGCGCCCATTGTGGTCACCGCAGACTCAGTTGCCATTCGCGTGTGACCGATTCCGTGAGATCCGCTCATACCACGCAGGTCGAAACGGTCTGCAACATCCTTGGGCAGGCCTACTTCCTTATAGATTTCAAGGCTATCACCCCGGCTCATCATGCGCACGGTCGGACGAATTTCGGAAAGCACCTTTCGGGCCAACTCTAGTTGATCCTCTTGAACCTCTAGGACCGCATGTGTGTCCTTGACGGCCATCGTAACTGAACCAGCAAGCTGCTTGCCAAGATCATCAGCCAAATTCGAAAAATCTTCGTCTGCATTGTCTGACTGCACCGTCAGCTTTGCACGACCCTGTGTGTCACCGCTGTAGATCGCGATTCCCGCGCTATCGGGGCCACGATCGGTCATGGTGATCAGCATGTCCGTCAACATATCACCCAGTTTTGGTTCCAGTGATTTGTCTTTCAGAAAAAGTCCGACGATCCCACACATAGTGCAATCCTTTCCGCAAAATTCCGTATTGAGTCGCAGGCTATCAGACTGGCGGGCGACGTCAACTAGTAGGAATATAATTTTCCTATGGGTAAGAAGCGAGGCAGTGCGATCCACCGCCTCACAAAGTTGCCTAGTATCGCTCTAGCGCATTTTTTATCTTTTCGGGATCACCCATCTTACGCGCCTTTTCAATATGCTCGTTTTCACGCACAAATTGGATGCGGTGCCAGACCAGCCAGAAGATCACCCCGACGATAGTCATTGCGACTTCCCAACCCTGGAACGGGTAGATGGGGCCAACTTCGGCCAGGTCAACTGCCCAGCTTTCATATCCGATTGTAGACATTTTCTACTCCTAACTCAGGTTGTTTTAGCTTCAAGGACAGCTTTGTCCGCTTCGATGATTTCGGCCTTTGCATCTTCGTAAGCATGATGCTCGGCGTAATCGAGACCTTGCAACTCGACTTCTTCCGGGATGCGCAGCACACCTGCCGCAGCCTGCATCTTGGCGACCGTAAAGCCAGGCAAGAAACCCAGTACAAAGAACATGATCACCGCGCCAATCAGCTGGCCAAGTGGGTTGATCGTTGCAAAGCCTTCGAAGGGTGAGGACGGAGCGCCCCAAAGGACAAACCCGGCAATCACCAGACCAACGAAGCCTGCATATCCGTGAACGGCAACTGCCCCAACTGCATCATCCAGCTTGAACTTACGCTCGACCCAGTAATGCATCTTATAAGCCACCACGACACCAACTGCCGCGATCAACATTGCCTGAATTGGGTGGTAAAGATCGTTACCGGCAGACGCGGTAATCACACCTGCAAGGCCACCAGAGAATGTCCAGAACGCATCCCCTTTCGACACGACATAGGCCGCCATCAATCCGCCCGACAACGACATCAGGAAGTTAAATGTGATGGCCGACAAGCTTGTCGGAGCCAGATAGATATTGGTCGCAGTCCATGTGGTTCCAACGATCTCTCCTCCGATCACTTCGGGCGAAATCATCGGCACGTTACACGCCGCATAAAATCCCCAGAAACCGGTATAGATCAGGAATATCCCAATCGTCAGAAGCCAAGGGTTATGGGGCGGAATATCGCGCGGTGTGCCGTCGCTGGCGAACTTGCCGATCCGGGGGCCCAAAACCATGATCACACCAAGCGCATAGCCGCCGGCGATCGCGTGGATCACACCTGACGCATAGGCGTCGTGATAGCCAAGATACTTGACCATCCAACCGTCATAGTGCCAGCCCCATGCCGCATCGATGATCCAAAAGACCGAACCGATCAGCACTGCGTGCACCCAAAGGGCGGATGACCTGATGCGCTCGATCACGGAACCGGACACGATTGACGCAGCCGTCCACGAGAACAGCAAGAACGCTGCCCAGAACACGCCGGTAATACGGTCTTGCAGGTTCGTCGCCATGGTTTCGGACCACGGCAGGTTTGCCGCACCGGCCTCGGTATTCAAACCTCCGAAGAACGGAAAATGCGGGAACGCCCAATAAATCCACCAACCGAAAAAGAAGAACGTCACGGTCACCAAAGGGATGATCATGACGTTTTTCATCAGCGTGTGCATGTGATTCCGTCGGCGACTTGCACCAACCTCGTACATACAAAATCCGACGTGGATTAAGAACATGAAAACAACAGTCACCCAGTAATAAAACTCAGTAAAAACGGTAGTTAACGCGTTAAGATTGCCTTCCACAGCATCTCTCCCTCTCGTTGGTTCCCGGGCAATTGTTTGCCCTTTAGGAATATATTTTTACTGGTAATTAATTTCATGGAGGGCGGGTTTGTCAACTGTCATGCAAGTTTCTGCATCAGCAAAAACACCCCAAAGCCGCGATCGCGGCCATGATTTCCCTATATGCGTGTTATTTTCCAATCGAAATTGCCTGTCAGGAATAAAAGTTGCACTACATTCTTGATTTTTCACATCACCTAAGGCTCAATACGCGCAACAAAGACTCAAAAAACAGGGAACATCTGATGGCCATTATCTGGAGAACCTCCGCCCTTGCTCAACGACATGCTGAGATCGGCGGCGAACTGGAAGACTGGAACGGCATGGGGACTGCATGGTTTTATGACCATACGCCCGAACGCGCAAAGGCCGACTACGAGGCCATCCGCACCAAAGCAGGTTTGATGGATGTATCGGGCCTGAAAAAAGTTCACCTGACCGGTCCGCACGCCGCCGCCGTAATCGACCGCGTGACAACCCGTAATGTGGATAAGATCATGCCGGGACGTTCGGTCTATGCGTGCATGTTGAACCCAGAAGGCAAGTTCATAGACGACTGCGTTATCTACCGGATTTCGGTGAACCACTGGATGGTCGTGCATGGCACCGGCACCGGGATGGAGCAGATGACGGCCGCCGCGGCTGGTAAAAACGTTGCCGTGATCTTTGACGACGATCTTCACGATATGTCATTGCAAGGCCCCGTCGCCGTAGATTTCCTGGCCAAACATATCGACGGCATTCGCGACCTTGCCTATTTCGGGATCATGCAGACCAAACTGTTTGGCTGCCCCGTTATGATCTCTCGCACCGGTTACACGGGCGAGCGCGGATACGAGATTTTCTGCGAAGCGCGTCACGCAGTGCACCTTTGGGATAACATCCTGTCGGACGGTGCGGATATGGGTATCGTGCCTGTCCAATTCTCGACCCTCGATCTGTTGCGGACCGAAAGCTACTTGCTGTTCTATCCGGGCGACAATTCGGAAAGCTATCCATTTGAAGACGGATCAGCATGCGGTGATACGCTTTGGGAATTGGGACTAGAGTTCACAGTATCCCCCGGAAAAACCGGCTTTGTCGGCGCCGAAAATCACTATGCGCTGGAAGGCAAGGAGCGCTTCAAGATTTATGGCGTCCGACTGGAAGGCACGACCCCCGCAGACGAGGGCGCCGAACTGCTGCAAGATGGCAAACAAGTCGGACATGTCACATTTGGCATGCATTCAGAGCTGAACGGCCACAATGTGGGGATTGCCCGGATGCCCGTGGCCGCTGCCAAACCCGGCACCAAGCTAACGGTACGCAATAGCGACGGGGCCGAGATCGCATGTACGGCAGAAGAGATGCCGTTCTATGACAAGGAAAAGAAAATCCGCGCAGCCAAGGGCTGATCATCGGTTCGGCGCGGGGTCTGCCTCGCGCCGCTTTTCATTGCACGAGGACCTAATGTCTAAATTCGAATTCCCCCCTTCTATAAAAAGCCGCCCCGTTTGGGGCACGTTGCAGGCCAGACCGGGTCATCATCACCTTATGATCGCTGATGCCGAAGGCGCCGAGGCCATTCTTGATGTCGCCACGCCCGACTTAATGGCCAAGACGCACATCATTTTCATCGCCAAAGGGACAGATCACGGCCAAAAGCTTCAGGCGCTGGCGCCTGCGCAGTTCTATGAAGGCCCGACCTATCAGGCGAGCGTACAACGCATTCGTCGCGTATTGCAGGACGCCCATATGGGGATGCAGCTTTATCTGGCTGGTACCGAAGGATTGATGGGCCAAGCGATGCGAGAGGCGACAGAAGCGGGTATTCCACATGAAGCCATTCAAACAGAGCACCGTGGATCGGTGGCCCGGCGTATGCAATGCGTTCATTGCAAAGGCATCACGGAGGATGTGGAGACAGACCCGTTCGTTTGCTCCCATTGCGGGCTGAACCTGTTTGTGCGTGACCACTACTCGCGCCGATTGGCGGCCTATCAAGGTGTCTGCATTGATGCCGAAGACCCCGGCAATGTGCCCGAACCTAAGGGGATCTACGAATGAGCGCAGCCCCACAGAAAGCCAAGCCTGGCGCCGAAAAGATCGATGTCGTCGTAAGTGCAGTCGTCCCGGTGAACGAGCTTGTTACGCGCTTTGAGTTTACGCGCTGCGATGGATCAGATTTCCCCCCCTTTTCGGGTGGGGCGCACACGGTGGTCGAAATGCAGGATGGGGATCGCATTCGGCTGAACCCATATTCCCTGATGTCTGACCCGAACGAACTTTCGACCTATGCGATATCCATACGCCGTGACGATCAAGGCCGCGGCGGGTCACTCTTCATGCATCGAAACCTGCGTGAAGGGGATGAGATGGTCATCACCTATCCGGTGAACCTGTTCAGCCTTGATCTGCGCGCGCGCAAGCACGTGTTTTTGGCAGGCGGCATCGGAATCACGCCTTTCATGTCCATGATCGGGCAGCTGGAACGAACAAATGGCAATTGGGAGCTGCACTACTCGGCCCGGTCCCAGGAGCTTGGGGCCTATGTCGATATTCTGAGCTACAAATACCCCAATCAGGTTCACATATACTACGACGATCAAAACCAAGCGATTGATTTGGAGCACCTTCTGGCCGGTCAACCCTTGGGCACACACACGTATGTATGTGGACCTAAAGGTATGATCGACTGGGTACACGCAACTGCGTCGGCCGCAGGTTGGCCCGACAACAACGTCCATTCCGAGGAGTTTTTAGCACCCCAACCCGGAAAGCCGTTTGAGGTGAGGCTGTGCAAGTCCGACAAGACGATCATGGTCGGCGAAAACGAAAGCCTGCTTGAAGCAATGGAACGGGAGGGTGTCCAAGCACCCTTCCTGTGCCGAGGCGGTGCGTGTGGGCAATGCGAAACAGATGTGGTTGAGGCAGATGGAGAATTCATCCACCGCGATCACTGGCTGGACGAGGACGAACATTCATCGGGCAAGAAGATCATGCCCTGCGTCAGTCGCTTCGTCGGCAAATCACTGGTTTTGGACAGATAGTTTACGTGCCCGCTGATGCGGCCTGTACAGGCAACCGCGCGGTAAGGGAACACAGGAGATCGAGATGACAATACAGTTTAACGACGAAACCTTCCGTGACGATTATTCGTTTCGCAACTCTGAATGGGCGATCAAACGCTTCCCATTTCCGTTCGACAAAGATGACTACATGTATGCCGTCAACATGGAGCAGCACCGCGGTGGTCCAGAAGGGTCAGTTTACGAAAAAAGCTTCGATGTCGACGAGCATTATGTAGCAGAAATGCGCGACCGCGCGATGGTCTTGGACGATGATCCACTGCGCTGTCAGTCCCTTCCCCACATGACTTTGGCGGGGTGGGACATACTCGAATTAATCATGACGTCCAAAGCCCGCGAGTATCCCGACCTGTTCGAACTGCATCAGGATGGGGATCGTTGGCGTTGGATCAACAAGCCGATGGGGATCGACGACACCTTCACGTTCCTCGATGAAACCACCCTGCCCTATGGCCCCATGGAATATATCACCCGCCAAACGCAGGGAGATTTTGCGGTTCTTGACCAACGAGAAGAAAACCTGTGGATGGACGCTGGCATGGTAACGACGCAGGCGGACTGGTCTTTGGATTTTGACATCGGCATGAATTTCTTTGAGTGGCATGCCCCGGTGCCTTTGGCGCATGAGAAAGGCATCTTCGTCCGCGCGCTTAAGTTCCTGCTAAACATCCAGCAAGGCGCACCGGCTCGTCGGTTGAACTGGACAATGACGGTCAACCCGCTGCTGGATACCAGCCCAGAGAATTATCACAAATGGGGTATCCAGAAGACCACTCTAACCCCAGAGAATATCGGGTCAAAACAACACCTCCGGGTCGAACTGCAGACCTTCTGGCGTTTGCCGCGCTCCAATGCGCTGCTCTTTCCTATCCGGTGTTATCTTTGCAGTTTTCAGGACCTAATGACGGTGCCCAAGTGGGGCCGTCGCCTGCATCGTGTCATCCGGGATCTTCCCGTCGAACTGGCGACTTACAAAGGCTTCATCGACAATCGGCCGATGATGTTGGATTACCTGTCACAGTTTGACGACGGACAGCCCACATCCATGGGCGTCTGGGCGGATTTGGACACGGAGCCACCGCTAAAGAAATAGTCGTTCTTTCAGGAAACAGCGTTCGCCCAGCCGGTTTGACCGGTTTGGGCGAACTCCACTTCTGCGAATAACATCCACCCAGATCAATTTGTCTGCGGATAAGAGATCACCGACAGATACCGCGCGGGCAGCTTGACCAATTTCTCAGGCCCATGCGGTGCGTCAGCATCGAAAAACAGCGTGTCACCAGGCTCAAGCGAATAGACTTCGTCGCCGTGCCGGTAATCCACTTCACCTTCAAGCATATAGATGGTCTCAATTCCCCCGTGTTGGAAGGTGGGAAAGACATCTGATTTAGCCGTTAGTGAGATCAGGTAGGGCTCGACGATAACACCCGAGGCATTCGCCCCGATGTGACCTAACAAATTGTACTGATGGTTAGCCCGGGTGCCGGCACGCTCTAACTCAACACCCTCGCCCGATTTCGTGTGAACGGCTTGCCGTTGTTCTTCGAACCGCCGGAAAAAACTGGTCAACGGGACAGACAGCGCATTGGCAAGCGTTTGAAGCGTCGTCAGTGACGGCGACGTGTTCCCATTTTCGATCTTGGACAACATCCCGATCGACAAGCCTGTGATGCCCGCCAATTCGGCGACGGTGATTTCTTTTTTCTTCCGAAAGCTTCGCACTTCGCGTCCGATGGCCACTTCAAGCACTTTTTCTCGGTCGTCGGATCGTACGCGGTGGGGGTCTTGGGTAAGTTGGGGCACCAAGGTCTCGTCAGTTACATCTGTTTTCATTCTGCCCTACCTTATGTCGCCGGGTCAGTGCGATACAAGCGACTTGCCACACCTTACAAGTGCGGCCGGTTCCACTGTCACTTTGCATCACCACACTTTCCCAACAGTAAACATTATTTACCAAACTGGCTATGATCATCGTTTCATCGGTCTTTAAGCCATCTAATGCTCGTCGACACAAGAAACCGTAGAATCTTCAGATTTCCCGGCCACACCCATCCTTATTAAGAATAAAACTTGATTGTGAGGAAAATTATGCAACACTGTCGGCGGGGCTTTCGAGCGTCGCGAACAGAATCGAAGCCATGTCTGCCCTGCAAACAACTCACCGATCCACGGCGAGGGTTTTGCATACATGCACGTCATGCCAACTGGGAGAAACAATATGAAAAGAACCACTACAGCACTGTGCGCAGGTGTCTTGGCGACCCTGCCTATTGCAGTATTCGCCGAAGACAGCAGCGATCCAATCGTCATTCCAATTCACAACTGGTCGTCGCAGATCGTGATGTCCAACGTTGTGGGCCAAATCTTTGAAGAGATGGGCAACAACGTTGAATATGTCACAACCGACAGCCAGGCCGTCTATGAATCGGTACGCCTGGGTGACGTCACCCTGGAAATGGAAGTTTGGGAAGGCGCATTCGGTGCGTCCTATCGCGCGGCCCTTGAAAAAGGTGGCATCGTTGACGCGGGCGACCATGATGCAGTTACGCGCGAAGACTGGTGGTATCCAATGTGGACAAAAGACAGCTGCCCCGGATTGCCATCTTGGGAAGCGTTGAACGATTGTGCCGCGGCATTTGCAACCGCAGAAACCGGCGAGAAGGGCCGTTACCTGGACGGTCCGGTGGACTGGCTGAAGCACGGCCAGGAACGTGTTGCAGCGCTTGGTATGGACTTTGTCGTTGTGAACGCTGGCTCTGCTGCTGCGCTCTGGGCCGAAATTGGCGCGGCGGAAGCCGACAAACGCCCTGTCGTTGTCTTTAACTGGACACCAAACTTTGCAGAAGCTGTCTGGCCCGGAGAGTTCGTCGAATTCCCAGAATGGGTAGAGGGATGTGACAAGGATCCGGCCGTGGGTCCAAACCCGGATGCGCTCTATGACTGCGGCAACCCAGCAAAAGGCTATCTGAAAAAAGCCGCTTGGGAAGGCATGGAAGAGAAATGGCCGGGCGCATACAAAACGCTGACTCAAATCTCATTCACTAACCCCCAGATCGCTGAGATGGCGAAGTTGGTTGATGTCGACGAGATGGAGCCCGAAGAAGCCGCAGAAGTGTGGCTGGAAGCAAATCCCGATGTTTGGAAACCTTGGATTGGTGCCGGAAGCTAATCTCTGAAAGAAATGAGAAACCGCCCTGTCCGGCAACTTTGCCGGGCGGGGCATATTTTACTTGGAAGAGCAGCACATGACGACCGACCGCCCCGTAATTTCAGCCACCAATGTCTGGAAGCTATTTGGCAGCAACCCTCAAGATTACCTGTCAAGAATGCCCGACGGACATAGCTATGATGCGATCCGACAGGACGGCTATATTGCGGGTGTGAAAGATGTCTCGATCGAGGTGAACAAAGGCGAGATGCTTGTCATCATGGGCCTTTCAGGGTCGGGGAAATCGACGTTGGTTCGGTGCTTTTCCCGGCTTCATGACATAACTGGCGGAACGATCAAAGTCGACGGGCAGGACATTATGTCCCTGTCTGAAAAAGAGTTGATTGACCTTCGTCGCAACAAGATGGGCATGGTGTTCCAGTCCTTTGGTCTGCTGCCGCACCGAACAGTTCTAGAAAACGTCGCTTTCCCGCTGGAAATGCGCGGGCAAGACAAACACACACGGCGCGAACGCGCGCTTGAGGTTGTCAAACTCGTCGGACTTGAAGGCCGCGAAGAATACTTCCCACGCGAGCTGTCTGGTGGACAGCAACAACGCGTCGGTATTGCCCGCAGTCTGGCGATTGAACCCGACATCTGGTTCCTCGACGAACCGTTCTCGGCGCTTGATCCGCTTATCCGGCGCGAAATGCAGGACGAGTTCCTGCGCTTGCAAGAGATGCTGGGCAAGACCATCGTTTTCATCACCCATGACTTCGATGAAGCCCTGCGTCTTGCCGACCGTATCGCCATCATGAAGGACGGCGCGGTCGAGCAATGCGATACTCCCGACCGGATCGTATTGAACCCGGCCACAGAGTATGTTCGAAAATTTACCGAAGACATTGATAAAGCACGCGTCGTACATGCAGGTGTGTTGGCTAAACCCGGGTCTGGTGACGGCGAGCCTGTTGACGCCAATGCATCCATCCACGATCTCGCAAAATTGCTGATACAAGACACCCGTGAAACTATCCCTGTTCTTCGCGACGGCGCGCCGATTGGGGTTCTGGATCGCGAAGAGGCGCTGACCATTCTTGTGGGGGCCGACTGATGGCCACCGCAACGTCCGACACGATCAATACACCACCGAAGGGGCTCACCAGATCTAAGGTGTGCCTATCATTGGTGGGGTTGGCCATTGTCCTGACAGTGCTGCAATATGTCGGGCTTCTGCCAGCAGTTCTGCATCGCCTTCCCGACACGATGATCCCGCCATTCGCCATCTGGCTTGACGCGATTTTCAACTTCGTAAAAGACGATTTACACCTGTTGTCGCTGACCCGGTGGCTAACTGAAATTCTACAATGGTTTCTGGATGTAACGGCCAACTTACTTTTCGGTAAGCGGCGTTGGCCCAATATTGGCCCGATCCCTTGGACAGCGATCGCCGCCATTGCTGGTGTCATTGGCTATTACCTCGGCGGCTGGCGAATGGCCTTGCTTGGCGCCGGTACGTTCATCTGGACCGCCTTGGTGGGGCAATGGGATATCGCGATGCAGACAATGTCTGTTTTGGTCGTGGCCGCGCCATCCGCCTTCGTGATCGGTCTGTCGCTTGGCATCGCAGCCTGGAAGTTCGCGTGGGTGGACACTGCCATCAAACCGATCCTTTCGGTCCTTCAGACCCTACCCTTTTTTACTTATCTGCTGCCCGCTGTGATCTTTTTCAAAGTGGGGCCAACGGCTGGCGCGGTCGCAACCACAATCTACGCAATTCCGCCTATGATCTTGATGACCACCTTGGGCTTGCAGAAGGTCTCGTCTGAAGTGGTCGAGGCCGGACATATGTCCGGGTGCACGCGTTTCCAACTGCTTCGACATGTCTATTTGCCATCCGCGCGGACCGAGATATTGGTGGGCGTTAACCAAGTCATCATGTTGTGTCTGGCTATGGTCGTTCTGACAGCGTTCATCGGAATGCCCGGTTTGGGCGCCAAACTTCTGGCGATGATGGGCAGTTTCAAGCTTGGACGAAGCTTTGAAATCGGCATCACCATTGTTCTGATCGCGGTCATGCTGGATCGTATGTCCAAGGCTTGGGTGACCAAACAACCCGAACATTTCGAGCGTGGAACGCCTTGGTGGAAAAAGCACCTGACGCTCCTCGTCGGGATCGGGGCCTTCGTCTTCTTTTGCCTGTTTGCGCAAGTGTTCGAACTAGCAGCCGAGATCGGTCGCCGCCAAAGCCTGTCCATGGGCAAAGAAATTGACACGCTGATCAAAGGCTTTCTGGCGATCGAATGGGTCAAAGCCATCACTGGTTTCCTTAGGGCGTTTTTGAATGTCGAGGTGCTGATCCCCTTCCGTAATTTCCTTCTGTCGCTGCCAACCGCCTCGGTCATTTTGTTGGTCGCGGCCTTCGGGCTTTGCCTGGGCGGGCGCAGACAGGCGATCTACGCGACGATCTTCTTTTCGCTGGTGGCTCTGTCGGGTTGGTGGGACCGCTCCATCATCACCCTCTACTCGGTGATTTCAGCGGTAACGCTTGCAATGATATTGGGGCTTCCGATTGGAATCATTGCCGCTCGTTCGGAAAAGTGGTCGCGCCGCGTTCTCTTGGCCTGCGATACCGCCCAAACCTTCCCCAGCTTTGTGTATTTGATCCCAGCCATCATGCTTTTCGGGATCACTGATGTCGCTGTTATCTTCTCTATCCTGATCTTCGCCATGGTCCCGTTGACGCGCTACACCATCGAAGGGCTGCGCACGGTACCCGACGAGATGACCGAGGCCGCAGATATGTCCGGAGCGACGCGCATGCAAAAGCTCTGGAACGTTCAACTTCCGCTTGCCCTTCCCGTAATGGCCGTTGGCTTCAACCAAGCCATTATGTTTGCCTTCTTCATGGTCATCATCGCCGCATTTATTGGTACACAGGACCTTGGACAGGAACTTCAGAGAACCCTCGCGGGGACCGACTTAGGGAAAAACTTCGTCCTAGGGCTATGCGTGTCGCTTATGGCGCTAACGTTTGACCTGACGATCCTGAAATGGGCGAAGGATCGGAAAAAACAGCTCGGGCTGGAATAAACCTACATGCGCATAACCCGTATGCGCAGACCGGCACAACAATACATATTTTTGTCGATATGTGTCTGGCGGAGCGGAAGGGATTCGAACCCTCGAGACGGTTCCCCGCCTACACACTTTCCAGGCGTGCGCCTTCGACCACTCGGCCACCGCTCCGAGGCCGTAGCTACAGCAAAAACCTAAGCGGGTTCAAGCGTGATTGTAAAAAATAGTGAGGCTTTGGTTTAGGTGCCGTTTCGTGTCGCTGAAAGCGAATAGGCCAAGGGCAACCAGCGTTCGTTTGGCCAGCCATACATCCCGTCCGACGTGGCCGTTAGGTACGAGAACATGGGCCAAGGAACGGCGTCGTGTTCATGAAACCAATCCAGTGTCAGACCGGCGCTGATAATCGCGTTCAAAATGTCCGAAAGCGTATGATCGAACCAGTATTCGTGGCTTGCCTCCAGCGCCGGGAGATCTCCAGTGTAGTCCTTCGGCGCGTCGTCTTTCCACGTTTTGCGATCAAGATAGGGCGAATAGTATCCAGGGCGTCCATCGGGCAGTTTTGCGTCTGCATCGTCAAAGACCATGGCAGCTGGATGCGCCTCGGCCAGATAAAGCCGTCCGCCGGGCCTGAGCAGGCTCGCGATCACCCTGCCCCAACGTTCCAGGTCGGGCAGCCATCCCAACGCACCCCATGAGATGAAAACCATATCAAAACGATCAAACGCACTCAGAGCCTCAGGCGCAGAATAGACATCAGCCTCCACAAATGTGGCCCGATCCGCCAGCCCCAACTCGGCCGCCAATTCACGCGCCACTTTGATGGCAGCTGGCGAGAAATCCAGCCCGACCACCTGCGCGCCCTGCTGTGCCAAGGTCAGGCTGTCGCGTCCGAAATGACATTGCAGATGTGCGATGCGCAGCCCGGCGACATCGCCAATATCCGACTGCTCTATGGGGTGCAAATGCGCGCGACCCTCGCGGAGCGGGCGAAGGTCATAGGCGTCCGCGTCAAGGTGAAGGCCGACACGTTCGTCCCACGTGGCTTTGTTGGCTTCGATCCAGTCGGCAGGAACGTCCGGTCGCTTCGCCATGGTCGCCCCTTAGTCTTCCAAATGGAGGTTGAACCGTCGGTTCAGTCGGCTCTTCTTTTCGACCTTGCCGAAGCGCACCGGTCCAATTTCTGAAGTCCGCGCGACATGGGTGCCGCCGCAGGGTTGCAGGTCAATCTGTTCGTTCCCTGCCTCGATCCTGACCAAACGAACATGGCCAGCCCCTTTCGGCGGTTGAACGGACATAGTTTTCACCAGTTCGGGGTTGGCTTCAAGCTCTGCATCTGTGATCCAGCGTTCGGTGATCTCCAGATCACGGGCGATCAACGCATTCAGAGCATCTTCCAGTGCTTGCTTATCCTCGGGCGGATCTTCCATCGCGAAATCCAGCCGCGACTTCTGGGCACCAATCTGGCCACCGGTAACGGGCAGCGGGATCACGACCGACAGCAGATGAAGCGCTGTGTGCATCCGCATATGGCGAAGACGTTGTTCCCAGTCCAGCACTTGCGCTACCTCGGCACCGACCGGTGGTAAATCGGACCCGTCGGCGGGCACCAGCGCGATATCGTCGCCCTCTCCCTTCAGAGTGTTAACGACCTCGACCTCGCCGCCAGACCATGTCAGATGCCCGCGATCACCGGGCTGCCCACCGCCGTTGGGGTAAAAGAGCGAACGATCCAGCACCACACCGCGGTCGGCATGCGCCGTTACGGTTGCTGTCGCCTCGCGCAAATAGGCATCGTGTCGAAACAGTGGCTCACTCATCGCCTTCCCCCTCTGAATAGCCCCCGTCACCGGATTGCAGATCCTCAACAGTCAGGGCGTCCTTGTTGGGGGCCGCCCCACTGCTTTTGGCCGATGGAGCAACTGCGGATGACGCAGCCGGGGTCGCCCCGGTCAATGCCTCGGGGTTGCGCAACCAGATATCGCGCTGCGCAAACGGGATTTCGATCCCCTCTTCGACAAAGCGGCGCGCGATCTCGTGGTTCATATCGCTTTTCACCGTCAGCATATAATTCACATCGCTTAGGATCGCGCGGATTTCGAAATCAAAGCTTGAGGCTCCGAACCCTTGGAAAACAACAGATGGCGCTGGGTCAACGGTCACCATTGGATGCGCTTCGGCAATTTCTTGCAAGATCGCCTCTACCCGCTTTGTGTCAGTGCCATAGCCCACGCCAACAGGCACAATGACGCGCCCGATAGAGTTGCCACGGGTGAAGTTCGTCACGACGCCCGACACGAGGTCGCTGTTGGGCAAGATCACGTCAGTGCGGTCGAAGGTTTCGATCTGGGTAGAGCGGACCGAGATGTTGCGCACATAGCCCATCTGACCGCCGACCTCGATCCAATCGCCCTCGGAAATCGGGCGTTCGATCAACAGAATAATGCCAGAGACGAAATTCGACACGACGTTCTGCAAGCCAAAACCAATCCCCACAGACAACGCCCCGGCGATAATCGCAATCGAGCTGAGGTCGATCCCCGCCGACGTTATGGCCACGACCGCCGCTAGGAATATCCCAACATAGCCGACCCCGACCGAGATCGCGTTTTGCACACCTTTATCGAGACTGGTTTTAGGAAGGATCGAGCCGCGCAGCATCGATTGCAACAGCCGGGTTGCCCAATAACCAAGCAGAAAGACAATCGCGAAGATCACAAAAATTCTGGGCGTGATACGCGCGCTGCCAAGTTGGAAACCGTTCATCGCACTGGACCAAAGCTCTGTCAGATCGGTGATCTGCGCGCCCCATATCAACGCAAGCAGTGGCAACATCAGCACGGTCAGGGCAAACGACACCAAAACGGGCCAAAGTGACTGTTCCGCTGCCTCTTCGTCCTTTTGAAGTAGGGCGCCGTAGATGCTGATAATGAAGCGATGGAACACCTCTAACAAGGCCAGCAAACCAAGCGTCAAAATCAAGGGAATGAGCATACCCGAGGCAAGCTCTTGATATCCAATGGCCGCTGCCGTTGGGCCTGCGTAACCGACGATTGAACAAATCGTCGCGATAAAGCCCAACACACGGGCACGTACACCAGCAACCGCATCGTCACGCGCCAGCAACTTGCGGTGAAGCCGCAAAAGCCGCGCCATGCGGATCAGCAGCAGACCAATGGCGACGAACAGCGGAAAGTGCAATACGGCAAGCGTTGCGTCGGAAAATCCTTCGTGATCTGACAGTGCGTTAAGCACCAACCTGGCCGACAAAATCAGACCCAACATAGCCACGTTGAATTTTGCCTCGGCGCGGGCAACATTCGAGGGCATATCGATAACCGGCCAGTTGGCATTCTCGGTACCAAACATCCGATTGCCAATCCAAAGGCTACCAAAGACGAAAAACGCGACTCCCGGCAAAACATCGACAATGGCTTGCCCGCGCAGACCAAGGATACCAACCAAGTTCAATGCCTCGACCAACGCAATCATTCCGAACAGCGGCGCGATCACTTGTCCCAAGGACACCACAAAGCCGATCACCCCGCGCGAGGGGCCTTTGCGCCCTGTTCTTACTGCCTCGCCGATCCGCATCACCCAGATACGTCCGCGCGCCAACAGAACCAAACCGACAACCAAAAGCACGAGTGTCAGCGGCAAATCACGGAGAAAGGTCGTTCGCTGGGCATCACTGCCCCAGTTTTGGGACACCTCCCGCCACGCCAGGCGCAACGAGGTGCCAAGATCTGCGAGCGCGTCGGGCCAAAGCACCGGATTAAGGGGCGTCGGCCCCAGTTGAAGAAGCTGATCTGCTTGCCGGACGCGCAGCAACTTGTCGATCTCGTCAATCAGTAAATCGGCACGCGAAAAGGCCTCTTCTGCCGTTTTCACAGGAACGCGCGCGGCGTTCAACTCGACCGTTAGTTGGTCACGCCGCTCGGTCAGGACAGCGGGTTCGACGCCATCGTTTTCGGGCTTTGGGCCAAGGGTCGCAATTTGGGTTTTTAACGTGTTGATGCGTACCGAGTTCTCGTCTTTTGCCTGATCGAACACCTCGCGCCAATCTGCAACGTCACCCCGCAACTCGCGTAAGACCGTGTCAGAGACGCGACCGACCTCTAACGCTTGTTCCACCCGGTTTGCGAGCCGGTCCCAAGAGTTGTAGTCCGGCCCGCCCAGCGTTGTCGTGCGCGTGATGGTCGCAGTGGCCGGAGCGGCCGTATCAGATGTTGCAGCGCTAGCGGCATCCACCGCGCCAGCCTGCCCGCTATCTTGCGCCAAAACCGGTTGCAGGCCGACAGCAAGCATCAACCAGATCAGGACGACGACAAGCATAGGTCTTTGCATCAGACCTCCTCAAACACCGCAGGCAACATTGCCGGCCCGCGATCCAGCCAATCGGGGACAGGAAGCTCTTTCTCGCGCAAGAAGTCCGGATTGAACATTTTTGACTGGTAGCGCGTGCCGTAGTCGCAAAGCACCGTCACGATTGTGTGCCCCGGCCCCATTTCGTTGGCCATGCGAATTGCCCCTGCAATGTTGATCCCCGAGGACCCACCAAGGCACAGCCCTTCGTCTTGCAACAGGTCAAAAACAATTGGCAGCGCCTCGTCATCCGGAACTTGCCATGCCATGTCGGGCGTAAACCCCTCAAGGTTCTTGGTAATACGGACCTGGCCGATGCCTTCAGCAATCGAGCCTCCCTCCATCGCGATCTCTCCGGTGGTGTAGAAGCTGAACAATCCCGCGCCCATCGGGTCGGCAATGCCAATTTTTACCCCTTTGGGCTGAAGCGCCATGGCAACACCTGCAAGCGTCCCGCCGGACCCTACAGCACAAACGAAGCCGTCAACTTTGCCGTCAGTCTGCTCCCATATCTCTGGGCCGGTGGTTTCAATATGCGCCTGCCGGTTGGCCACATTGTCAAACTGGTTGGCCCAGATCACCCCATTGGGCTCGGTCTTTGCCAGCTTCTCAGCCAGACGGCGCGAGTAGTGCACAAAATTGTTGGGGTTGCGATAAGGGGCTGCCGGCACTTGAACCAACTCTGCGCCTGCCAGACGCAACATGTCTTTCTTTTCCTCAGACTGAGTCTCGGGGATCACGATCACTGTTTTAAAGCCCATCGAGGCCCCAACCAGCGCAAGACCAATCCCGGTGTTACCAGCGGTGCCTTCGACAATCGTGCCGCCGGGCTTCAACTCGCCACGGGCGACGGCATCCTTGATGATATAGAGCGCCGCGCGGTCCTTAACAGACTGTCCGGGGTTCATGAATTCGGCCTTGCCAAGGATTTCACAGCCCGTCGCTTCGGACGCTTTTTTCAGCCGGATCAGAGGCGTGTTGCCAACAGTCGCCTCAAGGTCTTGTTTGATATCCATTTCATGCCCCATTGTCGCGGTTTCCCTACAATCAGTAGGGGTTGGCAATCAGGGGTTCAAGGGGGCGCGATCAGGTGACGGCCCGAACTGCGTCACGGTTTTGCGACAACCACAGCGCACACAGGATCAAGGGACCGCAGGCTGCCTCGCCGTTTGCGACCAATTCCATGAGTTTTACAAAGGGAATGACATGACTGCGGATGTCTTCGGCCTCGTCTTCGACGCCGCCGATGCCGGCCAAGTTCTCGGGCAAATCACACAACGCCACATAGGTGTAATAATACTCGGTGCTGGAGCCCGGGCTAGGATAGTGATGCGGCAGAGGAATGAGCCGATCCAGCGTCAGCCCGGCCTCTTCCTGCGCTTCGCGCCGTGCACTGTCTTCCGGGGTCTCGCCTGCGTCGATACGACCAGCGATGGCTTCAAGCAACCACGGATAAGGATCGCCACGCATATGCGGACCCATACGGAATTGTTCGACCAGCAACACCGTGTCGCGCACCGGGTCGTATGGCAGGACGATCACCGCATCACCGCCCACCAGAGCGGCACGGTTGACGGTCTCACTCATCTCACCAGAGTAGCGGCGAAACGACAAATCCTGTTCTTCCATGGTGAAAAAGCGCGAATAGGGGCGCGTACTGGAACTGACAGCGATATCCCCCGCCCCAAAATTCGTCCGCAGGGTCGTCGGGGCTTTGCTGCGGCGTGCCCTGACACGACTTGCCGCGCGTGTGCGGATCATGGGAAAGCGCGCTGCCACCTCTTTGGCGCTCAGCCTTCCGAAGTAGGACATGACCTCAGCCGCGGCTTCCAGGGTGATGTCCGCCCACTGATCCGCCCAATCGTCAAGCGACCACGGCGCGCCGGTCGTCCACACACCGGGTGTCGGGAAATAGACCCTTGCAGAAACCACGTCCCCGCCTGCATCGGGTTGAACCGACAGATCCTTCAACGCATAGTCAAACCCGCCTTCGTAGAAATTCAACTTCTCGACGGCTTGCGGCCCCAACCCTTCAACTAGAATTCCACGTGAGGATTGCCCGACAGAGGCTTCAATGATCGGAAACGGCTGATCCTGAACCCAACTGATCTGATGGTCATGTAAAACCGCAGGCCGTGTATGGTATTCTTCACCCTGCAAGACAAGCTCAAGCAGCGGCAAATAGCACAATGTGCCATAATAAAACATTGTTGTCATATACTTAGCCCCAAGCGCGCGCGGCCCTGAACGCGCACCATGACGCCAAACCACCACCCAAGAGCGCTGCTGCAATCACTTCGAGCGTGAAATAGTCTTGATAGTATTCCACGCTGATAATGAAAATATCCTGAAGCGCCTCAACCGGTCCATCATAGGCTTTGCGCAAGCTTTGCTTAATCATTTGCGAAAAGGCGAACACAAACGCCGTCAGGCCGACTTGCACAAGCGTTGCGGTGAAGGCATTGGCACCCACGCTCCCCAAGTTTCGGTCCGCGCGCGGGCCAAGGAATTTCCACCCGACGAACAGACCAACCGCCGCGCAAATTGGCGAGAACTTTGACAAATCCCGCCCTTCTTCCATCAAAGGTTTGATCAGATCGGCACAAAACCAACCTGTTATGGCAAGAATAAATGCTGAAACCAGCTTTGCCGCTGTAGGCATGTCGCCCTCCTGCCCGTCGTGCGCATCCTTGCGCAACGCATCATCTCACATTGTTTAACGCCCTTTTGCGCAGGGCGTATGGCCATTTTATGGCATCGTAAACACAGTGTTATGATGTGTGGTCCAAGCGCCACGCGCGCCTATTCAGGGTTTTGCAAAGTCACCTGTACGACATCGCAATTGCCCGAATGGAATGCCGCGGCACATGACGTCAGATACACGTTCCACATACGCTTGAAACGGTCATCAAAACCAAGCTGGGCAACCTGAGCCCACTTGGCGTTAAAAACATCGTGCCAACGGCGAAGCGTCACAGAATAGCTTTCCCCGAATGTGATTTGATCACGAAAGGCCAGTCCTGCCCGATCAATCTCGCCTTTCAAAACGCTCTTTGAAGGCAACATACCGCCCGGGAAAATGTATTTCTGTATGAAATCAACGCCTTTCCGATAGACCTCAAACCGCCGCTCGGCAATCGTGATGACCTGCAAAACAGCCTGAGCGCCCGGCCGCAGACACTTGCGAACCGTCTCAAAATAGACAGGCCAATACTTCTCGCCGACGGCTTCGAACATCTCGATCGAGGCAATACCATCATAGCGACCCATCTCGTCGCGATAGTCTTGCATTTTGATCTCGACCAGATCGGACAATCCCGCTTTGCGAATACGCTCGACCGCATAGTCATGCTGTTCTTGACTGATGGTCAGGCCGGTCACGCGAATACCCTGGCGCGCTGCGTGCTCTGCAAACCCGCCCCAGCCGCAACCAATCTCCAACACATGATCGCCGGGCCCCACACCCATCTGCTTAATCATCGAGGCGTATTTTTGCTCTTGCGCCTTCTCAAGGCTTTCCTGTCCAGTTTTGAACAACGCCGATGAGTAAGTCATGGTATCATCAAGCCATAACCCGTAGAAATCATTCCCTAAATCATAATGGTAGCTGATATTCTTTTTGGCGCGCGTTTTGGTGTTCGAGTTCATTAAATGACGCAAACGTTCATAGGCGCGCAAAAAGATCTGACCGGGAAAACCGTCGTAAATGACGTCATTGTCGTCCTGCATGAGATCAAGAAACGCTTGCAGATCCGGCGTTGACCATCCGCCCTCAATATAGGCATCGGTAAAGCCCAAATCGCCCTCGCGGATCAGACGCGCGAAAACATCTGGGTCATGGATATGAAGTTCAGCGATATAGCCGGGCTTGGCCCCGTCGGCCCGAAACCTGCGACCATCCGGCATAACAAAATCGATCCGGCCCTTATTCATCAGTCCGGCCATCTCAAAAACGCGGGTAAAATAACGTGGCAAATCGGTTTGCCCCGTCGTGCTGGTCAGGATCATGTCGCCCCCAAAAGTCTTTCTTTCTACCTCAAAGGCTAAGACGGCGAACGTCGACCTGACAAGATGGTCGCTATGCGTGTGCAGAAACCTACGCTGCAGGCGCAACAGGAAAATTTGCCAACCATCGGCGGGTGCTATTCGGGTCGACGCCCGCCGACGGCTTGACTGCAATGTAAGTCTCGTCGCTAGTGGATCGGCTAAGACGGCGAGACAACTCTCAACGCGAGGGATAGCTGCAACACTCAGCTTCTGAGTAAAGATCGAGCCATAAGCATTTGTTTTACTTATGGATGCAGAACTTGATCCAGACAAGATATCAACCTTTCGACTTCAGCCGACGAGGTATAGTGCGTGAAGCTCACCCTTAAGACGCCGTGCTCAGGATCTATCCCCAAAGCCTCAAGCGCCCGCACGGCATAGAAATCACCACCCCCGGCCATAATGCCCATCGGGGCAAGGCGATCTGCAAGTTCTTCACCGTTCGCGCGTGCAGAAATCGCAACAGTCGGCGCGCGGATTTCCGCTTGTGTCGGTCCCAGCACACGCACTGAATTTTTCGACGCAAGATAATCCATCAGTGGCTGTAACAAGGCCACTTCGTGCCCGCGCATCAGGTCATGGGCCAGCGCGGCAGACGTCTCACCGCCACCTTCCCCACCGTGATGGGCCGCCAATGCGTCGATGTAATCCGCCATCCCAGCAGACGCAGCAATCTGTGCGTGGTCTGGGCCTGCGGGTGTAAACCGTTTGTAAAGACTGCCTGCATTGAAATAGTGCCCCTGGTTTGGCAACACTTCGCCCAGCGCACGGCGGATCACCATGATCCCTTGATGCGGACCATAGGTCTTGTAGGCGGAAAACAAGTAGATGTCCGCGCCCAGCGCATCGACATTCACAAAGCCATGCGGCGCGTAGCTGACCCCATCAACGCAAGTGTAAGCGCCCGCAGATCGCGCAATGGCGCAAATCGCCGCCACATCATTAATTTCGCCCACAACGTTGGAACAATGCGGAAAACACACCAACTTAACCTTGCCATCGCCGAGCAATGCCTCAAGGTCTTTGGTGTCCAAATGCCCTGTCTCGGGCTCCATCTGCCACTCGCGAACCTCAATTCCGTCATCGGCCAAGCGACGCCAAGGTCCGGAGTTGGCCTCGTGATCCTGATTGGTGACAATGATCGCGTCACCTGCTTTCAAATACTGACGAAAGGCTTGCGCCAAGACATAAGTGTTCTGCGTGGTCGACGGCCCAAACGACAGCTCATCCGAAGCAACCCCCATCATCGTCGCCAAACGCGTGCGCGCTTCGTCCATCTCTTCGCCCGCCAACCGAGAAGCCTCGTAACTGCTGTAAGGCTGCACCTTGCGCTGCGTATAATACCGCGTCAGCCGGTCAATCACCGGCTTACAGGTATACGACCCACCCGCATTCTCGAAAAACGCCTGTCCTTGAAGGCTCGGCTCGGAAAACGCGGGAAATTGCGCCCGCACCCAATTGATGTCCAGTTGCGCCACTTTTGGCTCCTTTCATGCTTGGGGGTGTGCAAGACGGATCGGGCACACCCATGATCCGGCAGGTCTTCCAGCCAGCCTTAAAAACACGCCCGAGGACACGAAAAGGCAGCCTACATTCTTGCAGACACCGATTGTCTAAACGCGAAACGCGCTTCGGACAACCCAAAGCGCGCGCTCTTTTTCTTGTCCAAAATATTCCGGGGGTGATGCAAATCCTCGATTTGCATCTGGGGCAGAGCCCCTAATCTTTAGACATTCACATCAACAACAACACGGCCTTTAACCTGCCCCTTCAAAATGTCGGCGCCGAGCCCCGGAAGATCGTCCAACCCAGCAGGCCGCACCATCGCCTCTAGCTTATCCATTGGCAGATCCGTCGCGACACGTTCCCACGCACGCAATCGACCCTCATAAGGCTTCATCACACTGTCGATCCCCAATAGGTTCACGCCGCGTAGAAGAAACGGAATGACAGTCGCAGCCAGCCCAGCGCCACCCGCCAATCCCACCGCCGACACAGACGCCCCATATTTCATCTGACCCAACACGCGCGCCAGCATGTCGCCACCCACAGCGTCAACGCAGCCTGCCCATGTTTCGGCCTCGAGCGGACGTTTGACGGTCTCGTTCAGTTCTTCCCTTGCAACGATCGTGTTCGCGCCCAGCCCCTTCAGGTAATCCGCCTGATCCAGGCGCCCTGTGACAGCGGCAACCTCATAGCCAAGGTTTGCAAGGATCGCTGTGGCGACCGAGCCTACACCGCCCGCAGCGCCAGTGACCAGCACAGGGCCTTGGTCTGGTTTCAATCCGTGATCCTCCAAGGCCATGACGGCCAGCATCGCGGTGAAGCCCGCAGTGCCAACAGCCATCGCTTGACGGGTTGTCAGGCCATTCGGCAGTGGCACCAGCTTGTCCGCTGAAACCCGCGCTTTCTGAGCATATCCACCCCAAGTCGCTTCGCCCACGCGCCATCCGGTCAACACCACCTTGTCGCCGGGCTTGTAGCGGTCATCGTCCGAGGCTTCCACCGTACCCGCATAGTCGATGCCCGGCACGTGAGGGTAGTTGCGCACAAGCCCCCCACCCTTGGCCGACAAACACAGCCCGTCCTTGTAGTTCACGGTCGAGTATTCGACGGCGACAGTCACATTGCCGTCGGGCAACGCGTCTTCACTGATCTCTTTGATCGAGGCAGAGGCCAATCCCTCGTCGTTTTGTTCCATTACCAGCGCTTTAAACATCGTCATGTCCTCATATCCAGAAAGTGTCATAGACGGTCACAGCACGCGGCCCGTCAGGTGTCATCACATCAAGCTCGGTGCCCGTGTCCCAATGGGTCATGCGCACCATGCCGATGGCGACACCGGTGTTAAAATCGGGGGAGTTGGCGGCCGAAGTCACCTGCCCCACCTGCCGCTCCCCATCCATAAGCGGCCAAACGCGATCACAGGGCGGCACTGTCCCCGAAATCTCAATGGCGCGTATCTGCTGAACGGGGCCTTCCTTGGCCACTCGCAGCAATGCGTCACGCCCTACGCAGCCCAGCGCGCTTTCGGTTGAACAAAAGCGCCCCAGCCCGGATTCGTGAGGCGTATTTTCGCGGGTCATATCGTTGCCATAGCTCAGAAGCCCACCTTCGATCCGCTCGATCCCATTTGGGCAACCGGCATGCACATCCATGCCTTTCCCGGCCTCCATAAGGGCATTCCACAGCGGCATACCGATTTCGGAGCCTTCCACGTAAATCTCAAACCCGCCCTGCTTTGAATAGCCTGAGCGCGCCACGACCAGTTTACGTCCCTGAAACTCCAACTGCTTGTAGCGAAAGAAGCGTATGTCGCGCACCGCGTCGCCGAAGACTGCGGCAGCCAGATCGTCCGAGCGCGGCCCCTGAATGGCCAACGGCGAGACGTCAGGTTCATCGACCAGCACGTCAAGCCGGAACCCATAGGCCAGCCCCTTCACCCAAAAAAGAAGATCACTGTCAGCGATTGATATCCAAAAACGATCATCGTCCAGCTTCACCGCCACTGGATCGTTCAACATGCCCCCGGTTTCATCCACCATGGGGACATAGAAGCACTGCCCGTCCTGCATCCCGCTTAGGTCTCGTGGGGTAAGCATTTGGATCAGGCGGGCGGCATCGGGGCCGCGCACCTCGACTTGCCTTTCACAGGCCACGTCCCAGACCTGTACAGCCTCTTTTAGGTGGCGATAGTCTTCTTCCACCGACCGAAAAACGGTCGGCAGCAGCATGTGGTTATACACCGTGTATCCCTTCACCCCGGCGGCCTCGACGCCTTCAGAGAATGGGGTACGCCGCAAACGGCGGGATGGTGAAATCAGAGCCATCAGGGTCGTGCTCCCAATAAAACCCAGCCGCCTTAGCGACCGGGGCCTTTCCAATCGATCTGGCAAATCTCAGCGGACCGACCGTCGAAATCCCAAACCCGCCCGTGCGAGCGCAGCTTGCCCTTGGTCGCTGTCGCCACGGTGATGTCCGGCCCCATCCAGTATTGCGTATTGGTGATGACGACATCCTCGTCGCTATCTGCCCCCCCTACCGGATGCACAACGCCTTCGATCTTACGCCCCACCGTGATGTGACGTGTCTTGCCCTCGGTCTCGTATGTGACGGGCTGACGCTCAGCGCCCAAGAACTCACCGACCAGCATTTGGAACAGACCTGTGGTGCCCTTGGCAGCACCCGAGAAGATGGTAACCAGCGCCTCGTAGGCGTCATCGCTGGCGCGGTCATCCACAAACAGAGCCACCTTCCAGTTGCCACGGCCCATATTGCCCGGAATTTCAATCATCAGGCCTAGGTTCAACCCCGACAGATTAACATCTCCGTATTGCCCGCTGTCGATGCGTACCCCGCCCCATGTCTGGCAATGCCCTTCTGTGGGCGGGTGTTTCCCCAAGCTGACCACGCAAGGACAAAAGACCGTGCAATTACAGTTCAGGATCAGCTCCCCTTTGATGGTCCATTCGACTTGACCGACTTGCGTTCCGTCCATGTTATCCTCCCTGGACAAGTGCCAGCACCCCGCCCGCGATCAGTGCCCAGCCCAAGGGGCGGGTCAGATAGCGGCCGAGATCCGGCAGTTTTTCGAAAATCATGATGAGTGTGGCGAGCCCCATGAAGGCGAGGTTCATCACCCCGCCGACAAAGCCCAGAAGCATTAGCGCCCAACAACAGCCAAGGCAGATCGCGCCCAAGCGCAGACCCAGCGATACGGCGTTCCACCGTGTCTCGCGCCAGTATTGCATGAAGAACGTCATGGGCTGGCGGCATTTGCTCAGGCAGGCGTCTTTAAGCGACGTGAACTGATATGCCCCCGCCCCGATCAGCAGGCCGCCTGTGAGCCAAGGCGAGACGCTTTGGCCCAACGGCGATAACAGCCCCGCACGAAACAGCACAAGCTGCCCGGCCGCGGCAACGGTTGCAAACCCCAGCCAGATCACCAGATAGCCCGCCACAAGCTCTCCAAACCCGCGCCGCGTCCCTGCACCTGATGCGATCATGTCGTCATAGGTGGCGAAGGTTGGCAGCGCTGTCGGGGCCATCATCGCTGCAGACATCACCGCCCACATGGCAAACAGCCCCAAGAAACCCGCCTTGTCCGGTTCAACCACACAGAGCGAGCGCCAGAAATCGGCCCCGTAGATGCGCGACAGCTCCAGCGCATCTGAAGGCAGCGCCATCGCATAAAGCAGCACCCACCCCACAAGGATCAAGCCAAAGAGCGCCAGCCAATGCGGCGCGCTCATTGTGCGAATCCTTGACGAGAGGGTCATGTTGCCTCCAATTTGCGAGTCGGAATGATAATGTCTGACAATTGACGATCGAGCAATTGAATTGTCAGACAATTGCGACGAATTTGGAAAGTGACGCGACGTGAAAACCGATCTGGACGAAAACAAAGACCTCTCCGTGCAGATCGCCGAAGCCATTCGCGATGCGATCATCGCAGGCAGCCTGATCGTCGACCAACGCCTGCCATCCGAGGCCGAGCTTTGCGACAAGTTCAGCGTGGGCCGGTCTACCGTGCGCGAAGCGTTAAAACGTCTGGCGGCGCAAAACCTGATCCGCACCCAACGTGGCGCCACCGGCGGTGCGTTCGTAAATCGGATGAGCTTTGAAGAGGCTTACGGCCAGCAAATCACCACGTCCACTCTGCTTTTGTCGATGAACGAGGTCGATTTTGAAACCGCTTGTGAGGCCCGCTATGCGCTGGAACGCTCCTGCGCGCCCCTGTCCGCCCAACGTCGCACCGCCGATCAACTGGCCACAATGCGCGCCGAGATCCACCGGCAGGGTCAGCCGGGCCTCACGGACGAGGCCTTCTGCGCATCAGACGTGGCCTTTCATCGTGCTCTGGTAGATGGAGCCGGTAATCCGGTGCTGTCGTACCAATTGGCCGGCGCAGTTGAGGCCATGCAGCCGCTGATGAACATGATCACCTACACACAGAGGGATCGTGAACGGATCGTCGGGCTGCATACACGGTTGGCGGATGCGATTGAGGGGGCGGATGGTGCCGGCGCGGAAGCTACATTATCCGAGCTTGCGGAATATACGGTCGAGCTAGGGCGTTCACGCGCCACTCAACGCCCAGATCAGAGCTGATCGGGTGTGCCTTGTTGATCATTAAACACCCGCCCATACAGCTCGGTCAGCATCGCGATCTCCATTAAAGCCAGAACGACAGTGCCAGCGGCATAAAGAACGCTCGAAAACCCGTCAAAAACAGTCATGTTTGCGTCATAGGCGATCGCGGCGCCACGGTTGGACTGCATGATTTCGGTGGGGAGGAACACCAGAAGGCCCAGAACACCCAGCCAGAGCCCCGCAATGAGCGTATCCCTGGAATGCGCGCGGGTCATCCGCCACGAATTGACAAAGGTGATCTTCGGCCTGCCAGTTGCCGTTGCAACCAACCCAAGCCCCAATCGAAGCACCAGAGTTCCGGCAATGACATAGGGCACGACAATCATAGCGAGCGTTTCGCCCAACAGAATTGTGGTGTCGTAAGGCATCGCACTCTCGACGCTCCAGAGCAGGAACGGCATCAAAACCACGAAACTGGCAATAGAAATAAGAAACCCCAAGATAAGCCAGTCGAATAGATAGGTAAACACCCGTCCAAACGGCCTTGTAAGACCTGACAGGCTCGGAGTTTCTTGTTGGATCACAAGCCGATGCCATCCAATCGCCATCAGTGTCAAAACGAACAAGATCGCCACAACTCCGATGATGCCCATGATAAAAGGTTCACCAAGCGAAGATTGTTCTTCTCCCCACGCCCACGTGTAACTCCAGAACAATACGTCATCCAGAAGCGTGACCAAAAATGGTAAAGCGGCCAGTATCACTGCCTGACGCCAATTCTTCTTCAATTGGCACAGGGCAGCAACCACCACGGAATTCGAAAATGGCATGACAGCCTCGTATTCATAACATTGCGCACCAAGATGCTACCCAGACAATCCGTACACAACCCCTTTTCATCCGCTCTTCAAGCCCTTACATATGATCTGTCCTTTCGGGGACTATGGACATAAACGCGCTCGTAATAAGCGGATCGGACCCGGGGGCGGTACCCGGCGTCTCCACCAAACATCCTTTCATTTGGGATTCTGGGGACGAAATAGGATCGACGGACGTCTAAAGGGGTTAGCTTTGTTTCGGTGAGATACCACCGTTATCGGTTCACTTAAGCTAGTTGCAAATGACAACAAAGCTCCGGCAATGGCTCTGGCTGCGTAAGCAGTTCGGGTCGCCGAAACTAAGTCCTTACGCCTAGCAGCGTTTGGCGGGGTTCGCAGGCACCTGGCAACAGAAGCCTGCACTTCCTTCCCCAACAGAACTTAGAATCCTGTGTGCCGCTTACTTATCCTTAAGGTTCGCGCGCTAATGTCACTGTTGCAAAACTGATGACAGCATTATGGAAGGGAGCATCTCGTGTCCTCATTGAAGCTTCTACAAGAATGGTACGACAAGGTCTGGATCCAACAGGATCTGGATGCAATTGACACGCTCTTCACCCCAGATATTGAAGCTAAGGGGATGATGGATTTCGGCGTTGGACCTGAAGATTTCCGTGTGTTGGCCGAAGCTGTCTTGGCCCAAGTCGAAGTCATCGAAATCCGATTTGATCGCGCCGTAGAAATGGGCGACTGGGTTTGGGTGACTTACACGGCCGATACGGTCACTCTTGCCAATCGCGCTCCTGTGGATGCGACGGGACAGATCATGGCGCGCTTCAAAGACGACCGCATTGTCGAGGCATATAACCAAATCGACTTCCTGACATTCTTCGAAAAGCTTGGCTACTTGCCGCCGGACAGCCTTGCGCTTTGCTTGTCGGGCGAAGGGATCGCCGCGTAGCTTAAGATACGACTTGCCAAGCGGGTTGAACAGGGCCCTATCCGGTCATGACGCCATGCTTGACAGATCTGACTCGCGCTTTTGCACGCATAGGCCTTATGTCTTTCGGTGGACCTGCGGCACAAATCGCCGTGATGCACAAAGAACTGATCGAAGATCGGGCATGGCTCAGCGAACAACAGTTCCTGAATGCTTTATCATTTTGCATGTTGCTGCCGGGGCCAGAGGCCATGCAACTTTGTACCTACGCAGGCTGGCGGCTACGCGGTGTCCTTGGTGGACTTATCGCGGGCCTTCTATTTGTCATACTAGGCGCGATTGTCATGCTTGCTCTCGCCTTAGCATATGCCAACTGGAATACACTCCCAGTTACCGAGGCGTTATTTTAGGCATCAAAGCGACGGTCGTCATCGTCGTCGTGCAAGCGCTATGGCGTCTGGCAGTTAAAACACTCAAACGTTTGGATCATTGGCTGATCGCCGGGGCATCATTTGTTGCACTTTACGTGTTTGACGCGCCCTTCCCGATCGTGATCTTGGTTGCGGCAGGTTTCGGCTTTTTGGCGTCATCACGGCTGGGCAACCTAACAGTTCCCGAAAAACACAGCAAATCAGTCAACCAACCGCCACCAACGCAAACCGTCGCAAAGACAGTCGCAAGAGGTGGTTTCTGGTTGATGTTATGGTGGGCTCCAATTGCGATCGCTTACCTTTGTGGAGCAGTGGTTCTGACCCAGATCGGCCTCTTTTTTTCGACGCTAGCAGTGGTAAGTTTCGGCGGGGCCTACGCCGTTTTGGCCTATATGGCGCAAGAGGCGGTCAGCACTCACGGATGGCTCTCGGCCGCGCAAATGGTGGATGGGTTGGGGTTGGCCGAAGCCACCCCGGGGCCACTTATCCTGGTAACAGAATTTGTTGGTTTCATGGCGGGGTTCGGTATTGGCGGGATCGGGCTTGCGATCCTCGCCGCCGCGATGACACTTTGGGCCACCTTTGTCCCCTGCTTTCTTTGGATTTTCATAGCTGCCCCACATGTTGAATGGCTGACGACCCGTCCTCGGTTGAACACTGCGCTCGGCGCGATCACAGCCGCGGTGGTGGGGGTGATCGCGAACCTTTCTCTGTGGTTCGCAATCCACGTTATCTTTGACGAAACCTATCGTCCGGCGACGCTGATATCCCCGACCCTTCCAGAGCTGAGCAGCCTCAATATTTCCGCGGTTACACTGACATTGATCGCAGCCCTATTGCTGTTGAAACTCCGCCTGCAACTGCCAGTAACACTAATCATCATGGCCGTAACCGCAGCGCTTGGTTCTTTGTTGCTGCCGTGACGATCTTGCGCCTTCCCTTCACCACCGAATCCCTTATTCTGGATCCACGCAGATAAGAAAGATCGCTGATGTCCGACACGATTGACTATGGCAACCTGATGCATGACGCCATGCGTGACCTGATCCGTACGGTATTGACCGACGTGTCAGAAACCGGCCTACCCGGTGAGCATCATTTTTTCATTAATTTCGACACCAAACACGAAGATGTCGACATTGCGGATTGGATGCAAGACCGGTTCCCTGAGGATATGACAATTGTCCTGCAGCACTGGTTCGAGGATTTGAACGTGTCAGAGCAAGGCTTCGCGGTCACACTGAATTTCGGCGATGCACCTGAAACGCTTTATGTCCCCTTTGATGCCATCAATACCTTCGTCGACCCGTCGGTCGAGTTCGGGCTGCGTTTTGAACTGCAAGAAGAGCATCACCCAGACTTGCATGTGGCCGGCGAAGAAGAAATCGCAGAGGAGGCTGCTCCGGTCGAAGATCCGGAACGTGAGTTCGAAGACGCAAAAGAACAAGAGCAGCAAGATGCAGAAGTTGTCAGTCTCGATAGTTTTCGCAAATGACACGCGTTCAGCTGCACGATGTCGACAAGAGAAATCTTGTCGTCTTTGAAAGGTAAACCATTGCTTTCTCGCCTCTTCCGCAAGCCCAAGCCTCACCCGACATTTATCACCGCCCACCTCAACTGCCGCCTTACTCCTAACGATCGCGAGCATGTGTTCGGCGATCCGCTGAACGACGCGCTGAAGAAGGCTGGGTTGGGTGAGGTGTCAGGCGGTGGCAGTCTCATGAGTCCTGAAGGTGAAATCATCCATATCGACCTAGAACTCATGCTGAACGAACTGACCGAAACCGCGCTGGATCTGGCAATTAAGGTGCTCAACAGTCGTCAGGCTCCGAAAGGATCGTGGTTGCACCTTGATGACGGAACAGTCCTGCACGAGTTTGGCAACAGCGAAGTTCTTGGCCTCTACCTTGATGGAGTCAGCCTGCCTGCAGAGGTTTACGAAGCGTTCGACACTGACGCCTTTCTGGACGATGTGCTTGCTGCGCTTGACGGCGCAGGACGGTTTCAGGGCGACCATGTCATGCGGACGCACACGGCACTGTTCTTCGTGGGGGATGATTTCCACGCAATGCGGACACGGTTATCGCCCTTGGTGGAGAAGACGCCAATATGTCAGAATGCTCGCATTGAACAAATCGCCTGATCGTTAGCGGTATCCCACGGTATACAGCATTGAACTTTGCGCCCAGTTCGCTATGAAGAACGCGGTATTTTTGACAAAGGCGCTGAAACATGACCCAGACCCGCACCGAATCCGACAGCTTTGGTCCCCTTGAGGTTCCAGCCGACAAGTATTGGGGCGCGCAAACTCAGCGCTCGCTGATGAACTTCCCGATCGGTTGGGAAAAACAGCCCGTCGCCATTGTGCGCGCGTTGGGTGTGATCAAGCAGGCCTGTGCCGAAGCCAACGCAAAGGCGGGCGTTCTGGATGAAAAACGCGGAGAGGCAATTGTTCAGGCCGCTTCGGAAGTGGTTGAGGGTAAGTTTGACGACAACTTCCCGCTGGTGGTCTGGCAAACCGGCTCGGGCACGCAGTCCAACATGAACGCCAACGAGGTGATCGCGAACCGCGCGATAGAGATCATGGGCGGTGTGATCGGATCAAAAGACCCCGTTCACCCGAATGATCACTGCAATATGGGGCAATCCTCGAACGATACATTCCCGACCGCGATGCATATCGCCACCGCGATGTCGGTGCGTGACGTATTGTTGCCCGGGCTGGAAAAACTTCTGGCCGGCCTTGATGCCAAGGCCGAAGAATTCAAAGACATCATCAAGATCGGGCGCACCCACACACAGGACGCCACACCGCTCACATTGGGCCAGGAGTTCTCGGGCTATGCTCACATGATCCGTCAGGGTATCGCGCGTGTGAACGCCGCCCTGCCCGGCATCTATGAATTGGCACAAGGCGGCACGGCGGTTGGCACTGGCCTGAACACGCGCCCCGGCTGGGGCGAGGAAGTCGCCGCCAACATGGCGCGCATCACCGGCCTGCCCTTTGTGACGGCCCCCAATAAGTTCGAGGCATTGGCCGCCCATGATGCGATGGTATTCATGTCGGGTGCCTTGGCCACGGTGGCTGGCTCTTGCTACAAAATTGCCAATGATATCCGCTTCTTGGGTTCGGGCCCTCGGTCGGGTCTGGGCGAACTGATCCTGCCAGAAAACGAGCCGGGCAGCTCGATCATGCCGGGAAAAGTCAATCCGACCCAAGCCGAAGCGCTGACCCAAGTTGCAGCTCACGTGATGGGCAACAATGCGGCGATGACCTTTGCCGGATCTCAGGGGCATTTCGAGCTTAACGTTTATAACCCGATGATGAGCTACAACCTTCTGCAATCCATCCAGCTTCTTGGTGATGCGGCCGACAGCTTCACTGAACGGATGTTGAATGGCATCCAAGCAAACGAGCCGCGCATCGAGAAGCTGATGAAGGAAAGCCTAATGCTGGTCACAGCACTTGCCCCCACAATCGGATATGACAACGCGACCAAAGTGGCCAAGACGGCACACAAGAACGGCACCACCCTGAAAGAAGAAGCCGTCGCACTTGGCTTTGTGGACGAAGCGACATTTGACAAGGTCGTACGTCCCGAAGACATGATTGGCCCCAAAGCCTGATGGGCGATCTGGTCAGCCTCTCCAAACACCGAAAGGCGCAGGCCCGCTTGAAAAAGCGCGCCCAAGCTGATGAAAATACGGTGAAATTTGGGCGCACGTTGGCTGAGCGAAAACTCGAAAATTCGCGGGCCGAGAAGTTGGCCCGTGATCACGACAGGCATGAAATGACAACTGATAGACCGGACGATCCGTCGTGACGATGCGGCCCGAAAAACACTCTGTCACCCTGCATGGGCATAGAACATCCGTGTCATTGGAACCCGAGTTCTGGCAGGCCTTTCGCCAGATCGCAAAAGCGCGCGGCCAGCCTTTGAATGCTCTTGCCGCTGAAATAGACAAAGCCCGCGGCGTGGACCGCGGACTTGCATCAGCCATTCGTGTCTTTGTGCTGGACCACTATAGATCCCAGTCGGCGCGTTTGGATTAGACCGTCAGCGCAGCGCGCAGCCGCGTATCTTGACGCAACTGGCGCCTGTCCTGCGACGACAATCGGCATGCCCCGTTGTGACGTGCCAAAACATCTGAAAACAAGGCCTCAATCTCATCACGAGAGATCCCTTCATCGGTGATCGTGGCTTCAACCTCGACAACAGGGCGACGCCACGCCGGAACGGCCAGTGTGTAAACCTTTGAGAACCGTTGGCGGCGACCCAAATCTGTCCACCGGGCACTTTCAATAAACCGTATCATGGCATCCTCCCCAGGATTTGCATGCCATTTAGATATGGTGGCATCTGCCGGGTACAAGTTCACGCTCAGGGGGAATAAACAGGCGTTTGTCACCGCAATCAGTGCAAAGCTTTCAGCGACGCGGGTTCACGGATAGCCAAATTCCATCCTTACCGCGCACAGTCAGGTGCGCGACGGGTTCCGCTGGCCGGCCCTTTACCAGCTCAAACCGAAAGTTGCGTACCAGCATGGACAGGATCAACGGCCCCTCGATCATCGCAAATCCGGCGCCGGGGCAGACCCGCTGTCCAGTTGAAAACGGCATGTAGGCCTGACGCAAGCAGCGTTTCCCGTTGTCCGTTTGAAACCGATCGGGATCAAAGTCATCCGGTTGGTCCCACAGTCGCTCATGCCGATGCAAATGCCATGGGCTAAGGACGATTTGGCTGCCCGGAGCGATGTCGCGGTCGCGGAAATGTTCAGGGCACGTGTTTTCACGCACCATCATCGGGACAGGTGGATACAGGCGCAATGTTTCGCGAAACACATCACGAGAGGCCCGCAATTTGGACATGACAGAGAAATAAACCTTGTCCGGATCAATCTCGGCCACCGCCTCTTTCGCGACCCGGTCTTGCCATTCGGGATACAACGCCAACAGATAAAGGGCCCAAGCCAAGGCCGATGCACTTGTTTCGTGCCCCGCCAGAAAGAATATCGCCACCTGATCGACCATCTCGTCGGTATCAAACAGCTGCCCCGTTTCCGGGTCCGGGGTCGTCATAATCTTTGTCGCCAGATCGTCAGGGGCTGTCCCTGCCCGGATCTCGGCCATTCGGTTTTCGGTCAACGATCGTATGAGCGCCCGAATTTCTTTCGCCGTCTCTTTTGTTTTTCGTCTGTGGAGACGCGGCATCCAACGTGGCAACGGCAACAACGCCCCAAGATTTAAGACGGGTTGCGACCGTTGATGTTCGCGAAACTTGGCGAAGACTCGGCTTGCAAGTTCATGCTCAATCGGGATCGAGAAGAGCGTTCGGAAGATAACGTCTGCCGCTACATGACTGGCCTGCACCTCGATTTCCGTGGAAGACCCGTTGGCATGCACGTTCATCCGATCCACAGCACCGATGGCCGCATCCCACATCGCGGGAAACGCGTCTTTCAGGCGTCCGCCTTCGAAGGCCGGATCGATAATGCGACGTTGGCGCTTCCACTGTGCCCCATTGGTCACAAAGACCGAGTTGCCCAAAAGCGGGGCCAACCCCTCGCGAATACGGTTCGACTTAGGGAAATCATCCGGCCTTTGGTTCAGCACCAATTCGACGAGTTTCGGATCGTTGCACAGATAGCTGCGAAAAAAAGGGGTTCTGAACTCTGCCATCCACGCACGATAAAGGCGTGCGGGTTGGGCCGACAGGATGTCGCGACGAAAGAGCCGGGCGTAACGCCACAACGACACCCGCCCCTCTCGGGCAGGGGGTTTTGGGGGTGTGCGTTCAGTCACGGCGCCATCCGGATGTATTTCGACACCGGCGTTTCAATCCGGCTTTTCGACGGGCTGCGACCGTTGTAGCGCCTGCCCAATGTTATCGGCCCTGCGGTGATGCGGAAATAGTCATAGTCTCCGGGGCGATCAAACGCGCAAAGATACTGGAAATGCAGGCGAAAGAACCGCCAGCGCAGCTCTTTCCAGCGCTCTGGGCTTAGCGTTTTGGTAAAGGCCGCCGAGAAGACCAAAGGCCAAAGCTTGCCTTTGTCGGGCGCAACGCCTGTGACCGAGACCGGATCGCATAAGGCAAAAGCGCAGCCATCGCCGGGGGCCGTGACATCAATCCACGGGACTTCCTTCTGCTGGCTGAGATCATGCAGGTCCCGGCGCAACCGGTCTGCATTGGGTAAAAAACTGACCATCGGCACCACCTGCCCCAGCGACAAGAACCCCAGAGACGGACCACCTTCTGGCACGCGCTTCGCCCGGATCAGGTCCGTGATGATGGACACACCCAAATGTGCGCCGGAACTATGGCCGACGACCAGCACCTCATCCACATCGGATCGCAATGCCTCGGCGATCTGATCGGCAAACAGCGCAAGGCGTACCTCCAACTCGGGCGGATTTGCGCCCTTGGAACGCGCAGAATAAGCGTAATCGTGCATCAGGTAGTAGATGTAAAGCTTGTTGTCGATCTTGCGAAACCAGCGCATGAGCGTACTGACCGTGACAAGAAACGCCGCCCAGTACGCCAGCTTGGCAAACAGGGCTGCAGCATCGTCGTCAAACGCGGGCATGCGCGCTGCAAAATGCGCCGCGACGTGACCCAGGATATGCCCAAGAAGCAGCGCTAGAACCAGCTGCAATATCAGCATACCGACAGGATACAGCGCGGCAATCACAGGCCCTTTCCTCAGCTGCATCAAACGGCCAAGCGCCCCTGATCCGATATAGGTCCATGCCGTGCGCGCCATCAAAAGGTAGGTTTCGGCGATGTTCAAATCCATACTGTCGCGCACGATGTCCGACCACACCAGCACGTCGAACTCTGCCTCGGTGCTGTGTCCATCCATGTGGCTCGTCACCTGCCAACCGTATGTGCCCGGCCCCTGCCGCCCGATCAGTCCAATTTCATACCCCGATATCGCCGCCTGTTTGGCACCTTCCTTGCGATAAAGCTCTCGATACCGGCGGGGGTGAATTGGATCGTATCCGGGAATGTAAAACACGCGCCGACGGCGCACCTCTTGCGAAGGGGGCTGAGAAGAGGTGTTGCGCGGTTCCATTGGCTTTTCAGGAGGCTCGGGCTAATTTCGTCCACGAAAGACTAGACGGATAATCCGGCGAAATTAAGCCCTTATCTGTTCGGGTTCAGATCACCCAAGCGCGGCCATGGCTGGGAACATTTCAAGCAGCCAGTAAGAGAAGCGCGAAAAGCCACCGGTCAGCATCAAAAGGCCAATGGTCCAAAGAAGCAGACCCATAATACGTTCGATGCGTTCCATGTGGCGTTTCATAAACGCCATTAGACCCTTCATACGGGGGAAGAAGGCTGCGACCAACAGGAACGGTATCCCCAACCCAGCGGCATATATGGCCAGCAAAGTGGTGCCACGCGCGACCGAACCCTCGGACGCGGCCAGCGACAGGATCGCCCCCAGTTGAGGACCGATGCACGGTGTCCAGCCAAACGCAAAGGCCAGTCCCAAAAGGTAAGCCCCAAAAGCGCTACCGCCTTGATCACCCGCATCAATCCGCGCTTCCTGATTGAGAAAAGGAATTGAGATGACACCCAAGAAATGTGCCCCGAAAATCATCACCACGACGCCCGCAATACTGGCAAAAAGTGTTTGATTTTGCAGGAAAAACGCCCCGAAAGCAGAAGCCGCAAATCCAAGGAAGAGGAAGACGGTGGACAAGCCCATCACAAAAAACAACGCGGCAAGTGTTGCTTTGTTTGTCGCCCCCTTACCTTCGCTCATCTCGTTCATGCTGACACCCGACATGTAAGCCAGATAGGGCGGCACAATGGGCAGCACGCAGGGACTGAGAAAGCTCAGTATCCCCGCGACAAAGGCGATGATCAGGGCGGGCAGAAGGCTCGCGTCGATAAGTTCAAATCCAAACATAACCCTCACATAACCCGCTTGATGGACGGCGTCACCCATCGGTTTGTCACAACTGCGCGACAAATCGGTGCAGGTGATGGTATGGACAGGGCTTTCCTCAATGCGTACTCAAAGCCATGGATTACGATGATAACCTTGATGCGATGGGGCTGTTATGCCCCCTGCCCGTTCTAAAGGCCCGTAAGCGCTTGAAATCGCTTGAAAAGGGTCAGGTATTGCGATTGCAGGCTACGGACCCGGCAGCCGTGATCGACGTTCCGCATTTCTGTGCTGAGCAAGGACACACGCTTGTGAGCCATGAAGAATTCGACACCGTGACGCATTACTTCATTCGTAAGGGCTGACCTAAACAACTGGCAAAGTCGCAAAGAAAAAGGCCGGGGACAACCCGGCCTTTCTGTGTTTGATCTTAGCGGCCCAATGACCACCAGCCTTTGCGTTTCGGCTTTGGCGGCTCGTCCGACTTTGCCTCAGGCTCTGGCGCAGCGGCTGCCGGAGCCGGTTCAGCACTGGCCATCGCAGGCTCTGGCGCTTTCTCGGCGGCAGGCTCGGTCGGAGCGCTATCAACAGCGACCTCATCCGTCTTTTTCTTACGGCTGGTCGTTGCGCGTTTGCGCGGCGCTTTCTTGGGCTTTTCTTCCTCGGTCGCGGCAGCTTCTGGCGCGGCTTCGTCCGTGGAGGGGACCTCTTCCTTCACCTTCTTAGCACGCGACTTACGAGCAGGCTTCTTGGCTGGCTTCTCTTCCGCTTCTGCCTCAGCCGTTGCGTCAGTCACAGCGTCCTCAGCCTTTGCTTTGGTCGCACGCTTACGTGGCGCGCGTTTGGGCTTCGGTTTTTCCTCTGCCTGTTCAGTTGACGCGTCAGCTTCAACAGTAGCCTCAGCTTCGACAGGCGCAGCATCCGCAACCTCAGGGTCCGTTTTCTTGGTCCGCTTGCGAGGGGCTCGTTTACGCTTTGGCTTCTCGTCTGTATCGTCAGCAGGCTTCTCCGCCTCAGCGTCCTTAACCTCGGTGGCTTCGCCAGCGTCTTGCGTCTCGGCTTCCTCTTCACCGTTCTGATTGTCCTGACGTCCCTCGTCACCATTGTTCGAGCGACGACGGCGACGGCGACGGCGGCGTTTCTTGGGCTTGGCCTCTTCCTCGGTGGTCTCTTCCGACACCACTTCGGCCTCTTCAACCTCGTCCAGATCTTCCATCAAAGACGCATCCACCGATACGACCGGAGCAGTTGCTGCCGGCACGTTGCGGGTCGCTGTCTTGAACTTCTCGATCGAGTAGTCAGGCGAGATCAGGAACGGATCGGCTTCGATCCGCACTGCCATACCGTAACGTGCTTCTATCTGTGCGATGTGCTCGCGTTTGTTGTTCATCAAGAAGTTGACGATGCCCACAGGCGCCTTCACCAGAACCTCACGAGAGCGGCGACGCACGCCTTCCTCTTCCAACTGGCGCAGGATTGATAAGGCAAGGTTGTCGTCCGAACGGATCAGACCGGTGCCGTGGCAGTGGTTGCAAGGCTGGGTTGTCGCCTCGATCATGCCGGGGCGCAGACGCTGACGGGACATTTCCGCCAGGCCAAAGCCCGAGATTCGGCCCACCTGAATGCGCGCGCGGTCGGTTTTCAGCTTGTCTTTCAGACGCTTTTCGACCGCGTTGTTATTGCGGCGCTCTTCCATGTCGATGAAGTCGATCACGATCAGACCCGCAAGGTCACGCAGACGCAATTGGCGCGCGACTTCTTCAGCGGCCTCAAGGTTGGTCTTCAGCGCTGTGTCTTCAATCGACCCTTCTTTGGTGGCCCGGCCAGAGTTCACGTCGATGGCCACAAGCGCCTCGGTCACACCGATCACGATGTAACCACCAGAACGCAACTGCACCGTGGGGCTGAACATGCCCGACAGATAGCTTTCCACCTGGTAGCGCGCAAAAAGCGGCATCTGGTCTTGATACAGTTTCACGTTCTTCGCGTGGGACGGCATGATCATCTTCATGAAATCTTTGGCGGTGCGATACCCTGCCTCGCCTTCGACGAACACCTCGTCGATCTCGCGCGAATAAAGGTCGCGGATCGAGCGTTTGATCAGGTTGCCCTCTTCATAAATCTGCGCGGGGGCAGTCGATTCCAACGTCAGCGAGCGGATTTGCTCCCACAGACGCTGGAGATACTCATAGTCACGCTTGATCTCGGTCTTGGTGCGTTTGGCGCCTGCCGTACGCACGATCAGACCTGCACCTTGCGGCACATCGATCTCGGCTGCGATTTCCTTGAGTTTCTTGCGGTCCGCGGCGTTGGTGATCTTACGGCTGATCCCGCCACCGCGCGCGGTGTTGGGCATAAGCACGCAGTAACGACCAGCGAGCGACAGATACGTGGTCAGGGCTGCACCCTTGTTGCCACGTTCCTCTTTCACGACCTGCACCAGAAGGATCTGACGAACCTTGATCACTTCCTGAATTTTGTAGCGCTTGGCGCGTGGTTTGCGACGTGGACGGATTTCTTCAACCACATCGTCATCGGCGACGTTTTCGATCTGGTCGTCCTTTTCGGACGCAGCCAGAGGACCGTCTTCATCGTCGTCGTCGTCATCATCATTGTCGTCGTCGCTATCGTCAGCATCCGCTTTTGCAGCTGCGTCTTTGTCAGCGTCATCCGAAATGGCAGTCTCGGCCACATCTTCGTCGGCTTTGACTTCATCCGCCGGCTCTTCAACCGGTGTGTCATCGACCAATTCCATGGGCGACTGACCCTCTAACGGATCGGTGTCTGCGTCATCAAGGTCAATGACATCCATTGACGAACCGGTGGTCTCGACCTCTTTGGTGGCGACCGCATCATCTGATTTCGTCTCTTCCGCCTTGGAACGCGAGCGTCCACGCGAACGTCGACGTCGCGAACGAGGTTTCTCGTCCTCGGCTGCCGCAGCTTCTGCAAAGGCACGCTCTTCTTCCAAAAGCGCCTCGCGATCCGCAACCGGAATCTGATAGTAATCAGGGTGGATTTCCGAGAACGCCAAAAAGCCGTGGCGATTGCCGCCATAGTCAACAAAGGCAGCCTGAAGCGAGGGTTCAACCCGCGTTACTTTTGCCAGATATATGTTGCCAGCCAGCTGGCGTTTGTTTTCAGATTCAAAATCAAATTCTTCGACTTTGTTTCCGTCGACCACAACAACGCGCGTTTCTTCGGCGTGTGTGGCATCGATAAGCATCTTCTTTGCCATAGTGTCTTTCTGCACCCGATTGAGGCGCCCTTCCCGGAGGAAGCGCAGGATCGTTGGGGTGACTTGTCAGGGCGAGGCGATGCAGGGGAAGCGGCAACGCGGCAAGGGGCTTGCGCCCCACCGTCTGTATTTGCTCGATCCTCACACGCATCATCGCGTTTCTTCTCCGGTCGCACTTGCAAGCCCCGGTGAGTCCGGATGACCTGTGCGCGGCCCATTCAATTGCCCCATCTGTTGCCAGAAAAAGGGCGGATTTTCGGACCCAAAGCCATGACCTTTTGGGTTCATATGCCTTCGGTCTTCAATTTCTTGCCTCGGCAGCCAACCCAATTGGGCGCGTTCCGGGGCATTCTCGGTCTGTTTTGTCCCGTTTAGCGGCCTTGTGCCTGCATACGGTCGACGAAACAGCGAAACTCTTGTCGGAGGTCGGGCGCGAGCGCGCGATCCACCTTCCGTTGACCATACGAGGTTCAGCAAGGAAATGACAATGGTCAAAATGCGAATTTGCGCATGTGATTGGTTAACGTCCCCTCGTCCCAGGTCAGTCCTGGAGCGCTGGCGCGTTTAGTGTGATCAATACAACCCGCCGGAGGACAGAGAGCCAAAGTCAGCCTTGCCCGGAACCACAACCGTTTTCCCATCCGACGTCTCGACCCGCGCCGAACCTTGGTCGGCATCGCCGCGGTCAAACATCGGAAGGTTCGCGCCCATGGCAAATCCGCCATCAAACATCACGCCGAACAATGGCTCTTCGCCATCACGGAAGTATTCTGCCACCACATGGTCGCCAGAGGCGTCTGGCGGCAGGCGCGACCCAGTGAAACGGTCGATTTTAATAAAGTGCCCACCATCCGGCACCTTAAACTTACCACCGCCGTATTCCTTCACCGCTTCTTCCATGAAGCTTTGGAAAACGGGGCCACACATGCCGCCACCAGATGCACCGGGCATCGAGCGCGGGCGGTCATACCCAACATAGCAGCCGGCCACGATGTTCGAGGTGAACCCAACGAACCATGCGTCGCGTTCGTCATTGGTCGTCCCGGTTTTACCCGCAGTGGGCACCGGCAGGTTCACGGTACGTGCTGCCGTGCCGCGATCCACCACGCCCCGCATCATCGAAGTCAGCTGATAGGCGGTGATGGCATCCATCACACGCTCGCGATCGGACACGATGTCGGGTGATGATCCATCCGCAAGCGTAGGATCGCTACAATCTGCGCATTGCCGCTCATCATGGCGATAGATGGTCTTGCCCCAACGGTCCTGCACACGGTCAACCAACGTTGGCTCAACACGCTCGCCCCCATTGGCAAACATTGCGTATGCCGCCACCATGCGAAACAGCGTCGTCTCCTCGGACCCAAGCGAGTTGGCAAGGAACTGGTTCATCCGATCGTAGACGCCAAATTTCTCGGCATAACCGGCAACTGTGTCCATCCCAATTTCTTGCGCCAAGCGCACGGTCATCAGGTTACGAGATTGCTCGATCCCGGTGCGCAGAGGCGTTGGGCCATAAAACCGGTTCGAGTAGTTTTTGGGGCGCCAGATTTTTCCGCCACTTTCGACTTCGATCGGGGCGTCAATCACGATGGTCGCGGGCGAAAACCCACTATCCAATGCCGCTGCATAGACAAATGGCTTAAAGCTCGATCCCGGCTGGCGCGTGGCCTGCGTGGCGCGGTTAAACACGCTGTCCTGATACGAGAACCCGCCCTGCATGGCGATCACACGCCCGGTGTTCACGTCCATTGCCATGAATGCACCCTGCACCTCTGGCACCTGTCGCAAGGTCCAGCGAATGAAGCTGCCATCCGCGTCCTTGGTCATGCGGCGTACATTGACAACCTCGCCGACCTTCAAAAGATCGCCCGCCCCTTTGGCGCGCTTGCCCAGACTGCCATCTTCGTTTCGGCGGCGGGCCCATTGCACATCCTTGGCCGGAACCCAGTTGCCGCCGTCCGCGTCATCGACACCTTCAATGCCGATACGCGCATTGCCGTCCTTGATCTCAAGCACAACGGCGGGATACCAGCCCTCGATATCGCGTGGGAATTTGGTGTCGGCCAGGGCCGCACGCCAAGCGTCTTCGGACCCTAAAACGTCGGCGGGCAACGTCACACCAGTGGGCCGCCAGACCCCTTGGCTGCGATCATAATTCTCAAGTCCTGCGCGCAAGCTTTTCGCAGCAACCTCTTGCAAATGAGGGTCAACCGTGGCGCGCACCGTCAAACCGCCCGTGAAGAACTCTTCTTCCCCAAAATCGCGGCTCAGCTGACGACGGATTTCGTCGGAGAAATAATCGCGCGGTGGAAGGGCCTCTCGGAAGGCCGGGAAATCACCATTCTGAACGGTCAAAAGCGGCTGTTCGACCTCGGTCTCGTAGGTCGCCTGATCAATATACCCGTTTTGAAACATCTCGCGCAGCACATAATTGCGCCGTTCAACCACGCGCTCTTTCGCCCGCACAGGGTGGTACTTACTGGGGGCTTGCGGCATCGCAGCCAAGGTCGCAGCCTCGTGCGGAGTTAGCTCATCCAGCGTTTTGTTGAAATAAGTCTGCGCGGCGGCGGCAACTCCATAAGAGTTCTGGCCCAAGAAAATTTCGTTAAGATAAAGCGCCAGAATCTCGTCCTTAGACAGGCTGCTTTCCAGTCGTACCGACAGGATCAACTCTTTGATCTTACGTTCAGCAGACCGCTCAGAGCTGAGCAGAAAGTTTTTCACCACCTGCTGCGGGATGGTCGACGCCCCACGCAACTTGCCGCCACGCGCAGCCTCGACGGCTGCGGCCGCGATACCGCGCGGGTCAAACCCTGCGTGATTGTAAAAGTTCTTGTCCTCGGCTGAGATGAACGCGTGTTTCACCAGATCGGGAATCTCATCCGCGGGCGCGTAAAGGCGACGCTCGCGGGCGAATTCATCCATCAATTGACCTTCGCCAGAATAAACCCGGCTGATCGTGGCTGGCGTGTAGTTGGCCAACTGCTCGTGACTGGGCAAGTCTCTGGAATACATCCAGAAAACGCCGCCGATCACCAGTGCAGCCATCAAGATGGCCAACGTAATTCCGGTGAATACAGCACCAAAGATGCCCAAGATGAATCTGATCACGCGCGTGTCCTCAAAATATAACACCTACCCTATAAACGGCGCGCCGGTCCGGGTCAAAACCCCATGGCGGGGAAAATCGGCCAATTCGCGCCAGATCGTGGCGGGTGGTCTGGCACGCCCTTGGTGGCGCTAATTTATGGATCAAGTGGCCCTATCCCCAACAAATAGGCGCTCTAGATTAATATTCAAACGCAAGGAGCATACGATGACACGTTGGGTCGCGATATTTGAAGATCAGCCGGAAATGTTGAACATCCGCTCCGATCAGGCTCGCCGCGACGCTCATGTCGCCTATGTAACAGCACATCCTGAGATTTTGATTGGCGGCGGATTGAAGCCGGGGCCCGACGGGGCGTTTTGCGGTGCGCTTTGGGTGATCGAGACCGAAACTCGTGCACAGGTCGAGAGATTGATCAAGGACGATCCTTTTTATATGCCCGCCTATCGCACGTATGAAATCTACACGTGGGGCAAAATACTAGAGGATCGCGTGACGACCCTTTGACCGCTTCCGGCCTTCTCACCTCGTCGCCATATCTCTTGTCCGATTGCAACTGGCGTGACCCCGTCTTATGTCTTGATCCAGACAACAACCGGAGGTCCGATGTTCACCACCCTTCCCTTCCCCGCCCGCCCCGTTTTTGATGCCAATGCCCAGACCGGTGATATGCCGCTTGAGGGCTTGCCCGAGTGGGATCTGAGCGACCTTTATGCCTCGGATGATGCGCCAGAGCTTGCCCGTGACTTGGAGTGGCTGGAGAAGGCCTGCGCTGATTTTGCCGCAACGTATCAAGGGAAACTGGCCGGTTTGGATGCAGTGGCTATGCTGGGTTGTGTGGACGCCTACGAGAAGATTGACCTGATCGGCGGGCGCATCATGTCATTCGCGGGCCTTCGCTATTATCAACAGACAACGGATGCCGACCGCGCACAGTTTTTCCAAAACTGTCAGGAACAGATCACTGTGTTTACCGCTCCGCTTGTCTTCTTCTCGCTTGAAGTGAACCGGATTGACGACGCGGTTCTGGATGGCTGGTTTGCCGACAATGAAGTGCTCGCCCGCTACAAACCTATCTTTGATCGCCTACGCGCTATGCGCCCCTATCAACTGTCTGATGAGTTGGAGCAATTCTTGCATGACAAGTCGTCGGTCGGGGCTGGTGCATGGAACACCTTATTTGATGAAACGGTTGCAGGCCTGATGTTTACCGTGCACGGAGAGGAGCGCGGGCTGGAAGCCACAGCGAACCTTTTGACCGAGCAGGATCGTGAAACACGGCAGGCCGCGTCCGAAGAAATTGCTCGTGTTCTAGGCGAGAACATCAAGATATTCTCTCGTGTCCACAACACCTTGGCCAAGGAAAAGGATATCGAGGATACATGGCGCAAGATGCCGACCCCGCAGACCGGGCGCCATCTGTCCAACCATGTTGAACCTGAAGTGGTCGAGGCGCTGCGCAACGCTGTGGTCGAGGCTTATCCGCGTCTGTCGCATCGTTACTATGAACTGAAACGCAAGTGGCTTGGGCTGGACGTGATGCAGGTCTGGGACCGCAACGCGCCGCTTCCCATGGAAGATGACAAGCTGGTCGATTGGCCGGATGCAGAAAAGATCGTCATGGACGCTTACGCTGATTTCGACCCCCGCATGGCCGAGATTGCGGCGCCTTTCTTTTCCAAGGGTTGGATTGATGCAGGTGTGAAACCGGGCAAGGCGCCGGGTGCTTTCGCCCATCCAACAGTCACCAACGTGCACCCATACGTGATGCTGAACTATCTGGGCAAGCCGCGCGACGTGATGACTTTGGCGCACGAGCTGGGACATGGCGTTCACCAAGTGCTGGCGGCGGAACAAGGCGAGATGCTGTCCTCCACCCCGCTTACACTGGCGGAAACCGCATCCGTCTTCGGTGAAATGCTCACCTTCCGCAAACTGCTGAGCGAGGCCAAAACCAAGGCCGAGAAAAAGGTCATGCTGGCCGGTAAAGTCGAGGACATGATCAACACGGTCGTACGCCAGATCGCGTTCTACGACTTTGAATGCAAGCTGCACGCCGCACGTGCCGAAGGTGAACTGACCCCCGACGATATCAACGCCATCTGGATGAGCGTTCAGGGCGAAAGCCTTGGACCAGCGTTTGAATTCATGGACGGGTACGAAACCTTCTGGTCCTACATCCCCCACTTCGTTCACTCGCCCTTCTACGTCTATGCCTACGCATTCGGCGACGGCCTGGTGAACGCGCTTTACGCTGTGTACGAAGAAGGCGACGCCAACTTCCAAGAGAAGTATTTCGAGATGCTGAAAGCCGGTGGCTCGAAACACCACAAAGAGCTATTGGCCCCGTTCGGTCTGGACGCCTCGGACCCGAAATTCTGGGACAAGGGCCTGTCGATGATCGAAGGGTTCATCGATGAGCTGGAGGCGATGGAAGACTGATGTTTAAGGGATTTGCGCTCGCGTTGGTCATCGCTTTCCCCTGTGCCGGCAATTCCCAGAGCATAGTTGGAAATTGGTATTGCAACGGCGTAGACGACGACGGTGGTGATCTAACCGTACGAATGGCAGCGGATGTGACCTTCCAGAAGAACGGCGTCTTCAAAGCGAATATGAAACTGGTGTTTTCGGATCAAGACCTATCTACCACGGCCTTTGTCACCTACCGATCAAAGTACGCGCTCAAAGACGGGTTACTGGATGACAGACCCATCCGCGTCAGGGTGAAAAAACTCACGACAGGGGGTCACGACATCACCCATGGCGAATTCGCCAGAGATATCCGCCGAAGCCTAATGAAGTACGACGGAGATCACGTGAACATAGTGTTCAGGTCAAGCACGGTTATGGAGATGGTCTCGGACGATGTAACAACCCACTGTCGACGGAAGAACTAATTCTGAACTCAGGTCGTCGGTCTAAAACGTCACCCACGTGTTCGTGAAGACGAACGATTACAATCCACTAGGATTCTAAGTTAACCTCGACCAATATTTCCCCCTACATTCAACACATTGTACCGCTTAAATAGTACACATGGCTGATCCGTACTTTTCAGAGCTGAAATACCTTGGTGGTCCGACCCTCGACTTCATCGAAGTGACGGTGGACGCTGGGACGGATGTATCGGGTCTTGTGATCACCATCTACAATGCGGGCGGGTCGATCAGAACCACCAACACGCTTGCGGGTATTACCCCAACCACCGTGGCTGGAAAAGATATCTATGTGATCGACACCACCAGTTCAGCTACATTCAATGGCTTGGGCAAGACGAACGGCATCTCGCTGTCCGAAGGTAGCACAGTCTATCAGTTTAGCTCGTTCACCGACAACGCAGCTGCGATCACTGCCACGGCAGGTCCAGCCGCCGGGCAGACCTCGACCGAAATCGGACAGGCGGGCGCAGGTGACTCGCTGGTTTCCGAGGATGACGGTGGCAGCTACTCGGTCAATACAGACCCCACCCCGGGAAGTGTCCCCTGCCTAACGGCAGGAAGTCTGGTCACAACATCCGACGGCCTCATACCAGTGGAAGAACTGACACCTGGTCAGTTAATCGAAACCCACAAGGGCACCAGTCGCCCCCTGTTGCACGTCATCAGACGTTGTTTTGATGCACGCGCCTTGCGTCGTAATCCAAAACTTGTTCCGGTACGGATCACGGCTGGTGCGCTGGGACCGGGCCTGCCCAAGCGTGATTTGTTGGTATCCCGGCAACATCGCATGTTGGTTGCCTCCCCCATTGCTAGACGCATGTTCAACACGCCAGAGGTTCTGATTGCCGCCATCAAACTGACCGCATTTCCGGGCATCTATGTGGATAACACGATCACCAGTGTCACTTATTTCCACCTCGTTTTTTCGCAGCACGAGGTGATCTTCGCTGAAGGGGCGCCAACGGAAAGCCTTTTGCTGGGGCAAGAGGCACTTACATCCTTGCCAGCGGCGAGTGTCGCAGAGATGAAACTGTTGTTTCCGGAGCTTGTAAACCGATCAGCCCAGCGTACACGGCACCACATCCCGCAAGGCAGGCGTCAAGCCAAACTCGTCGCGCGACATGCGCAGAATAGACAATTTTTGTTATCAGCACACAAAAGGTCGTTAGGTGTGAGGTAGCGCCACCGGCGCGGGTGACCGCAAGGTCCCCGTCACCAGATCGTTATATGAGCGCGTATTATGCAGGTACGACCCGCGTGTGGCCTCCGGGCTGCCACCGCCGCAACGCACCTACGGCCAACAATGCAGACAGAAGCAGAACCAGCCCTGCGGGCAAAGGCACAGGCGCGACCGTAATTATGTAGCTACCGCTCGCGATGATACCGTCAAAAGCAACCGCATTGAAGGCCGCGAAGACGGGTGGTGTTCCGTCTCCAAACGCCGTTTCAAACTCCAAAACACATTGTCCAGCCGGACACCCCGGTGCAGCAACCGAATTGCTGAAGTAGCCAAACAAACTGCCCGCGGCCGCAATGTCATTGTTGACTGGGTCATAGAGCGGTGGCATCGCAACGTCAGGCGTGTCGAAGGTGACGCCAGCAAGAGTAACCGAAAAATCAGCCACGGCCCCACCGCCATCCGGCGCGGTGAACGTGGTGCTTTGTCCCCCCATCGCAACATCATAGGTAACCGAGGCTGCCTGCGCTTCCGTCGCCAAGGCACCCAACGTCAAAACAGCTGCCAGTGCGATGATCCGAATTGCAAGTAAGTATTTGTAATTAAACAATTTCATATCAGTATCTCCTCCTGAAAATACGCCCTATGATAGCATTGCAGTGCGTTTTCAGCAAATCAGTCCCGAATTCGCGCGTTTTCGATGTTACTTTTCCGAATGCCCTCTGCGGCCGGATGTACAGCCTTGCCCGGTTCAAATTACTTCAATTGGCTATCTTTCGACCCGCGTCGATTTATTCCAGGTCGCGTTCTGTACGCCGCGTCACGTTCCTGCATGCAGTCAATACAGAGTTTAACGCCGGCAAGCGCCTCCCGGCGGGCCTCGGGTATCTCCTCCTCGCATTCTGCGCAGTGCGTTAGACTTTCGCCCACTGACTGCACCCGCCCGCGCATGCGGGAAAGCTCATCTTCGACCGACGCGTCGATCTGCTCCTGAACTGCGCCGTCGCGCGCCCATCCACCTGCCATGTGAACCTCCGTCAGCTGATATCCACGGCCACGTCGAATACCTGATCAATCATGGCCTGCGTGCCACGCGAAAACTCCAGCGGGCAAGGATAGCCCACCCCGTCATGAACCGTCCGCCCAAAATTTTCGACCTGAGCAATATAGTGGTTTGCGCCCGGCCAAATTTCAACGGTCCGGGTCCCATCATGCCGGCGCAGCTCTAGCTCGGCTTGACCGAAGACACCGGGATTGAACGGGGCGGTCAGCCGGATCTGGCCGGTTTCGCCTTGGAACACAACTTCTTGGCGCGGGCTTAAGCGCATCGAGGTCATGGCCGAATAGGTGAAACGGCCGTTCGGCCCCTCCATCTCACCGACCACTTGCGCCCATGTATCCACGCCATTTTCCACCTTAATCCGCGCAGACAGGTCCACAGGCTCAGCCCCCGTCACAAAGCGGACCGAGGAATAGGTGTAGACGCCGATGTCGCGAATACCGCCACCGCCCATATCGGGCTTGTTGCGCACGTTGTTTACGTCTTCGCGATTGTCATAGCTAAACGCGGTGTCGACGTGGTCTACCTTGCCGATCGTGCCTGACTGAACCAGCTCACGGGCGCGGATCCATTGCGGGTGATGGACGATCATATAGGCTTCGGCAATCAAAAGCCCGGTCTGGTCTCGTAAGGCGATCAGCTGGTCAAATTCATCTTCGCGAAGTGTCGCCGGCTTTTCAACAAGCACATGTTTTCCCGCCCGTGCCGCTTTCGTCGCCCATTCGACATGCAGATGATTGGGTAGTGGAATGTAGACCGCATCAATGTCCCCGCTTTCCAGCAGCGCATCGTAGCTATCATAAACATTCAAACCGGGGCAGAAGGATTTGAAGTCTTTCGCTTTATCAGCACTGGAGGTTCCTAACCCAACAAGGCGCGCATTACCAGCGGCATGAATGGCTGGGCCCATCAACTTACGTGCAAAATTTGAGGCGCCCAAGATACCCCAGTTCAAAACGGTGCTCATCGGTGTTCCCCAAAATGACTAGACCGACCCAGCTTAACGCGGGTCGGTCTTTGGGTAAACGAACATGTAGGGTTGGTTAAGCGTGCTCAAGCAACCCTTTTTCAGACGCCAATTGTTGCATCCGTTTTTGCAGCTTCTCAAACGCGCGCACCTCGATTTGGCGAATGCGTTCGCGGCTGACATCATAGACGCCGGACAGGTCTTCAAGCGTGACCGGTTTGTCTTGCAACCGGCGCTGGGTCAGGATGTCTTTTTCGCGGTCGTTCAGCACATCCATAGCCTGCGCCAACAGTTCACGACGCACCGAAAGCTCGTCATGCTCGGCATAGTCGCCCGCCTGATCCGCGCTTTCATCCTCAAGCCAGTCCTGCCACTGCATAGTCCCTTCGCCATCGGCCGAAACGGTCGCATTCAACGATGCGTCCCCACCCGACATACGACGGTTCATCGAGATCACTTCGTCCTCGGTGACATTCAGGTCATTGGCGATACGGGCCACGTTTTCCGGGCGCAAATCGCCATCTTCCAACGCACCGATACGGGCCTTTGCCTTGCGCAGGTTGAAAAACAGCTTCTTTTGCGCAGAGGTCGTACCAAGCTTCACCAAAGACCACGACCGCAGGATGTATTCCTGGATCGAGGCACGGATCCACCACATGGCGTAGGTCGCAAGACGGAAGCCCTTTTCAGGGTCAAACCGCTTCACAGCCTGCATGAGGCCGACATTTGCCTCAGAAATCACTTCAGCCTGCGGCAAACCATAGCCGCGATAGCCCATAGCGATTTTGGCCGCCAAACGCAGGTGCGAATTCACCATTTGGTGGGCCGCATCGCGGTCCTGATGATCCACCCAACGCTTGGCCAGCATGTATTCTTGTTCGGGCTCCAGCATCGGAAATTTCCGAATTTCCTGAAGATATCGGTTCAAACCGCCTTCTGGCGTCGGGGCCGGTAAGTTTTTATAATTGCTCATATTGGCAGCCTCTCTCCCACTTGTCCCGTCAATGTTGCGGGGCTTAACATTGAGATAATACCCCGCCCGACAAATTCAAGTGATCTGTGGTCGAATTTTCTTAAGAAGATATGAACGTCAGCCCTTCGAATGTGAAGGGGATGTCATGAAATCTCACAGGCTCGTGCAGAAAGTTGCAGAATGCTGCTTGGTGGATTGGGTCGTTTTTGGCCAATGGGGTTGGTTATGCTGTTCCGCCTGCACGCAGGGTCTCGATCAATTCCACCATATCGTCTGGCAACGGGGCCTCAAAACTCAGCTTTTCGCCGGTCACGGGGTGATCAAACCCTAACGTCGCGGCATGAAGCGCTTGGCGGGGGAATGCGCGTGCGGCCTCGACTGCTGGTTCTCCGATGGCTTTCACGTTCAACTTACGCCGCCCGCCATAAGTCGGATCGCCAATCAGACCATGCCCCGCATGGGCCATGTGTACGCGAATTTGGTGTGTTCGGCCCGTTTCCAGCCAGCATTCGATCAATGCGGCCTGAGCGGGGGTGCCAAACACCTCGACCATTCGCGCTCGCGTGACGGCATGTCTGCCACCTGAGAAAAGCACCGCCTGTTTCTGGCGGTCAGTTTTATGACGTGCCAGTTGCGAGGTGATCTTCAGGATATTGCCCTTCTCAAAACTTGTCCCTTTGATCCCCCCCAGACGAGGGTCGGCCTTGTCGGGCGCCCCATGTGTCACGGCGCGATAGTGACGCTGCGCGCTGTGCGCCTCGAACTGTTTGGCCAGCCCGTGATGGGCCGCATCAGATTTGGCGACGACCAACAACCCTGAAGTGTCCTTGTCGATCCGATGAACGATGCCCGGGCGCTTCTCACCGCCAACACCGGACAAGTCTCCTCCGAAATGATGCAAAAGCGCATTCACCAGCGTGCCCGTCGGCGTACCCGGCGCGGGGTGGACCACCATGCCCGCCGGTTTGTTCACCACGATAAGGTGTTCATCTTCGTAAACCACATCCAGCGGGATATCCTCGGGACCAATGTGGCTTTCCTCGGCCTCGGGCACGCGGATTTCGAACACATCGCCTTGCGCCACTTTAGCGCGCGGGTCATCGACGACGACCCCCTCTCGCATCACCGCGCCATCCGCAATCAACCGCGCCAGACGCGACCGCGATAAGTTCGCTGCCTCTGGCACATCGCGCGCAATCGCCTTATCAAAGCGCTTGGGCGGGTTTTCCGCGATGATAACCTCTACGAGGCGGTGCGAGGACGACATGAACGACACTCCGGAACAGGACTTGGACGCAGCGCTAGAGGCATCAGTCGGCCACGGCACGGTGCGCTATTTGAAACGGTTGGTGACAGCGCTGACGCTGACAACGATTGTGGGCCTTGTAGTGCTGGTCGGCGTGGTTGTCATGCGTTTCTCGCAAACGACGCCGGAACAATCGGTGCCGACCGCCCTGCCCGACCAAATCAACTTGCCTGATGGTGTTACGGCCGACGCCGTCACGTTTGGTCAAGACTGGATCGCAATCGTCTCAGGTGATGAAATCTTGGTCTTTGACAAGGATGGTGGCGAATTGTTGAAACGGATCAGCGTTCGTTAATCGGGTGAACATCGAATACCTGATGGTTTGGAGAGATGGTACCGACACCCCGGCTCGAACGGGGGACCTCTTGATCCACAATCAAGCGCTCTAACCTACTGAGCTATGTCGGCACGCAGGACGCATTTACCCCCGCCCGCCGGGCATTGCAATAGGTGGCTGCTTGAAAATCGCAGGAAAAATCACTACTGCGTTTTGAGATTAAGTTAGATAATAACTTGATTTCAAAACGCCTACAGCATCAATAGGTTCTGAGCGGTTTGTTTTATTGTGCTACCCAACAATAAGACAAAATGCTTTAACCCGTACGGGACAGATTCAGGAGGCCAGAGATGGGCATCAACGACGAGCGCGACATCGACGCGAACCTTCAAATCGGACCAACCTCGATCGGGATGGTGCGTCTATACGTCGAAGGCGGCGGGGTCGAACTGCCCATGGACTTCGAGCCGGAAGAAGCGGAAGAGATCGCCGAGGAGCTTAGAGCCGCAGCCGCACAAGCCCGCGCAATGGTCGAGAAATCCGGTAAAAAAGGCTAGTTTCTAGCGATATATTTCGCCCGATCCGACAAGCTCAAATCCAGTAATCTCAAACTCGTAAAGCCCTGTTCCATCGGACTTTTGCGCCCGTGCAATCAATTTTCCGTCCGGGTCATGAAAGACCGCATGGGCCGTGTGTAACGCCCGATAGCACCAATCCCCGTCAGGATAGTAGTATTTGATCATCATTGGTCTGCTCCCTACGAAGTTTGTCCGTCTGTAAACGCCTCCACCCCCGGATCACGAAACGATTGCAAACGCCTTGCGGCGTGGGTTGCGAATTTCTGCACCATCACCTTTCGGCGCGCCGGAGCGAGCTTGTCCTCGGGCGCCATACGAATGATCTCGGCGTCATAGCTGTCGGCCACGATAAGCCCGGTGCCATCTGGCAAAAGCTCCGTCGGAAAATCCGCATCCACCGCCCAGAAATACCGGTCGCACCATTCAAGATAGCCCTGCCATTTCCGGTCTGACGTGAAATCAACGCGCGATGATTTACACTCAATCACCCAGATCTCGCCCCTTGGGCCAAGCGCCATGACGTCCACGCGCAATCCACGGGTCGGCACGAGCTCCTCAACGGTCACGAAACCATGGGCCAGCATGTGGCGGCATACTCCACGTGCAAGCAGTTGGCCGGGCATCATGTTTTTGTCTTGCATCTCCATGCCGCTACCATGAACAATTCATGAACAAATTGTCAATGCTGCGCCTGATTGCGGCAAATCCCACCCCTTGTAACTGGCGCGCGCGCGGCCTATCTAGGCTAAGGCGGCTTCTGCCCTTCTCGTCACATGCGGGTACAATTCCAGTGGCCTTAAGCAATTCCAAGGGAGCTGGCTCTGTCCGGACTCTGGTTCGTTTACCCGGCGCCCACCTGTACATACAGGTCCTCGGGAATTCACACCCCGACGGATGCGTGCGGTTCCGCCAACCCACCCCTTTTGGGGACGCTTGCGCCGATCAGGTGAGGGCGCAGCCTCTCCGCAACGCCTCACGCTCTTTTGTTCGGCCCTGACGCATCAATCGGCTAAGCTTGCCGGGTAACGTTCCTGCAACCAATAGGCTTTCCATGCTCAGACAAATCGCGCTCGCCCTGACCACGCTCGCATTTCAAATCGCTCCGTTACACGCCGAAAGCTTCACGATCCAAGGCAATACGGGTGGCGATCTGAACGCCACGGCGGTTGCCACTTTCGATCAACCCTGGGCAATGGATTTCGTTAGCGATACCCAACTGCTTGTGACAACAAAGCCGGGCAAGCTGTGGCTGGTCTCAACCGATGGTACGAAACAAAGAGTGTCGGGAGTGCCCCGGCCAGAGGTCGGCGGACAAGGCGGTTTAGGGGATGTAGTGCTACACCCCGTTTTTGCCAACAACCAGTTGGTTTACCTAAGTTATGTTGAAAGCCATGACGGTGGGAACACGCGTGGAGCGGTCGTGGTGCGCGGGCGATTGACCCTTGGTGACACCCCGCAGATATCAGACATCGAACGCGTGTGGAGCCAGTATCCACACCGCCCCGGCTCTGGTCATTTTTCGCACCGCGTCGCCTTTGGTCCCGACGGGACCAAACACGCGGGCAAGCTTCTGATCACGTCTGGCGACCGGCAGGAACAGACGCCGGCCCAGCGTTGGGACATGGCGCTTGGCAAAATCATCCGCCTGAACCTGGATGGAACAGTTCCGCCAGACAATCCCTATCAGGATCAGGGCGAGCTGGCGAAAAGCTTTTGGACATTGGGGCACCGCAACCTTCTTGGTATCGCTTTTGACGAACAAGGTCAGCTTTGGTCACACGAGATGGATCCGAAACACGGGGACGAGCTGAACCTGATCCACGTCGGCAAGAACTACGGATGGCCGGTGGTGTCTGAAGGCGATCAGTACAGCGGCAAGGCGATCCCTGACCACGACACCCGGCCCGACTTCGCCCCACCCTCCGCTTCTTGGGTTCCCAGCATCGCGCCTTCAGGGCTCGTGATTTACACGGGCGACATGTTTCCAGACTGGCAAGGCGACGCGTTTATCGGCGGGCTTGTCAGCCGAGCTTTGATCCGCGTCGAACTTGATGGCGACAAAGCCCGCGAAGCCGAGCGGTTCGAATGGAACAAACGCGTGCGCGAGGTTGAACAGGGGCCTGATGGAGCAATATGGGTTCTGGAGGACAAGACCGGCGCGCGGCTGTTGCGACTTAGTGCGAAGTAAAAACTGGTCCGTCTGGCACGAAAAATCTTTGCTGCAAGCGCGCCATAGCTGTGATTCACTCCTGACGAGGGACTAAGCACCATGGACCCAGTGATTAACACTAGATTGGTTCGGCGCCTGATTTCGCAGCAATTCCCTAACTTCAGCGAATTGCCCATCCAGCCGGTTGTGAAACAAGGTCATGACAATCGAACCTTCAGGTTGGGTGAGCGGTTGAGTGTCCGCTTGCCCAGCACCGCTTCATATGCCGATGCTGTACAGAAAGAGGCAACGGTTCTTACATCAATTGGAAGGCACTTCTCGATTCAAGTGCCCGAAGTCTGTGCCTTAGGACAACCTAGTGACGATTTTCCACTTCCATGGTCCATTCGTCGCTGGCTCCCCGGAGGCACGCTCGAAGAAACGCAAATCGTGAACCAAGCATCTTTGGCGCGCGCACTCGGGGACATCCTCGTGGAACTCAGATCATTACCAGCTGACACCGCGTTCCTCGCAGGGCGACATTCATTCTTCAGAGGCTGCCACCTAAAAGTCTATCACGATGAAGTCATGATGTGTCTGAGCAGAATGGATGATGCATTGAGCCGCAGACGCTGTCTGGAAATATGGAATGACGGATTGAAGGCCGCATGGTCAAATCCTCCCGTTTGGTTCCATGGTGATCTTGCTGTCGGGAATATTCTGATAAATGAAGACAAAATAAGCGCACTGATCGATTTTGGGATATGTGGCGTAGGCGATCCATCATGTGACCTTGCAATCGCCTGGACGTATTTCGATGCAGATACCCGTCGGATTTTCAAAGATTCAGCCAAAGTTGATGATGGTACATGGAGTCGTGGTAGATGCTGGGCACTTTGGAAAGCTCTCATCAGTCTAAACGGATTATCCAGTCCAGATTTGGGCGGAGTTCATACGCGTGCATTGAACGAACTACTTGATGAGGCCCTTTAGGCAGCACTTCTCGTATGTTCTGCGCCTCTACGCAGTTTCAGCGACGGTCGCGCACCCAAATTCCAAGCACCGTAGCCCTCCACCCTCGCGCGATCCACGGCGCGGTGATTTGCTCATAGTTGCAATTTCCGCTACAATACCCCGTATTTAGTGCAATTGATTACCCTTCTACCCTCTAAACACTCATATGCGGGCGTATATATGACCCGATCCCATGACGAACAAAGTCCAGACAATGCCCTTCTTGTCGAGCTGCTCGACGAGAAGCTGAAATCCTTTGCGACCAAGGACGAAATGTCCGAGTTGGTCGACAAGAAGGTCGACGGGTTGGTCAAAAAGGCGCGCGCGCCGCTAGTGTGGTTTATGGCTGGGATCACGGCGGTGCTGGGTCTATTTGCCATTGACTTGTCCAGCTTCGATGCGTTTGCCCGCAAAGCTTTTGCCAATGCGTTTGGCATCCATCAAACGATTGATGACCGCGCTTCGCAGGTAATCGACAACTATTTTCAAGACATCGATTTTCTGGCGGGCACCTATGCCAGTTCGTCCGAGGTGACGTTGGAGGGCTGTGGGGAAATTGTCTTAAGCCTGCCCTTTCAGTCCGACACCGATCAACACGCCGCATCTGCCTATTTGTCCATCGTTTTCCCCGATAGCAATCAAACCTATGTCGTGACCTCAAACGTAAATTCAAAGACTGTGGAACAAAGGCTCAGCACGCCAGAGGATCGGCGCCGTGCGCAGAATGCGGACTTTGCTTTTGATCTGACGCAAGTGATGCGCGATGTTCCCGCGACAATGCGCAGTAGCGGCTTCATGCATGAATACTGGATCCGTATCAAAGCGTTGCCCGCTGGAAACGCGCCCACAAGCGGCGCCGAAAACGGGGTCCGTGACCTACTTCGCGGCCTTCCGACCGAACGCACGCCTTGGGCCTGCGCCAATATCAGCGATGTTATTGTCATTCGTATGATGGTTCAGGTGGCTGGTGATCCTCGCATAAGAAAGCCAAGCTGATGCTACGCAAAACCCTTCTCTCATTATCAGCCACGGTCGTTTGGGCCTTCTCCGGGTCCAACGTGTTCGCACAACCTTCCCTGAGTGTCGAAAAGCTGATGTATTGTGGAACGGACGGTGGTGAATGCCTAAGGCGCGTCGACCTGATCTTGATCGATCCAGAACATTTTCGCACCTCTGTCACTTCCGCCGCCAAACGCGAAACATCGAAAGAAGGTGGTGCGCGGGTGTTCTTTGACAACCTGCTAAACTACGCGACCAGTTCGGACGCGTTGGCGGTTGTCAGTGGCGGGTTCATCCGGCATATCAACCCGCTCACACCTTTGGGTGGCTTGAAAACGAGCGGGGAATTGATCAGCGACCTCCACAACGGATGGCAGGATTCGTCAATAATTTGCACCGATGATGACCGGGTTCAGATCACGCGCGATTTAGGAGCCTTTGAGGTAAATCAGACCTGCCTGCAATCCGGGCCGACCCTGGTTGACGGGGACAAAACAGCCGCCGACCTGCGCGCTGAGCTTGGCACCAGTTGGCCCGAGGATTTTTGGACCCGGCTTACTCAGCGCGTTGCTATGGTTAACTTTAATGATGGGAGTGCGGGTTTTGTGATCGGGCACAATCACAATTACGACGAATTGCACGCGTTTCTGAAAACCCACGCCTTTGGAGACCGATCACCAGTGATCGCCGTCGGCCTGAACGGAGGTCAATGGTCAGGGTATATCGTACGCACCCCAACGGACCCCGAGATTTTTGGTGACATCGATTTCGTATTTCCAAGCGTATTTTTGATCAGACCTCGGGAATGATCCCAGTTGTCGCGACGCCTATTGGCGGGCAGGTACTTTGACCCGTGCCAATTCGCCCGTGACAACAGGTTGACGCTTGCCGCCCTTGGGTGTCTCGTCATGCTCCATCCGCATGATCACGATGGCGAACTGGACACCCGCGAAAACGATGCCGTTGAACATGAACAGCATCAGAACGGCAATCCAGCCAATGTCAGACGTCGAGATCAGGTGCCAAAGATTGCCAACATTCGTGTATAGAAGCGCGCATACAAACACCGCGGACAGACCAAAGCCGATCAGAACCTGTTTGATGTAAAGACGGACAAGCTTTGGCATTGCACTCCCTTTCGTGGCGTTACCTCAATCTAGCGCGCCGGCGCTGAAAGGAAAGCAGTCACAGGGTCGCAGGGGAGCGCGCGCATATCAAAATGCTTCAGGCTTCGCCTCGCGGGCCATGTGATCCAGCACTGCGTTGGCAAACTTGCCTTCGTCGCTTTCGGGAAAGAAGGCCTTTGCGATGTCAACGAACTCGGTGATCACCACTTTGGGCGGCGCGTCGCCATGGGTCAGCTCGGCACCAGCGGCCCGGAACAGGGCGCGCAAGGTCGGGTCAATCCGGCCGATTGGCCACTTGGCCACCAAGGCCCGGTCGGTCATCTGGTCGATCTGCGCCTGATGGTTCACGGCATCGTCGACCAGCTTGCGAAACAGGCGGCTGTCGCCTTCTGCCATTGCATAATCGTCGAACTCCTCGCCGAAACGGAAATCTTCGAACTCGACCATGATCTGGTCAACCGTCTGGTTCGAGGCCTCCATCTGAAACAGAGCCTGCACAGCAAAAAGCCGGGCGGCCGATTTCATTTGGCGTTTTTGGTTGCCGGAAAGCGTCATGCCGTTGGGGTATCCTTCGTATCACCAGCGAGCTTGATTTCTTGTGAAAGTGCCTTGAACCCGACACCTTTGCCCGCGCCGGCCCATTTGCGCGAAAGCGCGACCAGATGCAAGGCCGCAGCGGCGGCTCCGCCCCCTTTATTTTGATCTTTGGTGTCTGCGCGGACTTCGGCTTGTTTGCGGTTCTCGACGGTCAGGATGCCGTTGCCGATGGCCAGACCGTTCAATCCCATCAATTGGATTGCACGCGAACTATCGTTGCAGACAGTGTCATAATGCGTCGTCTCGCCCCGGATCACACAGCCCAGCGCCACGTAACCATCGAAGTTTGACAGCTTGTCCGCCATCGAGATTGCAGTGGGCACTTCAAGAGCCCCCGGTACTTCCACGATGTCCCATGTGCCGCCAGCGGCCTCGATTTCAGCCTTGGCTCCGGCCACCAGGTTGTCGGCGATATCCTTGTAATAGGGCGCGACAACGATCAGGATTTTTACCGGCGTGTCAAAGCTCGGGCGATCAAGGACATAGTGTTGTTCGGCGGCGGCCATGGTTCAATCCTTTTGAATGGGACGTGTGCCGGTGATGGTCAGCCCATAGGCGTCCAGACCGACATAGCGGGTTTCCGGGCTGTCGGTCAAAAGAACCATCTCGTTCAGACCCAATGTCGACAAGATTTGCGACCCAAGCCCGATCTGGCGCACGGTGCGCGGCCCTTCCTCTTCATCAGCGTGCAGTGTCTTGCGCGGCTCACGAAACAGGCAAACAACGCCCCTGCCCTCATCGGCAATGATTTGCATCGCACGCGGCAGTTCATCAGCTGGTTTCGGGCCAAGACCCAGCACATCCTGCGCCTCTTGCAAGGCATGGGTACGCACCAAAACCGGCGCGTCCGTGGTGATGTCACCTTTGATCAGCACCACGTGTTCGATGTCATGGGTCATGTCGGTGAAAATCCGCATCTCCCACTCACCACCAAACTGAGACGTGATGGTCTCACGCCCCGTTTCGCGCACCAGATTGTCGTGACGACGGCGATAGGCGATCAGGTCCGAGATCGTGCCGATCTTGATCCCGTGCGTCTTGGCGATCTCAACCAACTCGGGCAGACGCGCCATCGTGCCATCTTCGTTCATGATCTCGCAGATCACACCTGCGGGTGTGCGTCCGGCAAGGCGCGAGATATCCACGGCGGCCTCGGTGTGCCCTGCCCGAACCAACACGCCACCATTGCGCGCGCGCAGCGGGAACACGTGACCCGGGGTCGCAATTTCAGCAGGGCCGTGATCGGGGTTAATCGCCGTTGCTACTGTCAGCGCACGATCTGCAGCCGAGATACCTGTCGACACACCCTCGCGCGCCTCGATGGATACGGTGAACGCCGTTTCATGGCGGGACGAGTTGTGCATCGCCATCATCGGCAACCCAAGCTCATCAATCCGCGCGCTTTCCATCGGCAGACAAACCAGACCGCGGCCATATGTGGCCATGAAGTTGATCGCCGCCGCATCGCAAGCATCCGCAGGAATGACGAAATCACCTTCATTCTCGCGATCTTCATGATCAACCAAAATGTACATCCGCCCGGCCCGCGCCTCGGCAATGATGTCCTCGGCGGAGGCGATGGCGTCGGTCAAGCTCGCCTCAACCGGTCCCGGTGTTTCATATGTAACGCTGTCCGTCATGGCGCATTCCCCTCAAGCTCGGTGAGTGAGTAGCGCAAGGCGCACGGGGTTGCCAGCCAAAAGGCGGCAGCTGTGATTGCTATCGCGCCGTAATACGGGTCTGCTGAGCTTCGCCCGTTATGTGATAGACGTCTGCTCGGTTCTCGAAAAACTTCCTCCAGCTCTTCTCTTCAAGATCAGATAGAGTAATGCCGAGAGCTTCACGCACTAGGGGACTCACCCGTCCAATCAATAAACCCATCGCTTGCTTTTGCATCTCGGTCAGTATCCGATGCTCTAGATCCTTTGGATTTGGTGTCAACATGACCCATTGAGAACAGGATTTACGATAGTTCGTTGGGGCTTTTGCTTCACCCATGCCGACCACCGTGTGGCCTCGTTCTCTTAAAAATGTCGCAAGATGAGAAAAATCGCCATCTGAGCTGACGAGCACAAATTGGTCGATGTAACTACCAAAGCTCAGTTCGGCTGCGGCAAGAGACAGCGCGATATCTGCAGCATTCTTACCAGTGCCTGTGTAGACAAAATGTAGACCCGGAGCGTCATTCCACCCCTTTATACGACCGGCGTTTCCATAAACTCGCCGCACCTGCAATTCACCAAATCTTCCTGATTCAACAATGATCTTCCCAGCCAATGCACTGGTAATATTCTCTCCGTCAATCAACAGCGCAACTGATCGGGTGCTATTATCCTGAGGTAAACCATTCACACTCATCAAATCCCTCCACTCTATTTAATTGAGAGTTAAGCAGAGATATTAACAATTTCAAGTTGCACACTAGAACCGCCAAAGCGCCGGGACAAACTGATACGCATCCCCGTCTCGGCGCACATGGCCCACACCGGGGAACGGGAAGTGATAGCCTAGCATCGCAATCCGATCAGAGACTACCATGTCGAGGAGTTTCTTCCGGCTTGCAACCGTCATCTCCGGATCAACATCGGTGTCGTTGTACCAATCGGGATGGGCGAAATTGGTGAAGGCGTTGGTCAGCGCATCGCCGGTCGCGATCAATTGCTGCCCCTCGCTGTCAATCATGACCGACATATGACCGGGCGTATGGCCGGGACTGGCAAGCATGCGCACGCCCGGGACAACCTCGTCCCCATCGTTCAGCAGCGTCCACTCAAGCCCATCCGCGTTGATCGCGTTCACGGCCCCGACGACAAATTGTTGGCGCACCGGATCGACGCGGTCGACAAGCCCGTCTTGCAGCCAATAGGCGCGTTCTTCGGCACCTATGTAATACTGCGCATCGGGAAAAATTGGCTCGTCGAAATCATCCCGAATGCCCCAGATATGGTCTGGGTGGGCATGAGTGATGATCACATCTGTGATGCCTGCCGGGTCGATCCCTGCGGCCTCGAGATTGTCAATCAAACGCCCAGTTGTATCCAGCCAACGGGACCCGGAGCCCACGTCGATCAACACGCGCGCGGTCCCGATCTCAATGTATAAGAGGTTGGTGTTGGAATAGCCTTGCGCTGGGTCCAGGAAGTGATCCTTGAGAAACGCAAGCTTCTCTTCGTCAGGGGCATTCACAGCCAAACCACTGATAGGGAGCAAGAAATACCCATCGGAAACAACTGTCAATCGCGCGTCACCGACGGTAAATCCGAAATGCGCGGGATTTGAAGCTGTCGGCGCACCCAACATCGCGCGCGCGGTTGTTGGCATGGCAAAAGCTGGCGCGATCGAGGCCAGCCGCAACACGTCGCGGCGGGACGGGCGGCGGGATGGGCGGATCAGGGACATGTCGGGCTCCGTCAGGCAGGATTGTTCGGTAAAACACCGCCATCATATTCCCCGATCAGAATATGTCAAAGAGAACCCGCGCCCTACCCGTAATCGGCAAGCCGGGCGACGTAGCGCGCCAGCGTGTCAATCTCAAGGTTCACCTTGCCGCCAATCTGCGCCTGCCCCCAATTTGTCACCTCTTTGGTGTGCGAAATCAGGTTCACACCGAACTCATCGCCCTCGACCTCGTTCACGGTCAGCGACGTGCCGTTCAAAGCCACTGACCCTTTGGGAGCGATAAATCTAGCCAACTCCGAAGGCGCTTGAAACCTGACGCGGGTGCTATCGCCCTCGACCTGCATGTCGACAATCTGTGCCACGCCATCCACATGACCCGACACGATGTGACCGCCAAGCTCGTCTCCGACCTTCAATGCACGCTCAAGGTTGATCCGATGGCCGACCGTCCAGCCGCCAATATTGGTTTTCGATACGGTTTCCGCCGAGATATCAACGTCATACCAGTTGTCCCCCAACGCCACGACCGTCAGGCAAACACCGTCCGAGGCAATGGACGCGCCAATATCGATGCCTCCGGTGTCATAGGCTGTTTCGATCCGCGCACGCATGTCGCCTGCTTGCTCAAGCGCGGCGACGCGCCCGACATCGGTGATGATCCCTGTGAACATGATGCCTCCTTGCGCTGGCAGATATGTCATTCACCTAACCCGCGCCCGCCTTCTTGCCAAGTGCCCCCTGTGATTTCACAAGGCCTTCGCGCGTCATACTTTTGCCCAAAGCAGGGGGTAACAAAATCGAAAGGTTCCCCTTCTCATAATGGAAGAGAGGCGTCAGAAAGGAACCAACGGCTATGTCGTGAATTCGAACCATGATTGGCCCCGAACAGACGAGTTTGAGTTGCGGAGAAATGTGTGAGCACCGACCCTGACAGACGCTTCCTGATGCTTCAGGGCCCGCACGGCCCCTTTTTCGGGCAGTTGGGTCGTATGCTGCGTGCAGCCGGGGCCAAGGTCTGGCGCGTGGGTTTTAACAAGGGCGATGAGTTTTTCTGGCGCGATAGGGCCAGTTACATCTCGTACACCGATGATCAGGCCAACTGGCCAACTGCATTCGAGGCATTGCTGGATCAGCACGCAATCACCGACATCGTTCTTTATGGCGATACGCGCCCGATACATGCCAATGCAGTGGACATCGCAAAATCGAGAAATCTTGGCGTTCATGTCTTTGAAGAAGGCTATTTGCGGCCCTACTGGGTAACTTACGAGCGCGATGGCTCCAACGGCAACTCTGCTCTGATGTCACTCGACGTTGTGGACATGCAAAAGGTGCTGGCCCAAGCCGAGCTTGATATTCCCGAAGCCCCCGCCCACTGGGGCGACATGCGCCAGCACGTATTCTACGGTGCGCTCTATCATTGGTTCGTCATGTTCGCCAATCGGACATACAGGAATTTCAAGCCGCATCGCGCGTTGGGCGTGGCGCAGGAATTCAGGCTGTATCTGTGGCGCTTGCTGCTTATGCCGTATATCGCCGCCCACCGGATCGCAGCGACCCGACGGATCAGTCGCGGCGGCTTTCCGTACCACCTGGCGTTACTTCAGCTGGAACATGATAGCAGTTTCCAAAACCATAGCCCTTTCAAAACGATGACCGAGTTTCTTGATGTTGTCATTAGGGCCTTCTCTGCAAGCGCGCCTAAGCACCACCACCTTGTCTTCAAGGCACATCCGCTTGAAGATGGGCGCGTTCCTCAGCGTCGGGAGATCCAAAGAATCGCAGCAGAATGTGGTGTCGCGGATCGGGTGCATTATGTACGTGGTGGTAAACTGGCCCGCCTTCTAGACCACGCGCGTTCGGCGGTGACAGTCAACTCAACTGCGGCCCAACAGGCACTGTGGCGCGGACTGCCGCTAAAAGTGTTCGGCGACGCCGTTTACGACAAACCGGAATTCGCGTCTGCCCAGCCCATCGAGGCATTCTTTGATCAACCCACCCGCCCGGACAGTCGCGCCTATCGCGACTACCGCCATTATTTGCTGGAAAGCAGCCAGGTCACCGGCGGATACTATTCTGCCAAAGGCCGTCGCCAGCTGTTGCGCCAGATCGTGGATATGATGCTGGCAAAGGACGATCCTTATCAGGCGCTTAAGGACGGAACAGCGGCACCTCGGCAACAGTTACGGCTCGTAAAGTAGCTTCAACGCATTCAAAGACTGGATTTGCTCGGCGACGCAACCTAGGGTCGCGGAAACAACAATACCTGGCCGAATGGCCGGTGAAGGAGTGCGCGCAGTGAGCAACGTCAGCAAGAAAGTGATCCGGGCCACCGCCCTTTGTACGCTGGTATTTGCACTGGGCGCATGTGGATTGCCCCGCTCTGGCCCAAACAAAAGCGAAATCATCGCCGGTTCGACCCAGAAAAACGGAAACGCATATGTCGTTAATGTGAATCAGCGCGTGACCCGTGCAACTTCGGTCGTGCCCAAACTGGGCTTCAGCAACGCATTCAAAAACGCGGCCGTCGTTGGTTCCGATACCATCCGCGCTGGCGATACGCTTGGCATTTCGATCTGGGAAAACGTTGACAATGGCATCCTGACGACGGCCGGCGCCCCGGCGGTCTTGGAACGGGTTCAGGTCGACGGTTCAGGCTATATCTTCATTCCCTATGCGGGCCGCATCAAAGCTGCCGGCAACTCGCCTGAAGCAATCCGCCGTGTGATCACCAACAAACTGGCCGAACAGACACCCGATCCGCAAGTTGTGGTCAGCCGACTGGCAGGCGATGGATCGACTGTGACCCTTACCGGCGCGGTTGGTGGTCAAGGTGTCTATCCGATTGAACGCCCAACCCGCACATTGAACGCGATGCTGGCCAAGGCAGGCGGCGTTGCCATCTCTCCCGAGATTGCAATCGTCAAGGTGAACCGTGGCAATCAAACCGGGCAAGTCTGGTTCCAAGACCTGTTCAAATACCCCGAGATGGACATCGCCCTGCGTGGCGGTGACCGCATTTTAGTCGAGGAAGACAGCCGTTCCTTCACCGCCCTTGGTGCAACCGGCTCCCAAAGCCGCGTCAGGTTTGAAACCCAGACACTGTCGGCGCTTGAGGCCATTGCGCAAGTGGGCGGTTTGTCAAATGCGGCAGCTGACCCTACCGGAATCTTCATCCTGCGCGATGAAAGTGCTGAAATCGCAAATGCTGTCCTTGGTCGCAAAGACATTCGAGGCACCCAGCGCATGGTCTATGTGCTGAACCTGACCGAGACCAATGGTATGTTCAGCGCCCGCGACTTTGTCATCCGTGACGGCGATACGGTCTATGTGACCGAAGCCCCATATGTACAATGGACCAAGGTTCTGTCCGCGCTGACCGGATCGCTGGCGACGGCCGGATCGATCTCTTCACTGAACGACTCGCTTGGCGGGTCGGGCAACTGATAGACTGGCCAACATGGCCCCAGACACCCACTGCATCAAAGCCGCCGACGGTGACACCGCCCGGCGGCTTTATGTTTATAATGGTGGGTTCCTGACGCAATCCCGTATTCGCCGCATTCTTTCCCTCGCCGGATGGGATGTCCGGCTTGGATTGCCCACCGAAGGCGCGCATGTGGGCGTTTGGGGAAAAAGTCCGACCTCTGGCCGTGGCGAAGCTGTTGCGTCGCGCCGAGAAGCCCCCGTCATCCGGGTCGAAGACGCATTCCTGCGCTCCATCCTGCCCGGACGCTCGGGCGAGGCCCCGCTGGGTTTGCTGATCGACGATATGGGCGTCCATTTTGACAGCAGCACACCTTCGCGGCTGGAGCATATTCTGGCCACAGACCCACTGGACGACAACACAGTTTTGAACCGCGCACGCGACGCGATGGAGCGGATGCGCTCGTGCCGCCTGAGCAAATACAACACGTTTGACCCCGCTCTGCCCTTGCCCGATGCGCCCTATGTATTGGTAATTGACCAGACGCGGGGCGATGCCTCGATCAAGCATGCTGGCGCATCCGAAAACACATTTCGCGAGATGTTGGTGGCAGCGCGGCTCAACCACCCCGATGCGCGCATCCTGATCAAAACGCACCCAGAAAGTGATCTGGGTCACCGGCAAGGTCATTTCGGGGCCGAGGATGAGAGCGATCAGGTCCGCTTGATCAGTGGCCCGCTTGATCCGTGGGGGCTTCTTGAAGGGGCGATGGCCGTCTACACCGTCAGTTCGGGCCTTGGGTTCGAAGCTATACTTGCAGGCCACAAACCACATGTTTTTGGCCAGCCATTCTATTCAGGTTGGGGCCTGACCCATGACGAACGCCCCGTTGATCGCCGTCGTCGCACGCTGACGCGGGCACAACTTTTTGCCGGGGCGATGATCCTTTATCCCACGTGGTACGACCCATATCGTGATCGTTTGTGCGAGATTGAACAGGTTCTGGATACGTTAGAAGCGCGTTCGCGTGCGTGGCGGGAAGATCGTCTGGGCTATGTGGCCAGTGGTATGCGGCTGTGGAAACGCCGCCCGCTTGCTGATTTCTATCACGACGGTCCCGCCATGATCTTTGACGACGACGCCATGCGCGCGACCCAAGGCGCGCAAAAGGTCGAACGGCCCTTGATGGTCTGGGCGGGCAAAGAGCAAGACGCCCATCAAAGCGCGCCAGCACTTCTTCGGATCGAAGACGGTTTCCTACGCTCACGCGGCCTTGGAGCCGAGCTTGTACCGCCCATGTCGCTGGTGCGCGATGATTTGGGCATCTATTACGATCCAAACCGTGAAAGCCGTTTGGAGCGCTACATCGGGGCCTCGACCACCCTGCCCGACCATACGCGAGCCCGCGCAGAGCGGTTGATCCTGCGAATTACCGAAGCTGGGCTTGCCAAATACAACCTTGATCGTACCTTGCCGCCCGGCATCAAGGACTTGCCGAAAGGCAAGCGCATTTTGGTGCCCGGACAGGTGGAAGATGACGCCTCGATCCGGCTTGGCACCGGGTCTGTCTGCACCAACTTAGCGCTTTTACAGCGGGCGCGGCTGGAAAACCCCGAGGCCGTCATCATCTATAAGCCCCACCCTGATGTAGAGGCAGGGCTGCGTACTGGCGCAATACCGGAACAGGACGCTGGCCCCCTTGCCGACTTAATTGCGCATGACGCTGATCCAATTGGTTTGATCAACGCGGTGGATGAAGTTTGGACCATGACATCGACCCTCGGGTTCGAAGCGCTTTTGCGCGGTCGCCATGTCACCTGTCTAGGCGCGCCATTCTATGCCGGTTGGGGGCTGACTGCTGATCTGGGCTGGGTTCCAGAGCGGCGCACGGCCCGCCCGGATATCATCGCGTTGACGCATGCCGTGCTGATCGACTATCCGCGTTATCACGACCCGATCACCGGCACGGCGTGCCCGGTCGAGGTGATTGTCGAACGTTTAGCCGACGGCGTTCAATCAGAAGCAAACTATCGCACACGCATGTTGGCAAAACTACAAGGTCTGTTCGCAAGCTACGCTTACCTTTGGCGCTGACGCCAACGGTGAAGGATGTCTGATCCGACGGCGCGCGCCTCGATCAGATCGAACCGGGGCGCCTCGGCCAGCCGCCCGATCCCCATCGCCGCAAGCGAGGGTCGCCCCTCGGCCCCCAATGCCAGACCCGCGGTATACCCAACCAACTCGTCCACCAGATCGGCCATCAGCAGCGACGCCGCCAATCCGCCGCCGCCTTCGCAATAAACTCGGGTTAGTCCGCGCGCACCCAGCGCGTTAAGCACCGACTTTGGATCAAGCGCACCTTCAGCCTCGTCGACCTCGATCATCTGAGCACCGATCCCAGCCCAAGCCGACACCAACTCCGGCGCGGCGCGGCGTCCGTGGCAGATCCAGACCGGAATTTCTTTCGCGGTCCGCGCCAGCTGACAATCAAGCGGCAGGTCCAGATGACGTGACAACACAACCCGGATGGGTTGATGTGCTACGCCTAGCCCGCGGACCGTCAGCGAGGGATCATCCGCGCGCGCCGTTCCCGCGCCGATCATGACCGCATCGTGACTGGCCCGCATCGCGTGGACGTGGCGACGCGCGTCAGTTCCGGTTATCCACTGACTTTCACCCGACGCCGTCGCAATCCGACCATCAAACGAGCTTGCCAGTTTCAGCGTGACCAAAGGGCGTCCTTCGGTGACGCGTTTCAAAAAGCCCGCAAGGTCTGCTTTCGCCTCAGCGGCACAAAGGCCGACTTCAACCTCAATGCCCGCTGCACGCAGCATCGCAACGCCGCCGCCGTCCACCCGAGGATCAGGATCACCAGTTGCGACCACAACCCGCGCGACACCGGCTTCGATCAGTGAACCGGCGCAGGGTGGGGTTTGCCCGTGATGGGCACAAGGCTCCAACGTGACATAGACTGTGGCGCCGTTTGCTGCCTCTCGCGCCTGCGCCAGTGCAACGGCCTCTGCATGAGGCCGCCCACCGGGTTGGGTCCAACCCCGCCCGACAATTCGGCCTTCCGAGACGATAACGCAGCCCACCGCAGGGTTCGGCGCACAACGCCCAAGACCCCGCCGCCCAAGCGACAGGGCCAATCGCATATACCGCGTTTCAGATTGGGTCACTCGTCTTCCGGTGGGATGTCCGGGCGCAACTCGCTGACAAACTTATCAAAATCGTCCGCCGCCTGGAAGTTCTTGTAAACACTGGCAAAACGCACATAGGCGACCGTGTCGATCCGGGCCAGACTTTCCATCACAATCTCGCCAATTGTTTTCGACGGAATGTCCGTTTCGCCCATGCTTTCCAACCGGCGCACAATACCCGAGATCATCTGATCAATGCGATCCGGTTCGACCGGGCGTTTTTGCATCGAAATACGGATCGAGCGTTCCAGCTTCTCGCGGTCGAAATCCTCGCGTCGTCCGTTGGACTTTACGACAACAAGGTCGCGCAGCTGCACCCGTTCATATGTTGTAAAACGTCCTCCGCAAGCCGGACAAAACCGGCGTCGGCGAATGGCGACGTGATCCTCGGCCGGCCGACTATCTTTAACCTGTGTGTCGATATTTCCGCAAAACGGGCAGCGCATCGGCCTTCCTTTTCTCTGTTCACAGCTCGGGTATTGGGTCTGACGCCCAGTTATCCACAGGCACTATAGGACAGCCGCTAGGTCTTGTGTAGGGGGTAATACGAAGCGCAAAATGCGCCGCGTTTCTCGCCTACGGGGAAAAGTCGTTCTCGGTTCCCCTGTTACGCGCGCGTCAACCAGATCATTGTGCGCAAATTCATTCATGAAGGAGATACCAATGTCTGTTGCACGCGTAACCGAGATTTCTGCAACCTCTACAAAAAGCTTCGACGATGCCGTCGAAAAAGGCGTTGAACGCGCATCTGAAACCCTGCGCAACGTCGTCAGCGCTTGGGTGAAAGAACAATCAGTCAAAGTCGAAAACGGCAAAGTTGCCCATTATCAGGTGAACCTGATGGTGACTTTCGTTCTGGAAGGCTAACCCAAACACCACTCGCGGGCCACTGGCCTAAGGGCCGAGATGCGCTGCCACCTGTCGGGTGTGCGGCGCATTTCTGTGTTCAAACAGATAAACCCCCTGCCACGTGCCAAGCGCCATACGCCCACCGTGCACGGGTATTGACAGGCTGACCGGCATCATCGCCGCTTTTATATGGGCTGGCATATCATCCGGCCCTTCATAAGTGTGGGTCAAATAGTCCATCGATGGATCCGTCGTAGGCGGAACCAGCCGATGGAAAAAGTTCTGCAAGTCGGTCTGAACTTCTGGGTCTGCATTTTCTTGGATCAGAAGCGAACAGGACGTGTGGCGGACAAACAATGTTAGCACGCCGTCATCAATTGGTTGTAGATCAATCCATCGAGTGATTTCTGATGTGAGCTCGTACAGGCGCGGACCGTTTGTCTGTACTAAAATAGTATGGGCCATGGCACCGATATGACGTGATCAATGTCACCTATGCAAGGCCATCGCATTTCGTTTTTCCGGCACCCGAGGCAGTCTGGATGAAAAAGTCGACAAGGCCGGCATCCTCACCGCCTTTGTTCGCGTGAGTGGGACGCCTCTGAGTGCCGGAAAACTGGCGAAGTTAGAGAACGATCAGCGCAGGGCGGCGTGATAAGCGGCCCTCTTCACGGCGTGTCTCTAACTTAAGCAATGCACGAAGCCGCCCCGATCTTGCATCGGGCTGACCACCACGCTTTGAAAGTTCTTCTCGGAAGTTTGTCATCGGCCGCTTTAAGCCGGTCGTAAATGTATTTGCGTCCACCGTGTTCCGCATGAAATCCCCCACATATAAAAATTGCTTTATTCAAAAAAGTAATCGTCTAAACACCCTGTTCATATTTTTGCCACATTTCCGCCCAATTCAAAGCAAAAAGCGCATTTTTGGCTGTTGTTTCTTGGTGAACAAATTGTTTCCAACCGATCTTTCTTTCGGACGGAGACAGGTCGCGCTCCCTTTCCCTCATAGATAGTGGGTTGGCTTCTCAAAAGCGCTCGAACCAAGAATTTTTGGGGGATTCGCAGAAACTAACGGGCAGACGCGAAATGGGCACAAATGTGGCAGAAAAAAGGCGCACGCCAAATTCTGGAGTGCGCCTTATCTGTCGATGTCGATAGGACCCGGAACACCGGGTCACATTACTGGTCCAAGAACGACCGCAGCTTACGTGATCGGCTTGGGTGCTTCAGCTTGCGCAGCGCCTTTGCCTCGATCTGACGGATCCGTTCGCGGGTCACGCTGAACTGCTGCCCCACCTCTTCCAACGTATGGTCGGTGTTCATCCCAATGCCAAAGCGCATCCGCAGCACACGTTCTTCACGCGGTGTAAGGGACGCCAGAACCCGTGTCGTGGTTTCCTTGAGGTTTTCCTGAATGGCACTGTCCAAGGGCAGCACAGCATTCTTATCCTCGATGAAGTCACCCAGCTGGCTGTCTTCCTCGTCACCAATCGGCGTTTCCAAAGAAATCGGCTCTTTGGCGATTTTCATCACCTTGCGCACTTTCTCAAGCGGCATTTGCAGCTTCTCGGCCAGTTCTTCCGGGGTCGGCTCGCGGCCGATCTCGTGCAGCATCTGGCGACCGGTCCGAACCAGCTTGTTGATCGTCTCGATCATATGAACCGGAATACGGATCGTGCGCGCCTGATCGGCAATCGAGCGCGTGATGGCCTGACGGATCCACCATGTCGCATAGGTCGAGAATTTGTAGCCGCGACGATATTCAAACTTATCAACCGCCTTCATCAGGCCGATGTTACCTTCCTGAATAAGATCAAGGAATTGCAGGCCGCGGTTGGTGTATTTCTTAGCGATCGAGATCACGAGGCGAAGGTTGGCTTCAACCATTTCCTTCTTGGCCTGACGGGCCTCTTTTTCACCCTTTTGAACCTGTTGAACGATCCGGCGGAATTCTGGAATGTCGACGCCAACATACTGACCAACTTGCGCCATGTCGGCGCGCAGTTGTTCAACCTTGTCGGTCGACTTTTCAATGAACCCCTGCCACGCACGACCGGTATTCGCTGACATGTCCTCAAGCCAGGTCGGATCCAACTCGCGACCACGATAGGCGTCGATGAACTCCCGGCGGTTGATACGGGCCTGATCTGCAAGCTTCACCATTGCGCTGTCGATGGACATGATCCGACGGTTAATGCCGTAAAGCTGATCGACCAGCGCTTCGATCCGGTTGTTATGCAAGTGAAGTTCGTTCACCAACAGGACAATTTCGGACCGCAGCTTCTGATACGCGCCCTCTTCCTTTTTCGAGAAGCTGTCATCTTCGTTCAGGGTTGCAGACATCCGTAGATCCTGCATTTCCGACAGTTGCTCATAGTCGCGCGCGATAAGTTCCAGTGTCTCCAGAACACGCGGCTTCAGAGCTGCTTCCATCGCGGCCAGAGACATGTTGGCCGCTTCATCTTCGTCGTCATCGTCGTCGTCATTGGCAATCGGGTTGCCGTCGGCGTCCAGCTCTTGCTCGGATGCCTTCTTTTCAGTCGGGGCGGCTGCGCCATTTACCGCAGGTGCGGCAACGCTTTCTTCATCGTCCCCATCTTCGTCCATCGCGTTGCCAAAGGTGGCATCTAGATCGATGACGTCGCGCAGCAAAATATCTTCGCTCAGAAGTTCGTCGCGCCAGATTGTAATCGCCTGGAAGGTCAACGGGCTTTCACACAGGCCCGAAATCATCGTGTTACGACCAGCTTCGATCCGCTTGGCGATTGCAATTTCGCCTTCGCGGCTCAGAAGCTCCACCGACCCCATTTCACGCAAGTACATGCGGACCGGATCATCCGTGCGATCTAGTTTCTCGGTCTCCGCGGTGGCGACAGTGACTTCGCGCGCGCCCTGCTGGGTCACAAGCTCAGTCGAGCCTTTCTCGTCCTCTTCCGCCTCTTCATCTTCGATGATGTTGATGCCCATCTCTGACAGCATCGACATCACGTCTTCGATCTGTTCGGAACTGACCTGATCAGGTGGCAGAACCTGATTAAGTTGATCGTAGGTGATGTAGCCTTTTTCCCGCGCCTCGGCGATCATCTTTTTAACCGCCGTCTGACTGGTGTCAGTCATCGGCTCGTTGTCCTGATCGTCCTTGCGGTCGTTGGCGGTATCCTTGGCGGCCATGGGCCCTCCTTGCGCTTGGCTTGGCGGATATGGGGCATCGGGGCGTCCCCCTTTGGTGATGTCCCACCACGTCAGTGATTCGGTTGGCCGAATCATTCACTCGAATCAGTGATTCGCCAACCCATGTATCGCGTATTCTTTGCCGGGTCTTTACCAAAAGGCCAGAGCATCCGGCAGTGTTGCTATTTCCCCTTACCTTTTGCAGGGTCGATTTGCTCTAAAAGCGCGTCCAATGCGTCGCGTTCTTCACGGTTTAGAAGCGAGCCATTGTCCGCAACTTCGTATGTCGCTTTGTCCTCGGTCTGGCTGCGTATCGCGTTGTTGCGCGCCTCAGCGGCTTGGCTAAGACGCCATGTGACACCTTCGTCAGGAAGGGTATCCATATCTTGGGCGGCATCCGCCACCTCGCGTCTTAACCCGCGCATCGCCTCCAGCTTCATCAGCTCCTCGTTCAGACAGGCCTCGACGGTTTCGTCATCATCGGGTTGTCGGATCGCGGGGGTAATCTGCACATGGTTGAGGGCATAGAGTTTTTCAAGGGCACGGCCCCCAATTCGATCAGTTATGGTGCTTTCAAGCACGTCCGCGCCTTCATGGGCATGTCGCAGCAGCACAGTTTGTAGTCCGCCGTGATCGGGGCCAATCATATCCAACCGCTCCATCCGGCTTTCGACAAGCTCCAACATGTCAGGGCGTCGGATCAGGATCGCAAGGATCACCGCTTCGCGCAGTACCTCTTGGGTTTGGTCATCTGCGGTGGCCAGTAACGAACTTTTGGTTGAAGGCTGAACTGGCGGAGTCTGTGCCCAACCGCGCCCCTTCCCTGGTTGCCACGGGCGCTTGCCCGCCCCCTGTCCCTTTGGACGCGCCCGAAACAAATCCCAACGTTTGTCCTTGATAGCTTGTCCATAGTGCGACCGGATCGAGGGGTCTTGAATGCGCGCAATCGCAATGCGCAAGTCTTTGTCCAGTGCAGCCTTACGCTCTGGGCTGTCGAACACTTTGCCTTCCGTTTCGCGCCGCCACAGCAGGTCGACCATGGGGATCGCGCCGTCGATCAGGGCCTGCATCGCCTCAGGCCCACGCTCTTTCAAAAGATCGTCGGGGTCTTTGCCTTCGGGCATGATGGAAAACCGCAGGCTCTGCCCGGCCTCTAACAACGGCAACGCATTGTCGATCACCCGCATCGCCGCACGCAGACCAGCCGTGTCGCCATCCAGCGCGATAATGGGTTCAGGAGCGATCCGCCACAACAGACGCAATTGGTCTTCCGTAATCGCGGTGCCAAGGGGCGCGACGGTCGCGCCAAATCCTGCTTCGGACAAAGCGATCACGTCCATGTACCCCTCGGCCACGATCAGGGGGTTGCCTTTGCCGGCTGCCTCGCGGGCCGGGCCGTGATTGTAAAGGCTGCGCCCCTTGTCGAACAACTCCGTCTCGGGCGAATTCAGGTATTTCGCATTGTCATCCGGGTCCATCGCGCGACCACCAAATGCAATCGCACGACCACGCGCATCACGGATCGGAAAGAGGATGCGGTTTCGGAACGTGTCATAAGGCTTGCCCCCCTTCTGGCTGGGCTTGGCCAAACCCGCCCCAAGGATCAGATCATCGTCGACATTCTTGCCCTTCAGATGATCCCACAGACCTTGCCAGGCATCCGGCGCAAAGCCGATCTCCCAACGCTCCAGGGCTGCATCGCTCAATCCACGCCGGGTCAGGTAATCGCGCGCCTCAGCACCCGCAGCGGTCTTCAACATCAAGCGAAAATGGCTGACCGCCATTTCCATTACCTCGGCCAGCTGGGTGCGTCGGTCCGCCTTTTCCTTTGCTTTTGGATCGCGTGCGGGCATTTGCATACCCGCCTCTCCGGCCAATATCTCGACCGCCTCCATGAAGCCCACATTTTCAGTCTCGCGCACAAACGAAATCGCATCGCCTTTTTCGTGGCACCCGAAGCAATAGTAATAGCCCTTGCGATCATCCACATGAAACGACGCGGTTTTTTCCTGATGAAACGGGCATGGCGCCCACAGATCGCCCTTGGCCTGATTGGATTTCCGCGGGTCCCATATGACTTTACGTCCGACGACCTGACTCAGGCTCAGACGGGTGCGAAGTTCATCTAGAAATCCGGGTGGCAGCGACATGGTCTATATATCGGGGCGATGCGGGCGAGAGTCCAGTGGGTGGCGAAGCCGATTATGCCCCAACTGCGCCGCGCACCATGTCCCAGTATCGATCCGCCACGGCGTCACGCGACAGGCGTCCGCCCTCTCGATACCAGGTATTCACGCCGGTCAGCATTGCGATGATCGCCATGGTGGACAAACGAATATCGGGCGCATGAATGACACCATAGTCCTGCCCGGCGCGCAAAATCTCTTCCAGCTTGCCTTCATAGTCGCGACGCAAGGCTTCGATGGACGCAAAGTTATCCTCGGTCAGGTTTCGAAGCTCCATGTAGGCAATAAACACCGCATCGGGGCGTTCCAGATGGAACCGAATATGAAAGCGCGAAAACGCCTCAAGCGCCTCAAGCGGACCGGTGCCTTTGGCCTCGACCTCCCACGCCGCCAATAGCTCGTCCATATGCGCGCGCATCAGGTCATAAAGCAGGCTTTGTTTGTCTTTCGTATAAAGATAGAGCGCGCCGGCCTGCACGCCGACCTCAGCCGCGATCTGCCGCATCGAGACCGCCGCAAACCCGTGTCGAGCGAATAGCGTCAACGCCGCCTCGCGCACACGAGGACCAGTGATTTCGCTATGGGATCCGGTTTTCCGCGCCATAGCGCATTGATAACTGAACACTCGTTCAGATCAATCCCTTTGATACCGACCCAATCAAGCCGCGATGCCCGCTTGCGACGCCCCGCCACGACCGATATGTTTGCTGCAGCCACGGATACATCCACAGGCAGAACCGGAGAGACCACCAATGCACCCGCGCACGATGATCATTTCTGCTGTCTTGCCCTTTGCCGTGGCCGCATGCGCCCAAGTTCCAGATTTCGACGCAGGCGCAGCGGCAAACGCGCCCCACCCCGAGATCATCTCGATGAACGAAATCATGGCCACGCCCCCGGTCGCTGGCGCGCCGGAAGACATCGCTGCCCTAGCCGCGCGGGCGGCTCAACTTCGTGCGCGCGCCGCGGCGATGCGAGCCACGCCGGTGGTTGATACTGCCGCCGAAGCAGATCTGCAGGACGCGCTTGATCAGAGCTGATCCTTTCCCCAGCACCATTTTTTACCGAAAGCGTTCTCTGCGGATTGCACCGGCTTGGGTCATTGGATACACCTCGCCTGATATTCATCACAGCCGACGGAGTGCAACATGAGTGACAACAGCCCCCTGCGCCTTGGGATTGCAGGTCTTGGCACCGTCGGCATCGGCGTCGTCAAGATCATTCGCCGTCAGGCCGCCCTTCTTGAGGATCGCGCGGGACGCCCCGTTGTGGTCACAGCCGTTTCGGCCCGATCAAAGGACAAAGATCGCGGTGTCGATTTGTCGGATTATGCATGGGAGGACGATCCGGTCGCGCTTGCAAAACGCGACGATATCGACGTGTTTGTCGAACTTATGGGCGGCCATGAAGGCCCTGCAAAAGACGCTTGTGAAGCTGCAATCGCGGCAGGCAAGGACATCGTCACCGCCAACAAAGCGCTTTTGGCCCATCATGGTCAGGACCTCGCCTTGGCCGCCGAGGCTGCGGGCATCCGCTTGCGTTATGAGGCCGCCGTCGCGGGTGGAATACCGATCATCAAATCGCTGACCGAAGGTCTGGCTGGCAACGAGATCACCCGTGTGATGGGCGTCATGAACGGCACGTGCAACTATATCCTGACGCAGATGCAGGCCACCGGTCGCGGCTATAATGCACTTTTCGAGGAATGCGCGGAGCTTGGTTATCTGGAAGCCGACCCGAACCTTGACGTGGGCGGTATCGACGCGGGCCACAAACTGGCAATTCTGTCGTCAATCGCGTTTGGCACTCAGGTGAATTTTGAAGCGGTCGAGCTGGAAGGCATCCAACGCATCCTGCTTGAAGACATCGAACACGCCGCCGAAATGGGTTACCGCATTAAACTTTTGGGCGTTGCGCAAATGACTGGTCGTGGTCTTGAACAACGCATGAGCCCCTGCCTTGTGCCTGCTGGATCACCTCTGGGCCAGCTGGAGGGCGGCACGAACATGGTTGTCGTCGAAGGTGACGCCGTGGAACAGGTTGTTCTACGTGGTCCCGGTGCAGGCGAAGGCCCCACCGCCAGCGCGGTCATGGGCGATGTGATGGATATCGCCCGTGGTCTGAACATTCCGACATTTGGGCAATCTGCCAAAACTCTGCGCCCGGTCACCGGCGTGCGTGCCACAAAGCCTGCGCCTTACTATCTGCGCATGGTGCTTTTGGACAAACCCGGCGCGTTGGCGAAGGTCGCTTCGGTGCTGGGGGATGCTGGCATCTCGATCGATCGGATGCGTCAGGTCAGCCATGAACAAAAGCTCGCGCCCGTCCTGATCGTGACCCACAAGTGCACCCGTGATGCACTGGACACAGCGCTTGCAGGCCTTGCAAAAACCGGCGTCGTCGACGAGGACCCGGTCGCGATCCGTATCGAAGAAGTCTGAGGGACCGCGCATGGATTGGTTTGCTGCCGTCGATATCTATTGCGAACGCACCGCGCCCGGGTTCTGGAATGAACCGCTGAACGCGATCTCAAACCTGTCCTTCATTCTTGCAGCCCTTTGGGGCTGGATCGAGGCGCGAAAGCGTGGGCGCACCGATCTGGCGACTTACGTTCTGGTCATCCTCGCTGCAATGATCGGTGTGGGCAGCTTCCTGTTTCACACCTTCGCAAATGCGTGGTCTGGGCTTGCAGACGTCGTTCCGATCTGGACCTTCGTTGCCATATTCATCCTCGTCGCCATTCACCGGATTGGCGGCGTGCGCCCGGGGCGCATTGGGATCGGCGTGGCAGTTGTCGCCGGTATAATTGCCATCCTCTTTGCATTCGGAGGTGACGGCAGCGGCAGCCAAACCACAGCCCCCACGCCCGAGGTCGCGCAGACCCACGCGCACGCGGAAGCTGGAAATTCGTTGCTGAATGGCTCGGAGCAATACTTGCCTGCCATTCTGGCGCTGATCGTGTTCTCGTTCCTGGCCCGACGGAAGAACCATCCATTTGCCCCTTGGGTTGCTGCGGCCACAGTTGTCTTTGCCATTTCTCTGACGCTGCGCACGTTGGACATGCATATGTGTGGGGTCCTGCCCATCGGCACGCATTTCCTGTGGCATACGCTGAATGGTTTGATGATCGCGCTTTTATTCCAAGGGTTGATCAGAAGCCCGGTCTCGGACAGCACCGCAAATCACCGCTAAGCGCTAACAGCCACCGTCAAATGCCTTGCCCCTGCGATGTACGGGCACTAAACCGATGCACAACATTGATAGTAAGGATTGCCTCACATGGCCGATAAAGTCGTTTTTCAGGACCGTTTGCTTTCGCTGGGTCTGGCCCGCGTATCCGAAGCCGCTGCGATGGCATCTGCCACCCTTATAGGACGCGGAGACGAGAAAGCAGCCGACCAAGCCGCTGTGAACGCCATGCGCGACCAGCTGAACCTTCTGGACATCCAAGGCACGGTTGTGATTGGCGAAGGCGAACGTGACGAAGCCCCGATGCTCTATATCGGTGAAGAGGTCGGCTCGGGCGATGGCCCTGCCGTTGACATCGCGCTTGACCCGCTAGAAGGCACCACACTGACCGCCAAAGACATGCCAAATGCGCTGACCGTCATTGCAATGGCCCCGCGCGGTACGCTTTTGCACGCGCCTGATGTCTATATGGAGAAACTGGCCATTGGGCCCGGCTATCCTACCGACGTCGTAAGCCTTAATATGTCTCCGGCCGAACGTGTTAAGGCGCTGGCGGCGGCACGTGGCTGTGATACATCCGACATCACGGTCTGTGTGCTGGAACGCCCCCGTCACGAAGAAATGATCGAAGGCATCCGCTCAACCGGTGCCGCCATCCGCCTGATCACTGACGGTGACGTGGCTGGTGTGATCCACTGTGCCGAAGCCGAAATCACCGGCATCGACATGTATATGGGTCGCGGCGGCGCACCCGAAGGCGTGTTGGCCGCATCCGCTTTGAAATGCATGGGCGGCCAAATGTGGGGTCAGTTGACCTTCCGCAATGATGACGAACGAGGCCGCGCTGCCAAAGCAGGCATCACCGATTTGGATCGCATCTATACCCGCGATGAAATGGTAACAGCGGACGTGATCTTTGCAGCCACCGGCGTCACCGACGGCTCCATCGTTTCTGGCATCAAACGCGAGCCGGGGTTCCTAACAACCGAAACCTTGCTGATGCGCTCGAAAACCGGATCTGTGCGCCGCATGATCTATCGCAACCCCGTGTCGGCCGGCTGATGACTGAAGCGCGAGCGCTGATCCTTATCGACATCCAACAGGGGTTTGACGACCCCTTTTGGGGCGCACGCAACAACCCAGATGCCGAAGCAAACGCCGCCCGGCTTTTGACCTTCTGGCGGGCCAATAACTGGCCCGTTTTTCACGTTCAGCACATATCAACATCGGTGGGCAGTCCCCTCAACCCCGAGGGTGGCCGTGCTGACTTTAAGCCGGAGGTCGCGCCTCGGCCTGATGAACCGATTTTAACCAAGCACGTCAACTCTGCCTTCATTGGAACCGATCTGGAGGCGCGGCTGCGCAAGGCTGATATTGGTTCAGTCGTGATTTGCGGTCTGACCACGCCCCATTGCGTGTCGACCACCACGCGCATGGCCGCCAATCTTGGCTTCGACGTCACCCTTCCCCACGATGCCTGCGCAGCTTTCACCGGCAACGCGGACGCAACTTGGCGCAACGGAGCATCCCCTACGGCGGAAACAATCCACACAACCGCGCTTGATCAATTGAACAGCGAGTTTGCGACGGTCTGCACCACGGACGAGGTGTTGGCTTGACCAGTTTTCTTGGTGTGGACAGTTCGATCACCGGACGCCGCTGGGTCGGCCCATCTACAGAAACCAACCGACAGGCCGAAGCGCTTGCACAGCATACGGGCCTGCCACCTGCTCTTTGCATGATCCTTGCACAGCGCGGCGTTCCTGCCGAGGAAGCTCCGGGTTTTCTGGAACCAACCCTACGTGACCTGCTGCCCGACCCGCGCAAACTGAAAGACATGGAGCATGCATCGGCACGTGTCCTGCAGGCTTTGGATCAGAACGAACAGGTCGCGATTTTCGCTGACTATGACGTCGATGGCGCGACCTCGGCGGCTCTGCTGATTGATTGGTTTCGGTTCTTCAGAAGGAAGGTCACGCTTTATATCCCCGACCGGATCGACGAAGGTTACGGCCCCAACACGCCCGCGATGGAGAAGCTTGCTGCAGATCACAGTCTGATCATCTGCGTCGACTGCGGCACGCTAAGCTATGATCCCATCGCCGCCGCACGCGCAAAAGGGGCCGACGTGGTGGTTTTGGATCACCACTTGGGCGGCGAGACCCTGCCCGACGCGAATGCAGTGGTGAATCCCAACCGGCAAGACGAGGCTGATGTGCCCGGTTATCTGTGCGCAGCCGGTGTGGTGTTCTTACTGTTGGTCGAATTAGGACGCCAATTGCGCGAGGCAAGTCGCCCCGGCCCTGATTTGATTTCCATGCTGGACCTCGTAGCGCTAGGAACCGTCGCCGACGTCGCACCGCTGACCAACGCCAACCGTGCGCTGGTACGTCAGGGCCTGAAGATAATGGCGCGACGCGCACGCCCTGGCATGGTCGCCCTGGCAGATGTTGCGGGGCTGAACGAACCGCCGCGAGCCTATCATCTTGGCTATCTGATGGGGCCCCGCGTAAATGCCGGCGGGCGCATTGGCAAAGCCGACCTTGGGGCGCGACTGCTTTCGACAACGGACCCGAACGAAGCGCAGTCTATCGCCGAAAAATTGAATGAACTGAATGCTGAGCGGCGCGAGATTGAGGCCCGTGTGCAGGACGCCGCGATGGAACAGGCAGAGGCGCGAGGGCTCGATGCACCACTCGTCTGGGCAGCTGCTGATGGCTGGCATCCGGGTGTGGTCGGGATCGTTGCCAGCCGCCTGAAAGAGGCCACCAATCGTCCGTCGGTCGTGATCGGATTCGATGGTGAAGACGGCAAGGGATCCGGCCGCTCGGTATCCGGAATTGACCTTGGAGCGGCCATCCAAAGACTGGCCACAGAGGGACAGATTGCCAAGGGTGGGGGACACAAAATGGCCGCCGGCCTGAGCCTGACCCCCGCGCAACTTGAACCCGCAATGGAGCGGTTGAGCGAGTTGTTGTCCAAACAAGGTGCAGGATCGCTCGGTACGGCCGATGTGAAAATCGATGCATTGATGATGCCCACAGCGGCGAGTGTTGAGCTGATCGAAACGCTCGAGCAGGCTGGTCCCTTTGGTGCATCCGCTCCAGCCCCCAGATTTGCGTTCCCTGATGTGCAAATCCTCTTTGTAAAACGTGTGGGGCAAAATCATCTGAAAATCAGCTTCGGCGACGGAATGGGAACACGTATAGACGCCATTGCGTTTGGCGCTTTTGATGGCCCACTTGGTCCAGCGTTAGAGCAACATGGCGGACAAAGATTCCATCTCGCGGGCCGACTCGAAATCAACCAATGGCAGGGGCGAAGCAGCCCACAACTACGTCTGGAAGATGCCGCAAAAGCCTGATTTTCTTAAGGCTTATAGTTTTTTTAAAAAAGCTGAAAATCCCTCTTGCGCGCTCTGACCCTTTCTCTTAGAAACCCCCTCACCAACAGCGTGGCCCGTTCGTCTATCGGTTAGGACGCCAGGTTTTCAACCTGGAAAGACGAGTTCGATTCTCGTACGGGCTGCCATTCTCACTTATATTTTCATTGTTTTGCATCAAAAATGCAGACGATTTGGCATGTTGGTCAGACGTGGTGCCAGCTACTATGGTGAACCGATCACGGATTTCGAGACATCTAGACCATAGCGGTCATTGGAGCCAACAGGTTCGCGCGGCTGCGGCGATCACAACTTTGCGAACTTCGATGCCGACACGATACATGCCCCAGGCATGAAGGAACATTCTTCGAAGCAGCGTGTAAGGACAATTACCGCCGTCAACGCCAGATCATCGCCCCTCCAATATAACACAGCCTTGAGTTCTACACCCGCATTGCGTTTATCCTGCTCTTTCGGTCGGGTCTGCTGAGCGTTCAAACATCGTATAACAAGCTCTGCCGCGATCTTTCGAAGCGTATAGCGCGCGATCCGCATCTGCCGTCATCTGGTCGGATGTTGCCTTGTCGTAGTCCGTACTCCTCACAATTCCGATACTGGCAGAGATGCTGCAATCTTTTCCCTCAAAAGGAATGGGTTGCTCCAAACGGCGGATGATACGCGCCGCGATATTACCTAGAATATGTTCGTCCGTCAGGCGACCAAACAGAATGACAAACTCATCTCCTCCAACTCGGGCGACCATGTCGGATTCTCGCGTCTCGGCCGAGAGTACGCTGGCAACTTCGCACAGCACTGCGTCTCCGGCAGCATGCCCAAGGGTGTCATTCACCGCCTTGAAGAAATCGAGATCAATGTGCATCAAAGAGAACTGAGCTGACCGTGCGACGCTGCGCTCGAAAGTTGCATCAAACGCGCGCCGGTTTTTCAAACCAGTCAGACCGTCGGTCATAGCCTCTACCTGCGCTTCAGCTTTTTCACCGTGAAGACGGTGCGCCATCTGAGATGTAGCGGTCATAGCGGCTGACTTGGCTTCCATCAGATAGAGCATCTCGACTGTCAAATCAGTCGGCGCAAAATCAGAGCCGGCCAGCCGATAGCGCGCGACCGCCTCGACGACTGAATATCCAAAGGACAGGTTCATCAACACATGAGATCCACCGGGAAGAACGGCCACTGCGCCCACCATTGTCGTGCCGGCCGCGTCTTTCAGGCGAAGATGCACCTTCGACCCGGCCATTGCCCTGACGTCGTCCATAGACCGCACAACGCGTGGGCGCCTGAGTTCAAAAAGGGAAAACGCACTTCGACCCTTCAAATCAGCGCCGAATACTTTGGTAATCGTAGGCCCAGCGTGGCTGACCCGAGCCCCATCATCCAGCAGCAAGTGCATCGGCATCATTTGGTCAAGCGTACCTGGGGCGATCGGGATTGAGACATCCAAATTCATGATGCACACTCGGTAGTTAGATGGAAAGCCCGCCCTTCTCCGTGTTGCATTTCAAGCAATCGGATCGAGATCACTTCTTCATTATCAACGCTACCCTGATGCTCTAGAAACACCAGCGCGCCATAGTCATCCGCAAGGGCACGCAAAACGCCAAGGAGGACATGCCCGCACCCATTTGGTACACCGCGACACGTCACGCTGTATTCCTCAGACGATTTCTCCTCTAATTCGATCACCGGCAAGTCTAGATCGGGGATAGCGAGTTGGGCCCGTCCGCGCAAATCTTCTAACGAATGAAGGAAATCTGTGTAGTTCACGCCACCAAACCGCAACAAACGGCGCACACGCTCGACCCGTTTGTCCGCAACCAGATATGTCCCAAAATCTTCCAGCAAGGTATCAGTGGGTTTGTCCAACCGGTTTGCCGCCAGAGAAATCAATCGATCCGCCAGTTCAGAATCGTAACGAAACAAGGGCTCAAAACTATCAAAACCCAAATCAAGGTCGCGCATAATTTCACGCCACTTAGGAGCCCCATAGGTAAATATGAGGAACCCTTCAAAACACCAAAATATCAAACCATGTATCGTCATCGCAAACTCGTTTCCGATGCGACCCTAACAACCGAACGTAAACAAACTGGTAACGCGGTCCAGACGTTAGGCCTCGGTTTTAATTTAATGTTTTGCCGCGTCTAACCACGCCGGAATATGCGCAATGTCATCTAATACGACGTCAGCATAGGGCGCTAAGTCATCGCGGGTGGCAAGCCCAGTCAGGACGGCGATCGTCTGCATACCTGCCGCGCGACCCGCTTGAAGATCATGCAGGCTATCACCCACCATCGCGACACGCGCCGGCGCGATCCCGATGGCCGAGGCAAAGGCCAGACAGGGTCCCGGCTCTGGCTTCGACCCGTAGCCGCTATCATACCCCGATATGAAATCAAATAGGTCTGTCACCCCTGCCGAGCTGAGATGCGCGCGCGCCGGCCGCTCTGCGTCATTTGTAGCAACACCTGTCTTCAGCCCTTGGCGGCGCAATTCCTGAAGATACGGAACGAGCGGGGTTGCTTCCACTTGCGGCGCCTTGGCAGCTTCGTCGTTAAGAAGTGTTTCTAATGCATCTGCGGGCATCGACACGTGACTTTGCAACGCCTCCACGATTTCGGAAGGCGTACCTGCGATGACCACGCTGTCGCGCTGAAAATGTCGTGTGTCCATATCGAAGCCGATATCATTACCTATGACGCGCGCGCGATCCTGATCACCATCCGCAAGTCGCAGTAATACGGCGTGAGCCCAGCTTTCCCAGGTCGCCTCGAAAAGGAAAAGTGTCCCGTCCTTGTCGAAGAGTAGTGCATCAATCGCCATCAGGCTGCCTCGCTAACCATCGTGTTTCCGTGGAAATGTGCCGTTTTTGGCCATCAAGTCCAGTGATAATTTGCACCGCCGGGTAGAGCCTGTCGCACCGTGGCGAAATCCTCGTAAGGCAGTCCCAGTGCATCGCAGGCACGCATAACCCACCGGTCGTCCATCATGAGAAAATCAAGAACCGAACCCAGAAATTCCGCATTGCTGGCGTTTTGTCGCAAATCGTCTTGATCGACACCGGTCGAACCCATGAACACAGGCAGCAGCTCCTCGTCCGACACCAGCCAACCTAGAACTTTCAAGCCTGTTGTCTCTGCAAACTCGGGGGTCATTTTCAAACTCCTTAAGAGATGGAAAGGTTTTCTTAACCAATCTGGCGGCAATATGACCAGACCATCCGCAAGGCATGATGACAAGCGAACAATGACAAAGGCGAGTTGACCACATGAGTGAGAGAATCCTTATCTCGGATGACCTTGCGACCAACCGCATCGTTCTGAAGGTCAAGCTGACCGTCGCGCATTACGAGGTGGTGCAGGCAGATCAATCCACTAATGTCGACACATTGGCACGCGATCTTCGGCCGGATTTGATCATTTTGGGGCGGGGTCACGCGCAACACAGCCTTGAGACCTGCCGCCGTTTGAAGGGCGATGATACGCTCGCCGCCATCCCGGTAATCATGATCACAGACAATGATGACCAAGATACACGCTTGGAGGCCCTCACTGCTGGTGCGGATGACGTGTTTTCCCGACCGCTCGACGATACAACACTGATGGCGATGGTGCGCAATCTGATCCGCGCCCGCTCTGCCGAGGACGAGGTGCTGCGGCGGCGCGAGTTGTCGCGAGATTTTGGATGTGCCGAGGCCCCTGCCCTATTTCAACGAAAAGCCCGTGTTGCCCTGATCGCCCCCGACGCTGAAACCGGTATCTACTGGCGTATGCATCTCGCGACCGAGATACGACATCGAATTGACATCATGACACAATCACAGGTGTTGGAGGACTTGGGAAGCCAAGGTGGTGTGCCCGATGCGTTCGTTATCGCCTCCAGCCTGAAGACAACATCGGACGGTTTGCGTCTGATCAGTGAACTGCGGGCACGCCAAACCACACGCCACGCGGTAATTGTTGTTCAAGATTGCGGCGAAGCGCCCTCGCCCAGCTCGATTGCGCTTGATCTAGGGGCGAATGCTGTCTTGCGCCCCGGTTTCGATGCCCGTGAACTGGCATTAAGGCTAACGCGACTTCTGATCCGCAAATTTGAAGGCGACGACCTGCGGAAGAGCTTTGATACCAACCTGGCGTTGGCCGTGCGCGATCCACTGACAGGACTACATAACCGCCGGTTTGCACAAAGTTATCTGAACAGGATGGAGCGCGAATCCCGCAGTTCAAACCAACCCTATGCAATCATGGTGCTCGATCTGGATCGTTTCAAAGCCATCAATGATCTATATGGCCACCTTGCAGGCGACGAAGTGCTGACCGAGGTCGCCACGCGGCTTCGGCAAAACCTGCGCGACATGGATCTTTTGGCGCGGTATGGCGGTGAAGAATTTCTGATTGCTCTGCCCGGTGTGACCCGCCACCAAGCCCACTCGATGGCCGAACGCCTGAGACGCGCCATCGGGGACCGGCCAATCGCACTTGCGTCGAGCGGACAAACTGTTGCAGTCACTATGTCAATTGGAGTTGCAATATTCGGCGCACAGCCGGGGGCTGACACCACGGCGCATGAACTTCTGCATTCCGCTGATCAGGCACTTTACCGCGCAAAATCCGACGGGCGGAACCAGGTAACAGTTGTCTCTGACGCTGCATAGCCGCTCTCGAGGCAAAACCGGGGGCTTAGCTGGCTTGAAACACCCACACCTTCGAGGGGTTTGAGCGTTTCCATATCAACGGGATCAGGGGCTATGCTTTCGCACTGATTTCTCGACCCGATCCGCAAAAGCCCGCCGGTCATCAGGGCTCATCTGTTCAAGTCGTTCGATCAGCAGCATCTGTGCGACCGTGCCGCGTTCAGACCGACGTTCAGATTGTTGCGCCATAAGTGCCGACAATGCCGCAGGGTCGAAAGGTTCGGCCCGGATGACCAGCAACATCTCTTTGAATTCACGGGCCAGTTGCGCCCGGTTCTCCGAAAACGAGCCGCTACGATCTCGCAGAGCCTTACCAATCTCACGACGATCTGATCGGTTCAAAGCCCCCGCCATCGGCGCAAACCCAAGATCTCGGACCTCGCTGCGATTGGGGCCGCGCGGATTAAAGCCGTGATCGCGATGCTTCCCCCAATTGGCCCCCGCGACCAACCCAAGCACAAGCAGGTTAAGCGTCAAGGATATGATCAGCACGATCCGCATCCAATTGGGCCCGCGTTTCTTTGGGCTGTCTATTGGCGTATTGAGGTCGTCATTCATCCCTCATCCTCCATCAAGGCGCCAGATCCCAGATAGGCTGGGCTCAAGTCGTCCAAAGCGTATGTTTCCTGAGCGACAACATAATCACCACTCAAAATCAACCCGCCTGAAAGTGTTTCAAGTTCGGTTGGGGCTGCGAAACCGATCCAAATGCCAGCCACGGTTGCCGTCGCCATACCCGCAACTGCCGGCCATCCCCCTATCGATGCCACGAGCTTTGTCCAAATCCCAACATGTGGTTTTGAAGGCGGCTTTTCGTGCCCGTGCTGCTGGGCCCCGGTCTGCTCGGCCTCTGCGTCTCGCAATATTGCCGAAACCAGCGCTTCTGACGGTTCCGGTTGCTGGGCCTTCATCGCATCAAAAAGCGCATCAAGCTCTTGATCATGCGAAACATTATTGTCAGCTTTTGACATATCCCAACTCCTCTTTTTGGTTTGCGAGCGCATGGGCGAGTGCTTTTTTACCCCGTGACGTCAGACTTTCGACAGCTTCGACACTGATGTCCATGATCTGCGCAATCTCTGGATTGGATTGTCCTTCGATATGGCGCAGAGTGACCGCAATCTTTTGGCGCTCTGGCAGAGCGTTCAAAGCCTTTTGCAGCGCCGCAACCCGATCCGCTTCAATCATCGTGTCGACCGCAGCGGGTGTGTCGTCAGCGGGTTCTTCGATGGCATCAATATCGACACTGCGCCGTTTGCGCAGCCGGTCGGTGCATAGGTTGGACACCACCCGGAATACCCAGGTTGATATCTGCGCCTCGCCGCTGCGCCATTTCGGTGCGATCTTCCAAAGCCGCAACATAGCCTCTTGCGTGACGTCTTCTGCCTCGGCTCGGTCGCCGCCCAATATGCGGGTGGCATAGCCCAAGACCCGAGGCGCCAACCGTCTGGTCAGCACCTCTGCCGCGCTTGGGTCGCCGTTCCCGTAAAGAACCAACAACGCCTCGTCCGTGGCATCTGCATAGGCGTCCAAAGCCATGTTCATAGGTCCTGCCTAAAGCATCAGTGCAAGGGGGGTAAAGGCCCCCGGATCAAGCCGGAGGCCCTGCCTGCCTGTGCCTTAGCCGCCGTGACCTTTGCCGTGACCACCTTTGCGGCCTTTCATAAAGGCCTCTTTCTGGGCCGCATCGAACTCGGCCTGCGAAATGGCATTGTCGTCATCGGTGTCGAACCGATCAATCATACGGTCCAGTTTCGCCTGCTCGGGTGTCAGCTCGTCGATGCTCAGCGTTCCGTTCCCATTGGCATCGCGCTTCGAGATCATCTTCTCGATCATCCAGCCCAGGCGTTTGCCGTCCATGCGACCCTTGCCCTTACCTTCGCCGCCTTCAGCTTGACGCTCGGCTTTCATTGCTTCGCGATGCGCCTGCATCTCTTCTGCGGACAATTCGCCGTCGCCATTCGCGTCAGCAGCCGCAAAGCGGGCCTCGGCGGCGGCTTGCAGATCTTCAGCTGTGATCAGGCCGCTGGCATCCATGTCAATGTCCGCGAACTCCATCTTCATAAAGCCACCATGGCGGCCACCCATGCCACCGTCTTTGCCACCATGGGCCATCGCCACAGTGCCGGTCAGTGTCAGTGCTGCTCCAACGGCCAAAGCAATTGCAGTCGCGGTTTGTTTCTTCGTTACAGTCATAACTTTTCCTTTGTCTTGCCTGTTTGCACCGAGCCTGTTTCCTCGGGCTTCATATCTGTCAAACGCAGCAAGATCGGGTTTCCGTCGCACTTTATCGAAAAAAATCGCGACATCGCGCCGCAACGCGAATTTGGTGACATGCTTTTCCCACCCACATTCCCTATTATAGGTATTGCGCGACAGAGGATTGACTAATGAGTGACGTGATAAGCACGGCGGATGAAGCCATGCCCAAACAACAGATTGACGATGGACAGGAACGCGAGTTGAAGCCTGCTCTCAAGAAAGGGTGGCGCAAGCGCTGCCCAAACTGCGGCACGGGAAAGCTGTTTCAGGGTTATCTAAAGGTGAATGACAGTTGCACTGTTTGCGGCGAAGAGCTGTTTCACCAACGTGCAGATGACGGACCCGCCTATTTGACCATTCTGGTGGTTGGGCATTTCATGGCGCCCCTGTTGCACGTCGTCTATGTGAATTTCGTGCAAGATCCGCTGATCCTGGCTTCGATCTTTACGGTCGGAGTTGTTGCGGCGTCGCTGTATTTGCTGCCGCGTTTCAAAGGCTTCATGATCGGATTTCAATGGGCCAAGCGCGCGCACGGGTTTGCGTTGAAAGCCAAGACGTAAGGGCGGGCGCATGGATCAATCGATCGACAAGTCCAAGATAATTCGCGATGCGGCGACGGTGATATTGATCCGCGACAAGGCCACGCACCCGCAGGTTTTGATGGGCCAGCGCGGTGCCAAGGCCGCTTTTATGCCCAACAAATTCGTCTTTCCCGGCGGCGCGCTTGACGCCGCCGATGCGGATGTTCCATTGGCCGATGGCGGCGCCGAACCTTGCCTGACGCGATTGGGCGAACATGCGGACCCAGCCAAAGCCCCCGCCCTTCTGGTCGCCGCTATTCGCGAGCTGTGGGAAGAAACCGGCCAAATCCTTGGCACGCCGGCGACCTGGCCCGGCACGGTTCCCGCTGGATGGGAGGCGTTTGCAAAGGCAGGCTACATCCCCTCGGCGCGCGGTATGTCATTTGTATTTCGCGCAATCACACCCAAGGGCCGCCCGCGTCGTTTTGATGCCCGGTTTTTTGCAGTGGACGCAGGTGAGCTTCGTACCGATATCGACGATTTCTCGGGGGCATCTGACGAGCTTAGCCATCTTCAGTGGATCCCATTGGACGAAGTGCGTCGCTTCGATCTGCCCTTCATCACCGAGGTGGTTCTGGCCGAGATTGTCGGCAACTTACCCGACCTCGGCGCCCCGCGTCGGGTGCCTTTCTTCAACAACTCTGACGAAGAGAGCTTGTTTGAACGGCTGGGTGGGGTTGGGCCATTAACTGCGCCTTACTAGGCGTCACCGCAAAAACAACACCAGCACCAGTACGGATGCCAAAATCAAGGCAGTTCCCGCATATTCGCGCCCCGTGACCTTTTCACGAAACACAAACAAAGTCGCGGCGTAAGAGAACAGCAACTCCACCTGCCCAAGCGCCTTGACCAATGCTGCGTTTTGCAAAGCGAAGGCGGTGAACCAGCAAAAGCTTCCGATCATCGAGCTTACACCCACCCAAAGCCCGACGCGCCATGCCGCGAAGACGCGCGTGATCTCGCCTTTTTCGCGGATGGACATCCAGATGAACATGATTGTCGACTGAAAGGCTGTCACCACCGCCAACGTAAAGCCCGCGCGCGCTACAACGTCCTGGGCAGGCAGTGACAGCGCCGCGCCGCGATACCCGATAGCCGAGACAGAGAACAAGAACCCAGCCCCAAGACCCAGCGCCGCGGCCCTATTGAAGAACCGTTTCCATCCGGTTCTTCCGCCCTCTGGCGGGTCCGAGAGCAAGATGAGCCCGGCGAAGCCGACCGCAATGGCAAGTGCGCCCGCTGTCCCAACTCCCTCGCCCAGCACGACAAGGCCGACCAGCGCGGTCAGAACCACTTCGGTTTTTTTGAACGTGATGCCGACGGCAAAATTGCGTTCTGCGAACAACGCGACGACGCATATGGTTGCCAGTATCTGCGCAATCCCACCTGTGAAGGCGAACAGAAAGAACCGGCCGTCAGGCTGCGGCAGGCTTTGCCCGGTTGCTGTTAGATAGCCCGCAAGGATCGCCGCAACGAAAGGCGCAGAATAGACAAAACGCGCAAACGTGGCCCCGGTGGACGACAGTCGCGTGTCTTTCAACCGCTTTTGCAGCATGAACCGCAGGTTTTGCGAAAACGCCGCGATGATGGTGATGGGGATCCAAGCCTGCATGCGAACCATTTGACACGATCCGCATAGGAACTCCAGCCAGCTTAGCGGGTTTTCAAACGCGACAGGTTGTAGCCATTGAAACCCAGTACATCACCCGCAGCCTTGATCCGGTCCGCCCCACCAGATTTCGACCGATCAATGATCCAGCCAAAACTGCCCGATGGCGTTCCAATAGCTGCCGTTCGATAATCTGCATCCACCCAGAGCACCCAATATTGAGTGTCAAATGGCGCAGCACCAACAACAATACGCCCAGGCGTGGGTTGTTTGGCCGGATAGCGTTCCAACAAACCTGACGGGCCATAAACGTCCAGCGCCGTGATCTTCCCGCCAGCTTCCGTAAAGTTCACTGCCCCGTAGGACGGCTTTTCGCCGGGATAGACAAATTCGCCCCGGATAACCCAGCGGCCAGCAAACCGCGCCGGCTCAAACCGCGTCGTCGAACTCAGCGACCTTGTCTTGTTGCGGTGAAACTCGACACCTGCCCCCCCTCCGACACAGGCGGCCACACCCGAAACAAGTGTCGCTGCGCCCGACAGACGAAGGAGATCACGTCGGTTCATGTGCGATAACTTTCCAGATGACGTCCGCATACGATCAAAACGGCATCGGATGGGCTTGGTGGGCAAGGTTGATGTCTGCCAGAACATCTTCTGACAGCGTTACATCTTTCCCTTCCAACACCCGTTGAAGCTGCTCCATCGAAGACGCTCCAAATATGGTGGACCCCATGAATGGCCGCGAGACGGAAAAGGCCAAAGCCATATGAACTGGATCCAATCCATGCTTCTTGGCGACCGCTAGATAGGCATCAACCGCTTCAAATGCGCGAGTTGTGCAACGACCACCCAGTCCGGGTGACAAGGACAAACGCGATCCTTCAGGCACAGCATTATCTTGGTATTTGCCGGTCAACAGCCCCGTTCCCAACGGCGAATAGGACAGGACGCGCACATCCTCGTTCATACAAAGCTCGGCCAGATCAGTATCGGCCAGGCGGTTCATCAGGCTGTACTCATTCTGGATCGAGATCACCTCGGGCGCACCCATCTCGCGCGCGATGCGCAACCACTGCGCCGTGCCCCAGACGCTTTCGTTGGACAGGCCAAAATAGCGGACTTTGCCCGCTTTCACCACTTGGATCATTGCCTCAAGCACGTCACGCATATGTGCTTCGGTTTGATCACGGTTTTGACCAGAAGGGTCGAAGGTCCAATTTTGCCGAAACGCATAACTGCCGCGGATCGGCCAGTGAGTTTGATAAATGTCGATGTAGTCTGTCTTGAGCAGGGCAAGACTGTCATCCACGGCCTCGTGAATGGTCGCGCCATCATAGCCTTTGCCACCGCGCTTCCAGCCCGGATTATCACCCGAAACCTTTGTGGCCACGACCACATCAGCCCGACGCCCCGACTTTGCGATCCAGCTTCCAATGACCGCTTCAGACGCGCCACATCGCTCGGCCTTGATCGGGTTCACCGGGTACATCTCGGCCGTGTCGATAAAATTCACACCGTGATCCAGCGCCATATCGATCTGGGCGTGACCTTCGGCCTCGGTATTGGTCGATCCCCAAAGCATCGACCCAAGGCACAGCGCGCTGACCTCCAGCTTGCCATTTGCAAGTTTGTTCATCTGCATCGCGCGTCTCCTTGGTATTTGGGAAGTGGTGTTCGCCGCACCAATTTGCCGATTGCTCCGGCGAGGACAAGATACAATCGCGCCTACATCGTCGTGTTCACTGCACCGCCATCCAAAAGCACATTCTGCCCGACCATGAAGCCCGTATGCTGCGAGCACATAAAGGCACAGGTGGAACCAAACTCCTCGATTGTCCCGTAGCGTCCCGCAGGGATGGTTGCTTCGCGCGCGGCGCGCGCATCATCCATCGTGATGCCTTGTGCGTCGACAACACCCTTGTCCAATGCGGTCGCGCGGTCGGTATCGTGAATACCTGGTAGTAGATTGTTGATGACCACACCTTCTCCAGCCACTTGCCGTGCGGTGCCTGCCACAAACCCGGTCAGCCCTGCCCGCGCGGTGTTCGACAACCCCAGCACAGCGATGGGCGATTTGACCGAGACGCTGGTGATGTTCACCACCCGGCCCCAACCACGTTCCATCATCCCCGGCAATAGGGCCTGCATCAGCGCAATCGGTGTTAACATATTGGCGTCAAACGCACCGATGAAATCGTCGCGATCCCAGTCCGTCCACATGCCGGGGGGCGGCCCACCGGCGTTGGTCACAAGGATGTCGACATCACCTGCGACCTCAAGCACCCGCGCGCGCCCTTCTTCGGACGTGATGTCCGCGGCCACTGTGGTCACCTCAACGCCAGTCTCAGCGCGAATAGCTTCGGCTGCAGCCAATAGCGGCCCTTCGCTTCGAGCGTTCATCACCAGCGACACGCCCTCACGCGCCAGCGCCTGTGCGCATCCCAACCCAAGCCCTTTTGACGACGCACATACCAGCGCTCGCTTACCTGCAATTCCCAGATCCATGGCGACCTCCACCAATGCCAAATTAACTGGAAATGAGATAACCATGAAAAGCAGAGGACCGACACCCCCACCGATCGTTTCGCCCTGATCCTTTCCTCAAAACTGGCACCACATGTAGGGTTAGAAATTAATTCGCTTGGCTAAGGTAGAAAAAGCTGCAACCCTAAGATGATACAACACAGCTCGGGACTAACATATGACGATACGACTTTTGGGCATCATTGCCACCGCAGGTATTTTAACTGCGTGCGAAACTGGCAAACCTGACGCTTATTCCAACCGTTACGTGGCCCCCGAGGCTTCTGGATTGGTGGCGCTACGTCCCTATCCAAATCCCAATGATATATGTCAAATCATCGGCGAGAATGAAGAAACCAACGATCTTCTCGACCATGAGCATCTGTTGATCGGCTGCCCGTCCCACGAACGCGGCGCGATTGATGACCGTGTGAGAGAGGGCGCCGAAATACTGAAAGAGGTCAACGGTTGGACACTTCTGAATCTGCGGATTCGCTGAAAGCAGATTGCCTCCCATAGGCTGCCCGGCTATATGCCAACGCATGTTGGACACTGCACACAACCGCCCCGAACTGCCGCCCGAGATTGCGCGCCGTCGTACCTTTGCGATCATCAGCCACCCGGACGCCGGCAAGACGACCCTGACCGAAAAGTTCCTTCTTTATGGTGGTGCCATTCAGATGGCGGGTCAGGTGCGTGCCAAGGGTGAGGCACGCCGCACGCGGTCGGACTTCATGAAGATGGAACAAGACCGGGGCATCTCAGTCTCGGCCTCTGCCATGTCGTTTGATTTCGGCAAGTTCCGCTTCAATCTGGTGGACACGCCCGGCCACTCGGACTTTTCCGAGGATACCTACCGCACGCTGACTGCCGTGGACGCTGCGGTGATGGTGATCGACGGGGCAAAAGGTGTGGAAAGCCAGACGCAAAAACTGTTCGAGGTCTGTCGTCTGCGCGACCTGCCAATCCTGACTTTCTGTAACAAGATGGACCGCGAAAGCCGGGACACTTTTGATATCATTGATGAAATTCAAGAAAACCTCGCCATTGACGTATCGCCTGCCAGCTGGCCGATTGGCATGGGCCGCGACTTTATGGGATGTTACGATCTTCTGAATGATCGTTTGGAGCTGATGGACCGTGCCGACCGCAACGTGGTGGCGGAAACCATCGAGATCAAAGGCCTCGACGATCCGAAACTCGCCGAGCATGTGCCTGAACACCTGCTTGAGAAGTTCTTGGAAGAGGTCGAAATGGCGCGCGAACTGTTGCCCACTCTCGATCCGAAATCTGTGCTGGAAGGGCATATGACGCCCATTTGGTTCGGCTCGGCCATCAACTCGTTTGGTGTGCAGGAACTGATGCAGGGCATCGCCAATTACGGCCCCGAGCCACAGCCGCAACAAGCCGACCCCCGCGCTATCGCACCCGAGGAAAAGAAAGTCGCGGGCTTTGTTTTCAAGGTGCAAGCCAACATGGATCCGAAACACCGTGACCGCGTGGCGTTTATGCGCTTGGCCTCAGGCCATTTCAAACGCGGCATGAAACTGACTCATGTGCGCTCGAAAAAGCCGATGGCGGTCTCGAACCCTGTGTTGTTCCTCGCCTCGGATCGCGAGTTGGCGGAAGAGGCTTGGGCAGGCGACATCATCGGCATCCCCAACCACGGGCAACTGCGCATCGGCGACACGCTGACCGAAGGCGAAATGATCCGCGCCACGGGCATTCCCTCGTTCGCACCCGAGCTATTGCAAGGTGTGCGTGCAGGCGATCCTATGAAGGCCAAACATCTTGAGAAAGCGCTGATGCAGTTCGCCGAAGAAGGTGCTGCGAAGGTTTTCAAACCCAATATCGGGTCGGGTTTCATCGTGGGTGTCGTCGGTGCACTGCAATTCGAAGTGCTCGCCAGCCGGATTGAGCTTGAGTACGGGCTTCCGGTACGGTTTGAAGCATCTCAGTTCACTTCGGCCCGTTGGGTTTTGGGACCCAAAGCTGAGGTCGAGAAGCTTGTCGAAGCCAACAAACAACACATCGCGCATGACAACGATGGGGATCCAGTGTTTCTGACCCGGCTTCAATGGGATATCGATCGTGTTGAACGTGATTACCCCGATCTTACACTATCTGCCACCAAGGAAATGATGGTCTGACTTTACGGCGGGATTTTCCGCCGAACGCCAACAAAACTCTTTCCTTTTGGCCGCAACATGGCAACATACGCGCAAGATCAGAAAAGGCTCGACTATGAAAACCAGTTCGCTTGCAATCGCTGCCACGCTTGGCGCACACATCGCCCCGGCATTTGCCAACACCGCAGCCGAAGTGGATGTCTGGCAGGTTCTCTCTGCTATCGAGTTCGAAGAGACCGTCACCGAGACCAGCTATTCGGTCAACAAGATTTGGCCCAGCGACCTTGCAGAAACACCCGAAGAGATCGAGATCACCGGCTATGCGATCCCCGTTCTTGGTGGCGAGCAGGTGGTCGAACTGCTTTTGACGTCGGATATGGGGCTGTGTCCACTGTGCGGTTCAGGCGATCACGGCGCATCGCTTCAGGTCACTCTGGACGAGCCGATCATTGGCTTTGAGGAAGGTCAGCGCATTTCGCTGCGCGGTACGCTCTCGCGGGTTGAAGATAGCGAAACCTGGCAGGCGGCGCGTATGACCGGGGCACGCGTCATCGACCGCTAGCACCAACATTCGCTAAACGTGCACCGCCCTTCACCGCTTCAAAATCGCGTTCTCCCAACCGGTGAAATCGTTGCCGATCCGGGGCGTGGAATGTTCACCGGAAATCGGGGCATTTTGCCATTTTCCAATGGCAGGCTTGCCACATCGCGGTGGACACATCAGCACTGGATCATCTGCACACTCACCCACCCGCGTGGGAAGTACCACGGACCGATGCCAGTTCGCAGTTGGACACCGCTGTTTTTTCTGGACGAAGCTGTCGGTCTGGCGGCGGGCCATCGCCCCTGCGCCTATTGTCGGCCCGACGCCTATCGCGCCTACAAATCTGCGTGGTCCCGCGCAGTGGGTCGCGAATGCGGACATGCTGATATGGATCGCGCGCTTCACAAGGCGCGTGTCACACGATCTCGACAGCAGGTTCGCAGCAAAGATCACGCCTGTTATCTGCCTGATGGCACCATGACACTAATCGATGGGGTGCCGCACCTTATCTGGAAAGATCGCGCGCTGGCATACAGCCCAAAGGGGTACATAACTGAAAAATCCATACCCAACAGCACCTTAACGGTCCTGACCCCCGCACCAACCATCGCCGTCCTGCGTCAAGGTTTCAGCCCAAAGCTTCATCCATCCGTTGGTCAGTGTTCCTGATATCAGCCCAATCGCGAAAATTCACGTATATTGTTCACGTTCCTACCCATGTCATTGACCCTGAGACCATTTTTCTTTACCCACATGCCCAACCGAAGAGACGCGGATACGCGACGGCCAACCGGGCCCTCTCTTCCTCAGCCGCACGGGCGCGAGATGTCCGTGAAACAGGACATACATGACCAAATTTTCTGATTTGAAACTCAGCCCCAAGGTGCTGAAAGCAATCGACGAAGCGGGCTATGAAAGCCCCACCCCCATTCAAGCAGGCGCAATCCCACCGGCCCTCGAAGGCCGCGATGTACTGGGCATTGCCCAAACCGGCACCGGTAAGACGGCCAGCTTTACACTGCCCATGATCACCGCTTTGGCCCGTGGCCGCGCCCGCGCCCGGATGCCAAGATCATTGGTGCTTTGCCCAACGCGCGAACTGGCGGCCCAGGTCGCAGAAAACTTCGACACCTATGCCAAGCACGTCAAACTGACCAAAGCCCTGCTTATCGGCGGTGTCAGCTTCAAGGAACAAGACCAGGCGATCGACCGCGGCGTTGACGTCCTAATCGCGACGCCCGGCCGCCTGCTTGACCATTTCGAGCGCGGCAAGCTCCTGCTGACCGGCGTCCAGATCATGGTGGTGGACGAAGCCGACCGGATGCTCGATATGGGCTTCATCCCGGATATCGAACGTATCTTCTCGCTCACGCCGTTCACACGCCAAACCCTGTTCTTCTCGGCCACCATGGCACCCGAGATTGAGCGGATCACCAACACGTTTCTGTCGAACCCAGAGCGGATCGAGGTTGCGCGCCAAGCCACAACATCCGAGACCATCACCCAAGAGCTTTGCATGTTCAAAGCCTCGCGCCGCGACCGTGCATCGTCAGAGAAACGCAAACTTCTACGCGCCCTGATCGATCGCGAAGGCGACAAGTGCACGAACGCGATCATCTTTTGCAACCGCAAGACAGACGTGGATATCACGGCCAAATCTTTGAAAAAATACGGTTACGACGCCGAACCGATCCATGGCGATCTGGACCAGTCCAAGCGCACACAGGTATTGGACGGGTTCCGTGCAGGCACATTGCGCTTCCTGTGCGCCTCTGACGTTGCAGCACGCGGGTTGGACGTTCCCAATGTCAGCCACGTTTTCAACTATGACGTACCGGGCCATGCCGAAGACTATGTGCACCGCATCGGTCGCACTGGCCGCGCAGGTCGTGACGGCAAAGCGATCATGATTTGCGAGCCACGTGACGAAAAGAACCTCGATGCTGTCGAGCGGCTGATCGAGAACGAGATCCCGCGTGTCGAAAACCCGATCCCGGCCAAACCGTCGCGGTCACGTAAGTCAGACGACGAAGAGACTAAAGCGCCTACGCCAAAGCGGTCCCGCAAAAAGGACAGCAAAGCCGACGCTGACAAGCAGAAAGAACGCAACGACACTCCCAAACCCGAAGTGAAAGAGACGCGACAGGATGCAAAACCGCCTCGCCCTCGTGGTGGACGTCGTGACGACAACCAAGCTAAAGGAATGGGAGATCACCTCCCTGATTTCATTGCAAAAAGCTTTGACGAACGTCGAACTGGATGAATCCTCACCGTTCGAAAAACCAAAGCCCGCAAAGAACCTGCGGGCTTTTTTCTTGTCTACAATATCCCCGCCGGAGGCTGTCGCATGAAATGCGGCACTCACTCCAACCGGCTAACCACCACGGTGACTTCGGGTTTGTGTCCAGTTTCATCATTTGTGGACTTACGCGCGATCCGTTTCAACTCGTCACCAAGCTTGTCATCATCACGCAACGTCTTGCGCCCGGCACGCATCAGGAATTGCCCCAGATCTTCTTCCAAGACATCCACCAGCGGCGCTCTGGAACTGCCAGTTTCCGGTAATCCCATCACCTCGACCCAAGGCTCACCCAGTGGCTCGTTGCCTTCGACGATCACATTCACAATGACATGACCGTTTAGCGCAAGCCGGATCCGGTCACGGACGACGCCATCCAGCGCACCAATCAATATGTCGCCATCAAGATAGATGCGGTCCGCTTCGACGTGTTCGACCACACGCGGGGTGTCGCCCGTCAAATCACAGACTGCCCCGTTGACGACGACCATTGACTTGCGACCACCTTCTTCGGCAAGCGTGGCATGCTCACGCAAATGCCGGTGTTCGCCGTGCATCGGGATCACCATTTCAGGGTTCATGATTTCGTGAACGCGCTGAAGGTCCGGACGGTTGGCATGACCAGACACGTGATAGCGATCATTCTCGGCAACGATGTCCACGCCCATCTCGGAATAGGCATTCATGATGCGGATCACGCCGCGCTCGTTGCCCGGAATGGTCTTGGATGAGAACAGGAATGTATCGCCTTGGGCCATTTTCAGGCCAAGATACTTGCCGCGACTCAACTGAGCGCTGGCCGCCCTGCGTTCGCCCTGACTGCCCGTAACAATCAGCATCAAATTATCCCGCGGAATATCGCGGGCATCTTCGGCTGTCACGGTCGCCGGGAAATCGCCAAGGACCTTTGTCTCCTCCCCTGCTTTCACCATGCGCTGCATTGCACGGCCCAAAAGGCAAACCGATCGGCCTGCCGCTTTTCCAGCTTCGGCCAGCTGCTTCACCCGCGCGACATTTGACGCGAAGGTCGTCGCGACCACCATATGTGGCGCGTCCTTGACCAGCTTCACAAGCTCAGGACCGACCTCAGATTCTGAACGTCCCGGGTGGGTCGAAAAGACATTTGTGGAATCGCAAACCAGAGCTTTCACACCCGGCTTGGCAACCTCGCGCCACAGCTCTTCATCAAACTTGTCACCCAGCACAGGGTTTTCGTCCAACTTGAAGTCGCCAGTATGCACAATCCGTCCTGCGGGCGTGTCGATGATCAATCCAGCACTTTCAGGGATCGAATGGCTGACGGGCAAATAACTGACCTTGAAGGGTCCAGCGTCGATCACTTGCGGATAGATACCCGCTGTGATGACCGCCTCTGGCACTTGGCCGGCTTCCTCCATCTTGCGTTGGGCGTGGTAACGCGTGAACGGACGCGCATGGATCGGCGCTTTTAGCTTGCCGTGCATCCGTCCAATAGCACCGACGTGGTCTTCATGCGCATGGGTGATAAAGATCGCTTCCAACCGGTCGGCGTTCTCTTCAAGCCAGCTCATGTCCGGCATGATCAGGTTCACACCGGGTGTCGTATCCATGTCAGGAAACGTCACGCCCAGATCGACAAGGATCAGACGTTCTTTGCCCGGTTTTCCGTAACCATAGACATAGGCATTCATGCCGATCTCACCGGCGCCCCCCAGCGGGAGGTAAATCAGTCGGTCAGCACTCATAAGTTGCCCTGTTCCTTGTTGTAGTCATAGATGTCCACAAGACCATGCATTGTCAGGTCGTGGTCGATCACGTCATATAGCTGGTCGCCTTGCTCAAACAAAGGCGCAAGCCCACCGGTTCCAATGACCTTCATCGGAAGGCCGTATTCGTCTTTCACCCGTTGTACAAGCCCTTGTACCAAGCCGACATATCCCCAAAAGATACCGGACTGGATGCAGCCCACCGTATTTGTGCCGATCACCTTGTCGGGTTGGGTCACGTCGACATGTGGAAGGGCCGCAGCCCCTTGGTGCAGCGCTTCTAGCGACAGGTTCACACCGGGCGCGATCACGCCGCCGATATAGGCCCCGTCATGGGCTACGACGTCGATATTTGTCGCCGTCCCGAAATCCACAACCATGCTGTCCCCACCATGGCGGTTGAAGGCCGCGACAGCGTTGGCCAGGCGGTCTGGCCCCGCCACAGCGCCTACGTCAACGCGGGGCGCGACGGGCAACAGGCAGTCGGGCTTACCAACGACCAGCGGGCGACACCCAAAGAACCGATCTGCAAATACGCGCAGGTTCCACACGACGCGCGGCACGGTAGAGCTGACGACCACATCTGTAATCTCGGCCTTGATCCCATAGTGGTTGATCAGCGTCGAATACCACGTGAAGTAAGCATCCGCCGTGCGCGAATGATGCGTCGATGTTCTAATCGTGCAAACGAATTCAGCGCCATCCCAGATCGAGAAGACGGTATTGGTATTGCCGCAATCAATGGCCAGAAGCATAAGGTCGGCTCCTTAAAAGAATATCTCGGCCGCGGGGATCACCTCGCGGGACTTCGCCGTTGATAGGACAAGGTTGCCCTCGGCGTCCACTGTTTCGAACCGGCCAACATGCTCGGTGCGTGTCGTCCGTGCCGTTATCGTTTCACCCAATCGAGCGGCGCGAGACAACCATGCCTCGCGAATGGGCGCAAATCCGTAGGTGGTAAAACTCGCCTCGTGGCGTGCATAGGCAGGGGCCAAAAGGCTCAGAAACTCTTCTCGGGTGACTTGAACGCCGGTTTCACCCGCAAGGCTGACAGGCGCGACCGCGCCGGGTTCGATCTTGGCACCCGTGGGGGCTTCGATCAGGTTCACGCCGATACCGATGGCGATGTGGCCCACCTGCCCGCCAAGCCCCGCACTTTCCAAAAGGATGCCAGCCACCTTGCCACCGTTCAGCAGAACGTCGTTTGGCCATTTCAGCGCTAAACCCGATGGATGCCCAGTGGCGGCAACGAATGCATCATAAAGCGCGAGTGAGGCCACGAAACTGCGCAGCGCCACTTGGGCCGGCGGCTCTGCCGGGCGCATCACCAGAGTTGCCGAGAAATGCCCTTCCGGGTCTGCCCATGCCCTGCCTCGGCGACCGCGTCCTGCGGTTTGCTGATGGGCAAGGATCCATGTTGGTCCCAAAAGGCCCGGAGCAATGCGCCGGGCCTCTTCATTGGTGCTGTCCACGGTGGCCAGAACGCGTCTTTCAACACCATCCGGCCAGTCGGGCCATACGTTATTTGACAAGGGCTTCTGCCGCTGCTGCCGCTGCGCCTTCGATGCCGAAGAAGTTCACAACACCCAGAAGGATGATCGCAGCCGATCCCATCAAAGCGACCCATGCAGCAGGCGACATGTTCATTTCGACCCCGTCGCCTTTTTCGCCAAAGTACATGAAATAGACGATCCGCAGGTAATAGAACGCGCCAATCACAGATGCGATCACACCAGCCACCGCCAACCATGTCAGGCCAGACTGAACGGCGGCAATAAGCACACCATACTTGGCAAAGAAGCCCAGCATTGGCGGCACACCTGCCAGCGAAAACAGCAAGATCAGCATCGCCAGCCCGCGCGTTTTGTCCTCGACCGCGAACTGGTTCAGAGCCGAGATGTCGGCAACCGGGCGACCGTCACGCTCCATCGACATGATGAAGGCAAAGGCGCCGATATTCATGGTCAGGTAAACCGCCATATAAAGAAGCATCGCCTGTACACCATACGCGCTGCCTGCGGCCAGCCCCATCAAGGCAAACCCCATATGGGCAATCGACGAATAGGCCATCAGGCGCTTGACGTTGGTTTGGCCGATGGCGGCAATCGCGCCAAGGAACATCGACAGAACCGACAGCAGCGCAATAATCTGCTGCCAGTCGCCCACGGCCTGCCCGAAAGCATCAAACATGACGCGGGCAAACAGCCCCATCGCCGCCAGTTTTGGCGCGGTGGCAAAGAAAGCGGTCACTGGGGTTGGCGCGCCTTCGTAAACGTCCGGTGTCCACATGTGGAACGGTACAGCCGAGACCTTGAATGCCAAGCCGGCAGTCACGAAGACCAGACCGATCAACAGACCAAGGCCCACGTGACCATCATTCGCAGCCTCAAGGATGCCCGAGAACAAAGTGGTGCCAGAATAGCCGTATGTCAGCGATGCACCGTAAAGCAGCAGTCCCGAGCTGAGCGCGCCCAGCACGAAGTATTTCAGACCCGCCTCGGTCGACTTGACGCTGTCACGGTTCAGAGATGCCACGACATAAAGCGCGAGCGATTGAAGCTCGAGCCCCATGTAAAGCACCATCAGATCACCGGCTGACACCATCACCATCATGCCCACAGTGCCCAAGGTAACCAGGATCGGGTATTCGAACCGCAAAAGGCCGCGGCGCGACATCGTCGCCTCGCCGGCCACCAGAATGGCAGCAGCTGCAAGCAAGATCGCGACTTTGGCAAAGCGTGAATAGGCGTCGTCCAGGAACATGCCGTTGAAAGCGGCATGTGCGCCGTCTCCGCCAGCGACCATCAGCGCGACAACAACCATCACACCACCGGTGACCCATGTCAGCAGCTTGGCCAGCCCATCTTTGCTTGTATAGACCGCACCCAGCAGCGCGACCATCGCATAGACGGACAGGATCAGCTCAGGCAGAGCCGTTTGAATATCAACAGAGCTCATCTTTCGCTCTCCTTAATGCGATGCGGCCTGGGCCATCTCTGCAGCTTCGGCAGGAACGGCGGCGTGGAAATTGGTCAAGAGCGCTTCGACCGACGGGCCGATGATGTCTGTGACCAGCGATGGGTAGATACCCAGTAGCAATGTCATGAAGACGAGCGGTGCGAAGATCATCTTCTCGCGCGCGTCCATGTCGGTGATCGCTTTCAGGCTTTCCTTGATCAGGTCGCCAAAGACGACACGACGGTACAGGTAAAGCGCGTAAGCGGCTGACAGGATCACACCCGAGGTGGCGACCATTGCGACCCAAGTGTTGGCCTTGAACATACCGACCAGCGTCAGGAATTCACCTACAAAGCCCGATGTACCCGGAAGGCCGACATTTGCCATGGTGAAGAACATGAAGATCAGCGCATAGGCTGGCATGCGGTTCACAAGGCCCCCGTAGGCGGAAATGTCGCGTGTGTGCATGCGGTCATAGATGACGCCCACGCACAAGAACAGCGCGCCCGAGATGAAGCCGTGGCTGAGCATCTGGAAGATCGCCCCATCCACACCTTGTTGGTTCAGCGAGAAGATACCAGCGGTTACATAGCCCATGTGGGCTACCGATGAATAAGCGATGAGCTTCTTCATGTCTTCCTGCACCAGTGCAACCAGCGACGTGTAGACAATCGCAATCGCCGACATCCACAAGACGAACGTCGCCATCGTGTCCGCCCCGATCGGGAACATCGGCAAGCTGAAACGAAGGAAGCCGTAGCCGCCCATTTTCAGCAAGATCGCCGCCAGCACGACCGAACCCGCTGTCGGTGCCTGAACGTGTGCGTCCGGCAACCAGGTATGAACCGGCCACATCGGCATTTTCACCGCGAAGCTGGCGAAGAAGGCAAGGAACAGCAGTGTCTGCGCCCCACCGACAATCTGAATACCCAGTAGGCTAAAGCTCTCGGATCCGAACGTATGTTTCATCAACGTCGGGATATCTGTCGTGCCCGCGTCTACATACATGTAGATCATCGCGACCAGCATCAGGACGGACCCAAGGAAGGTATAAAGGAAGAACTTGAACGATGCGTAGATGCGTTCCTTCCCGCCCCAGATCCCAATGATCAGGAACATTGGGATCAGCCCTGCTTCGAAGAACAGATAGAACAGTACCAAATCCAGCGCCATGAACACGCCAAGCATCAGCGTTTCAAGCAGCAGGAAGGCGATCATGTATTCCTTCACGCGGGAGGTCACCCCCCAGCTGGCCCAAATGGTCAGCGGCATCATGAAGGTGGTGAGCATCACAAACAGGACCGAAATCCCGTCGACACCCATCTTGTATTTCAGGCCCATGATCCAGCTGCCCTCTTCCACGAACTGGAAGCCCGTGTCGGCAGGGTCAAAACCCGTCAGCAGAAGAAGCGAGAATAGGAACGTCGCCACAGTTGCCGCCAGCGCAAGCCACTTGGCGTTGCGCGCGGCCGCTTCGTCATCCCCGCGCAGGAAAAGCGCAAGGATCACAGCCGCGACCAGCGGCAGGAATGTAATGATGGAAAGCAGGTTGTTCATTAGTGCGCTCCACCGCTGAAGAGGATCATGATTGTGACCAAGACGACGATGCCAAGGACCATCGCGAAGGCGTAAGAGAAGACGTATCCCGACTGTGCGCGGCCCGCCATTTTGGTAAACCAAGGCACGATGCCCATGGCCACACCGTTCAAGAAGCCGTCAATGACGTTGCCGTCACCGCTTTTCCACAAGAACCGTCCAACGATGAAGGCCGGCTTGACGAACAGGATGTCGTAAAGCTCGTCAAAGTACCATTTGTTGAGCAGGAACCGGTAGACAATCGGGAAGGTCTCGGCCAGCTTTTTGGGCAGGCTGGTGTTCACGATGTAGAACCAGAATGCCATCGCGAAACCGATCAGCATTGCAATGAATGGCGAAACCTTGACCCATTTTGGAGCATGGTGGGCGTCGTCAATCACGTGATTGTCTGGTGCCATGAAGATTGCGCCTTTCGGAGCCTCTCCGTGATGCGCCATCGCCGCATTGCCATGCCCACCATCAGTCATCGCTTCGTCAGTCTTATCAGCATCAGCGTGGCCGTCGGTCGCGGTATCGGCGTGACTGTCTGTCGCCTCGCCATGCCCGTCAGCGGCCTCACCGTGGCCATCATCTGATTTGGCGTGATCGCCTGCCTCAGCATGTGCCTCGATCCCGAAGAAGTGGTTCACCTTGTGGTGATCTCCAAAGAACGCCCCATACCAGATCATCCCGGCAAAGATCGATCCCATCGCCAGCACACCAAGCGGCACCAGCATAACCATCGGGCTTTCATGCGCATGCTCGTGCGTGTGCTTGTCGCCGCGCTGCTTGCCGTAGAAGGTCATGAACATCAAACGCCAGCTGTAAAAGCTGGTGAACAGCGCTGCAATGACCAGCATCCAGAAGGCGTAGCCCCCATTGGTGCCTGCATAAGCGCTTTCGATAATCGCGTCTTTCGACAAGAAACCAGCAAAGCCGATTGCCGTCAGCGGAATACCGACACCGGTGATGGCCAGCGTACCGATCATCATCGCCCAGAAGGTCATGGGTAGCTTTTTGCGAAGGTTACCGTAGTTGCGCATGTCTTGTTCGTGATGCATCCCGTGAATGACCGACCCGGCCCCAAGGAACAACATCGCTTTGAAGAACGCGTGGGTGAACAGGTGGAACATCGCGACCGAGTAGACGCCGACGCCCGCCGCCACAAACATGTAGCCCAGCTGAGACATGGTCGAATACGCAATCACGCGTTTGATGTCGTTTTGAACCAGACCGATGGTCGCGGCGACAAACGCCGTGGTCGCGCCAAGGAAAACGATGAAGTTGGTTGCGGCAGGCGCGTATTCCATCAAGGGCGACATACGGCAGACAAGGAAGACACCGGCGGTGACCATGGTCGCGGCGTGGATCAGCGCCGACACAGGGGTCGGACCTTCCATCGCGTCGGGCAACCAAGTGTGTAGGAACAGCTGCGCTGATTTACCCATCGCGCCGACGAACAGAAGGAAGGCCAACAGATTGGCGGCGTTCCAGTCCGTCCACAGGAAGTGGATCTGCGTCTCTGCCAGCGCGGGTGCGGCGGCGAACACATCGTCAAAGCGGATGCTGTCGGTCATGTAGAAAAGACCGAAGATGCCCAAGGCAAACCCGAAGTCACCAACCCGGTTCACAACGAAGGCTTTGATCGCGGCGGCATTGGCCGACGGTTTCTTATAGTAAAAGCCGATCAGCAAGTAAGACGCGACACCCACGCCTTCCCAGCCAAAGAACATCTGCAGCAGGTTATCCGCCGTCACCAGCATCAGCATGGTGAAGGTAAAGAAGCTGAGATACGCGAAGAAACGCGGACGATAGCTTTCGCCTTTGAACTGCGGATCATCCGCCATGTAGCCCATGGAATACATATGCACGAGGGACGATACCGTCGTCACAACAACCAGCATGATCGAGGTCAGGCGATCCAAACGGATCGACCAGTCAACCGACAAACTGCCCGATTGAACCCAATCCAGGATGTGAATGAACTGCGTCTCGGTCCCGAGCGTGAAGAAGACGATCCAGGACAGGAACGCGGCTGCGAACAACAAAACGGTCGTCAACAACTGCGCGCCCTTATCACCGATAATCCGGTGCCCAAAGCCAGCAATCAGCGCGCCGATCAGAGGCGCAAAGAGGATGAACTGTACCATCTGCCGTTAGCCTTTCATCACATTGACGTCTTCGACAGCAATCGTTCCGCGGTTGCGGAAGAAGCTGACAAGGATCGCCAGACCAATGGCAGCCTCGGCGGCAGCCACGGTTAGTACAAAGAGCGTGAAGACCTGCCCTACCAGATCACCCAGATAGGACGAAAAGGCGACAAGGTTGATGTTCACAGCAAGAAGCATCAGTTCGATCGACATCAGAAGAATGATGATGTTCTTACGGTTCAGGAAGAGCCCGAAAATGCCGATGACGAACAATGCCGCCGCGACCGCGAGATAATGTTCAAGTCCTACCATTTCGTCCCTCGTTCTTGTTTCCCGGTTCCGGGAGCATCGTATTTTTCGTTTTCATCCTGCTGCCCCCGGCGTGTCTGGGTAGTGAAGTTTGCACCCACAATAGAAGTCTGGGCGGTCTTTCTTGGCCAGAGTGGTTTTCCGTGGTGGATATCCCGGAACTGCTGACAACCCAAAATTCCAATCGAAATCCGTCCACATGTAACCTTGCTTGACCGCATAGCTCTTTAAATCGGCTAGGCTTTTACCAGCGGCGAGTTTGAATTTTCCAGAAGAGAATGGGGCGTTCAATTTTGACGGAACCACTTCTGAGCAACTGAAATGGACCGTTTCATCCTCCAAATCGGCTCCAAAGAACGATAACTGTTGCTTGGTCCGGCAGTCAGTTGCGACGGCTTGCTCGAAACCATCTGTTTCAACAACTTGGAACACGATACCATTTCCTAGATCTTTCGCGGCACGACCAATAGTTAGGTCATCCCGGCCACCACCTGTGAACGAACAGTTCTTAAGGTGGTGAACTCGCTCGTTTAAGAGAGGTGTAAGAAAAACAAGCGGACCATAGGTGCACGCCATCGCTACCGAACTTGTCCCAGCTACGAGAGATATGGCGACCAGAACTGCTTTCACGACTATAGCCCCTGCCCCGGTTTCACGTCGATCACTTCCATCGCCTCGGCCGGGTCGCGGTGCATCTGTGCAATCACGTTTTGGCGTTTGACATTGGTGCGGTGGCGCAGGGTCAGGACGATGGCGCCGATCATGGCGACCAGCAGGATCAGACCGGCCAGCTGGAACAACAGGATGTAGTCGGTATAGAGGATCAGGCCCAACGCCTCGGTATTATGAATCTCTTCAATGGCGGGCGTGACGGCCAGCCGGGCTGCGTCTGCGCCATCTGCGAATTGCCATGTGCCGAAGATCGTGCCCAGCTCCATCAACAAGATCACACCGATCAAAAGGGCCAGAGGCAGCGACTTGGCCATCTCGGCTTTCAGCTCGGCAAAATCTACGTCCAGCATCATCACAACGAACAGGAACAAAACCGCGACCGCGCCGACATAGACGATCATGAGCAGCATCGCCACGAACTCGGCGCCCAGAAGGACGAACAATCCGGTGGCCCCGACAAAGGATGTGATCAGCCAAAGGACCGAGTGCACGGGGTTTCTCGCCACGACGGTAAAGAAACCGCCGACCACAGTGGTCAGGGCAAAGAGGTAAAAGGCGAAATCGGCAACGCTCATGCGTCCCCCTCCTGATTATCGTCAAAGACGGCCTGCGCTTCTTCCAGCGCCCGGTTCATTGCCGGAAGGCCACCCAACATGGACATTTGATAGATCACTTCCGCGATCTCTTTCTGCGTCGCACCCGCTTCCAAAGCATGGCGCACCGTCACTTTAATCTGCGGACCGGCTTGCGATCCTGCCGCAACCAGACCTGCCAGACCGACCAACATGCGTGTTTTCGCATCCAGCCCGTCCTTGTTGAAGGCGTTGCCAAACATCATGTCCATCATGTCTTTCGGCATGGTGGGCATAAGCTTATCAAGGCCCTCTGGCACGAACTCCTCCAACGCAGGATTGAACGTGCGCAGCATCGCCGCACCCTGTTCCATCATCTGCATGTATGTTTTGGAGAAGTCGTTCATTTCACATCCTTACCGATACGGCGCATCAAGTTCGAGGTTGCGTGCAATCTCGGCTTCCCAGCGTTCGCCGTTCTCAAGCAGCTTTGCCTTGTCATAGAACAGTTCTTCGCGGGTTTCCGTGGCAAACTCGAAGTTTGGACCTTCGACAATCGCATCCACCGGGCAGGCTTCCTGACAGAAGCCGCAATAAATGCATTTGGTCATGTCGATGTCATAGCGCGTGGTCCGGCGCGAGCCGTCGTCGCGCGGTTCCGCGTCGATGGTGATCGCTTGCGCAGGGCAGATCGCCTCGCACAGTTTGCAAGCGATGCAGCGCTCCTCACCATTCGGGTAACGGCGCAGCGCGTGTTCACCGCGAAAACGTGGGCTTAGCGGGCCCTTCTCGTGCGGGTAGTTCAGCGTCGCTTTGGGCGAAAAGAAGTATTTCAGCCCCAACCCGAACCCTTTGACGAAATCCGCCAGCAGGAAATACTTCGTTGCGCGTGCGTAATCAAAAGCCATCGATCAGCCCCCTACTGCCCAGCGGGCGTAAGTGCCCCAGAATGCCCCGTATTGGGCGAAGAATGCGACCAGAACGACCCAGGCCAGCGACAGTGGAAGGAAGACCTTCCAACCGATGCGCATCAACTGGTCATAGCGATAGCGCGGTGTGATGGCCTTCACCATCGAGAACACGAAGAAGAAGAAGAAAATCTTCGCAAACAGCCACAGGATGCCGTCGGGCAACCATTCCACAGGTGACAACCAGCCGCCGAAGAACAGGATCGAGATCAGTGTACACATCAGAACGATGGCCACGTATTCACCGATCATGAACAACAGGAACGGGGCCGAGGAGTATTCGACCTGATAGCCTGCCACCAGTTCTGACTCTGCCTCGGGCAGGTCAAACGGCGGGCGGTTGGTCTCGGCCAGTGCCGAAATCAGGAACAGGAACACCATCGGGAAATGCGGCAACCAGTACCAGCTAAACAGCCCGCCGCCATCCTGCGCCCGCACAATGTCTCCGAAGTTCATCGAGCCGGTCGTGATGATCACGCCAATGATGATCAAACCGATTGAGACTTCGTAAGAAATCATCTGCGCGGCGGATCGCAATGACCCAAGGAACGGGTATTTCGAGTTCGACGCCCAGCCCCCCATGATCACGCCGTATACCTCAAGCGAGGACACGGCGAAGACAAACAGGATCGCCACGTTGATATCAGCCAGAACCCAGCCATCATTGAAGGGGATCACCGACCAAGCGACCATGGCCAGAACGAAGCTTGCCATTGGGGCCAGGAAGAAGACGAAGCGATCTGCGCCCGCGGGTACCACGATCTCTTTCAAGACGTATTTGATGAAGTCCGCAAAGGACTGCAACACACCAAAAGCGCCAACCACGTTGGGACCTTTGCGCATCTGCACAGCTGCCCAGACCTTACGGTCGAAATAGAGCAAAAAGGCCAGCGCGACCAAAAGTGGGACCACGATCAGCAAACACTGACCAATGATCAAAAGCGCGAGCCCTAAGTTTGTTGTGGTGAAGAATTCATACATATCTCTTCATGCCCTCAGACCGTCGGTATTTCATATTTTCATTCGAATAGAGCGGGTTATCCAAGGCGTTGACCACAACACAGCCAAGGGCCGTCAAGGACGCGCAAACGTCCTGATGCCTTTGGCAAGTGTCCGCAGTTTGGTCAAGCAAGTTCATGTCCCGATCCGTTTCTTTTCTTACTCTGCTGCCAGCTTCGACGACGCGCGCGCGCGTGCCTGAGCGGACAGTTCGGCCATAACCTCTGACGCCCGTGCAATCGGGTTGGTCAGATAGAAATCGCCAATGGTATAGCGGAAGCTGGCAGCCCCCATCTTCTCAAGCGCCAGCGGTTGCCATTCATTGTCGGCCACTTGGTCAACACCGCCCAGAACCGGTGCGGCTTCGACCATCGCGCGGCGCAGACCGGCTTGGCTGTCCCAAGGCAGGGTCGCGTCCAGTTCAGCTGACAGAGCCCGCAAGATCGCCCAGTTTTCCTTGGCCTCACCCGGTGCAAAGTTGGCTCGCAACGCCAGTTGAGGACGCCCTTCGGTGTTCACAAACAACCCACCCTCTTCGGTGTATGCAGCCCCCGGCAGGATCACATCGGCGCGCATCGCACCACGGTCCCCGTGGCTACCTTGGTAGATCACAAACGGGCCATCTGCGATTTCAATCTCATCCGCGCCCATGTTGTAAACAACGTCCGCACCCATCGTGGCGGCTTCCATGCCACCTTCGGTCACGGCGCCCAGATCCATCGCACCCACACGGCCAGCGGCGGTGTGCAGGATCATCAGCTTCGATCCGGTATCCTCGGCCAGTTTCATGGCGTTCGATAGAACCGCCAGACCATCGGCCTCTCGCAAGGCACCCTGCCCAACGATCACAACCGACGGCGCAGCTTTCACGGCGCCGTAATCTTTGCCCACGATGCTGTCCAGCGCCGCACGGTCGGTGCCCACATGCGCATAATCATAGGTCAGGTCTACGGCTTCACCGACCAGACCAACTTCTGCCCCCTTCAACCACGCCTTACGGATACGGGCATTCAGAACCGGGCTTTCAACACGCGGGTTGGTGCCGATCAGTTGGATAAACTTGGCGTCATCGATGTCTTCAATCGATGCAGTGCCGACATAACCCGAACGGTTGCCAATTGGCAGACGCGCATTGTCGGTGCGGCATTCAACATTGCCACCAAGACCTTCGATCAGGGTCTTGAGCGAGAACGCCGCCTCGGCCGATGCCAGATCGCCAACCAGACCGGCGACCTTGCTGGCACCTTTCATGGCGTCCGCGGCCTTGGCCAGCGCTTCGCCCCAAGACGCTTTGCGCAGCTTGCCACCTTCACGAATGTAAGGCACGTCCAGACGTTGACGACGCAGGCCATCCCAAACGAAGCGTGTCTTGTCGGAAATCCATTCCTCGTTCACACCATCATGGTTGCGCGGCAGGATCCGCATAACTTCGCGGCCTTTGGTGTCCACGCGGATGTTTGATCCAAGCGCGTCCATCACGTCGATGGTTTCGGTCTTGGTCAGCTCCCATGGACGGGCGGTGAACGCATAGGGCTTCGAGGTCAGTGCGCCAACCGGACACAGGTCAATGATGTTGCCCTGCAGGTTGCTGTCGAGTGTCTGGTTCAGATAGCTCGTGATCTCGGCGTCTTCACCGCGACCAGTTTGGCCCATCTGCGAGATGCCAGCGATTTCCGAGGTAAACCGAACACAACGCGTGCAGCTGATGCAACGCGTCATCGCCGTCCCCACTAGCGGGCCCAAATCCAGATCATCGACGGCGCGTTTCATTTCCTTGAACCGCGATCCTGACAGACCATAGGCCACCGCCTGATCCTGCAAATCACACTCGCCACCCTGATCGCAAATCGGGCAATCCAGCGGGTGGTTGATCAACATGAACTCCATCACGCCTTCGCGGGCCTTTTTGACCATGGGCGAGTTGGTTTTAACAACAGGCGCCTGTCCTTCCGGACCGGGGCGCAGATCGCGCACTTGCATCGCGCACGATGCCGCCGGCTTGGGGGGACCGCCCACAACTTCGACCAGACACATGCGACAGTTGCCAGCAATCGACAGACGCTCGTGATAGCAGAAACGCGGCACTTCGATCCCGGCCACTTCACAGGCCTGGATCAGCGTCATCGCGCCATCAACTTCAACTTCCATGTCGTCAATGACGATCTTTTTCAGGTCGCTCATCACGGTCCCTTTTTCGTTTCGCGGGCCGGGGTTGTCCCCGATCCCGCACGTGTTTGTCCTAGCCCTCGGTCAGTAACGACCCAGAGAAGGTGCCTTTTTCCATGTTCTCGCGCCCGATGGCGCAATAGCTTTCCTCAACGCCCGGCTTTGCACCGCGCTTTTTCAGCATCGGCTCGGCAATCGCGCGAAACCGATCTTGCTCGGCCTTGCTGTCCACATAGGCCAGTACTTCTTTGGTCGAGTATCCCAAACCAACTGCATGGCTGCGCAGCGCGAACGCTTTGTTCAAAAGGCGAAATTTACGCAGCTTCAGCGACGAGCAACTCTCATCGATCAGATAGGCAATCGAGGCCCCAAGCAGTTCATTGTGCATGCGCTTATCGTCACGCAGTTTTTGATAGTCCGTCGCCGAGGCAATCCCCGAGGTCGCAGCCAGCGCCAATACGGACGCGAGAGTGATCGTACGTAGTTTAATCATGACAGGTCTCCTTTCGTCAGAAAGGAGATGGGGACGCAGGGCATTGTCATGCAATAACAACACGCTGAAACGGGCGCAAAAGCACCTGTTTTCAGTATGTTGTGTTGCATTTCCATCTTCATCACTCTCTTGTGCCTAGCGCGTCGAATTACTCCGCCGCGATGCTGGCTTTACCTTGTTTGTTCACTTGAATACGGTCTTCGATTTCGTCCCGGAAATTGCGGATCAGGCCTTGGATCGGCCATGCAGCCGCGTCACCCAGCGCGCAGATCGTGTGGCCTTCGACTTGCTTCGTCACGTCCCACAACATGTCGATTTCCTCAACTTCGGCCTCACCGCGCATCAGGCGGTCCATGACGCGCATCATCCAGCCGGTACCTTCGCGGCATGGCGTACATTGGCCGCAGCTTTCGTGCTTATAGAATTTCGACAAACGCCAAATCGCTTTGATAATGTCCGTCGATTGATCCATCACGATTACGGCGGCGGTGCCAAGGCCTGACCCAAGCTCGCCACGCAGGTAATCGAAATCCATGATCGCATCGCGCATGTTTTCGCCGCGCACGCAAGGCACGGACGAGCCACCGGGGATCACGGCTTTCAGGTTGTCCCAACCGCCACGAATGCCGCCGCAATGCTTCTCGATCAGTTCCTCGAACGTGATCGACATTGCCTCTTCCACCACGCATGGGTTGTTCACGTGCCCCGAAATACCAAAGAGCTTGGTGCCGGCGTTGTTCGGACGACCAAAACCCGCAAACCACTCGGGCCCGCGACGCAGGATCGTCGGCACGACAGCGATGGATTCAACGTTGTTCACAGTTGTCGGGCAGCCATAAAGACCCGCACCCGCCGGGAATGGCGGCTTCATGCGCGGCATGCCCTTTTTGCCCTCAAGGCTTTCCAAAAGCGCGGTCTCTTCACCACAGATATAGGCGCCGGCCCCGTGATGCAGGAACAGGTCGAAATCCCAACCGGATTTCGCAGCGTTCTTGCCCAGAAGGCCCGCGTCATAACATTCGTCAATCGCCGCCTGAAGCGCTTCGCGCTCGCGAATGTATTCGCCGCGCAGATAGATATAGCAGGTGTTGGCGTTCATCGCGAAGGACGCGATCAGCGCGCCTTCGATCAGCGTATGCGGATCATGGCGCATAATCTCGCGGTCTTTACAGGTGCCGGGCTCAGACTCGTCAGCGTTGATCACCAGATAGGCCGGGCGACCGTCGCTTTCTTTCGGCATGAAGGACCATTTCAGACCGGTCGGGAAACCCGCACCACCACGACCACGCAGACCCGAGGCTTTCATCTGTTCGATGATCCAGTCACGGCCCTTTTTGATGATCCCGGCTGTGCCATCCCAATGGCCACGATGTTTCGCGCCCGAAAGGGTGCGGTCGTGCATGCCGTAAAGGTTGGTAAAGATCCGGTCTTTATCCTGCAGCATTCGCTCTTATCCTTCATCCGTCCGGCGCTTACGCCAGATCCGATACGTTACCACCAGGCCAAACAAGAACCCGGCCAGGGCCAGCAGATCCACCAGCGCCATGGTCCTGTTGGACCAATCGAGGCTTCTGCCAATCCATGAGCCACCGACCCACAGCGCACCGGTGAACGCAATGACAAGACCTGCCAAGCGCCCTTCCCGCTGAATGCTGTTTTTGGGATCGGTGTGCATCGTTTTCGTCATCCTTTAGTAGACTTCGCCCTTCTTGACCTTTTTCGAAAACGCAGTTTCCCCGCCTTCGGCCAAGGTCTTGGCTTGTTCCACCCAGCCGTCACGTTCGATCCGGCCTTTGAAGCTTAGGTTATCGTCCACCCACATGATTTCGTCCGGGCCCCATTTGGCGACCTGATCGAAATGCCAGAAGCCAAGACCGTTAAGCGTCTGTTCCAACTTAGGACCAACGCCTTTCAGTTGCTTCAAATCGTCCGCACCCGACTTGCGTGCAGCCTTCATGGTGCGCGGTTTCTTGGGCTTCCCAGTAGGCGCCGCAGGTTTAGCAGCTGCTTTCGCCGCAGGTTTTGTTGCTTTCGCTGCGGGTTTTGCAGCCTTTGCCGCTGGTTTCTTCGCTGCGGCTTTCTTCGCGGCAGGCTTTTTCGCGGTGGGCTTAGCCGCCGGTTTCGCCGCTGCCGGCTTGGGGGCTTCCTTTACAGGCGCGGGCGTCTCGGCGGCCGTGGCAGCATCTAAAGCCGAAGCTGGCATCGAAGCTGCCGCTGCTGGAGTGCTTTCCGACGCTGCCGATGTCGACGCGCTTGCGGATGATGCAGCGGCGGCGGTGGCTACACCTGCACCTGCGATGGCGGCACCCGTTGACGCGCTTGATCCTTCGGCGACGTCAGCGCAGAAGTTCTTTTTCAAGAACCAAGCCACGCCGAACATAACGATCAGGCCTACAATCAATGCGAGGATGAAGTGAAAGCCAAGCCGCCCTTGTGCCAGCAGCAATGCTGCAAAGCCCAATAAAGCGCCGATGATCCAGCACATCCTGTTACACGTGAAAAATCCGGTATTGTTACTCATTGTCCCTATCCCTGTTGCTGATGTTGGACACACTTATCGGGCGCACAGGTGCGGTGGCATTTCGCTGCCTTTTCATACACTTATGATCAATACGACCCGTCAACATACCTGGAACCTAGTAGACCTCGCCTTTCTTAACTTTCTTCGAGAACGCGGTTTGACCGCCTTCCGCCAGAACTTTGGCTTGCTCTACCCAGCCGTCACGCTCAATCCGGCCCTTAAAGGACAGTTGATCGTCAACCCAGGCAATCTCGTCCGCGCCCCATTTGGCAACCTGGTCGAAATGCCAGAAGCCAAGGCCGTTCAGGACGCCTTCCAGCTTCGGGCCTACGCCCTTGAGCTGTTTCAGGTCATCCGCGCCCGATTTACGGGCGGCCTTCATGGTGCGAGGTTTTTTCGCTTTGCCGGTGGCGGCGGGGGCCGCTGCGGCTTTCGTGGTTTTTGCTGGTGCCTTCGCCGCAGCTTTTTTCGGGGCCGCCTTCTTGGCCTTTTGCTGGTTCGCAGGCTTTCCGCTGGCCGCAGGCTTGGGCGGTGTCGCTTTGCCGCTGGTGGCGTTTTTGCCCAACCAAGGTGTCAACAATGGCACTTCGGTTCCGTCGATACGCTTGACCGTATCGCCGATATCCGTGGCCAGCTGTGCGCTTACGTTGTATTGCGTTTTACCGCTGTCATATTCTTTCAAGCTGGTCAGCCCGGACAGAGGCTCTGACGCGTAACGACCATTTTGCGGGCCTGGAGTAGGCACTTTGCCCGCCGCCAAGTCGTCCAACAGTTTGCCAAGGCTCTCTGCCGTCAGGTCTTCGTAATAATCTTTGCCGATTTGCGCCATAGGCGCGTTGGTGCAGGCGCCAAGGCATTCAACCTCTTCCCAGCTGAACTTGCCATCAGCCGAGACCACATGCGGCTTGTCCGAGATCTTGTCGCGGCAAACAGCAATCAAGTCTTCCGCGCCGCAGATCATGCAGGACGTGGTACCACAAATCTGGATATGCGCCACAGTTCCAACGGGTTGCAGTTGGAACATGAAGTAGAACGAGGCCACTTCGAGCACACGGATATCCGCCATGCCCAGCATGTCGGCAATATGCTCAATCGCTGGCTTGGTCAGCCAACCTTCCTGTTCCTGCGCGCGCCACAACAGCGGGATCACAGCCGAGGCCTGACGCCCCTCAGGATATTTCGTAATCTGCCCTTCCGCCCACGCTTGGTTGGCGGGTGTGAAAGCGAAGCTTTCGGGCTGTTCATGATGTAGACGGCGGAGCATTAGCGGTCGATCTCCCCAAACACGACGTCCATGGTGCCGATGATGGCGGCAACGTCGGCCAGTTGGTGGCCACCGGCCACATGGTCCATAGCTTGAAGGTGCAAAAAGCCCGGAGCGCGGATTTTGGCGCGGTAGGGTTTGTTTGACCCGTCCGACACCAGATAGACGCCGAACTCGCCTTTGGGCGCTTCAACAGCCGCGTAGACTTCGCCTTCGGGCAGTTTGAAACCTTCGGTGTAGAGTTTGAAGTGGTGGATCAAGCTCTCCATCGAGCGCTTCATATCCCCACGTGACGGCGGTGACAGCTTGCCACGCGCCATGACATCGCCCTGCCCTTCAGGTGCACGCAGCTTGGCAATCGCCTGATGCATGATCGACAGCGATTGGCGCATCTCTTCCATACGAACGAGATAACGGTCATAGCAGTCGCCGTTCTTGCCAACCGGGATTTGGAAGTCAAACTCATCATAGCATTCATAGGGCTGCGCGCGGCGCAGATCCCATGCCAGACCCGATCCACGCACCATCACGCCAGAGAACCCCCAGTTCAGGATATCCTCTTCCGTGACGACGCCAATGTCAGCGTTACGTTGCTTGAAAATACGGTTCTCGGTCAGCAGCCCGTCGATATCATCCAGCTTGGCCGGAAATTCGTGTGCCCAAGTCTCAATATCGTCAATAAGCTCGGGTGGCAGGTCTTGGTGAACACCGCCGGGGCGGAAATAGGCGGCGTGCAAACGCGCACCACAGGCGCGTTCGTAGAAGATCATCAACTTCTCGCGCTCTTCAAATCCCCAAAGTGGTGGAGTCAGCGCGCCGACATCCATTGCCTGCGTGGTGACATTCAGAAGGTGGTTCAGAATGCGGCCAATCTCTGAATACAAAACCCGGATCAGCGACCCGCGGCGTGGCACTTCAATTCCAGCCAGCTTCTCAATCGCCAGACACCAAGCATGTTCTTGGTTCATCGGTGCCACATAGTCCAACCGGTCGAAATACGGCAGGTTTTGCAGATAGGTGCGGCTTTCCATCAGCTTTTCGGTGCCACGGTGCAAAAGGCCGATATGCGGGTCGGCGCGCTCGACAATCTCGCCATCAAGCTCCAACACCATCCGAAGCACGCCGTGGGCGGCAGGGTGTTGTGGGCCAAAGTTGATGTTGAAATTGCGGATCTTCTGTTCGCCGGTCAGGGCGTCGTTGAAGTCCTTGGATCCGTCCATCATGCGCTCACCATCTTCTGGGTCCATTCCGATGGAAGCTCACCCATGAACTTCTCAACGAAATTGTATTGCGGTTTCAGTATTGCCTGTAGCTGGGCACGTTGGCCCATAGGCAGATCGGCCTTCGCACTTTGATGCACGACACGGTCAAACGATGCGGGCTGGGGTGTGATCCCCAGAAACGCGCAAAGACGTTCGATGGCGTCGGGCGTGAACAGCCGTTCGTAGTATTCGATATGCAGAGCGTCACGCGGGATGGCGCGGCTAAGCCGGTTCAACGTGCGGCGATAGTTCGAGCGATCAAGGATATTGTTCGCCGTTCCTGCCAGCACGCCGTCAATCTTGGCTTGAAGCGCGTCTTGCCCTTCATTCCCAGCAACCATGCGGATATTCGACCAGATACGTTCCACCGGATCGCGCATCAGGTAGACAAAGCGCACCTTGTCGGTCAGCCCGGACATGGCCGCAAGCGTCTTTTCCTTCAGCAAACCATAGGCCGGAGTGAAATCACCAATCACGCGCGCCTTCGAACCACCTTTACGCAGATACGCCAGATAAGCCACATCATCACGTGTTTGTCCGTCAAACGTCGCAAGCCAGCGCTTCAGATCAGCAACAAGCTGCTTTTGATAGGCCATCGGACGGGCGTCAGTGGCATCGGCCACGTCCGCACGCGCACGTTCCAGCCTGGCCTCGGCATCCTTGCGAAGCCAAGCCGCATCGTGGCCTTCAAGCGCATCAAAGTAATGCAATTCCTTCACCGCCGGGAAGTGGCATTCCCGGTGACCATAGAGGTAATCGAACAGCCAGCTTGTGCCAGCCTTCGTCGCCCCAAGGCAGAATATGAAGGTTTGCTTGCTCATCTGGCTCAGCCCTTGGCCTCATCAGATTTTTCGTCACCGGGCAGGATATAGTTGGCCCCTTCCCATGGAGACATAAAGTCAAACTGGCGATAGTCCTGCGTCAGAGATACAGGCTCGTATACAACGCGTTTCTCGACTTCATCATAACGCACTTCGGTGTAGCCCGTTGTCGGGAAATCCTTACGAAGCGGGTGACCGCGAAAACCATAGTCGGTCAGAATGCGGCGCAGGTCCGGATGACCTGAAAACAGGATACCGAACATGTCAAAGACTTCGCGCTCGAACCAACCGGCTGAGGGATGAACCTCGGTGATCGACGGCACCATGTCGTCTTCGCGCACAGCCACTTTGATGCGGATACGCTGGTTCGTGTACATCGACAGGAAGTGATAGACCAAATCGAAGCGCTCTTCGCGCGACGGGTAGTCGACCGCAGTAATATCAACCAATGACGAGAATTTGCAGGCCTTATCGGTCTTCAGGAACTCGATAAAAGACGGAATGCCCGACAGCGGGACCGAGACGGTCAACTCGCCATAAGCAATTTCCCAGCTTAGCACGCAATCGGCACGTTTGGCTTCCAGCAGGGCACCGAGTTCGTTTAGGGCGTCGCTCATCCTTACCTCACAATCGTGCCGGTGCGGCGAATTTTGCGTTGCAGTTGCAGGATACCGTAGACCAGAGCCTCTGCGGTGGGTGGGCAGCCGGGTACATAGATGTCGACCGGAACGATCCGGTCACAGCCACGCACAACCGAATAGGAATAGTGATAGTATCCGCCACCGTTCGCACATGACCCCATCGAGATCACGTAGCGCGGATCGGGCATCTGGTCGTAAACCTTGCGCAACGCAGGCGCCATTTTGTTGGTCAGCGTACCAGCTACAATCATCACGTCCGATTGACGTGGGGAGGCGCGCGGTGCGACGCCGTAGCGTTCAAGGTCATAGCGCGGCATGGAGGCGTGCATCATTTCGACCGCACAACACGCCAGACCAAAGGTCATCCAGTGCAGGGACCCAGTGCGTGCCCAGTTGATGATGTCATCGGTGGTCGTCAGCAGAAAGCCTTTGTCGGCCAACTGATCATTCAACATGCGCGTGCCGTGTTCGCGATCACCGCCGGCGGTGTTGGCTCCAGTCATCACTCCCATTCGAGCGCTCCCTTTTTCCACTCATACGCAAAGCCGATGGTCAAAACGGCAAGGAACACCATCATTGACCAAAACCCAACCAGCCCAATGTCCTTAAATGCGACGGCCCAAGGGAATAGGAAGGCGATCTCGAGATCGAAGATGATGAACAGGATCGACACCAGATAAAACCGGACGTCGAACTTCATCCGCGCATCGTCAAAGGCATTGAAGCCACATTCATAAGCGCTGAGTTTTTCCGGGTCTGGATTGCGGACCGCAAGCACCACGGCAGCAAGGATCAGAACAAGTCCGATAACAATTGCCAGTCCTAGGAAAATGATGATGGGGAGATATTCTCTGAGAAGGTCTTCCACGTGTGGCTCCTTTTAAGCGGTAAACCGCCTTTCGCTAGCTCATTGCGGTTTACCGTTAGGGGGGGGCAGGGTCAACCAAGAGCCGGTCGCATTCGTGTTTTTGAATTTATCGGTTTGCCTTTACCAAAGACCGACCTCAGAGCCATATTTTCAAGGCTTTGAGCGCCAAAGTTTCGTTTTGCAACCGCAGAATGATCCGTCCAATGAACGCAAAAATCGTCTGAATTTTACCGCGGGATCACAAATTTTCCACATCTCGTGTTCCGAAAAAGAGACTCACCGCCTTGAAATCAGCGGCGTGACTTCTACAGGCTGGCATTGAACCGGTTCGTCGGGCTCTACCCTCTGGCTCACGCCCAGTCTGGTCTGCGCTTTTCAAAGAAGGCGGCGATGCCCTCTTGCGCCTCGGCGCTTTCCCATCGCGCGACAAGTCCCGCAATGGTGTCGTCGATGATCGTCTCGGTGATCGGTGGTCCCAAGCGCCGGGCCAAGGCTTTGGCTTCGGCCACAGCACCGGGCGCAGTGGCCAGATAGGGCACCACTTCAACCTCCACCGCAGCATCCAGATCTTCGGGCGCAACGGCCTTCGCCAACAAACCCAGTGTCACAGCCTCTTCGGCCTCAAAGATGCGGGCCGACATGAAGACACGCCGCGCCATTGCCTCGCCCAATCGGGCCAGTACATAGGGGCCAATGGTGGCTGGGATCAAACCCAGCCGCGTCTCGGTCAGGCCAAACTTTGCACCAGTCACACCGATGGCCACATCAGCCACAGACGCGATGCCAACACCACCGCCAAACGCCTGCCCTTGAACTCGCGCGATCAGAGGTTTTGGCATTTCATTCAAGGCATTCAGCATCATCGCAAGCTTCTTGGCCTCGGCCCCGCGTGTCACAGGATCTGCGGCCATCTGGTCCTGCATCCAACGCAAATCACCACCAGCGCAGAAGCTCTTGCCCGCGCCAGTCAGGATCACCACACGCACGGCCTCATCCGCGCCCAGGGTATGGGCTGCGTCTGTCAGCTCCTCGATCATCTGGGCTGACATCGCGTTGTGCTTATCGGCGCGGTCCAATAGCAGCGTCGCCACGCCGCGGTCGTCCAAATTGATGGAAATAGTCTCGTAGGCCATGGTCATCCCCCTGCCCGCATCTGTCGTGCCATCTGGGCAGTTTGTTCCAAAATGTCCCGATCTAGCCCGGTCGCATAGCCCAGCCCTGTCACACGATCATGCACGGCCTCGGTGGCGACATTACCCTGCGCTCCCGGCGCATAGGGGCAGCCACCCAGCCCGCCAACCGCTGCATCAAACACGCGAAGGCCCTTTGTGATCGACGCCTCGATGTTGTCACAGGCCCGCCCGCTGGTGTCGTGGTAGTGGCCTGCAAATTTGCTGGCCTCGCCCACGCCCAACACCGCGTCCAGCATTGCTGTTATCGTTTCTGGTGTCGCTTGCCCGATCGTGTCGCCCAACGAAATCTCGTAGCAGCCCATCGCCAAAAGCTTCTTCGCGACCCAAGCCACCTTCTCAGGCAGAGTTGGCCCATCATAGGGACAGTCCGTCACACAAGAGATGTAGCCGCGCACCGGCAAGCCCGCCTCTTGCGCGGCTTTAGCCACAGGTTTGAACCGTTCAAGGCTTTCAGCAATCGAGCAATTGATATTGGCCTTGGAAAACCCTTCCGAGGCTGAGCCAAAGATCGCAATCTCGTCCGCCTTCGCCGCCATCGCGCCGTCAAACCCGCGCATGTTCGGGGTGAGTGCCGCGTAGGATATGCCTGGCGCCCGCTTTATCCCCGCCAGAACATCAGCTGAATCGGCCATCTGGGGCACCCATTTGGGACTGACGAAGCTTGCGACCTCGATCCGCTTGAATCCCGCCCCAGACAGCATGTCCACCAGCGCGATCTTCTCGGCAGTCGGTATCTGTCGCTTTTCGTTCTGTAGCCCGTCACGCGGACCGACCTCGAATATCTCGATCTGTTCCATCCGCGCCTATGCCTCTGGCACAGGATAGAAATCCTGCTGATAAAACCGCTGCGCGCCCTCGCGTTCGACAACACGCTGGTAGGACGGCATCGCTTCGATCTGGGCTTTGTAGGCCAGAATATTCGGAAACTCATCCAACTTGACGTAATACGGCACCGCGAACAGGTTGAAGCCAAGCATGATATCCGCGCCCGAGAACCCGTAGTCCAGCAGCCAATCGCGTCCTTCAAGTCGGGCCTCCAACCCAACAAGCGTGTGACGCAGTCGCGCGACGTTCAGCTTGATCACAATCGGGCTGGGCTTGGCGGGTGGGCGCAGGAAAACCATTTGCAGGTTCAACTGCTCGATCAGGCTGGCCATCGTTTCAGAGTAGTGTATCCATTGCAGATAATCCGTGCGTTCCGGCTGGCCGGGGGCAATGCCCAGCGCGGGGGCGTATTCTTCGATCAGAAACTGAACGATTGCGCCACTTTCGCTCATCCGTTTGTCACCGATTTCCAACGCAGGCACGCGCGATGCAGTCGAGACTTTGGGCAGGTCGCCTTCGTACATTTGTTTTGATCCGATGGTGTATTCGACGATTTCCAGCGTCTGGCCCAGAGTGTTCTCCAGCCCGATCTCTTCGATCAACCACAGCACTCGGATCGAGCGTGCGTATTGTACGTGATGCAGTCGAAAAATCATGCGGCCACCTCTTCTTCCTCTTCTAACCGGATCAGCGGTGCGCCGGCTTCAACCTGATCGCCATCAGCGCAAAGCACCTCGGCCACGATACCATCGCGCGCAGCTTCCAGCGAGTGTTCCATCTTCATCGCCTCAAGGATCGCGAGGCGGTCGCCCTCTTTCACCTCTTGGCCTGCCTTGGCGAACACGGCTTTCACAAGTCCCGGCATCGGCGCCTCGATGACACCTGCCCCGGCACCAACACCCGCGTCTTGGTCCAGAGGGTCGGCCACATGGAACTCAAGACCGGATTGCGCAAAGACAGTTACCACATTTCCAGCCTTCGCCACGCGCGGCCCGCGATCTTCGCCCATTTTCCACTGGCCGTTGATGCAGGTGGCTTCAATGCTGTCTTCCCCAATGGTGATCACGTGGCGATCCGCCCCGTAAGAAGTCACTACCACGTCATAGCTTTCCTCGCCGTGGGAGAGTGTCACAAAGTGGTTAAGACCGCCCCACAGCGTGAAGCCGGTTCCTTTGCGTTTCAACAGATCGAGCGCGCACAGCGCGGCCGCCCCGATATCGCCAAGGCTTGGACCCGGTTCAGCGGTCAGTGCATCAAGGTCGCGTTCAATCAGTCCTGTATCGACGTCTCCTGCGGCAAAGCCCTCGTGACGCGTCAATGCACCCAGAAACGCGAGGTTCGTGACAGAGCCCGCAACCTCGGTCTTCGACAAAGCCGAGCTGAGTTGACGCAAAGCAGCCGCGCGCGATCCCGCATGGACGGTCAGCTTTGCGATCATCGGGTCATAAAACGGGCTGATCGTATCCCCGGCCCGCACCCCGGTATCCGCACGCGCGCCTTCGGGGAATTTCAGATGGGTCAGCGTACCTGTGGCGGGTAGGAAACCCTTGGGAACGTCTTCCGCATACAGGCGGGCCTCAAACGCATGGCCGTTGATCGATAGTTCGTCTTGCTGGAGCGGTAGACCCTCGCCCGAGGCAACGCGGAGTTGCCACTCCACCAGATCGACGCCGGTGATTTCTTCCGTGACCGGGTGTTCGACTTGAAGGCGTGTGTTCATCTCCATGAACCAGAACCCGTCGGGGCGCAGACCATTGGCACCGTCCACGATGAACTCCACCGTACCGGCGCCCTTATACCCAATCGCCTCGGCCGCACGCACGCCAGCCATGCCCATGGCCGCGCGGACCTCCTCGGTCATACCTGGCGCGGGGGCTTCTTCGATCACTTTTTGGTGGCGACGTTGCAAAGAGCAATCGCGTTCAAACAAGTGAACCGCATGAGTGCCATCCCCAAAGACCTGCACTTCAATGTGGCGCGGCGAAAGGATGTATTTCTCGACCAGCACGTCGGCATTGCCGAACGCGGTCAGGGCTTCGCCCTGCGCGCTTGCCAAAGCGTCGGCAAAATCGGCGGGATCGTCCACGCGGCGCATCCCCTTGCCGCCACCGCCAGCGACCGCCTTGATCAGCACCGGATAGCCCATCTTCTTGGCCTCAGTGGCCAGAAGCGCCGGATCCTGATCTTCGCCGTGATAGCCCGGCACGACGGGCACGCCCGCCTCGACCATCAGTTTCTTGGCAGCATCCTTCAGACCCATTTTGCGGATCGCGTCTGAGGACGGACCGATAAAGGTCAGACCCGCTTTCTCAACCGCATCCACGAAATCGGGGTTTTCAGATAGAAACCCATAACCGGGGTGAATCCCCTGCGCGCCGGTATCAAGCGCGGTTTGGATGATCCGCTCGCTGATAAGATAAGACTGCGCGGGTTGTGGCGGGCCGATATGAACCGCCTCGTCCGCCATACGCACATGGCGCGCATTCGCATCCGCGTCCGAGTATACGGCAACCGTGGCCACGCCCAGTTTGCGGGCGGTGTCGATGACGCGACAGGCAATCTCGCCGCGATTGGCAATCAGGATTTTCGTGAACATCTCTGTTCCTCCTTCGGGTGGGGCGTGGCCCCTTGTCGTTTGTTCATCCCGCGCAGGGCGAGCTTCAATTCAATCGATCACACCAGTTGATGCGCCCACCGCCGCGATAGGCCAAGGCCAGACCTTCGTTGATCAGCACGTCGCCAACGTTTTGCCCATTGGCCGTCAGGATCACCAATTCGCGACCATATTTGTCGTGGCCTTCGTGGCGCATAGTGATTTCGGCGTTCTTGGTCAGGTCGCGCAGGCGAGCGGTTGCCTTGTCGCCCAGCGCTTTCTCTGCCGCACAGCCCGGCTCTTTGGTCTCGGGCGTATCGAACCCTACCAGCCGTGCGGTCCGTTTTCCACTGGGACATTTCAGCTCGACCGTGTCGCCATCATAGACATAGCCCAACCGGCAACCATCGATCGCACTGGTCCGCGGCACCGGGGCAATCTGCTCGGCCAGCGAATACAGGATCAACAGCGTCAGCCCGCAATATATGACAAGGTTCGTGTCCACCGATTACATCCGGAACACGCCGAACTTCGTCGGCTCAATCGGGGCGTTCAATGCGGCAAGCAGCGACAGGTAAAGCACCTCGCGCGATTTGCGCGGGTCGATCACGCCGTCGTCCCACAAGCGCGCCGAGGCGTAAAGCGGGTGGCTTTGTTCCTCGAACATATCAATGGTTGGCTGCTTGAACGCGGCTTCTTCGTCGGCGGACCATTCGCCGCCCTGCCGCTCAATCGCGTCGCGCTTTACGGTCGCCAGCACACCCGCCGCCTGTTCACCACCCATCACCGAAATCCGTGAATTGGGCCAAGACCACATGAAGCGCGGCTGATAGGCGCGCCCCGCCATGCCGTAGTTCCCAGCCCCATAAGAGCCACCCACAACCATCGTCACTTTCGGCACGTTGGTCGTTGCCACCGCAGTCACCATTTTGGCCCCGTGACGGGCGATGCCTTCGTTCTCATACTTCCGGCCGACCATGAAACCCGTGATGTTTTGCAGGAAAACCAGCGGGATATTGCGCTGGCTACACAGCTCCACGAAATGCGCGCCTTTCTGTGCGGCTTCCGAGAAGATCACGCCATTGTTGGCGATGATCCCAATGGGGCAGCCTTTCAAATGGGCAAAGCCCGTCACCAGCGTCTCACCAAAACGCGGCTTGAACTCGTCAAAGCGAGAGCCATCAACGATGCGCATGATCACTTCGCGAATGTCATAGGGCGTTTTCAGGTCAGCAGGCACCACGCCCAGCAATTCCTCAGCATCAAAGGCAGGTTCTTCGGGTTCCTGCCATTTCACTGTCATTGGTTTCTCTCGGTTCAGGCTTTCCACCGCGCGACGGGCCAGAGCCAGCGCATGGGCGTCATCCTCGGCCAGATAATCCGCGACACCAGACAGACGCGTGTGGACATCACCACCGCCAAGGTCCTCGGCTGTTACAACTTCGCCCGTTGCGGCCTTCACCAAGGGCGGGCCGGCAAGGAAAATCGTCCCCTGCTCTTTCACGATAATAGTCACGTCAGACATCGCGGGCACATAGGCGCCCCCCGCCGTGCAAGACCCCATCACCACCGCGATCTGAGGGATGCCCTTCGCGCTCATCCGCGCTTGGTTGTAGAAAATCCGGCCAAAGTGGTCGCGATCGGGGAACACCTCGTCCTGTTGCGGCAGGTTCGCCCCGCCACTATCGACCAGATAGATACAGGGCAGATTGCACTCTTCCGCGATCTCTTGCGCGCGCAAGTGCTTTTTGACGGTCATCGGATAATAGGTGCCACCTTTGACAGTCGCATCGTTGCAAACGACCATCACCTCTTGCCCATGCACCTGACCGATCCCCGCCACAACTCCGGCACAAGGCGCCGCGCCATCATACATGCCATGCGCTGCCGTCGCCCCGACTTCCAAGAAAGGAGACCCCGGGTCCAGAAGGTTCGACACCCGGTCACGTGGCAACATCTTACCGCGGCTCAGATGGCGATCTCGCGACTTCTGCCCGCCGCCCTGAACGGCAGCTTCGGCTGCATCCGCCACCACTTTCAAGGCCTCAAGATGACCTTCGCGATTGGCTTTGTACGCCTCGGACCCCGGCGTCGCTTGAGAGGTCATTTTCATCTCAGCATCCTTCGTGGTTGCAAACTTGTTCACCGTACGCATTCAGATCAGCCTCCAAAGCCAAGGTCTGACGCGCGGTTTGATTAAGATGACAGGACAGAGTGGCAGGACCACCCCCCGTGCCGCCGCCCCATTTTGTGCGCTCATAATCGCAAGCTCTATCTCGAAATGTGATCCAAGCCCGCTGCATGTCGCGCAGCGCAGGCGCTTGCTTGGGTGCGGCTGACCCGAGCTCTGCAAGTTCCTCGTCCTGCGCCTTTAATCGCGCCATCAATACCCCGTAAGATTTGTTCAACCGGCGATCCCAGTCCTCAAGTTCAAGCCCAAGGCAGTTGGACATGCCGACGGTACTCATCCCACCTTCGGTCGCTTCCATGCAATAATTCGCGGCCGAACCAGCGCATCGCATCTGGTCGCCATCCTCACCCATCGCTGACAAGCAATCGGTGGTAGGGTGGAAGCTATAGGTCATCTCTTGGGCTGCAGCTGGACCAGCCATGATCAAACTCATCGAGAGAATGGCGAACCTTTTGTGCATCACATCGCCCCCATCAGCTCGCGCCCGATCAACATGCGACGAATTTCAGACGTCCCGGCCCCGATTTCCATCAGCTTGGCGTCACGGAAAATGCGGCTCACCGGGCTTTCGTTCATAAAGCCTGCCCCGCCCATGGCTTGCACTGCCTGATGCGCCTGCTTCATTGCCTCTTCCGAGGCATAGAGCACACATGCCGCCGCGTCCTGACGGGTCACTTCGCCTCGATCACAGGCCTTAGCAACTTCATACACATAGGCGCGCGCCGAATTCATCGCTGTGTACATATCCGCGATCTTGGCCTGCATCAGTTGGAAGTCCCCAATCGGGCGACCAAACTGCTTGCGCTCTTTCATATAGGGCATAATCTCGTCCATGCAGGCAGCCATGATGCCCGTGCCGATGCCAGACAACACCACGCGTTCATAGTCCAGCCCCGACATCAGAACGGCAACGCCCTTGCCCTCTTCGCCCAGCACGTTTTCAAACGGCACTTCCACGTCTTCAAAGATCAGTTCGGCAGTATTTGATCCGCGCATGCCCATCTTGTCGAAATGCGGCGATGTGCTGAAGCCCTTCATGTTCTTCTCGATAATGAAGGTGGTAATGCCCTTAGGGCCTGCATCAGGATCGGTTTTGGCGTAAACCACCAGCGTGTCAGCGTCGGGACCATTGGTGATCCAGAACTTGGTGCCATTCAACACGTAGTAGCCATTGCGCTTTTCGGCGCGCAGCTTCATCGACACAACATCCGATCCCGCGCCTGCCTCCGACATTGCCAAAGCGCCCACGTGTTCGCCCGAGATCAGCTTGGGCAGATACTTCTGCTTCTGTTCTTCGGTGGCATTGCGACGGATTTGGTTCACACAAAGGTTCGAATGCGCCCCATAACTCAACGAGACCGAGGCGGACGCCCGCGCAATCTCCTCAACCGCGACCACATGCACCAGATAGGACATGTTCGCCCCGCCGTATTCCTCGGGCGTGGTCACCCCCAACAGCCCCAACTCGCCAAACTCTTTCCACAGCTCATTTGGAAACTCATTCTTCTGATCCACTTCAGCGGCCATCGGCTTGATCCGATCCTGCGCAAACCGATGCACCATCTCGCGCATCGCATTGACGTCTTCGCCCAGGTCAAAATTCATAGAGTGATTGAACATGTGCCGCTTCCTTCGGATCTGGTCATCTGGATCGCATTATTGAACGCTTGTTCAGTTAATCGCTGAAAGCTCGATTCGGGTCAATATGCGTGCAAGCTCACGCAGCGTCACTTTGAACGCCGCCGGCTTTTTCTTGTCTCAAATATCCTGGGGAAGTTGGGATGCCGCTGGCAGTCCAGCTGGGGCGAAGCCCCTACCCGTTTCGCTGATATACGACCCCGACGACATCGCGAATGATCCGCGCGATCTGGGCACAATCATCCAGACTGAATGTCAGCGGCAAGCGAAGGTCCAACACCCCCTTCAAAATGCGATCTGTCTTGGGCATCGCGGGCGCTTCGGCATACCGCCAACTGTCATACCGGCTGGTGAACCCCGCGGGCTCGGCCCCGCCAAACCACTTCAGTTCGACCCCACGCGCGGCACAGTCGCTGACCACGGCGTTCACATCCGCTTCGTCCCAATCCGACAACAGGAACTGGAAGGACGACATAACATAATCTTCGGCTTCTGGCCGTTCGATCACGGTCAGTCCTGGCGTGTTGTGCAGCCCCTCTTCGACGACACGATAGCGCGCATTCCACGCCTCACATTGTGCATCCAGCTTCGCCAGTTGTGGCCGCAAGATCGCCGCGCGCAGATTGTCCATGCGACCCGAGATGTTCGGCGTCACGTATTTCACCTTCTCGAACGCCTCGGCAGGCGGCCCCGCCAAGTGCCGCTCGTACAACATATAGCTGCCCGACAAAATCACCGCGCGCGCCATCAAATCGGGATCGTCCGAGATCAAAAGCCCGCCCTCGCCCGAATTCGCGTGCTTATAGGTCTGTGTGGAGTAAGCCGCCATCGCACCATAGCGCCCTGACAGTGTTCCGTTCCAACGCGCGCCCATTGTGTGGGCGCAATCCTCGACCACGCGTACCCCGGCCGCATTACAAATTGCCATTAAGCGATCCATGTCGCAGATATGCCCGCGCATATGGCTAAGGAGCAGCGTCTTAGGCGCATCCTGACCCGTCACCTTTTCGGCCAAATCGTCCAGATCAATGGTTAGGTCTTCCGTCACTCCAACAAACACCGGCACCCCACCGACCGAGGCGATTGCCCCCGGCACGGGCGCGAGCGTGAAGGCGTTGGTTAAAACACGATCTCCGGGTTCAACCCCTAGCGCGCGCAAGGCGGTTGCGATGGCGTACCCGCCTGACGATACAGCCAGAGCGTATTTCGACCCCATCAGGGTGGCAAACTCCTGCTCCAACAAAGCGGTGTGCGAGGTCTCACCCTCGGCCACGTTATAGCGATGCAAACGCCCATGGCGCAGCACGTCCAACGCGGCCTTGATCCCTTCGTCGGGGATGGGCTCTTGTTGGGTGAAATTTCCGGTGAATCGTTCTGTCATGGCGCGACCTTGGGGGGAATGGGCAATCGGGTCAATGGATAGACGCTAACCAATCAAATTTGACACCACGCGGTCAAGATCATCGTAGTGATCCAACATCGCCTCAGGCTCCAAACGTGCGACGCCCACCCCTTCCGGGCCAAAGCCCACCAAAATGCAAGGCACACCGGCGGCCCGCGCGGTTTCGCGGTCGGTATGGGTATCTCCAATTAACAGCGCGCAAGCCGGATCCCCGCCCGCTGCACGCGCAGCAGCTACAAAGGGTGCCGGGTCGGGTTTTCGTGTGGGCAGTGTGTCCGCCCCGATCAGCGACGTGAATTGATCCAAAATTCCCATCCGGGTCAGCAACAACCGCGCCAGCCCTTCAGGTTTGTTGGTACAAATCCCAACCGCATAGCCATTAGCATGCAGACGGCCAACCGCCTCCATGGTGCCCGGATAAAGCACCGTGTGGCGATCGATGTTTTCCTCATAGGCGTCCAGCAGCACTGGAAAGCCGCGATCGACTTCAACCTCGTCCACCTCTGCGCCGTTGATCCGCGACAGCCCAAGGCGCAGCATTGCGCGGCCACCATGAAACGCCGTTAGCTGGTCTTTTTTCGGATCAAGCACCTCACCATGGCCGCCCAAAACAAAGAACGCGTTGGCAGCTGCGATTAAATCACCTGACGTATCTGCCAGCGTTCCGTCCAGATCAAAGATCACTGTCCGGCGTCCCGGTTGGAATTTTTCCGTCATGTCTGCCCCTTGCCTTTGGCAATTCCCTGCCAAACCTGTAATCTCGCGTAAGGTTAATTGAACAGCTTTTGCTTGCGAGCCACGCCTTTAGGGGTAAAACGGGCGCAAAGAAATTGAAAGAGCAGATAATTATGGCAACCGCCCTTATCGTCCTTGCCGCTGGCAGGGGAACCCGGATGAACTCTGACCTGCCCAAAGTGATGCACCAAATTGCAGGCGCTCCTTTGTTTGCCCACGCGCTTGCTTCGGGGGACGCGCTCGCACCTGACCGGGCCGTTCTTGTGGTGGGTCACGGGGCTGATTTGGTTGAAGCAGCAGCAAAGGATATCGACCCAGATATCACCATCGCCATTCAAGAAGAGCAGCTGGGCACCGGGCATGCAGTCGCGCAGACCCGCGCCGCTCTTAAAGACTTCAAAGGCGATGCCATCGTCCTTTATGGTGATACGCCTTTCATACAACCCGAAACGATTGAGGCTATGGCGGCCGCTCGAACCAATGGCGCCGACGTTGTCGTCCTGGGGTTCGAGGCCGCCGATCCCGGGCGCTATGGACGCTTGATCCTATCAGATGGCGAGCTTGACCGGATCGTTGAGTTTAAAGATGCAACAGCTGAAGAAGGCGCTGTAACGCTTTGTAACAGCGGACTTATCGCGGCAGATGCAGAATTGCTTTTTGATCTTCTGGATGAGGTCGGCAATGACAATGCTACGGGTGAATACTACCTGCCCGACATCGTCTCAATCGCCCGTGGACGCGGCTTGCGGGCGTCCGTTGTCACCTGTGATGAGTCCGAGACGCTGGGCATCAACTCCCGCAGCGAACTCGCAAACGCAGAAGAGATTTTTCAAGCGAATGCGCGGGCCGCAGCGCTCGAAAATGGCGTGACGCTTATTGCCCGAGACACAGTCTATTTCTCGTTTGACACCATCGTCGGTCGCGACACTGTGATCGAGCCAAACGTGGTTTTTGGGCCCGGTGTAACCGTCGAAAGTGGCGCAACCATCCGCGCCTTTTCGCATCTGGAAGGCTGCCATGTCTCGCGCGGCGGCGTGGTCGGACCCTACGCACGCCTGCGCCCCGGTGCAGAGCTGGCCGAACACGCAAAAGTTGGAAATTTTGTGGAAATCAAAAACGCCCAAATCGAAGAAGGTGCCAAGGTCAATCACCTGTCCTATGTCGGTGACGCCCGCGTGGGTGAGCACGCCAATATTGGCGCGGGCACGATCACTTGTAATTATGATGGCGTCTCGAAACACCACACAGATATCGGTGCGCGCAGCTTCATCGGCTCAAACACTTGCCTTGTAGCCCCTGTCACGGTTGGGGATGAGGCCATGACGGCGACCGGCACCGTGGTCACAAAAGACGTACCAAACGGCGCAATGGCAGTGGGCCGCGCCCGAATGGAGGTCAAACCCGGCCTCGCCGTGAAATTGTTTGAAAAGCTGCGGGCCGCAAAAGCCCGTCGCCAGAAAGGATCCTGAGTATGTGTGGAATTGTTGGGGTTCTGGGCAATCACGAAGCCGCGCCCATTTTGGTCGAGGCCCTGAAACGGCTGGAATATCGCGGCTATGACAGTGCGGGTATTGCCACCATTAACGATGCTGGTGGTCTAGATCGTCGCCGTGCCGTGGGCAAACTGGTGAACCTATCTGACACGTTGGTGCATAACCCACTGGCGGGGAAATCTGGTATCGGCCACACCCGTTGGGCCACGCATGGCGCGCCAACCACCGACAACGCCCACCCGCACCGAGCGGGATCCGTTGCCGTGGTCCACAATGGGATCATCGAAAACTTTCGCGAGCTTCGTGCGAAACTGGCCGCCGAGGGTCTGGAGTTCTCAACCGAAACGGATACAGAAACCGTCGCCCTTCTGGCGCAAAGCTTTTTGGCACAGGGAAAAACCCCGAAAGAGGCCGTCGCAGCCACCCTCTCCCAACTGGAAGGTGCCTTCGCGCTCTGCTTCCTTTTTGACGGCGAACACGACCTGATGATCGCAGCCCGCAAAGGCAGTCCGCTGGCCATCGGTCACGGGGATGGAGAGATGTTCGTAGGTTCCGACGCCATCGCGCTTGCCCCTATGACCGACCGCATCACCTATCTGGAAGAAGGTGACTGGGCCGTTATCGACCGCAATGGTGCCGAGATCTTTGACGCCGAAGGCCGTTTGGCAAATCGCGCCATGAAACAAGTGCATATCGACGCCGCACGGATCGAGAAGGGTGGCTACAAACATTACATGGCGAAAGAAATCGCCCAACAGCCAACCGTCGTGGGCGAGGTCCTGAATGCTTATGTGCAGGGCGACCAGATCACCATGGATTTGCAAGGCATCAACTTTGCGGACGTGGATCGCTTGTCCATCGTCGCGTGTGGCACAGCCTATTACGCCGGACTGGTGGCAAAATACTGGTTCGAACACTACGCCCGCCTGCCCATCGACATCGACGTCGCCTCAGAATTCCGGTATCGCGAGGCCCCTTTCGCCCCACGCACACTCGGCCTGTTTGTCAGCCAATCAGGCGAAACCGCCGACACGCTCGCCGCGCTGCGGTACTCTGAAGGCAAGGTCGACAAGATCGTCTCGCTGATCAACATGCCGGAAAGCTCGATTGCGCGTGAAAGCGATGTGGCGGTTGAAATTCATGCAGGCGTCGAAGTTTCCGTTGCATCCACCAAAGCTTTCACCTGCCAGCTAACCTGCTTTGCGATCATGGCCCTTAAGGCCGCGCATGACCGCGGTCATCTGGACGATACAGGCTTGGCCGTACATCTTGCCGAACTGCGCCAATTGCCCGGTTTGATGAGCCATGCGCTGACCATCGACGAGACCACCAAGAAGATCGCCAGCAAATTGGCCGAGGCGCGAGACGTGCTGTTCCTTGGGCGTGGGCAGATGTTTCCTTTGGCACTTGAGGGTGCATTAAAACTGAAAGAAATCAGCTACATACACGCCGAAGGTTATGCATCAGGTGAGCTAAAACACGGCCCCATCGCGCTGGTCGACAAGGTGACGCCAACGGTGGTGATGGCCCCGCATGATGGGTTGTTCGACAAGACTGTGTCCAACATGCAAGAGGTTATGGCGCGCGGTGGTCGCGTGGTCCTCGTCTCGGACGCCCGCGCCGCCGAGGAAGCCGGCGAAGGCGTTTGGGAATCCATCGCGCTGCCTGAAGCGCCTGAACTGGTGCAGCCAATTCTTTATGCGATCCCGGCTCAGCTGATCGCCTATCACACCGCGATTGCCAAAGGCACCGACGTTGATCAGCCTCGCAACCTCGCCAAATCGGTAACAGTCGAATGACCCTTGAAGAAGCGCTCGCCGCCCTCAAATCGCAAATCGAAGCTGGGCGTGCGAAAAGCATGGCCGCCTATCATAAGCAAACACGCGAGGTTTTGGGCATCCCGAACCCGGCGCTGAACGATCTGTCAAAGACGTGGCGCCAGACCCTGTCCGTTGAAGATCGTTTGCGCCTTGCGGACGAGCTGTGGCAAACCGACATTTTTGAAGCCCGCATCACGGCAGCCAAGCTGCTGACGCAGGCCCGAATTCGTCCCGACGACGGCGCATGGGCGCTGATCCAAAGCTGGGTGTCAGATTTCGACAGCTGGGCCATCGCGGATCATGCCTGCACGGCCGGGCAAAAGCGTCTAATTGCTGACCCATCGCGCATCGACGATGTCGAGGCATGGACCAAATCCGATCACATGTGGACCCGACGCGCCGCGTTGGTCATCACCCTGCCATGGACCAAACAGAACTTTCCAAAGCCCGAAGAGCTTGAGGTGCGCGACCGCGTCCTTGAATGGGCCGCCACTTATGTGGGGGACGATGACTGGTTTATCCAAAAAGCAGTGGCATGGTGGTTGCGTGATCTGTCCAAACATGATCCCGATCGCGCGCGTGCATTTCTTAAAACCCACGCAGACACGATGAAACCCTTCGCTTTGAAAGAGGCGCGCAAACACCTTCCGCCACCTGCGCAAATTCAAAAAGAAGCCAAAGAACGACGCAAAGCGGAAGCTCGCAAACTACGTGACGCGGATCGGTCTTAAACGTCGGCGCTCCGCAATTCGCGTCTCATGACCTTCCCGGTTGCGGTCATCGGCAGTTCAGCAACAAACTCGACGTGTCGAGGCGCAACATGGGGGCTGATCCGACTGCGGACAAGCTGGATCAGCTGATCGGCCAATCCATCCTCCGACGCACCTTCTCGCAGCACAATCACAGCTTTCACGGCCTCGGTGCGTAAGGCGTCTGGCACACCAATCACCGCCGCCATCACGACATCTTTGTGCGATTGCAGACAGTTTTCTATTTCTGACGGACCGATCCGATATCCGGATGAGGCGATCACATCATCATCACGGCTTGCGAAGGTGAAATAGCCGTCCTTATCGCGCGTGGCCAAATCACCGGTGCGCATCCAGTCGCCGTGAAACTTGGCCTTCGTCTTGTCGGGCAAGTTCCAGTATTCCAGAAACATGACCGGGTCGCCGTTCTTCACGCAAATCTCTCCCATTTGACCAGGCAGGCACTCTTGGCCCTTCGCATCAAGCAGGGTGACGTCGTGACCCGGAATAGGCTGCCCCATGCTTCCGGGTTTGACATCCATAGCGCCCGCGACGGATGACAGCACAAGATTACATTCGGTCTGGCCGTAAAACTCGTTTACACGCACGTCGAGCACCTCGTCTGCCCAATCGAGCAACCCAGCCCCAAGGCTCTCACCTCCGGACCCGATGGACCGGATGTTGACGCCTTTTGGCGGCGGCCCAGCCTGACGCATCAACCTGAGCGCCGTCGGCGGCAGGAACGTATTGCGGATCTTGTGGCGCGCAATCAGCCCATATGCCGCCTCGGCATCAAACTTGCGCATTCTTTGGCTAACAATTGGCACGCCGAAATACAGAAACGGCAGCGCCAAATCCATAAGCCCGCCAATCCACGCCCAGTCCGCAGGCGTCCAACCTTTGTCATTTGCTTGGGGGAAGTCTTCGTTGAACGTCTCGACACATGGCAGGTGCCCCAACAAAAATCGGTGCGCGTGCAACACCCCCTTCGGCGGACCGGTTGTGCCCGAAGTATAAATCATCACAGCCGGGTCTTCGGCGCGACTGACATGGGCCGAAGCCAACGGTTCAGCGCCATGCAGCTCTTCCCAGAAATCGCCAGCACCTGCGACGGGGTTGATCGATAGGACGCCAACACCAATGTCCAGCGTTACACGATCAAGTGTCGCCGCCCCTGCCGCATCCGTGATCACAAGAGAGGCCCCGCTGTCTGACAACCGATAGGCCAGCGCATCGGGTCCAAAGAGCGTGAACAGTGGCAGCACAACGGCGCCGAGTTTGTACGCCGCGAAATGGGTGATTAAGACCTCTGGCCCCTGCCCCAGCAGCACCGCAACCCTGTCTCCAGGCTCAATTCCTCGGCCACGCAGCACGGTGGCCATCCGATCCGATGCGGATTTAAGCGCGCCGAATGACCAGTCCTCCGCATCACCATTGGCGGCAACATGGGTCAACGCGACACGATCAGGATCAAGTGCGGCCCAACTGTCGCAACAGCGTTCGGCAATGTTAAAATATTCAGGGATATCCCACACGAATTGCGCGCGCATATCCGCCCAGTTTTCCCAATTCGGGATCAACTTTCGCGCCCGCCCCGCGGCAAGCCATGCAGCATCAGTCGCCTGACCCGTCACGAACCGAAGACGACCAGTTCATGCAGCCCCGAGATATCGAGGTCCAAAAGTTGCAACGTGGAAAGCGAAACGCGACTGCCGCCGCCAGAAATAGGGCGCAGTGTCACTTTGACCGTGCGGCCCGTCGCTTTGGATTGCACCCGCCCCTTGGTCTCTGATGACACAAGAGGTGTTGCCAACCAGAAGCCCGGAGAGGTCGGGTCGCCCAAGCTTGCAACCGTGACCCCCAACGATCCGGCAACATTGCCCGGTGCCGGCGCAACCGCAGCAACCCGATCTGCTTCGGTCGAAGTATCCAACTCATCCACCGTGATCGCATTTTCAGGCGGTACCGGTGGCAGATTGCTTGCCGGCGCAGGTTGGGACTGCAAATGCGCAGGGCGCGGGATAATATTGTTCATGTCCAAACCGGAACACCCGGCCAGGGTTAAACTAAGGGCGGATAGAATAATTATATGTTTCATACCCCCAGCGTGCCGCAATTGATCCCACCTTTCAACGGCAGAATTCACGCTCATGTGGCTTGCGCGCCCTTCCGCCCGCCCTTAGTTAATCCTTATGAACACGCCTCAACTTGTCGACCCGTTCCAGCGCGCGGTCACTTATCTGCGCCTGTCCGTCACGGACCGGTGCGATTTCCGTTGCACCTATTGCATGTCCGAGAACATGACCTTCCTTCCGAAAAAGGATCTTCTGACGCTAGAGGAACTGGACCGGATCTGCACAGCATTCATCGGGCTGGGCGTGCGCAAGCTCAGGATCACGGGGGGCGAGCCCCTTGTCCGCAAAGGCATCATGGGGTTCTTCGACGCGATGGGACGCCACCTAGATGACGGTACGCTGGACGAACTGACACTTACCACCAACGGGTCGCAACTGCATCGCTTTGCCGATGACCTTTACGCGGCTGGGGTGCGCCGCGTGAACATCTCGCTCGACACGCTGGACGAGGATAAGTTCGCAAAGATCACCCGCTGGGGCCGCTTACCTCAGGTGCTACGGGGCATCGATGCGGCACAGAAGGCCGGGCTAAGAGTTAAAATCAACACCGTCGCCCTTAAAGGGTTCAATGACATCGAGCTATTTGACCTAACCAGATGGTGTGCTGAGCGCGACATGGACCTGACCTTCATCGAAGTCATGCCGATGGGGGATATCGGCGGCGAGGATCGGATCGATCAGTACTGGCCCCTTTCGAACCTGCGCGACCGGCTGGCTGATCGCTTTACCTTAACGGATCTGGATGAAACAACTGGTGGCCCCGCCCGCTATGTCCGGATCGAAGACACCGGCCAGAAAATCGGCTTGATCACACCGCTGACACACAATTTCTGCGAAAGTTGCAACCGCGTCAGGATGAGCTGCACTGGGCAGTTCTATACCTGCCTTGGCCATGATGGCATGTCAGACCTGCGCGGCCCGCTGCGCGCCTCAGAAAGCGATGCCGTCCTAATAGATGCGATTCATGCCGCTATTGCCCGTAAACCGAAGGGGCACGATTTCGACTATTCGCGCCAAGAAGTGCAAGGCCAAACAATCCGCCACATGAGCCATACCGGCGGGTAAATTCGCCCAACCATTTGATCAACAATCTTTTTCCAAAGTCGATGCAATCATGAGTTGACTCCATTCTCTGCCTGTGTTTTTCGCACATTGGCCAACCAATCGGCCAATTGAAGAACAAGGGAATGGACGAGTGAAAAAACTGTCAATGCTAGCCTCTGTGGCCATGCTCGCGGCCTGTCAGGGGCCCATGAAGATCGAACAAAAACCTGTGTCAGCGGCGCTCAAAGCAAGCGTTTCAGAAACCCGGCTGGCCGAGCGGACAACGCGGCTAGATATTCGAACCTATGTAAAAATCGGCAAGACAAAAACCGAGGTTAAGGGAGCGCGTTGTATTGTCGAATCAGACGAACTCAAGGTGTCTGTTATTACACCAGCCACGATCATTGTGCCCCGCTTCAAGCAACACCGCGACCTGCCGAAACGCGGCGTCCCCAGCGCGTTGATCGCCACCTGCTCGTTGAATGGTAAGAAAGCAAGCGGATCGCGCACCGCCAATGCCAAACAAGTGTCAACCGCTACAGGCGCAGGCCTTGCAGGCGCCTTGCTGACCACCGCTGTATCCGCGGCCATCGCCACAAGCTCGCCTTGGCAGTTTAACGGCACCTTGCCGGTTGTGTTTGACGAATGACCAGCCCAACAAATTCGACCCTCATCCACCCAAGTGCAATCCTTCTACTTGTGATGATAGTCTCGGGTTGCCAGAGCGGGCTGAAGCTTCAAGACGCGATCCCCAGCGCCAAGGTGAAGGAACGGTCTGGCTTGCAAGCGCTGCAGCGCTATGATCAGACGGTGCGCAGCTACACCAAGGACGCTCAGGGTAAGCTGACAGAAGTCGCCGGATTGAGCTGCGTTCTGCAATCACAAGATCTGTCAGCCAAAGTGGTCACACCCCAACGTGTGTCATTACCTGCCTTCGCAGCAGGCGCGCGCTTCCAAGATGGCGGACGCCCAAGCAACTTGCAGGTGCGCTGCCATGGGAACGGAATGTCGGGATCTGCTGTAATCAAGGCCCAAAGCAGCTTTCGCCCGCGCAGCTCCAGTGATCAGTACTCGACCACCAATCGGCTCGACCTAGGATTGTCATCTACGGCACCTTGGGTCTACCCTCCGATCAAAGTCACCGTAAAATGAACCAATAAGAGCGCCCAACGGCGCTCTTTTTCTTGTCTCAAATATCCCGGGGTGAGGGCGCGCTTGCAAAGCGGGGCCGAGGGGCAGCGCCCCTTTAACACGCACCGCATATTTCCTCAGGCGACTGGCATGCGCTGTTCAACCATTTCAACCCACCACGAACACCCTTGGGGGATAATCTCGTCGTTGAAGTTGTATTGGGGGTGATGCACCATTGCTGTATCCCCGTTGCCCACAAGAATATAGGCGCCAGGCCGCTCCTCAAGCATAAATGCGAAGTCTTCTCCGCCCATTATTAACGGCGCTTCCTCGCATGTTCCAACAACTGAAGCCGCCGCCGCTTCGGCAAACAACGTTTCGCGGTCATGATTAACCATCACTGGATAGTTACGCTCATATCTCACATCGACGGTTCCGCCGAATGTCTGCGCACTCCCATTGCAAATCCCATGGATGCGTTCTTCGGCGAGGTCCCGCAGTTCAGGAGACAACGTCCGCACAGTCCCCTTCAAGTGAACGCTTTGCGGGATGACATTGAACGCGGTCGAGCTTGTTTCAAAGGACGTGATTGAGACGACGACCTGCAATGTGGGGTCGGCGTTGCGCGAGGCAATCGTTTGAAGCGCCGTTACCGCCTGAGAGGCCATGACCACCGGATCGACTGTGTCATGTGGCTTTGCCGCATGACCTCCGCGCCCTTCAAACTTGATCTCCAACAGATCGGCCGCAGCAAAGAACGGGCCCGGCCGGATCGCGAACGACCCCTCAGCCCGCCCCGGCCAGTTGTGCATGCCATAGACTTCTTGGATGCCAAACCGCTCCATCAGCCCGTCTTCGCACATCACACGACCACCGCCGCCACCCTCTTCAGCCGGTTGAAAGATCACGACGCAAGTACCATCAAAGTTACGAGTCTCGGACAGGTACTGCGCAGCCCCTAGAAGCATCGCGGTGTGTCCGTCATGGCCGCACGCATGCATCTTACCCGGATGGGTCGAGGCGTAGTCCAATCCCGTGGCCTCCTCGATCGGCAACGCATCCATATCGGCCCGCAAACCAACCACTCTGCCCGCATTGTCAGAACGTCCCTTAATCACGCCAACCACACCGGTGCGCCCAATTCCTTCGACCACCTCATCACATCCAAAAGCGCGTAACTTCTCAGCGACAATGCCAGCTGTGCGATGCGTATCGAACATGAGTTCTGGATGCGCGTGGAAATCTCGGCGCCACGCGGTGATATCATCTTTTAGTTCGTTAAATCGGTTTTTGATCGGCACGGTGACCTCTCTTGGTGAAGTTTTCTCGTCGCACGGGACAGTTCCTGCCGACGCCCGAACATGCGCCGATTAGAGAATGTGTTCAAGCGCGCTGCGAAGACCGCCACATATCCCAAAGATTAGGTCCCCTTTCGAGAATGCACGTATAAGGTGAAAGTTCTGAGGTATTCACTGAAATCCTTGCGTAAACACAGCGATTCATGTGTCATTCGGATTATGGCATTGAAATTCCATACTGATCAGCTGGCCGGTAAGCGACTGTTATAGTTGACCAAAGCCTCACAGTGATCAGAGTATAGTTTCAGGCGACATCAACTGTCCAATTCTCGGACACAAAAGCGACCGGGCCGATCAAAAGATTGGCCATTTGAAGAACGGGGATGGGATGAACATCAAACTGACCACTTTGCCAATGCTGGCGACATTTGCCACCTGCATTCTGCCGGCCACCAGCGTCGCAGAACGTGGGTCTGACGGTGATCTCAACATCATTTATTGGCAGGCACCGACGATGCTGAATCCGTATCTGTCCAGTGGGCCTAAGGATATCGAACCCGCCTCTTTGGTGCTGGAACCTCTGGCGCGCTATGACGAGACAGGTAATCTGGTCCCATGGTTAGCAACCGAAATTCCCACGCAGGCGAATGGCGGCATATCTGAAGACCTCACGACCGTTACTTGGAAGCTCTCGCCCGACTTAACATGGTCGGACGGCTCACCATTCACTGCCCACGATGTTGTTTTTACGTCAAAATACTGCATGACCGCTGAAGGTGGATGCCAACAGGCGACGAAATTCAACAACATATCCACCGTCGAGGCATTGGATGATCTCACCGTAAAAATCACCTTTGATGCGCCCAAACCTTTTCCGTATGCACCATTTGTAGGGGTCGAGACACCGATCCTTCAAAAGGCCCAGTTCGACGGCTGTATGGGCGACAAAGCCCCAACCTGCACAGCGGAAAACTTCGGCCCAATTGGCACCGGACCTTTTCGTGTAGCGGATTTTCGGTCCGGCGATGTCGCTGTGTTCAAGGCCAACCCAAACTACCGCGATCCCAACAAGCCCGCGTTTGAAACTGTCACGATCAAAGGTGGCGGTGACGCCATTGGGGCCGCACGCGCCGTGCTGGGAACCGGCGAGATGGATTATGCTTGGAACCTACAGGTCGACCCCGCAGTCCTGAACGCCATGGCCGAAGGCGGGGCGGGTCAGGTTATCCGGTCCTTCAGCACAGCGGTTGAACGAATGATGATCAACCGCTCCAACCCGTCAGCCGAGCTTGGTGATGCGCGCTCAACCACAGCTGGTGGCGCGCACCCCTTCCTGACCGATCCGGCGGTTTTGTCTGCGATGTCACTGGCCATTGATCGAACAACCGTTTCAGATCTTGGCTATGGAACGGCGGGCAAACCAACCTGTGATATCCTGCCGGCCCCTGCCATCTATGCCTCTTCCGCCAATGACGCCTGCCTTACGCAAGACCTTGAACAGGCAAATAAATTACTGACCGATGCAGGCTGGATCGACGAAGATGGCGATGGTGTCCGCGAAAAAGACGGCGTGCGTCTCAGTATCCTTTTCCAGACCTCGACCAATCCGGTCAGGCAGGACACACAAGCCTTGTTGAAAGACTGGTGGTCGCAAATCGGGATCGAGACCGAGCTGCGCCACATCGACCCTTCGGTTTTCTTTGGTGGGGACCAAGCCAGCCCGGACACTTTTCAAAAGTTCTATGCTGACGTTCAGATGTTCACCAATTTCTTCCCCGGCACCGACCCCGAGGCATATTTGAACAACTGGACATGCGCAAAAATCCCCTCGCCTGACAACAACTGGCTGGGGTTCAACATCCCGCGCTATTGCACTGCCGAATATGATGCTTTGGCAAAGACGCTTGCCCAAACCTCGGCGCTTGAGGAACGCGCTGCCATCGCCCGTCAAATGAATGACATGCTGATGCAGGCTGGTGCTCTCATCCCTCTGGTCCACCGTGGGGATGTGTCTGCGCAATCCAACACTCTGGAAGGTGTTCGAATGAACTCCTGGGACAGCGAGCTGTGGAACATTGCGGACTGGTCGCGCGCTAAATAAAGCACGGGCAGGTGTGAAACCTGCGCAACATCAGGGGGTTAACCGCGCTTGAACCAAAGAGTTGTTTCATCTCGCAGGCGAAACGCTTTAGGATAGGGTAAATGCTCGCCATCTTGGAGAGCATGCCCATCCAAGGACCGCGGGTCGCCAACATGTTCACCTACACGCTGCGACGGCTTGCTTTTTCAGTACCTGTGCTTTTCGCGATCAGCCTTGTGATCTTTCTTTTGATCGACATGGCCCCCAACGATCCCACCGCAAACCTGCCACTAACCATCCCACCAGAGCTGCGCGAGCAGATCCGCACGGGTCTGGGCTTGGACGCCCCCAGCTACGTGCGCTATCTGCTTTGGTGCAAGCAGTTTTTCATCAACGAACCGCTGAACCTGATCGACGCCTGGACGGGCTGGGGTGTGGATGACGACCGGCTTCGCTTGCGCAGTTGGTCGTCACGGGGCCCCGTGGTCGAATTGATCGCCGAACGGCTGCCGCAAACATTATGGGTGGTTGGCTCGTCAATCATCCTTGGCCTGATGATCGCGCTACCCCTTGGACTTGTCTCTGCATATAAACAGCATGGCTGGATGGATCATCTGGGAACTTTTGTGGCGATGGTCGGCTTCTCGGTCCCAAGCTTCTTTTTGGGTGTTGTGATGATCCTTATCTTCTCGGTCAAACTTGGTTGGTTTCCGTCCTTTTACGACACGACGCTTGAGGTCCGGGATTGGCCCAGCCTAACAGCACAGCTCCGCCAGATGATCATGCCGGTGACGGTGTTGGCGCTGTATAATGCTGCGCAGTTCAGCCGCTATATGCGCGCATCTGTTTTGGAGAACCTTCATCAAGACTATGTGCGCACCGCCCGCGCCAAAGGAATGGGCGAGGTACGTGTGATGCTGGGTCACGTCATGCGCAATTCGATGATCCCGGTTGTGACCGTTGTGTCATTGACCGTGCCACAGGTGATCGCGGGCGCGATCGTCACTGAACAAGTGTTCAAAGTGAACGGGATTGGGCAACTGTTGATCACCGGCATTCAAGGTGGAGACGTGCCGCTGGTACAGACACTCACCTTCCTGTTCGCGGTGTTGATCGTGGCCTTCAATCTGATCGCGGACATCGTCTACGGCATCCTTGATCCGAGGATCCGCTATGACTGACCGGACGTTCCCCCTTGCCTCGTCGCGATCACGTTCAACAGTGATGAGCAGGTTTCGGACCCATCCCGGCGCTGTTGTCGGCGCCATAACATTGCTGATCATCGTGCTTGCCGTGATCGTCGGTCCGGTAATTTGGGGTATTGATCCCGCCGCCACTGACGTTCCTGCAAGAAACCAAGGGCCAAGCGTGGCGCACCCGCTGGGCACAGACCAGCTTGGCCGTGATTTGTTGGCGGGCATCTTGATCGGTGGTCGGGTGTCGTTACTTGTGGGGTTTGTTGCGATGGCGCTCTCGGTCCTAGTGGGATGCCTTGTGGGCGTGGCCGCAGGCATGTTCCGCTGGCTTGACGCGCCATTGATGCGGCTGACTGATCTTTTTCTGGCCCTTCCCCTGCTGCCGCTTTTGTTGGTGGCAATCATGTTGTGGCGGGACACGCTGCGCGCCCAGCTCGGACCGGAAACCGGCGTTTTTATCCTTCTCGTCGCAGTCATCGGCCTGACAAGCTGGATGCAAACCGCCCGCGTCGTCCGGGGCGAAGTTTTGACTCTGCGGGAACGGGAATTTGTCATCGCAGCGACCGCCCTTGGCGCCGGACCTTTCGCGATGATCCGTCGCCACATCCTACCCAATATCGCAAGCCCCATCATGGTCTCGGCCACGTTGGGGGTTGGCTACGCGATCCTGACTGAAAGCGCGCTGAGCTTTCTGGGCCTAGGTTTCCCATCGGACGTGCCCACCTGGGGTCGGATGCTGTTTGACGGAACCAACTACATGACGCTGACCCCCGCGCGGGTGATCTGGCCCGGCCTCGCCATCTCGCTCACCGTGCTAAGTGTTAATTACATCGGTGACGGCCTGCGCGACGCCTTAGACCCGCGCAGGGTGCGCCGCCGCTGAACGGGCGAAAAAGGACGTCTCTGGCGGGTGGCTGCGTAACGTCAAAAAACTGTTCCGCCCTACACGACCTAATCGTTGAACCGTTCTGCCCAGACTGACTGATATGGGACAGTTTTCCAAAACCGACAGAGATTCCCCCCGCAACTCCCCTTGTCAGGTCAGAATTCCCACGCCAAATGGAACATATTCCCAAATGCGGAGATGTGAAGATGTTCGAGACATTCGGCTTTGAGACCCTGACCCCTCGCACGGCCTCGATCCTTTTCGGATTGGGCTTGGGCGCTGCTTTTGGCGTTCTCGCCGAAATCACCCGTTTCTGTCTGCGTCGCGGTCTTGTGGCGACAGGCAACGGTGATGGCTCGGCGCTGGCCGTTTGGGTCACAGCCCTTGCAGTGGCTGTGCTTGGCACCCAAGGCGCGATTTGGGTCGGCTGGATCAGCTTTGGCGATCATCGCTTCTTTGCCCCTGACCTGCCCTTCGCGGCGATCATCGCCGGTGGCGTTATCTTCGGCATTGGCATGGTGCTGACCCGTGGTTGTCTGTCTCGGCTGGCCGTGCTGGGCGCATCCGGCAACTTGCGTGCCTTGGTGGTTCTTGGCGTGGCGGCACTTGCAGCGCTTGCGACATTGAAAGGTTTGCTGGCACCAGCCCGTGTCGCGCTCGAAGCGATTACAGTTCCCGCCCCCGCCCTGCCGCTTTGGACTGCGCTTTTGCCGCTGCTTCTGGCGGGTTTCTTGATTGTTAAGACGGGCGCAAAGCCGGGCACATTGATGCTGGCCGGACTGATTGGCCTATTGATCCCGCTGGGCTGGGTTGGCACGGGTTTGATCCTGATGGATGAGTTTGACCCGATCACATTCGAAAGCATTTCATTCACCGCACCGCTGGCAGACACGATGTTCTGGACGGCTGCGGCCTCGGCCGTAGGTGGCAATTTCGGGACGGGTTTGATCGGCGGCGTTGTCGCTGGTGCGCTTGTCTCAGCCCTGATCGCGGGACGCTTCAAATGGCAAGGCTTTGAGGGTCCGGCTCAGATGGGCCGCTACCTGTCTGGCGGCGCGCTGATGGGCATTGGCGGCGTTCTGGCCGGAGGCTGCACCGTGGGCGCGGGTATTTCCGGTGTGTCGACCTTATCGGCGGCAGCGTTCTTGGCGCTTCTTTCGATTTCCGCAGGTGCGTGGGCGGCTGGGCGTGTAGACGCCCGCCTTACGGGCCAATCGAATGCCGGATCCGTCGCACGCCCCAGTACACAAGCCCAACCACAGGCAGCGTAAGCAAAGCCGTCAACATCCCCTTGGAGATGCCGATCACATGTGTCAGCGGATAGGCTAGATAACTGGCCAGCGACACAGCGTAGTAACTGATTGCAACGACCGACAACCCTTCGACCGTTTCTTGCAGCCGAAGCTGCATATCCGCGCGCCGATCCATACTTTCAAGCAGCGCTTGGTTCTGCTCGGACCTTTGCACATCGACGCGGGTCCGCAGCAGATCGCCCGCCCGTTTGGCACGACCAGACATGTTATCAAGCATCCCCTCGGCGCTTCGAATGGTACGCATGGCGGGATCATATCGACGCATCATGAATTCGCTCAGCGTCTGCCGCCCCAAGAACCGCTCTTCCCGCATAGCAACAATGCGCTGACCAACGATGGCATCATACGCTTTGGTCGCGCTAAGCCGGAAGGACGTGGCGGCTGTCATATCCTCAAGCTTAGCCGAAACGCCCAATAGCTCATTCAATGTCATCTCTGGCGCTTGGTCGGCGCGGGACATTGCCCCGACCAGATGTGTCAGTTCACCGTCCACATGGCTTAGGCGCGATTTCAGATCGCGCGCGACGGGCAGGCCTAGCATCGCCATTGTCTTGTAGGTCTCAATCTCGCACAGGCGCTGGACCACACGACCGATCCGCCGCTGGCCAGTGTTCTTATGGACGAAGGCTGCAAAACGCATATGCCCAGCAGGATCAATCCGGAAGTCGCCGGCCACCATCGCCGCGCGGTCAAGCACCCATGTCGAGGCAACGCTTTCAGCCACAAACCAGTTGCGGATCGCCTGGTCCATCTCGGCCTCGCTTTCGGGCATGCGTTCAATCCGTATCTGGGCCGACGTAATCCTTTGTCCCGGCGCGGATCGCAGCCATTCTTCTGGAAAGACGTCAAACGCAGCTGGATCAAACGCTCGCGACCCTACGCCGTCTGCAAAGACGGTATAGGTCACGAATTCGGTATGCTGTTCCCATTTCAGATGATGGCGACCGATGGTCCCGAAATAGTGGTTTGCCCCGGGGCTGGGATGAGCAACACCAAACCGATCCAGAAGTTCAATCAGATGTGCGCGATCCGCATCAAGATCGCGGCTGGCGGCCTGTTTCGCCCGTTTCACCGCCAAAAATACCGCCGTTCCCGGCGCCTGAAGTGCAGGTGATGGCCGTGCATGCAGCTCGTTCGCCAGCGCGTAACGCTGGGGATTGTCCTCCAATGGAAACATGGTTCGCGTGTCCTCCCGCGACAGAGGTAGCAGAGACGCGACACATTGCAACCCCTTTAAAACAAGGGGTTTTCTGCCTTTATCGTATGCGGTGGAATACCGCTAGCGCTCACGTATCTGAAAGTATGTTGTTCACTTGGTCGGTGAAGTCGTCGCCGCGCTTTTCGAAATCCGGGTATTGATCAAAACTTGCAGCGGCCGGAGCTAGCAGAACCGTATCGCCGGACTGGGCATCCTTTGCAGCGTGAGCGACGGCAGCTGCCATCGTCTCGCAAATTTCATTCGGGATATCGCCCAGCTGCAACGCAAACTCGCGGGCCGAGTGGCCGATCAGGTAGGCTTTCGTGACGCCGGACAGGTCGTCCACCGACAACGCCTCAATCCCACCATCTTTGCCCAACCCTCCAGCAATCCAACGGATATTCTTAAACGCCGCCAAGGCCGCACGCGCGCTGTCAACATTGGTCGCCTTGCTGTCATTCACGAACGACACGCCATCCTTTTCGCCCACCAGCTGAGACCGGTGCGGCAAGCCTTTGAACGAATTGAATGCGGCCTCGATCTGTTTGGGGGACAAGCCTAGCGCCCGGCAGGCAGAGTAAGCCGCACAGGCATTTTGATGATTATGTGTGCCCGGAAGTCCCTTGATACCCCGCAGATCGATCGAGGCCACCTGACGCCCCTTGCGATACTCTGACAAGAACCCTTTGCGCGCAAAAACCTGCCATCCCGGCCCGGTCAGTTTGCGATCAACCGAGACACGGATGACCCGATCATCCGCCGCCCCTTCTGACAATTGTCCGGCCAGATAAACACCTTCGGCCTCGTCCACGCCGATCACGGCGCGGTCGGGTCCACCTTCGGCAAACAGGCGACGCTTAGCCGCGAAATAGCCCCCCATGCCGCCATGACGGTCCAAATGGTCCGGGGACAGGTTGGTGAACACCGCGATGTCAGGCGTCAGCGCACGGGCCAGATCGGTTTGATAGCTGGACAGCTCCAGCACCACGACTTCGCCGTCATGTGCCGGGTCTATATCCAACACGCCGCGTCCGATGTTTCCGGCAAGCTGTGCAGGGCGACCGGCCTCTTCCAGAATGTGATGGATCAGCGCAGAGGTGGTGGATTTGCCATTCGATCCGGTGATCGCAACGATTTTGGGCTGTGTATCGAAACTGTCCCAATCACTGTCAGCGAAGCTACGGAAAAACAGGCCGATGTCGTTGTCGACGGGCACCCCCGCCTCCATCGCGCGGGCAATGATCTTGTTGGGTTCCGGGTAAAGGTGCGGGATGCCGGGGCTGACGATCAGGGCGGCAACGCCATCCCAAGCATTTGCCTTGGACAAGTCATGCAGGATTAAGGCTTGGCCCTCGGCACGGTCCCGAGCCTCTTGCCCATCGTCCCAGCACAGCGCTTCTGCGCCGCCAGCCTCAAGCGCATGAGCCGCTGCAAGGCCAGAGCGCCCCAACCCAAGCACCGCCACTTTCTGACCTTCATATCCTTTGACCGGGATCATCCACGCCTCCGCCTTTTCATTGATCCATCGCTACTCGGTTTGATGAAAAAACAAAAGCCCCGCCGGTTAGGGCGAGGCTTTAGAAGACATTTTCGCAAGGTCAGCGAATTTTCAGGGTCGCCAGTCCGATCAAGGCTAGGATCAGTGAGATGATCCAGAACCGAATGACGATCTGAGGCTCTTTCCAGCCCAGATGCTCGAAATGGTGATGGATGGGTGCCATCAGGAACACGCGTTTTCCAGTGCGCTTATAATAGAGCACCTGAATGATCACCGACAGCGCCTCGACCACGAACAGACCGCCGACTATGGCCAGAACGATCTCGTGTTTCGTGGCAACTGCGATGGCACCCAGCGCGCCGCCGAGTGCCAGCGATCCTGTGTCCCCCATGAAGACCGCAGCGGGTGGAGCGTTGTACCACAGAAACCCCAAGCCGCCACCGATCAAGGCGGACGTGAAAATCAGCAACTCACCCGTGCCCGGCACATAATGCACGTCCAGATACTCGGTGAAGTCGACCCGACCCACCGCATAGGCAATGATGCCCAGCGTGGCAGCAGCGATCATTACCGGCATGATGGCCAACCCATCCAGCCCATCTGTCAGGTTCACAGCGTTTGCGGCGCCCACAATGACGATAATCACGAAAGGAATGAAGAACAGACCCATGTTCCAAAGGGTGTTTTTGAAGAAGGGAAGCGCCAACTGGAACTGCAATCCTTCTGGATGCGCAATCGAGGCAAGGTAGCCGGCAATCGCTGCAATCAGCAGTCCAAGCGCCAATCTGACCTTTCCTGACACGCCAGCCGTAGTGGCTTTTGAAACCTTGGCGTAGTCGTCTGCAAATCCAATCAAACCAAAGCCATAGGTGACGAAGAGCGTGATCCAGATATAAGGATTGTCCAACCGCGCCCACAGCAATGTGGACACCAAAAGCGCCGACAAAATCAGTAAGCCACCCATTGTGGGTGTACCCTGCTTTTCCTTATGGCTTTCCGGGCCATCATCGCGGATCGGCTGCCCTTTGCCCTGCTTGCGCCGCAAGATGTTGATCAGAGGTTTGCCAAAAATGAACCCGAATATCAGCGCGGTAAAGAACGCACCACCAGCCCGGAACGTGATATAGCGAAAAAGGTTAAATGCATCACCACCGTCCGAAAACTCGGTCAACCAATACAACATATTGTGGGTTCCTTTTTAAGGTTAACGGAGCGATTGGCCCATTTTTCGGATGGCGTCAACAGTTTGAGAGACCAGAGAGCCCTTTGATCCTTTGACCAAAACCACATCACCCGCATCGACAATCTTGTGAATTTGGCTGCTCATCTCTGTAGCGGTCTCGACCCAAATACCTTGTTGGTCGCCTTCCAAACGCTCCCACAAAGCTTTCATCCGCGGGCCAACGCAGTGGATTTGATCAATGGCGGTGAGGAAGGGTGTATCCGCGATGGCGGCGTGCAGGGCGATTTCGTCGGGGCCAAGTTCCAGCATGTCACCAAGTATCGCAATGCGGCGTCCCTTGTGGATACGTCCAACGCCATCGACAGGCTGCATCGCACCCAAAACCTCAAGCGCAGCGAGCATCGACGTCGGATTGGCGTTGAACGCGTCGTCGATCAGAGTGAGCGTCAAACCCTCGGGCGCGTCCAGAGTGATCTCTTCCCGCGTGCCGCGCCCCGCGGGCGGTTGCCAGTTGACCATATTGCGTGCGGTGAGCGTCGTATCCGCCCCCATCGCACGGGCTGCGACCAGTGCTGCCAACCCGTTCATCGCGAAATGCCGCCCCGGTGTGGCAATTTTGAAAAGCTGGTCATCCCCGGCCACATTGGCTTTGCAGATCGTCGCGTCTGGGGTCAGCGAGACATGGACCAATTGGTGGTCATTCGCTTCCGCCTCGCCAAAGCTTTGCAAATCAAAGCCACGCGCGGCGTCCCTAAGAATCGGCGTCGTTTCCAGATCACCGTTGATGACCGCAACGCCACCCGGCTCAAGCCCCTGAAATATCGCGGCTTTTTCTCTCGCGATGCCGGCAAGGTCATCAAACGCTTCAAGATGCGCAGCAGCGACGGTGGTGACCATCGCCACATGCGGGCGCGCCAATTTCGAGAGGGGCGCGATTTCGCCCGGATGGTTCATCCCGATCTCGATCACCGCGAACTCGGTATCAACAGGCATGCGGGCGAGCGTTAGCGGGACACCCCAGTGATTGTTGTAACTCGCCTCGGCCGCATGGGTGCGCCCCTGTGCCGACAACACAGCGCGGAGCATTTCCTTGGTCGAGGTCTTGCCGACAGAGCCAGTGACGGCCACCACCCGCGCATCCGTGCGGGCGCGACCTGCGCGGCCCAGAGCTTCTAGCGCCGGCATGACATCGTCAACAATCAAAAGCGGCGCATCAGCTGCTACGCCATCGGGGATATGGCTGACCAAAGCGGCCCCCGCCCCTTTGTCCAAGGCTTGAGCGACGAAGTCATGGCCGTCGCGGATATCCTTCAACGCGACGAACAGATCGCCCGACTGAATCGTGCGCGTGTCGATGGAGACCCCGTCGACCGACCAATCGCCCTGCGCCGTGCCGCCGGTGGCCCTGGCGGCCTCGTTTGCGGTCCACAGGCTCATGCCAGATGCCCGTCCAGCGCCGATACCGCGACCGAGGCCTGCTCGACATCATCAAACGGCAGCACGTCATCCCCAACGGTTTGCCCGGTCTCGTGCCCCTTGCCTGCGATCAGTAACGCATCACCGGGGTTAAGCGCGTCGACACCGCGCAAGATCGCCTCGGCTCGGTCGCCGACATTCACAGCCTCGGGACAGCCCGCCATTACCATCGCGCGGATGGCTGCGGGGTCTTCGCTGCGCGGGTTGTCGTCGGTGACAAAGACAACATCGGCATTTTCTGCCGCCGCCTGCCCCATCAAGGCCCGTTTCGAGGTATCGCGATCACCGCCCGCGCCAAACACCACGACCAAACGCCCTAAAACATGCGGGCGCATAGCTTTTAGCGCGGTTTTCAATGCGTCTGGCGTGTGGGCATAGTCCACAAAGACCGCCGATCCGTTGTCGCGTGTGGCGGCGTGCTGCATGCGACCGCGCACGGTTTCCAGATCCTTGAACGTGTCGAACACATGATCTGGGTCTTCACCGCATCCGATTGCCAAACCGGCGGCTGCCAGCACGTTTTCGGCCTGAAAGCCGCCGATCAGGTTCAGCCGTGCGGTATGTGCCTTGCCATTCCAACTGAACATCAACTCCTGTCCCGTCGCGTCGTAGCGTCGCGCATTCAGACGGAGTTCATTTGCCTCGTCCATGCCCACACGAAGAAGCCGTTGGCCACGTGCTTCGGCAATCACGGCCATCTCTTTGCCCTTTGGGTCATCCATGTTGATCACAGCGGTCCCCCCTTCGGGAAGCACACGCGCGAATAGCCCTGCCTTGGCGGCAAAGTACTCGTCAAACGTCTCATGATAATCGAGGTGATCTTGCGTGAAATTCGTAAACGCCGCTGCTGTCAGACGCACGCCATCTAGCCTGCGTTGCGCAAGCCCGTGGGAAGATGCCTCCATCGCCGCATGGGTCACGCCCGCGCCGGCCATATCAGCCAGAACTTTATGCAGCGTGATGGGTTCCGGCGTCGTATGGTTCAGCGGCGCAGTATATGCGCCCTCGACCCCGGTGGTGCCCAGATTGGCGGCCTTGATCCCCATCAAGGTCCAGATTTGACGTGTGAAACTTGCCACCGAGGTTTTGCCGTTGGTGCCCGTCGCTGCCACCATATATTCAGGCTGCGCGCCGAACCAAAGGGCTGCGGCATACGCCAAAGCCATACGCGGATCCTCGGTCACGACAAGGGCGGCGTCAGACGCGTCAAGTTCGGCCTTGGCGATCTTGGCACCTTCTGGGTCAGTCAAGATGGCAGAGGCTTTCATACGCAACGCGTATTGAATGAACTCGGCCCCGTGCACCTTGGCACCGGGAAGGGCTGCGAACAAGTGGCCGGGCTTCACAAGCCGACTGTCCACAGACAAACCGGTGATTGCGGCCTCTTTGCCGCCCCGGGCGCTTAGCCCCAGTTCGGCCAGGGATTTGGTTGTTGTCTCAGCGCCCATTTTGCAAACCCGTTTTGATCAGTTCGAGGTGAGTGTTACCCCAGTTGCCGCAAAGGTTTCAACGGCGGGTTCAAGCTCGGGCTTCATGCCAAGCAAAGGGGCCACGCGGCGCACAATTTCGGCGGCAACCGGCACGGCCGTCCAACCTGCCGTCCGGCGAGGTTTCGGGCCAGTGGTTTCCACCGGTTCGTCCAGCGTTACAATCAACACGTATTTCGGATTATCCGCCGGAAACATACTGGCGAAGGTGTTGATAACCTTGTCATCATAGTACCCTCCGCGCGGCTTGGGTTTATCGGCCGTGCCGGTTTTACCGGCGACCTTATACCCCTCAACCTCGCCAAACGAGGCTGTGCCTTCAGTGACCACCTTGCGCAACATGTCACGCGCTGCCGCCGCCGAAGCCGAGGTCATCACACGCGGTCCCCGCGCAATGCGTTCCTGTTTCAGAACCGTGGGCTTCACCGCGAACCCGCCATTGGCAATGGCGGCATAACCAGCGGCCAAGTGCATCGGCGTCGACGACAGCCCGTGTCCGTAAGAAATCGTAACCGAGCTAAGCTTGCCCCAACGTTTGGGCAGGAGCGGTTGCGAACCCTGAGCTTCGACAATCTCGAACGGTGTACGCTCGAACATACCGATTGCCTTCAGGAACTCCTGCTGACGCTCCGGCCCGATCTGCAAGGCCATCCGCCCTGTTCCCCGGTTCGAGGATTTGACGATAATGTCCGACACGCTGATCTTGCCATAGTTCTTGTTCTTAAATTCGCCAATCCGGTGACCTGCAATCTTCATCGGCACGCCTGTGTCGATCACCGTGTTCGCATTCACCAACCCCAAATCCATCGCCTGAATGGCGGTGAAGATCTTGAAGGTCGACCCCAGCTCGTAGACACCCTGAACCGCCCGGTTGAAAAGCGGGCTGTCGGATTGGTCGCCTTTGGTCAACACGCGCGGGCGCTTGTTTGGATCAAAGTCGGGAAGCGAGACAACCGAAATCACCTCGCCCGTGTGTACATCCATCAACACCGAGGCAGCGCCTTTGGCATTCATCAGCTTCATGCCGCCATAAAGCACACGCTCAATCGATGCCTGGATGGTCAGATCAAGTGACAGCTCCAACGGCTTGTCGCCATTGGCCGGATCACGCAGATAGTTGTCGAACTGCTTTTCGACCCCAGCGACTCCGATCACCTCGGCAGCGCTGACGCCTTCGCGGCCAAAGCTCGCGCCACCCATGACGTGGGCGGCCAGCTTGCCATTGGGATAAAGACGCATTTCGCGTGGGCCGAACAACAAACCGGGCTCACCAATATCAAACACGGCTTGCTTTTGCTCTGGGCTGAGTTTTTTCTTGATCCACAAGAACTTACGCGAGCCTGTGAAATCTTTGATCAGCCGTTCCCGCTTCAGATCAGGGAAAATCTTAATCAACTCATCGGCGGCGCGTTCCGGGTCCACCATTTGCGGCGGCTGCGCATAAAGCGCATGCGTCACAAGGTTGGTTGCAAGAATACGCCCCTGCCGGTCCACGATATCTGCACGTGCGGTAGCAATCGAAGCCCCCGGCGCTTGCGCGCGTGGTTCTTTTGGCTCAGTTGCTGACAACATCGCCATGCGACCACCCACGACAAGGAAGGCGCAAAGGAATAGCCCAGCCAACACCAGCAGACGCCCTTCGGATCTCAGCCTTGACCGGTCGCGGATTTCGTCATGCCGTTGACGCAGATTTTCACGCTCGATCGCATCGGGGTTTTCACCTTTCGCCCGCGCTTCAAGGATGCGGGCAAGAGGGCGAAGGGGCACACGGGTCATTGCGAAATCTCCCCGATCACATCAAAGGTCTCGGTAATTTCTGGCAGCTCTTCGGATGGATAGGCCACCTGATCCACACGTCCGAATTGCTCGGGCGCGAGGGGCAGTAGGCCCAGCCGCTCATAGTTCAACTCTGCCAAATCACGCAGGCGGTCCGGGCGGTTCAGATAGGCCCACTCGGCCCTTAGAACCGTTAGACGTTCCTGCATATTGCCAATTTCACGTTGCAAATCTTCAACACGATCAAGCGAGGCTTGCGTCTTATAGTTTTCGGAATACGCCCAATAGGCCAATGCCATGACGACCAAAGCGGATGTGATGTAAAGCAAGCTACGCATTATGATTTATCCTTGAAAACAAGGGGTGGGAGTCCAAGTTTGCGCCGATCTGATGTGCCGGCTGGCGCGTCTGTTCTGGTGGCCACGCGCAGACGTGAAGACCGCGCACGCGGGTTCTCGGCCAGTTCTTCTTCGTCTGGCGCGATGGCTTTTTTGGGGGTCAGCTTGAAGCGCGGCGTCTCGACCGCTTGTTCGGGCGCATAGCGTGAACCACCTCCGCCTTCAGAAGCGCGCGCTTGGAAAAACCGCTTCACGACGCGGTCCTCCATCGAATGGAACGTCACGACGGCCAACATTCCACCGGGCTTCAACGCGCGCTCTGCGGCCTCAAGTCCTTCGACTAATTGACCAAATTCGTCATTCACCGCGATGCGGATCGCTTGAAACGAACGGGTGGCCGGATGGCTTTGGCCGGTTTTGGAACGGGGCAAGCACTTCTCAACCACTTTGGCCAATTGCAGCGTGGTTTCAAACGGAGCCTCGGCGCGGGCCTTCACGATCGCACGTGCAATCCGGCGCGAGGCACGCTCTTCGCCATAGTGATACAAGATGTCGGCCAAGTTTTCTTCGTCGGCTTTGTTGACGATATCCGCCGCGGTCGGGCCAGATTGGCTCATCCGCATGTCCAGCGGACCATCCCGCATGAACGAAAACCCGCGATCGGCCAGATCAAGCTGCATAGAGCTGACACCAAGATCCAGAACCACGCCATCAAGCGGGCGTTCTGCAAGTGTGTCCATGTCCGAGAATGTGCCGTCGCGAAGCGCCAGCCGATTGCCATAGCCCTTGGCCCAGTCCGCTGCCATGTCAAACACCATTGGATCGCGGTCGATCCCGCAGACCCAATCCGCGCCAGCATCCAACAATCCGCGTGTATACCCACCGGCCCCGAAGGTCCCATCTGCCCAATCACCAGAAACAGGTGCGACCGCTTTCAAAAGCGGCCGTAGCAAGACTGGAATATGAGGACGTTTTTCGGTGGCAGCCGGATCGGTCATATCATCCGCCTCCGCCTGACGTTGTTCCCCGCCCTAACAGCGAAACCGGATCGAAATCTTCCGGCTGCTGATCCAGCCAAGCATTTGCTCGCGCCATTTCGAATTCATCATAGGTCTCGGGCTTCCAGATTTGGAACGTGTCACCGGTGGCGATAAAGAACGCCTCTTTCTCGATGCCAAGCTTCTGGCGCAGCTTGGCGGGCAGAACCAACCGCCCGGTGTCATCTACATTTGTCGGCAGAGACTGACCGTTAAACAAACGCTCCAGCGTGCGTCGTTCATTCGATCCACGTTGCATTTCCGCGATCTTGTCATCGACTTCGTCGATGGCTTCCATCGTGTAGCACTCAAGGTAATTGCGACGCTCGTCACCATATACGATGACAATGTTCGGGTTTAGTCCATCGGTCCAATCCGGGTCTCCAGCCTCAAGCACACGGCGAAACAGGGCTGGGATCGACACCCTACCCTTTGCGTCCACCTTGTGGCGGCCTTCACCTCTGAACCTGCGTGCCACTTTCGCGGCTCCTTATACTGTCCCGGATCATTGCCCCGATCTAATGACCTGACCCCGTTTGGGGGTTTGAAATAGAAACGGCGGATTGAGCTGCTGCCACTGCCCAATCCGCCGCCTGTCCCGTTTCCGGGGTGTCCAGCTGCGCGCGCCACCTGGGGGGATGTCTGCTCGCGTTCGCGCCGGATCTCTTTCGTCAATGAAGCGGGTGCCTGTATGAAACCTGACTTGGGAGTGTCACGAGGTCTTGCTGCCTCTTATGTCCCGTCCTCATCTGGTATTATGGGTAGCGTGGGAAAACGTGGGTGACAAGAGTTTTTTTGGGAAATCATGACACTTCATGGTGCTGATGCGCAGCAAAGGGCAGCCAAAAATCGGCAAAATCGCCCCTTAGCCCACGACAAAATGTGATTTGTGAGCCTCTATACACTATATATAGCTTCGCACTTGCAGAATAAAAAAGTGCCGTGATTTCCAAACTTTTTTCAGTTTTCCTCCGTGCGCCCCTAAACTGAGAAGATAAATCAGCCGAAATGGTCCGAATTCATGTCTAAAATGTCGAAAAAGTGCAACCCGAGACATTCGATACATAGTTGTCCCATGAAGTGGGAAATACGAGATAGACCTATCGAGTTCGGGTTTCATGCATATGCCAGCAGCCCGCGTCAGACCATCGTCCGGCGCAGGACCTTCAAGCTCTGAGGAGAGATTGCTTAGGCGATGCCGCGTGCAACAAGGTCGCGGGCAAGCGTCGCGTAAGCCTCGGCCATTGGGCCGTCGCCAGCAGCAGCGGGGGTTCCGCTATCGCCTGCCAATCGCACATCAAGTGACAATGGAATTTCGCCAAGGAACGGCGCGCCAAGCTCGGCGGCTTCGTCACGCACACCGCCATGGCCAAACAGATGCGCCTCATGCCCACAATTCGGACAGGTATAGGTCGACATGTTTTCGATCAGGCCAAGAATGGGTACTTTCACCTTGTCAAACATGTCGATCGCCTTACGGGCATCAATCAACGCCACGTCTTGCGGGGTCGACACAATGATCGCACCGGTGATCTGCGATTTCTGAGCCAAAGTCAGCTGCACGTCGCCCGTGCCGGGAGGCAGATCAATGATCAGCACATCCAACGGTGCCCAATCCACTTGAAACATCATCTGTTGCAACGCGCCCATAAGCATGGGTCCGCGCCAGACCACTGCCTCTCGCTCTGATTTTAGCATTAGGCCAATGGACATCATCTTGATGCCATGCGCCTCAACCGGGATCAGTTGCTCACCATCAGGGGAAGACGGACGTTCGTTTGTGCCCATCATCCGTGGTTGCGATGGCCCCAGAATATCAGCGTCCAAAAGACCGACCTTGCGCCCCTGACGTGCCAGCGCCACAGCCAAGTTCGAGCTGAGCGTCGACTTCCCCACCCCACCCTTGCCGGATGCGATTGCAATGACATTGGCGACACCGGGGACCGGTAGCGGTCCAGCCTGTGGTTTCGGATGGCCACCAATTTTCAAATTAGGAGGCTGAGGCGCGGCTTTGGCTGGGCCATGGGCGGTCAGGATGACGGATACCCGCTCTACCCCATCAAGGGCGGCCACGGCGGTTTCAGCCGCGCGGCGCTGAGGTTCCAGACCTGCCGCCTGCTCGGGCGTCTCGGCCTCGATCACAAAACTGACCGCGCCACCGTCCACTGTCAGCGCACGCACTAGATCGCGCGACGCAAGGTCCCCGCCATCAGGCAGAGCAATGGCGGACAACGTGCCCATAATCTTATCGCGCATCTCGGACATTTAAGCCTCCTACAAACTTGCCCATTACTTGGCAGCTTTCCACGCAGGCGCAAGAGGCATTCATACCCTGGCTGCATTTTGACGCGCATGAACTTATCAGCAGATACGCGCGTCGGGTCGACGTTTTGGGATATGTCATCGTGCAAATTGCCACCATATTTGGCCAGCCTCAGCTCCTAAAGCGCATATTTCCGCACTGCAGCATTTTACCTAAGGTCAAGCTTCACACTCGCGCAACCATCTATAATTGTGACATTTTTATGTATGCGTCCGCCGCATACCGGCTTTGACAAACTGGGGTATTGTGCATTCGCAGCATTGGGACCATTTAATCATCACAAGCGACAATGTGAGCGCAAACACAATATCCGGCGGCATCGCCCGCACCCACCGCAGAACGCTGCGACTGAGACGTAAGAGAGAGATAAAATGGCACACGCAACTGAAATTCTTCTGGCCCCCGTAAGCATCGCTGACCGTTTGGCCGCCCGCATCACCGAATGGAAAGAACAGCTCGAGACACGCTCGCTGTACCGTAAAACCGTTCGTGAACTGAACCAACTCAGCGACCGCGAGCTGGCTGACCTCGGCCTTGGCCGTGGCTCAATCCGCCACACAGCACGCATGGCCGTCTACGGCAAGTAAGCTTTCTGGCCACCACGTCCTCCTCCCTTGTGGTGGCTTTGATTGGCGGCGGGACCGACCTCCTCCCCGGTTCCGCCGCACAATCAACCAAGTTTCGGACCCTCTTCCTCCTCCCTTGAGGGTCCGTGGGTTGCAGCGATGTTCACCTCCTCCCGAACATCGCTGCACCCCCTAAGATCCGGGACGTTGCTACCTCCTCCCAGCAACCATCCCGATACGGCAACGGGTCTACCTCCTCCCAGACCCCAAGCCACATGACGACGGGTCTCTACCTCCTCCCAGAGCCCCGCATCACATAGAAACGGCGATGCCCACCTCCTCCCGGGCATCGCCGTTTTTTTGTTTTCGAATGTGAAAATCACGCACCCAATCAGGCCCAAGCGGGATATTACGCCCCCCTTTTGCCAAAATCACCAGAGGTCCTGGTTCTAACGATCATTTGAATGTGGAGGACCTTACAGGTGTTCCCAGTGTCGCTTACAGTGCAATTGCCTTGTTGCCGATTAAGGCCGGGTTTCATTGTCCAGGGGTTAAGCACATGGCGAAAAATGAAACGGATGTGGTCCTGACGTCAGCACTCACCTGCCCTTCTTGCGGTCACGTTGAAGTCGAGACGATGCCCACCGATGCCTGCCAGTGGTTTTATGAATGCAAGTCCTGCAAGGCCGTTCTTAAACCGCTTGAGGGGGACTGCTGTGTCTTTTGCTCCTATGCGACAGTGCCCTGCCCGCCAATTCAAGAAGGCAAATCCTGCTGCGCCTAACTGACACCAATTGCATGTGTCTGAGCAGTGTTCACCCTCTGGGCAGCATCAAAACACCTGCCGAAAATACAGCATGATCTCGTCAGATCCCCAACTTAAAACGGCACGTCGCCCGCTTGTGCCGCCGGTACGATAAATTTGGAGACGACCTTTTTGGCGCCCGCTTTGTCAAACTCGATATCCAGCTTGTCGCCTTCGATCCCCATCACCGTGCCATAGCCGAATTTCGTGTGAAACACGCGGTCGCCTTGGGTGAAGGACGACACGGCGGTGGCGTCGATCACCAACCCGCGCGCCTCATTTGGGCTGGGTTTGGCACGCAAGTTGCCCCCAGATCCAGTGTGCGCCTGCATCCGTTTCCACCCGGGCGAGTTGTAAGCGTCTGCACGACTGGCTTTGTCTTCAAGCGGTGATGTACCGAAATCTCCTGACATGCCGCCATAGCCGCCACCATAGAGCCCAGGCGCGGTCAGCACCTCGACATGCGCCTCGGGCAATTCGTCGACAAAACGCGAGGGCAATTGCGATTGCCACTGGCCGTAAACGCGCCGGTTGGCGGCGAAGGAAATCGTACAGACCTCCTCGGCCCGCGTGATACCGACATAGGCCAGACGGCGCTCTTCCTCCAGGCCTTTCAACCCGCTTTCATCCATCGACCGTTGCGAGGGGAACAGCCCGTCCTCCCAACCCGGCAAGAAGACCCCAGGAAACTCCAGACCCTTCGCTCCGTGCAGGGTCATGATGGTGACCTTTTCCTCGGCATCATCGGTGTCGTTATCCATGATCAGGCTGATATGTTCCAAGAACCCTTGCAGGTTCTCAAAGCTTTCCAAGGCCTTCACCAGCTCTTTGAGGTTCTCCAATCGCCCCGGTGCTTCGGGCGTTTTGTCGTTCAACCACATCTCGGTGTAACCGGATTCTTCCAAGATCACTTCGGCCAATTCGATATGGGTACCCTCTAACTCCACCGGGTCCATACGTTCGACATGCTCCTCGTTTTCTTCTGTGAATGCCGGATCATGCGGTCCGTCATTGAGACCACCCAGTTCTTTCTGAGCCGACTGGTAGTTTTCTCTCAAGTCATCCGCAACGACCTCACTATCTCCGTCCGTGTCGGGCCTTACCGGCCTAGCTGCCCGGACTACAGATGGCCGTGTGCCAGTCAGGAAAGTGTGCCACCGGTCCAGATTTCCCAGCAACTCCGCCAGCCCCTTGCCACCCTTGCCCTTGATCGCGCCCGTCTCGACCGCAATGCGCGCGCCCTCAACCAGCGACACACCGTTTTGGCGGGCCAGCCCTTGGATGGTTTGCACCGCTTTGTCGCCCAAGCCCCGGCGGGGGGTGTTGACGATCCGTTCGAACGCAAGGTCATCGTCCTGTGACACCGCCAGCCGGAAATAGGCCATCGCGTCGCGAATTTCGAGCCGCTCATAGAAGCGAGGGCCACCGATCACGCGGTAAGGAAGGCCGATGGTCAGGAAACGATCTTCAAATGCGCGCATTTGGTGAGAGGCACGCACGAGGATCGCCATGTCGTCCAGCGACATCGGTGCCCTGCCCCGCGTGCCGGATTGCATCGCCTCGATCTCTTCCCCGACCCAACGGGCTTCTTCGTCGCCGTCCCAGTGACCGATCAAACGGACTTTCTCGCCGCCCTCGGCATCGGTCCAAAGCTCTTTGCCCAGACGATCTTGGTTGCCCGCGATCACGCCAGACGCGGCGGCCAAAATATGCGCGGTGGAGCGGTAGTTCTGCTCCAACCGCACCACCTTAGCGCCGGGAAAATCCTTTTCAAACCGCAGGATATTGCCTACTTCGGCCCCGCGCCAGCCATAGATCGATTGGTCGTCATCGCCCACGCAGCAGATGTTCTTGTGCCCCGCCGCCAGAAGGCGCAGCCAGAGGTATTGGGCGACGTTGGTATCTTGGTATTCGTCGACGAGAATGTACTTAAACCAGCTTTGGTACTTGCTGAGGATGTCGTCATGCTTTTGGAAAATCGTGACCACGTGCAAAAGCAGATCGCCAAAATCACAAGCGTTCAATGTCAGCAGCCGCGCCTGATATTGCGCGTAAAGCTCTGGGCCACGTTCGTTGAAGGCCTGCGCCTCGGATGCAGGCAGCGTTTCTGGCGTCCAAGCGCGGTTTTTCCAATTGTCGATCACGCCCGCCAGCAGTCGCGCAGGCCAGCGTTTTTCGTCGATATTGTTCGCCGCAATCAATTGTTTCAGCAGCCGGATCTGGTCGTCGGTGTCCAGAATGGTGAAGTTGGTTTTCAGCCCGACCAGTTCAGCATGGCGGCGCAACAGTTTCACACAAATCGAGTGGAACGTGCCCATCCACGGCATGCCCTCAACCGTCTGGCCCAACAGCCCCGCGACACGCTCTTTCATCTCGCGCGCCGCTTTGTTGGTGAAGGTCACCGCCAAAATCTCGTTCGTGCGCGCTTGTCCAGTGTTCAGAAGATGCGCAATGCGGGTGGTGAGGGCTTTGGTTTTCCCCGTCCCCGCACCCGCCAGCATCAAAACCGGACCCTGAAGCACTTCAACCGCCTCGCGCTGCGCCGGGTTCAGTCCATCCAGATACGGCAACGGGCGTGCTGCCATCGCCATTTGCGACAAGCTGGGGCGGGCGGCGGCCTCGAATGCGTCATCTTCGTCAAAATCGCTCATGCAGGTTCTTTATCAACGGGATTGCAGGGTGGAAAGAGTGTTCCACGAATGTTCTGCCCGTGTAAATCGATTATTCCGACCGTTGCGCGTACACCGCTAAATTTCCCGCCCCCTAAAGGGGGCGCGGCGATATGTGCCCCTATATATAGAGAGTGCCCATTGACAAACCCGCCCTTCACAACCCATCTAACGCCTCCAGAAATACTGCCATTATTTCATGGTGCACCTGAGTCGGAAGGAAGTTCATGCCAGTCGTCGTTGTCGAAAGCCCGGCCAAAGCCAAGACCATCAACAAGTATCTTGGCTCCGATTACACGGTGCTGGCGTCTTATGGCCACGTCCGCGACCTGCCGCCCAAAGATGGCTCGGTTGATACGGATGCAGAATTTGCCATGAAATGGGAAATTGGCCGCGACAGCGCCAAGCATGTGCGCGCCATTGCCGATGCGTTGAAAGACGACAACAACCTGATCCTCGCCACCGACCCCGATCGTGAAGGCGAAGCGATTTCGTGGCACCTTGAGGAAGCCCTGCGCAAGCGGCGTGCGATCAAGAAGGACACGCCGGTCAGCCGCGTGGTGTTCAACGCGATCACCAAATCCGCCGTGACCGAGGCGATGCAGCAACCTCGCGATGTCGACACCGATCTGGTCGAGGCTTACTTGGCCCGTCGCGCGCTGGACTATCTGGTGGGCTTCAACCTGTCACCGGTTCTGTGGCGCAAGCTGCCCGGCGCACGGTCTGCCGGTCGTGTGCAGTCGGTTTGCCTGCGTTTGATCGTTGAGCGGGAAGAAGAGATCGAGGCGTTTAACGCCCGCGAATACTGGTCGGTAAAGGCGCTGCTTTCGACACCACGCGGAAAAGAATTCGAAGCGCGACTGACGGTTCTGGGGGGCCAAAAGCTCGACCGGTACGACCTTGAAAACGAAACCGCTGCTGAATTGGCCGTGCAGGCGATTTCGTCGCGTGATCTGTCAGTTCAGTCGGTCGAAGCGAAACCAGCCACCCGCAACCCCTCGCCGCCCTTCATGACCTCGACCCTGCAACAGGAAGCCAGCCGTAAGTTCGGCTTTGGCGCGCGTCAAACAATGTCGACCGCCCAGCGCCTGTACGAGGCCGGATACATCACCTATATGCGGACTGACGGGATCGACATGGCGCCCGAGGCCGTGACGGCCGCACGGGACGCGATCTCGGATCGCTATGGCAAAGATTTTATCCCGGACAACCCACGGATTTATAAGAACAAAGCCAAAAATGCGCAGGAAGCACACGAGTGTATTCGCCCGACGGATATGACCGTGTCGGGCGGCGATTTGGCGAAGCTCGAACCCGATCAGCGCAAGCTATACGACCTCATTTGGAAGCGGACCCTCGCCAGCCAAATGGAAAGCGCCAAATTTGAGCGTACGTCGGTGGATGTGGGGTCTGCGGACGGTCAAGTTGTGCTGCGTGCCACCGGTCAGGTAGTGGTCTTCGAAGGCTTCATGAAGGTCTATGAAGAAGGCCGCGACGATCAGGTGGTGGATGACGACGACAAGCGCCTGCCCCAGATCATGGAAGGCGAGGCTGCCAAGAAAACCGGCATCACGCCCGAACAGCACCACACCCAGCCCCCGCCCCGCTACACCGAGGCGACGCTGGTCAAACGCATGGAAGAGCTGGGCATTGGTCGCCCCTCGACCTATGCATCGGTGATCACGACCATTCAGGATCGCGAGTACGTTCGCAAAGACAAGAACCGCCTGTTCCCCGAGGATAAGGGCCGGATCGTGACGATCTTCCTGATGAATTTCTTCCGCCAGTATGTGGGCTATGAGTTCACCGCGAATTTGGAAGAGGAACTCGACGAGATTTCGGCGGGTGATATGGATTACAAGGAAGTGCTGGCGCGCTTCTGGCGGGATTTCTCAGCTGCGATTGCTGAAACATCCGAGCTGAGGATTTCCGAAGTGCTGGACAAGCTGGACGCAGCCCTTGCACCTCAGCTTTACCCGCCCCGTGAAGACGGATCAGACCCGCGCATCTGCCCGAAATGCGGCCAAGGGTCACTGCACCTGAAAACCTCGCGCACAGGCGGGTTTGTCGGCTGCGGCAACTACCCCGAATGCACGTACACCCGCCCAATTGCCGGTGAAGGCGCTGAAGGTGACGAACGTGTGTTGGGCGAAGATGCAGGCGACGAGATTTGGCTGAAATCTGGGCGTTTTGGACCGTATGTGCAGCGCGGCGAACCCACGCCCGAGAACAAAAAACCGCCTCGCGCCAGCCTGCCCAAAGGCTGGGACAAGGACGAGATGGATCTGGCGAAAGCACTGGTGCTTCTGTCCCTGCCCCGCGAAATCGGTGAACACCCGGAAGGCGGCATGATCAGCTCGAACTTCGGGCGCTTTGGGCCGTATGTCATGCACAAGCTGCCCGACGATGCCAAGCCGACCTATGCCAATCTGAAAGACCCCAACGACGTGTTCGACATCGGCATGAACCGCGCGGTCGAGATGCTGGCCGAGAAACGCGCCAACCCTGGTGGGCGCGGGCGTGCGGCGGCCAAAGCATTGAAAGAATTGGGAGAACACCCCGAAGACGGCGGCCCGGTGAACGTCATGGAAGGCCGCTACGGTCCGTACGTGAAGTGGGAAAAGGTCAACGCGACGATCCCCAAAGACGTGAATCCCGAAGACGTGACCATGGAGATGGCCGTCGGCTGGATCGCTGAAAAAGCGGCGAAGAAGAAGCCTGCGAAAAAGAAAGCGGCGGCTAAGAAGAAGGCCGCTCCAAAGAAAAAGGCGGCAGCTGGCGGGAAGTAGGTGCTACGCTTATTAGAGTCCTCAAGGCCACATCCTGACATGTCTTTGAGCTAGGCAAATATTGCGTCAATAGTGACCGCTTAGCGAACAGAGTGGGCCTTCTCCGCTTAGGCTCGAATGGTCGCTTTTCGTTTGCCGAGCCTAGAAGCATTTCCGAGCGGGCAGTCCATGCACAAATTCAAAAGAAACCGACCCACACCAAAAGCGACAAGCAAAGAATGTGCTTCAGATGATGCGTATTAAACTTTTGCAACTGGTGTTGGTAGTGCACGAACCTGATTGAGTGAGAGCGGTTTTGTCGAGGTCTCGGTTATAGCGCAAGGTATCCTGTTCGTGAATGAGAATAGCGGCCGGACCGGCCCCTATCTAACTTTGATACTCGATCCGCTTCTTGGCAACGAATTCCGCCAAGGCGCTGGCCTGATCGTCGGGCATCGGCGGTCGCATATAACTGTCCAGGATGCGTTGCGCTTCTTCCCGGCCAACCTGGTCCGCATTCTTCGCGCCCTCATCAAACCACCTCTCGTAGCTATCGTTGTTCTGCAGGCCGTTGATATGCATTGGATTTTCGCGCGTGTGATCAGTACCCAAGAAATGGCCACCCGGACCAACATTAGTTACATCACCCATAATTGCGTCTAGATTTTCCTCCTGCAGACCCGAGAAGAAACGGTGATAAGACTCAAGTTGATAGGCGTCATGCACCCATTTTGAATAACTGACCCCAGGTGCCCCTTCTAGAAAGCCCGCCGAGTGTACGATAAAGTTACACCCGGCCAGCAAAACTGGCCACATGGTGTTGGCGCTGTCGAAACCGGCCTGCAGGTCGGGAGATTTCGAGCCTGTCCACATGGAGCAGGACCGCCACGGAACACCGTAATGCCGCGCCATCTGACCCACCAAAAGATTCATAAGTCCTGGTTCAGGCGATCCCATCATCGGCGCACCAGTCTTCATTGACACACCCATAATCGCCACGCCCATCACCATTGGGCAACCGCGTCGGATGACTTGCGAGTAGGCGATACCCGCCAGCGATTCCGCAATAAGCAGCGCCACGCCACCCAGCGGGCTGGCCGGAGCGCTAGCGCCTGCCAGAACGAAGGGCGTCAGCAGACATGGTTGATTGGCATCGGCATAGACGCGCAGAGATTCCAGCATGGTTTCGTCCCAAACCAGCGGCGTGTTGCAGTTTAGCAGAGAGGTAAGGACCACGTTCTGATCGACGAATCCCTCGCCGAAGATGATGCGCATCATATCAACGGTGTCACGCGCCGCAGTTGCCGACAGAACCGATCCCTTGATCGGCTTGTCGGTGAGCGTCAAAGCCGAGGATACCAGATCCAGATGGCGTAGCGGCACGGGCACATCCTGCGGTTCAACAGGCAGGATTCCCGGTACATGCATGGCCTGACTCATCTGTGCCATTTTGAAGAAGTTGCGCGCATCTTCTAGGGCCTGTTAACACTTAATCATATCGACGATTAGGGCGAAATTCAGGAAAGCGCGGTACATGACGTCCAGCTTTTCGAACCTTGAGAAGATGCGCCGGTATCCTTTCAGCCTTCGAAAC